>JAZNVL010000034.1:0-9868 GCA_045592785.1 Victivallales bacterium | reverse complement strand
ATTATTCAGATGGGATATGACGATATCTTCATCCGGTATAATGAACTGCACTCAAGTTACTGAACCGCCGTATGCCGAACGGCACGTACGGTGGTGTGAGAGGACGGTCGCACCAATAAGGTGCAACCTCCTACTCGATTTCAGCCGTGAGTTCAGCGCAGTTCGTAATCGAAGTTGAACAGCGCGGTATCTTTTTCCCCGTACTGCGCGGCACGGAGATCGTATAATTCTCCCTCAACGCCTTTGACCGACGGGATCGCAAAGACTTTATCCGCCAGCATACTGGTGAGGATCCCGTCCTTTTCCAGATGGAATATCGTTCCGCGTGCATCTGTAAGACGTCCTTCCGCCGGGATCTTTGCTCTGGTATTGAGCAGTACCGGACGGCCGTAACGGTAGAGTTCCGTCGGGAGTTCCGCGTTTTTCGCCAGAGATTCCAGTTCACTCTTTTCCAGTTCCAGCCAGAGTTGTACCGCCTTGACACCGTTTTCTTTCAGCAGACGGACTGCCAGTGAATTGCAGACCGGCAACTGCATACAGGTGCGGATCTCCGCCTCGGGATAGGATTCCAGCAGTGCCAGATGATGGACCGAAGTGATGCGGACCGCTTTCCCGCCTTTCCCGAAGAAACGGTCAAGTGCCTCGCGGACACGTTTGAGATCGGTTTCCGGAATGAAGAAGGGCAACAGAAGTTCTTCCCGGGGCGCGGGTTCATCCTTGATCTCGCGGATGATGTTCCATTGACCCGGGGGATGCGGTTTCCGGCGGGGCAGGATCACGCTGCGGATAATGTGATCCGTGCGGATGCGATCTCCTTTGGGCAGTCCGGCGCGGAACGCAGCGAGATGTTCTTCTGTTTTTGCGGATGCGCCTTCCAGCTTATCGCCGTTTGATTCCAGAAAGTCCCGGAATTCCAGGCGGCACGCTTTCAGCACGCTGGCGGGGAGAAACGGATTCTCTGTCACTTTTGCTTTGACATCGCCGATGGCGTGTTTGCCGAAGTTGCCGGAAAGGAATTCCTGCTCCAACCGTTCCGGAAGAAGCGGGTGTTTCCCGGCTTCGCCCAGTTCCAGTTCTTTTTCCCAGAACAGTTCACCGCATTGGATCGTCATGGCATGACGGGAGACTGCGACATTGAGCGACAACCGTTCTTTCTGGGGCGGCAGGGCGGCAATACGGCGGCTGTAATCGGTTTCGCTTTCCCCTGTCTTGTAGACGAGAGAGCCGGCGGAAACTTCTTTTTCCGTATGAATGAACGCGGTTTCGCCGGGCCGCACCGTGCGGATCGGCTGCCCGTTCTGTGAGATCCGGGTGAGAGAAATGGCGGGCCCTTCGTCCCCGCTCCGGGGTTGTACGCGGATGAGATCGCCCAGATGCAATCGTTTGGATGCGGAGAAGGTGAATCCGCCTTTTCCGGTGGAAATGACTTTACCGCAGAGGAGTCCGGACGCACCCAGCGCATCGAACTTGATCAGTTCCCGTGCGGATTCATTTGTATAGAATCCGTTGGACCATTTTCTGCCGCAGCTTTTTGCCAGTTCCTCTTTTGCTTCCGGCAGGACGGCACGGAATGCTTCTTCGGAAATACAGGCGGCATCCAGAGCCTTGCGGTACGCCGTCACCGTGTGATTGACATAATCATTCCGGCGGAGACGTCCTTCGATTTTGAGGGATGCGACCCCGGTCTTCAATATTTCGGGCAGCATATCAATCATGCAGAGATCCTGTGCGGAAAGGAAGAACCCGTTTCCGGCATCGGCATGATACCGTCTGCGACAGGGCTGTTTGCATTTGCCCCGGTTCCCGCTCCACCCGCCGAGCCAGCTGGACAACAGACAGCTTCCGGAGATACAACAGCAGAGTGCGCCATGGATGAACATTTCCGTTTCCACCGATCCCGGACACTGTTTCATCATTTCGTTCAGTTCTTTCAACGTGGTCTGACGTTCCAGGATCACCCGTTTGATCCCCAGTTTTTCCGCAAACTTCAACCCTTCCGAATTGTGAAGTCCCATCTGCGTTGACGCGTGGACTGTGAGGGCGGGAAAATACGTTCTGGCGGCGTAAAGGACTCCGGCATCCTGCACGATGAGCGCATCGGGTGCGAGGCGTTCCAGCAGTGCGAGTGTTTCGCCGAGGGCATCCAGTTCGGATTCCTTGATGAGAGTATTGAGTGTGACGTAGACTTTTTTCCCGTTCTTATGGGCGTAACCGATGATCTTATCCATTTCTTCATCGGAAAAATTTTCGGTCCGTTCTCTGGCGTTGAATTGTTTCAATCCGCAATAAATGGCATCGGCGCCGGCGTCGAATGCCGCAAGGGCGCAGGAGGGATTCCCTGCCGGTGCCAGGATCTCCGGTTTACGGTATTTCATGCCTGCTCCTTGCGAATGGATGCCACGGCAGGTAATTTCAGCAGGGAACAATTTTCCGGTACTTCCGAAATGCGTTTCACAAATGTTTCCAGATATTCACGGGGTATCTTCGCCAAAGGAGTTTCATATCCTTTGCTGCCACGTTGACTGAGCAGACGGAAGAGTTCCAGCGGTGTCAATGTCTCCGGCGGCAGAGCGATCTGACAACTTTCCTCTGTCTTGCTGTCACCCGTCAAACGGACGGCTGCCCCTGCGGAATAAAGATCAAATAGCACGCCGCGTACCATGCGGATGGGAATTTCCAGTTCCTCGGAAAGCTGTGTGGCGGTACGCGGTCCGGACTTCTCTGCGAACGCATGTGCCAGTTCTGTCATGATCCGCAAGGCACAGAGGAAACGGTATTCCAGACTGTATTCTATATCATCGGGCAGCCGCTCATAGATATTGACATTCTGAACGGCAAATGCGGTCTGCGCCCCGAGAAGGATCATGGTCCAGCTGATCTGCAACCATAACAGGAAGAACGGGATCGCTGCAAAACTCCCGTAAATGGCGTTGTATCCGGTCAAATATTTCTGGGCATAGATATAACCGATCTGCAATAATGTGTAAAACGTACCGGTAACAGCACCGGCGATAAGCCCGGCGCAAAATTTGACCCGGGTATTTGGTATGAAAATGTAGAAAAAGGTAAACGTTCCCCAGGCAAGCAGGAAGGGGAGAAGTTTCGCGGAATATACGATGACAGAATCCCATACGTCAGGGAAGGGCAGGGATGCCACCAGTGATTGAAGTCGCGTTGTAATGAATGCAATACTGGTCGTGACCACCAGAAGCAGCAGCGGACACAGGATCAACAGTGTAATATAATCACTGACTTTCCGCAGGACGGAACGCCCCTGTTTCACACCCCAGATCTCGTTGAACGTCGCTTCGATACTGGTCAACAGATTCAACGCCGTCCACAGCAGGAAGATCATCCCGACCCCGGCAACAACTCCGCCGCTGGCATTGTTCAATGCCTTGTCCGCAAACTGAATGATCCATTCTGCAACTTGCTTCTGCCCCGACATGCTTTCCAGCAGTTTTGCGCGCAGTACCTGATCATATCCGTATCCTTTGGCGATCCCGAAAAGCAAGCCGGCAACAGGGACGATGGAAAGCAGTGTAAAATAGGTCAGCGCAGACGCATGAATGGTCCCTTTGTTCTTGAAAAACAACCGTCCTGTCAGGAAAAGCACCCGGCAGATCTGCAAAGGAAACGCTCTCCGTTTCGGTAATTCCGCTGCCCGGAAATGCCAGATGTAATCCGTAAAAAAGTGTTTGAGTCGATTCATATTTTCTCTCCAGTTTATAATCCTTACTTCGCACGTTTCCTGTTGAAAAATTCTGTTACTTTCTGTACCGCCGCATAGAACGCAGGTATGAACAACGTACCCAGTATCACGGAAACCAGCATTCCGCCGAAGACTGCGGTCCCCAGGGAACGCCGGCTCACAGAACACGCGCCGGAGGCGATCACCAGCGGCAGTGTGCCCAGAATAAAACTGATAGCTGTCATCAGCACCGCGCGGAACCGCAGTTTTGCGGCATTTTCCGCTGCTTCCGGAATGGATACGCCTTTATCATGTTCCTCTTTCGCAAACTCCACAATGAGAATCGCCGTTTTGCACGCGATCCCGAAAAGGATCACAAAGCCGATCTGCGCATAAATGTTATTTTCGATATGCAGCAGCAGCAGCGAGAGCACAGCACCGAATAACGCAACCGGCACCGAAAGCAATACTGCGATCGGGATCATGAAACTTTCATACTGTGCCACCAGGAACAGGTAAATGAAGATCAATGCCAGCGCAAAGATGATATAAATCTGATTCCCCGAAAGTTTTTCCTGATAAGACATGTCGGACCACGCAAATGTCATACCGTGGGGCAGTTTCTCCGATGCAAGTCGTTCCATCAACGCCATTGCCTGTCCCGAACTGCACCCGGGGGCAGGGGACCCGTTGATCGTTACGGAAGATGACATATTGAACCGTTGCAGATACTGGGGAACGAACTTGCGCTGTACAGTGACCAGTGTGGAGAGCGGGACCATATCACCTTTATTGTTCCGGATCTTGACGGTGGAAATATCTTCCAACGCTTTCCGGTATTGCTGTTTCGCCTGGACTTCCACTTTATAAGACTTCCCGAACTTGTTGAAGTCATTCACATAAATATACCCGAAATGCCCCTTGAGCTGTGTGTTGATGTCTGCCAGCGAAACGCCCATCTTCAACGCCTTGTCCCGATTCACTTCCAGATAGATCTGGGGGAAGGTGGCACGGAACGTGGTGAACGCATTCCGGATCACCGGATTGCCCTTTTCATCACGGTAATTGTTGGCTTCCGTGATAAGATCGTTCACCACATCCTGAAACTCGGCGGGAGTAAGCGTATTCGCCGGATCCTGCACCACAAACGTGAACCCGCCCGTGGTCCCGATCCCCGGAATGGACGGCATCCCGAAGGGCATGATCACCGCTTCTGAAATGTCAGACGTCAACGCCGCAAACTCCCGCATGATGTCATTCTGACTCCGTCCGGGGCGTTCCGACCAGTCTTTCAACGTGATAAGCAGGAATCCGCAGTTGGAGGCACTCACCCCGGTCATGATGTTATACCCCGCCACAGACATGGAGTGTTCCAGTTCTTTGATCCCTTTCAAACGGGATTCGATTTTATCCATCACGGCTTCCGTCCGGTTCAGACTCGCAGCATCCGGAAGCTGTACGTTCACCATGATGGTCCCCTGGTCTTCTTCCGGAACAAATCCCGTAGGCAGTGCCTTGAAGATCCCGCCGGAAACAAGCAGCAGTCCTCCTGTCACCAACAGTACAAGAAATGCTTTCCGCACCAGACTGCGCACCAGTGTACTGTATGTGACCGTGAAACGATCAAAGGCTTTGTTGAAGAGCTCAAAAAAACGGTCAAAAAGTCGGAAAAGGATGAATTTCTTCTTCTTTTCCTCCGCCGTTTCCTTCGGACGAAGGATCAGGGCACTCAATGCCGGACTCAATGTCAGTGCATTGATGGAACTGATCAATACGGAAACCGAGATCGTGACCCCGAACTGACGGTACATCACTCCCGTGATCCCCGGCAGAAAACATACCGGAACAAACATGGCAAGCAGGACCGCTGTCGTCGCGATCACGGGTCCGGTCACCTGTTCCATGGATTTGATCGCCGCATCCCGGGGGGATAACCCTTCCTCTTCAATCAGCCGGTTCACGTTTTCGATCACCACAATAGCATCGTCCACCACGATTCCGATCGCCAGGATCAACCCGAACAGCGTGATGAGATTGATGGTGTAGCCCAATGGCCACATGACCGCAAATGTCCCGATCAGAGAGACCGGGATCGCAATGGTGGGGACCAGCGTCGACCGCCAATCCTGCAGGAAGATGAACGTCACCAGGATCACCAGCAGCACAGCCTCGAACAGCGTTTGTTTGACTTCATCAATACTCGCCGTGATGAACCGTGTGGAGTCGTACTGAATACAATATTCCATTTGCGGCGGGAAGACCGTACGCTTCATCTCTTCCACCTCGCGGATCACCTTCTGCGCAATTTCCAGTCCGTTGGCATCCGATAACTGATATATCGCCAGAGATGCACTGGGTTTCCCGTCTGAACGGCAGGAACTGGAATAATTTTCCGCGCCCAGTTCCACCGTCGCCACAGAACCCAGTGTCACATGGGAACCGTCCGGCTTCGCTTTCAACACAATGTTGCGGAAATCTTCTTCCGTCTGCAAGCGGCCCTGGGTGGAAACCGCGATCCGGTATTGCTGTCCGGAAGGCGCCGGTGCTTCCCCGATTGCCCCGGCAGAGACCTGGACGTTCTGGGATTGCAAGGCAGAAACAATATCGGAGACATTGAGTTTCATCGCAGTCATCTTGTTCGGGTCAAGCCAGATGCGCATGGAGAACTTCTTTTCGCCGAATAACACCACATCGCCCACGCCCGGAATACGCGCCAGACGGTCTTTCATGTAAATGGACATGAAATTGCTCAATGTCATGCTGTCAAGAGACCCGTCTCCCGCCGTGATACTGATCACCAACAGCATGTTCGGGGATTTCTCTTTCGTGATGACACCCTGCTTCTGCACTTCTTCGGGCAGGGCAGCAGTCGCCCAGTTCACCCGGTTCTGCGTGTTCACTGTGTTATCATCGCCATTAGTGCCGATATCAAAGATCACATTGATGACCGCAGACCCGCTGTCCGTTGCCGTGGAATTGAAATACAACATCTTTTTCACTCCGTTGATGTTGGTCTCAATGGGCTGGATTACGGTATCCGTCAGCGTTTTTGCATCAGCCCCCGGGTAATTGCAGGTGACTGTCACCTGGGAGGGCGTGATCTCCGGATACTGGGCGACAGGGAGCGTTGCCATTGCGATCCCTCCGGCAAGCAGAAACAAAATGGAAATAACAATGGCAAACCGCGGATGATCAATAAAAAATTTACTGAGCATGAGAGGCGCCTTCCAGTGTATATGCGCACTTGATCCCGTTACGGACACGCTGGATGCCGCTGACTACCACCAGTTCATTCACCTTCAATCCTTTCTTGAAGTAGAAAAACTGGTCGTCGCTCACTGCCGGTTTCAGATAACGCTGTTCCACTTCCGCCACACCATCGGCAGGATTCTTCAGGATCATGACGGAGTACCCTGCCACACCCTGGGATACGGCGGATTTCCGGACCGCGAGCAGCTGTTCCGGATCCCCGATCTTCAATTTGACAAGTACATAAACGCCGGGGATCATTTTCCGGTTAGGATCATTGAAGATCGCCTGCATCCGGAGCGTACCCGTATCCGGATCGATCTTATTGTCCCATGCAGAAATATTTCCTTTGAGATCGACTTTTTTACCATCCTGCAGGAACATTTCCACCGGAATATCTTTGGCAGAGAGTTTTTTCTCGCGGATGTAACTGGTCAATTTTCCTGCATCCATATCCGCGAGAAAAAAATTCACCTTGATCTTTCCGGATTTTTCAATGGTCGCCAGCGTATCATTCTGCTGTGCGCCAACCAGATTCCCCACACTGTATTTCTTGAATCCCATATAGCCATCGAAGGGCGCAAGGATTTTTGTGTATTTCAGGTCCAGTTCCGCCAGGTCAAGTGCAGCCTCCGCCGCCAGAACACTGGCATCCGATTCCCGTTTTTTTGCCTGATAATGGGCATATTCCTTGGCGGAAATCGCATTCTTCTCAAACAATTCCCGCTGACGCTGTTCTTCGGTATCGTCATGCTGCTGCTGGGCTTTTGCTTTGGTAAGTTCCGCCTTCGCCTGCTTCACTTTCGCTTCGTATTCTTTCGGGTCGATCTCAAATAACACCGTCCCCGCTTTCACATGTGCGCCTTCCTCAAAGTTCACCTTGGTCAGATATCCTTTCACGCGCGCCACCAATGCCGCCGATTCCTCTGCACTGGTCTCCCCGGATTCATATACCTCACGGGTATAATTGATCTCCACAACCGGTGCCGCGATCACTTTCGGCAATTGCCGTTCCTGTCCGGAAACAGCCAGACCGCAAAACACAAACATGGTACACAGCGCAACAGAAAAGATTTTCATTCTCCATTTTCCTTTCAGTGTTCTTTGTGACAACACGCACATTTCGACGGGTCGCAGCCGTCAAAACAATATGTGCAGATCTTCTCCTTCGGTAAACCAATGGCTTCCACCAGTTTTTCCATACTCTGATATTTCAGTGACGTCAAACCGAGACTCTTGCGGATCTCTTCCACCATCCGGTTGTAACGTTCCGAACCCGCAGTCGTGTATTCCTGTAATACGGCTTCGTCCGGTTCGCCGCCTTCCAGTGTGTTCACGATCCGGCGTGCGATCAGGTCAAGTGCCGATTTCGAACGGGAGAAATTCAGGAACAGACAGGGGAACATCAGCGGCGGGGAGGCAGACCGCATGTGGACTTCTTTCGCTCCGCGTTCGTACAAACGTTTTGCAATGTTCTTGAATTGCGTGCCGCGAACAATGGAGTCATCACAGAACAACAGTTTCTGACCGCTGATCTGACTGTCCACGGGTACCAGTTTCATCTTCGCCACCAGATCACGCATCCGCTGGTTCTGCGGCATGAAACTGCGGGGCCAGGTGGGCGTGTATTTCACCAGCGCACGCAGATACGGCTTGTCCGTCGCATTGGAGTAACCAATGGCATGAGCCACCCCGGAATCCGGGATCCCGCAAACAGAATCAATGTCCTTGTATTCATCATCCGCCGCGATCAATGCGCCGTTGCGATAACGCACTTCTTCCGTATTCTGTCCTTCGTAACAGGAGGAGGGATAACCGAAATACACCCAGAAGAAAGAGCAGATCTGCATACATTCTTCCGGCTTTTTCACCTGCAGAATACCGTCACGGGTGATCTTCACGATCTCACCGGGTCCCAGTTCCCGTTCCAGTTCATAATCCAGGTTCGGCAACGATGTTGTTTCCATTGCCGCCGCATACGCACCATGCCGTTTCCCAATGACCAACGGCGTTCTGCCATACTTATCCCGCACCGCATAAATACAATTCCCGCTCATGATGAGCATGGAACAGGATCCGTTGATGCAGTTCATCGCCTTTTCGATCCCCTTTTCAATGGTGTCTGCAGTATTGATGAGGGAGGCGACCACTTCTGTCGGATTGTATTCTCCCGAACTCAATTCGGAAAAATGGATGTGATGTTCTTCGATCCCCCGGCGCGTGATCTCCTGAATGTTGTTGATCTTTCCCACGGTAACGATGGAGTAGATCCCCAGATGAGAACCGATGATCAACGGCTGGTCTTCCATATCGCTGATGACACCGATCCCGCAATTCCCTTCCAGATGACTCAGATCACTGTCGAATTTCGACCGGAATTGAGCGTTGGTGATGTCATGAATAAAACGTTGTATTGCGCCTCTGGAATTGGTGACAGCCAAACCGCCCCGTTTGGTCCCGAGATGTGAATGATAATCTGTTCCATAAAAGAGATCGCTTACGCAATCGGTCTCGGAGACCACGCCGAAAAATCCGCCCATGATACTTTTCCTCATGTTTTATTGTTTATTATATTGATAATATAGCACGCGGACGGCATTTTTCCATACACAAACGTAAAAAAAACAAAAATTCAATTTTTTTTATGAAACCGACTTGCATTTTCCACATTTCGTGTTATATTAAAGTCCTATCATGAATGGGGCTGTAGCTCAGTTGGCTAGAGCGATACGTTCGCATCGTATAGGTCATGGGTTCGACTCCCACCAGCTCCACCATCAAAAATCTCAAGGGGCTGTTGCAAAACCTCAAAAAAGGTGAGCAACAGCCTTTTTCTATTGTTTGAGCTGAATATTGGAGGTATAATAAGTCATAATAGGAGAAAATTATGGCTTATTTTACAAATTCTCAAGGGTATTTATTCCTTTG
>JAZNVL010000033.1:0-19455 GCA_045592785.1 Victivallales bacterium | reverse complement strand
AAAGGCGGCTCCCGCGAAAAAGGCAGAGCCCGTCAAGAAGGCAGAGCCTGTGAAAAAGGCAGAACCTGTGAAAAAGGCAGAACCTGTCAAGAAGGCGGAACCCGTCAAGAAAGCGGAACCTGTCAAGAAAGCGGAACCTGTTAAAAAGGCAGAGCCCGTGAAAAAGGCAGAACCTGTCAAGAAAGCAGAGCCTGTGAAAAAGGCGGCTCCTGCGAAGAAGGCGGAACCCGCGAAGAAAGCGGAACCTGCCAAGAAAGCGGAACCTGCCAAGAAAGCAGAACCTGTCAAGAAAGCAGAACCCGTGAAAAAGGCGGCTCCTGCGAAGAAAGCAGAACCTGTCAAAAAGGCGGAACCTGCAAAGGAGGCAGAGCCTGTCAAAAAGGCAGAGCCCGTGAAAAAAGCGGAACCGGCAAAGAAAGCGGAACCTGTCAAAAAGGCAGAGCCCGCGCCGAAGAAGGCAGAAGCAAAGAAACCTGCCAAACAGGTTAAAGAAAAAGCGCCCGCTCCGGAAACGGAACCGGTCGACCTTGAAGACACACTTTCTGCCGAAGAACAGGCAAAACTGCTTGATAAAAAAGCACTTGCCATGGAACTGGCAAAAAAGCAGCTTGCTATGGTCAATGCAGAACCGGAAGAAATCGGCGAGATTGAAGATGTGAATGACATCGACCTTGCCGCGCTGGTGGAAACGCCGGATAAAGACCCGCAGCTGGATAAGAAAAACGCAAAAGTCGCCGCGAAACACGGCTCCGTGGCAAAAAACGATACGATGAAAATGTATATGCACGACATCGGTCAGATCTCTCTGGTGACGAAAGAACAGGAAGTTGACCTGGCGGAAAAGATCCACGGCGAAGACAACTCCGCCCACGATGAAGCCCGGTCCACCCTGATCAAGGCGAACCTGCGTCTGGTGGTGAAGATCGCTCACGACTTCAAAGGTCTCGGTCTTCCGCTGCTGGACCTGATCTCCGAAGGGAATATCGGTCTGATGCGTGCGGTGGAAAAATTCGACCCCGCCAAAGGCGCCAAGTTCAGTTCCTACGCCGCGTGGTGGATCAAGCAGTCCATGCGCCGCGCTCTTGCCAACCAGAGCCGCACGATCCGTATTCCGGTGCAGTCCGCCGGTAAGATCAATAAGATCAAGTCCGTGCGTATGAAACTGGCGGAAAAACTGGGACGCGAACCGACGGACGCCGAAATTGCAGAACATCTGGCATACAGCGAACGGACCGTTGCCGGTCTGCGTCTTGCCGATCTGCGCACCTTCTCCCTGCACGATCCCATCCAGCAGGGCGAAGACGGCGAGTTTCAGGACATCATCCCGGACCGGGGTGCCATGACGCCGGACCGTATTCTGGGTGACGTGGAATCCGTGAAGCGCCTGATCTCCCTGCTGAGCGAACTGGATATCCGGGAACGGATGATCCTGCAGATGCGTTTCGGTCTGGACGGCAAGCGCCCGAAAACGCTGGAAGAAGTCAGCCAGGAAATCGGCAGAACCCGCGAACGCGTGCGCCAGATCCAGAATCAGGCGCTGACCAAGCTGCGCGCCCTGCTCGCCGATGAAGCCAGCTTCACCAATGAATAATAAGACGAAAGAAGAATGAAGAATATGAATTTTGCAACTGCATCGAAGGGGGGTGAAACACAATGGAAGCAACAGAAGTGCGCCTGAAAAAAGGTGAACCCATCGAACGCGCCCTCCGCCGTCTGAAAAAGAAACTGGACAAGGAAGGTACCCTCAAAGAACTCCGTAACCGGAGACACTTTGAAAAGCCGAGCGAAAAGAAGCGTCGCGTCCAGCGCCGCAGAGGCTGAGCCTCCTTCGCAATGCGAATCAAAAACACCATCGGAGAGATCCGGTGGTGTTTTTTTGTGCACAGAAAGGCAAGGATGACGCGCACGGCACAGCCCGCGCGGTGCGCAGCACCGCGCCCTGCTTTTTCCGGGGCGGCAGACACGGCGGCACTTTGCCGCCCTGCCCCGAAAAAAGCAGAAGCCCCCGGAACCGCGAAGCGGTGCCGGGGGGGGGGCTGGGCCGTGCGCTCGTGTACGCCGGATCGTTGTTTACTTGACCATGATGTCCAGTTTCTTCATAGCGTCTTCCAGAAGGCCGGCTTCGTAGAGGAAATCCAGCACGGTGTAGCGGATCCGGATCAGCTGTGCGGTCCGGATACCATGGAGGAACTGTTCCCGATCCAGTCCGATCCCGGCGGCGGTGACGGGGCAGCCGGCATTCTTCAGCATTTCCCGCAGCCCGTTGTACGAGATGCACTGTCCTTTCAGGCGTTCCTGCAAACGTTTCCAGCAGGCGCGGATCTCGTTCCGGCGGACGGTCAGATCTCTGCCTTCCTTGAACTTTTTGAGGGCGGTTTCCCGGGGTGCGGAACCGTAGCAGCCCTTCTTGAGCAGTTCATCGATCTCGGCTTCCCGTTCGGCGCGGGTCAGACCTTCCGGCAGTTCGATCTCATCGATATCGTTTTCCAGGATATATTCATGCAGCAGGGTGGAGGCGAGCAAGCCAACACCGACTTTGAATCCGTGGGAGACGTCTTCGCCGTTATACATCAGCCCTTCCATTTCCCAGATGTGGCTGAAAAGGTGTTCGGCGCCGGACGCGGGACGGCTGTCCTTGAACATCTGCATGGCATAACCGGTGGCGGCGAGGCCCTCAAAGATGTTCAGCAGATCTTTATCATCGGACACCCACTTACGGATATTCCCCTGAATCAGCGTCCAGACATCCTCCCGGATGGGGTCTTCATCCAGTTCATCGGCAATGATCCAGTCGGCACCGGCGGGGATCTTGGTAAGCAGGTCAGCGTAACCGGAAGCGAGCATTTCAGGGGGCGCCGTCATCAGGATGCTGCTGTCTGCGCAGACAGCCCACGGGGGCGGGCATTTGACGGTCTGTTTCGTGCCGTTTTTGGAGAGGGCGGCACCGGAAGCCGTATAACCATCCACAGAACAGGCGGTCGGCACGCAGCAGTAGGGCACTTCTTTGATGCCGGATGCACACTTGACCAGGTCATTGACCACACCGGACCCGATGGAGACCGGCACGCAGTTTTCCGGCATGATCCCGGCGAGCATGACCGAGTGATCATATTCCGGATGCAGTTTGGGCGTTCCGGGGAAGATATATTCTTTTTCCAGCGTCATTCCGGCGGCAGTCAGATATTCCTTCGCCCGGGCACCGGCGGCTTTCCATGTGTTGTCATCCGCGACCAGCCAGACGGACTTCCCGGGGAAGACTTCTTTCAGAAATTCCGGCAGATACGTGAGGGCATCATCCGACAGCAAAAACCGTTTGGTATCCAGCCCTTCGGGGATGGGGATTTCAGGCATACTCATAAGATTCACTCCTTCTCAAAAATGTTTGTAAACTCCGGAGTTAATATAGCACACGCACCTCTTTTTTCAAGGGATCTGTACAAAAAAAAACGGGACCGACCATTGGATCGGTCCCGTTCCGGGTTCAGTTCTTTGAACAGGGGATCGGCTTACATCAGCTTGCCGACTTCCTGATAGAACGCCATGCGCTTGGCAGCGTCTTTTTCCGCCTGAGCATAGAGGGCTTCGGCATCGGCGGGGTTCGCCTTGACGAGGGCTTTGTAACGGCCTTCGCTGCGGATGAAGTCCTGATAGCTGCCGGTGGGAGCCTTGGCATCCCAGCTGAAGGGAACTTCAGCAGCCGGGTTGAAGCGGTAGAGCGGCCAGTAACCGGCTTCCACAGCGCGCTTCTGCTCGGTCTGAGTCTTGCTCATGTCGATACCGTGAGCGATACAGGGAGCGTACGCGAAGATGATGGAGGGGCCGTTGTAGGCTTCAGCTTCGCGGAATGCCTTGAGGGTCTGGTTGCGGTCGGCACCGAGAGCAATGCTGGCGACATAGACATAACCATAGCTCATGCACATGAAGCCCATGTTCTTCTTGTAGGTCTTCTTACCGCCTGCAGCGAACTTGGCAACAGCGCCGGTCGGGGTAGCCTTGGAGGACTGACCGCCGGTGTTGGAGTAAACTTCCGTGTCGAGAACGAGGATGTTCACGTTCTTGCCCATGGCGACAACGTGGTCGATACCGGCATAGCCGATGTCGTTTGCCCAGCCGTCACCACCGATGATCCAGACGGACTTGTCGCAGAAGTAGTCGGAGAGTTCGTTGATCTTGGAGAGGATCGCCTTGCCATCCGGGCATTCGCAGCCGGCGAGAGCCTTTGCAACAGCAGCCTTGGCGGCGGTCTGAGCAGCGATGGCTTCTTCGCACTTGGAGTTATCCCAGTAGTTCATGGCATTGGAGAGGGCAGCCTTGAGATCTTCGCAAGCGCCATCGCAAGCGAGAACTTTTTCGACTTCCTGCTTGAGCTGCTGACGGTTGGAATCGACAGCCATTCTCATACCGTAACCGAATTCGGCGTTGTCTTCAAAGAGGGAGTTCGCCCATGCCGGACCACGACCTTCTTTGGTCTTGGTGTAGGGGATGGTCGGGAAGGTACCGCCGTAGATGGAGGAGCAGCCGGTGGCGTTGGCGATGATCGCGTTTTCGCCGAAGAGCTGAGCCATCAGTTTGACATACGGAGTTTCACCGCAGCCAGCGCAAGCGCCGGAGAATTCAAAAAGCGGCTTGCGGAGCATAGCGCCCTTGAGGGTGGCGACGGTGTTCTTGCCCATCACGTTGTCCGGAGTTGCATCGAAGAACTTTTCGTTTGCATTTTCGCCGGCAGCGCGTTCGGCTTCGAGGGTGGACCAGGTAAGAGCTTCCTTGCCTTCCTTCTTCGCCATGGGGCACTGATCCAGACAGACACCGCAACCGGTGCAGTCTTCGATATAGACCTGCAGTTTGAACTGGAGATCATCGCAAGCCGGAACGGCGGGCTTGACCTGGAAGGAAGCCGGAGCGCCTTCGAGAGAAGCCTTGGAGATCAGTTTCGTACGGATCGCAGCGTGGGGGCATGCAGATGCGCAGATGCCGCACTGGATACAGTTCGCCATGTTCCACTTCGGAACGCGGGGAGCAATACCGCGCTTTTCGAGGCAGGCGGTACCGGTGGGGAGAGTGCCGTCCACAGACATGGCGGAAACGGGGATGGAATCGCCTTCGTTGCGCATGCTGGGTTCGATGATCTTCTTGGCGAAGTCAATGGCATCATCCGGGATGAGTTTGCCGGGGACGTAGCAGGAAACGCCATCGAGGGAAGCCGGAACTTTGACTTCCTGGCAGGCGTTGGCAGCCATATCGACCAGCTGGTTGTTCATATCGACAACATCCTGACCCTTCTTGCCGAAGGTCTTGGCGTTCAGGCTCTTCATGCCTTCTTCAGCCTGTTCGTAGGGAACGATGCCGGAGAGCTTGAAGTAAGCAACCATCATGACGGTGTTGGCACCCTTGCCGCGGAGACCGGGCATGTTCTTGACGATGGCTTCAGCGTTGATGTTGTAGAATTTGACTTTTTTGTTGATAATGGTTTCCTGCATGTCGCGGGTGAGGTGTTCAAACACTTCATCGTTGCTGTAATGGCTGTTCAGCAGGAAGGTACCGCCTTCCTTGATGCCTTTGAGCAGGTCATAGCGGCCGATGTAGGCAGCCGTGGAGCAGGAAACGAAGTCCGGGCTGGTGATCAGGTAGGTGGACTTGATGGGGGAGTCAGAGAAACGCAGGTGAGAGCAGGTCAGACCGAAGGACTTCTTGCTGTCGTATGCGAAGTATGCCTGAGCATCCTTGTTGGTGTACATACCGATGATCTTGATGGTGGTCTTGTTGGCACCGACCGTACCATCGCCGCCGAGACCGTAGAACATGCAGTTCGTGGTGCCGGCAGGTTCGGTGAAGATTTCTTCATCGACCGGGATGGAGGTGTTGGTGACGTCGTCCGTGATACCGACGGTGAAGCCGTGGAACGGATTGGCGGAAGCAAGGTGCTTGTAAACCGCCAGGACCATGGAGGGAGAGAATTCCTTGGAGGAGAGACCGTAACGGCCGCCGATGATGGTGATGGCGGGATCGTTGACAGCAACCTTGACATCCAGATACAGCGGTTCGCCGATGGCGCCCGGTTCTTTGGTACGGTCGAGAACGGCGATTCTCTTGACGGTCTTCGGCAGAGCAGCGAGGAACGCTTCGGTGCAGAAGGGACGGTACAGACGGACTTTGACCAGGCCGTACTTGGTACCGCGGGTACTGTTCAGGTATTCGATGGCTTCTTCGATGGTTTCGCAGCTGGAACCCATGGAGACGATCACATCGGTTGCATCTTCAGCGCCGACGTAGTCGAAGAGTTTGTATTTTCTGCCGGTGACAGCTGCGACTTTGTCCATGTATTCCTGGACGATGGCGGGAGCTGCATTGTAGAACTTGTTGACCGTTTCGCGGCCCTGGAAGTAGACGTCACCATTCTGGGCGCCGACTTTGGTGATGGGCTTTTCGGGACGGAGAGCGCGTTCGCGGAATTCCTGGATGTATTTGTTATCCACGAGTTTCGCGATGTCTTCGTAAGAGATTTCTTCGAATTTGTGGACTTCGTGAGAAGTACGGAAACCGTCGAAGAACTGGAGGAACGGAACTTTGGCTTTGTAAGTTGCCAGGTGAGCAACAAGAGCCAGGTCCATTTCTTCCTGAACGCTGTTAGCGCAGAGCATGGCGAAACCGGTGTTACGGCAAGCCATCACGTCAGAGTGGTCACCGAAGATGGCGAGAGACTGACATGCGAGAGCGCGTGCTGTGACATGGAAGACGGTCGGGAGAAGTTCACCGGCGATCTTGTACATGTTGGGGATCATCAGGAGCAGACCCTGAGAAGCGGTGTAGGTGGTGGTCAGAGACCCGGCTGCCAGACAGCCGTGAACGGCACCGGCGGCACCTGCTTCGGACTGCATTTCAGCAACGTTGACTTCTTTGCCCCAGATGTTTTTCTGGTGTTCGCTTGCCCACTGGTCAACCCATTCGCCCATGGTGGACGACGGAGTGATGGGGTAAATAGCAGCGGTTTCGCTCAGTGCATAAGCGACGTACGCGGCGGCATAATTACCGTCCTGTGTGTTGATTTTTCCCGGCATTCGTTTATTCTCCTTGCTGCGGGTTATGAGGACCGGTCCCGGAGCTGTCGTCCGGCACTGTCCCGTATGTTAAAAATTTAAAACGAGTATTGCGCATGATTAAATATATTAATATACACCCGCAAGTGAAAAAAGTCAATACAGAAACAGCAGGATTCTGCCCCATTTTTCCGGAAATCTCTGTTTTTCTTTTCTGAAATGTTGCATTTTTTCATTTTCGTGGTATATTGTCACAAAATCACCCTTTTTTGTAAAACGGATCCGGATGACCGAGCATGAAACGATTCTTCTTTTCCAACGCATTTTTCCCATTCTTCAGCACCATGTTCCTCGGCGCGTTCAATGATAATATCTTCCGGTATGCGCTTTCTATTTTTATCGTTTACCAATGCGGGTATTCTGCGGAACGCGCCTCCGCGTTGACTTTCGCGGCGACGGCTCTTCTCATGCTGCCGCAGTTCCCCTTTTCCCCGCTCGCCGGAGAATTGGCGGATAAGTATCCGCAACAGAAACTGTTCCGTTGGATCAAACTTGTGGAGATCATCCTCATGGTCGCCACACTGGGCGCATTCCGGCTGAAGAACGTTCCTCTGCTTCTGATATTGCTCTTCTTCATGGGCACGCAATCCGCATTTTTCAGTCCGTTGAAATACGCATACATCCGACGGAATACGCCGGAGGAACTGGTGCGCGGCAACGCGTATGTAAGCGCGGGGACATACCTTGCGATCCTGGGCGGTATGATGCTGGGCATCGCATCGATCCAAGGGTCTCACGGTACTTTGTTGACCGGCTTGATATTGGTCGTTGTGGCTGTTGCAGGGTATTTTTCATCCCGGAAGATCGGTACGCTTCCCCCGGCGGATCCGGACTTGAAGATCCATTGGGATCCTCTGACGGGATGCCGGATACTCCTGCATGACATTTTGCGTAATAAGACATTGAGCAAGTGCATGATAGGACTTTCCATCTTCTGGATGGCGGGCGCATTGTATGTCTCACAGCTCGCCGGATTCTGCCGTCATATTCTCAACGCCCGTGAAGAACTGGTCATCGTCTTCACGCTGCTCTTCAGCATCGGCGTGGCTCTGGGCGCATGTATTGCCGCCGTGTATCACAAATACTTCAATGCGCTGCGTGCGATCACGCCCGCTCTCCTGCTGATGGCATTCTTCACCGCCGACCTCTTTTTTGCTGCGACGTCCTGGGAACGCAACAGCGAAACACTCATCGGACTGCTGGAGATTATTCGCATCCCCCGGTTCTGGCGGGTTACGGCAGACCTGATCCTGCTGGCAGCATGCGGCGGATTCTATTTCGTCCCGCTCTCCGCCCTTATGCAGAAATTAGCGGACGCCCGCGCGCTCGCCCGTGCGGTCGCGGCAAATAATATACTTAACGCCATTGCCATCACTGCGGGTTCCATATTGACCGGTGCTCTGGTCTCTTCCCATGTGATTTCCATAGAAGGAGTCTTCCTCCTGATCGCCGGACTGAACGTATGTGCGGCGTGCTATCTTTTCCCCCTGCGTAACACGCAAAAACTCTGAAAAAGCACAAAAAACGCAAAAAAAACGAAAAAAAACTTGCAAAGTAAAAATTGCATGATATATTAACTATTCGTTAAAACATTTCACGCAATTAAAAGTTAAAAGAGAAAGATATTTTCAAAATGAGAAAATTGAAGAAAGTCATGTTGTGCGCGCTGGGTGGGATCGCATTGTTTTCCACGCTTACCGGTTGCGCGAATCGGATCGTTGAAATGCCGCGGGAAAGTATTGTGACGGAATTGACGACAGCGGAACAGAAGTACTGCCGTGAACTTTTGATTTGCTTTTTGAAAGATGATGCGGAAGGTTTTGTCTCCCGCCTTTCACCGGAATCCCGGGAAAAATTCGGGGTGAAGGAATTTCAGGCGACACGGAAGGAACTGATCCGTACCATGGGTACACCGATTTCTTTCCGTTACATCACCACATTGGAGTTTGTTGCGGTACAGCCGCACATTTGGAAAGTAAGATTTGAACGCGAAGACAGAAAGGGGGAAAAATTCAGAAGCGAAACGCTGTTCCGTGTGATCACGGGCCGCGCGAATGACGGAACGATACTTGTTCTCGGCTTTAACTTTTTGTGAAAAAATTTTTTTGACGCGAAAGCGTTATAATAAACAAGCAACCAACACAGGTCAAACATGAAAAAAACAACCATGATTCTCCTTGCGATGACAGCCGCTGTGAGCTGTTTTGCAGCAGGAGAGACAACGAAAACGGAAGAAGGAGTCCGCACCATTCATTTGAAACAGGATGATGGACAGGTCCGTTTTGAAAGCCGTATTTATGAATTGAAAAATGTAACCTCTGCGGACATTCTCCCCTTTGTGAATTCCGCGATTCTTCGTTACAGCAAATCCTCCACCATCCGCCGTGTTGCGGCGACGGATCCCCAGGCGAAAGATGCGATCCTGGTTTCCACCGGTGCGGAATTTCTCCCCTATGTGGATGAAATCGTCAAGGCACTTGACCATGCCGGAGCAAAAGGAAAAGGTCCTGTGATCCAAGGTACAGGCGTTTCCCGTATTGCTTACACTCCCCGTTATCGTGCAGCGAAACAGTTCGAACAGCTTGTGGACACCACCATCGGCACCGATGCGGGCAAGGCTTATGTGAACGCAGAGACCAATACGATCTTCTGGCGGGACCAAGCAGATGCCGCAAAGAACACGCTGAAATGGGTGGAAAAACTGGACCGTCCCCTGCCCCAGGTCAACGTACGTCTCAACTACTATGAACTGCGCGACAGTGACCTGAAAGACTGGGGCTTTGACTATCTCGCATGGAAGAACGGCCCCGGTGTCAACCTGTTGAACCTGGGTTACAATGCCGGTCACATGGCACTGGATCAGTATCTGACCGGATTTGCCAGTCTCGCTCAGCAGTACATTTCTTCTGCCTCCTGGGCATACGGCGGATTCTTCACCGCGCCCCAGTTTGACATGAGCTTCATCCGCTGTCTTCAGCAGTCCGGCAACGCCAACGTGGCGGCACATGCCTCTCTGCTCATGGTGAATACCCCTGTTTATTCCCAGCATGACTACCATCGTCTTCTGAAATACCAGAAAGAAAACCCGACTTCCGCCCCGTTCATGTACCGCATCAGCATGTATCCGGAATATCAGAACATTGCAAAGAACACCCTGGGCCGTACCTTTGTGGGGAAGAGCTATGTGGAATACGCAGACGGCAGCAAAGCGGGCGATCCCCCGGCCCTGGAAGCCATGATCGTCAACCCGTTCGTCTGTATCCAGCACACGGATAAAGATCAGGATGCGGATGGATTCATCCCCGCGGATGCCGCATTCCAGTCTCAAAAGAACACGCTCAAAGCCAATGGCGGCGTGCTGTTCCATTATGCGTTGAACTTCAAGAGTGTGGTGGAACGCGGGAACACCGGTTCTGAATTGAGCAACGCTGTGATGTTCTCCGGTGCCGCTACTCTGGGCTTCGGCGGCGAAAAGATCCTTGCCATCTATGAAAAAGAAAATGATGTGGAACAGACCATCGGTCTCCCGATCCTCTGCCGGATCCCCTACCTCAAATATCTGTTCAGCACCGTGACCAATATCAAAGAACGGACCTACATCGTGATTTCTGCGGAAGCCGAACTCATGCATCCGGAAGGTGCCGGCAGATCCGCGACCGTCAGTGTCTCCGGCGATGTCGACCGCCGTATTGAAAACCCGTTCCGCCCCAACACTCAGGAGTAACGCATCATGAATAAAACATATACTCTTTTCTCCGCTGTACTCACCGCTGCGTTGTTCTCCGGCTGTGTCAATCAGCAGCCCCAGCAGGCGGCTCCCCAACAGCCCATCATCAATAACACGATCCCCGAAAGAATTTCTTTCACTCCCCAGGCGATCCCCGGCACTCCCAAGTCTGAAAATGATGCGCCCACCGGCGGGTACGCTCCCACCAATGTGGAAACGCAGTTCCGCATTGATGTCAAGGACGACACCAAACAGCTGAAAGTGATCCGTGACAACACCGATCCCTTTGTCATCACAAAGGCTTACAAGATCAAGCAGGCGGATCCCTATGCGGTCCGCAGCTATCTGGCAGCCGTTGTGGATGCCAGGAGTGTCTACACCAGCCCGGTACAGGCTGCCGCTGTGAAATTCAACGACGGAACCGGCCTCGTTCTGGTCTCTGCCGAAGAATACCGTTTCAGCGATTCCAAAGATGGACGCGGCATTGACAACATCGTTGCCGCTCTGGACCGCAAGGGACTGGTTTACAAGTCCGAAGCAGGTACCCGGATTTATTTTCCCCGGATCAGCCGTGCGGCAAACCTGCGTGATATGCTGATCAAGGTCGGTTCTTCCGAACTGGATGCACAGTTTGAGATCTCTCCCAGCACCATTCTGGTGGATGCGGAACTCAATGCTCTCATCATCAAGGCTCCGGATTGGGCATGGGAAGACATGCGCTCCATGCTGGCGAAATACGACAAACCCATTCCCGAAGTGCGCGTTTCCTATCGCGTAATCGAAATCTATGCGGAAAATGATGACCGTATCGGCGTTGACTTCCAGACCTGGAAGAACAACGAAGGGGTGGACCTCTTCTCCGCCGGGACCGTTGCCAGCCGTAACTGGGGCACCTTCTTCACCAGCGGCGTGCAGCCCGATACCGGCAGCAACAAGATCTCCTATTGGAACTTCAATCCGAAATGGAACACCCGTTACCTGGACTTCATGACCTCCATCGGCAAAGCGAAAGTCCTGGCACAGGGTCAGATCGTTGCACAGAACCGTGTCAACAGCAACATTCAGGTGAACTCCGGATTCTTCTATGACCGTACTTATTACAAAGCAGGTGCCACAAGCATCGCCGAAGGTTGTACGGAATTCACTTACACAGACCCCAATCCGGATACCATCCAGCGTGAAGCCACCACCAAGATCATGCCCTACAGCGATCTCATGCGCTTCTATCTGGAAGCAGGCAGCAAAGCCTCTTTCGTGGCTCATCCCATCACCAAGGAAATCGCCAGCACATTCGTCCCCATGGGTTACACCCTGCGCATGATGAATACGCAGACCGGTACTTATACCTATGGTGATGCCAGTGCCGTCAACGGCGGAACCACCGATCCCCTGGCAAAGTTCCTCACCGGATACGTCTACAAAGATGCCAACGGCAACACTGTTTCCGTTCCTGCCACATACTACAACACCAACAAGGATCAGATGTATGCGGCTCCCGGTATCATCCACGGATGGCTCCAGTATCCCATGGTCACCGACGGCTTCAGCTTCAATCTGAACGTTCTTCCGGTTGTCACGGGCAAAGCTGCCAAACTCACATTCGACCTCAACAGCGTTTCTCTGCTGGGCTGGAACTCTGACGGCAGCGCAAGAACAAGCAAATCCAATACGGCTACCACATTCCAGATCGGTACCGGCGAACAGGAATTCGTTATCGGCGGTCTCCGCAAATCCGAATCCGTTCGCGGAACTTCCGGACTCCCCTTCTTCAAGGATGTGCCGGTCCTCGGACGCCTTCTCTCCACCGAATCGGAATCCATCAAGCAGTCTCAACTTGTCGTTGTGGCGAAAGTCACATACGTCAACCCGGATGACTTCGCCGGAGCAGAGATCCGCGACGAACTGGGTAAGATCGTCAAGGGTGTCAACAAAGGTATGAACAGTCGCGTGGGCAACATGTTCTTCCAGCAGTATCTGTTGGATGAAGACCGCGTGAACCGTATTGATCGTCTCGATAAAGTCGGCAATATCATCAACGACGAATACAAAGTCGAAAAGTAAGAAAGGATCGGTGTCAGCATGAGCCCATTGACAGAACAGGAAATCGCAGTTTTCCCGAAATTCGGATCTTTGAAAAAAATGGTCCGCCTCCTCTATGAAAAACGCAGACTCTTCCTGGAACAGGATTTTAAAAAGCACAACTATAAAATCCAGAAAAGTCAATACAATCAGCTCATGCTGATCCGGTTCATCATGCCCTGCAATCTGGGTAAGATCATGGCGGTCACCGGTCTCACTTCCGCTGGCGCTTCCATCTTCGTCGAGAAGATGGTCCAGCAGAATATCCTTCATCGACAGGATGACCCCAATGACAGACGGAATGTTTTGATCTCACTGACGCCCGAAGGGAAAGATTTCCTCGCCGGTGTCGATGACAGACTGGATGAATTCATCCTCGGTTTCTTCCGGGTGTGCCCGGAAGAAGACCTGAAAGTCGTGGCGAAAGCCGTCGATATCATTTCCGGTATTCTCGATACAGGACACGAAGACTGATCGATTCTTTCTGCTCATGCAAAAAAACCGCCCCGCATGGTTTCCCATGCGGGGCGTGTCCTTTTGTTCCGGACTTTATTATTTCTGGTAACGGACTTCTCCGTTGACCAGAGTCATCACCACATTGAAGTCATTATCCAATACCGTGATGTCTGCAAAATAACCGGGTTCCAGTCTGCCCAGATCAGGCAGACGCAATGCACATGCCTGGTTCCAGGATGTGGTCTTCACCAGATCGGAGAGCGGCAGTTCCGTGATCTCGGCAACATTCTTCAATGCCTGACAGATCTGCAGTGTGCTCCCCGCAAGGGCTCCGTTGGATGCCAGACGGGCTGCGCCGTCACTGACCACCACCGGCAGACCGCCCAGGGTATAATCACCATCCGGCATACCACTGGCGCGCATGGCGTCGGAGATCAGCTGAATGTGTTCCGGTCCTTTGATGTCAAAGACCAATGCGATCATATCCGGGCAGATATGCAGTTTATCGCAAATGAATTCAATATATACATCTTCATGAGAAAGTCCTGCCCCCACCAGACCGATGTCACGATGATGCAACGCCGTCATCTGATTGCAGAAATGGCTCAAATTGCGCAGCCCGTGATCGTAGCCATCCAGGAACTGACGGTATGTCGCCGCACTGTGAACGCAGGAAGGCGTGATCCCTTCCGCCAGAAGTTCCGCAGAGAATTCCGCCGCTCCGGGCATTTCCACCGCATAAGAAACTTTCAGCACGGGGAAGATGGCATCCAGACGTTTGACTTCTTCAATATCCGGCTTGCGGACGTAATCCGGGTTCTGTGCGCCCAGACATTTCGGGTTGATGAAGGGACCTTCCAGGTGAACGCCGGGGATCTTACAGCCCTTGACACCGGTATTGACGTATTCCGCCGCCGTTTTCAGGGATGCAGCCAGCGTTTCTTCGGGGAGAGTCAGCGTGGTGGGCAACAATGTGGTCACACCTTCTTTGAGCTTATCCACGCCCATAGCGGTCACAGCTTCCAGTGTGGCATCGGAGAAATCCAGCCCGGATCTTCCATGACAATGCACATCAATAAAACCGGGCATCGCCATATCGCCGCCCAGGTCAATGACCTTATCGGCATCGGGGAGCGTATCGCCGGGAGAATAAATACGGCTGATGCGATCATTTTCGATCAGGATCGCGGCGGCAGAGAGATCGGTATCCGGGGAGATGAGCCGACAATTTTTGAGAAGAGTTTTCATCATGTTTTCCTTCTGTAATGTTTGCAAATTTGCTTTTCTGTATCACTGCCGGAGTAAGCAGTCACACTTGTTATAAACATAACCGCAAATCCCTGTTTTGTCAAATGAAAAACAAAGATTATTTGCTTTTTTCTTTGCTTTTTTCCCTTTTTATGGTATATTATTCCTCTCAATGATTCACCAGGACTTGTACCATTATGAAAAAAATCAATTTCCACACACATACATTTCATTGCACACATGCCATCGGGACAGTCGATGAGTACTGTCAGAAGGCGGCTGAACTTGATTTTATCGCACTGGGATTCTCCGAACATGTACCATACAAAGACGGAACCGCAAGAAAGGAACGGATCCTCTTTGAAAATCTCCCGCTGTACCGGCAGGAGATCCGGGACGCAAAAAAGAAATACCCGCAGCTCAAGATCTTTGCCGGACTGGAACTGGAAGCGGAACCGCGCTGTTTTGAGGATTACAGACAGCTCAAAGAGGAACTCGAACTGGATTACATGATCGGTGGCGTACATTTTATCCGGGATAATGACGGAAATAGATACTGGTTCTTTCATAAGGATGTCACGGAAAAAGAACGGATCATTGCAATGAAAGAAGGGATCCGGCTGTTGGAATCCGGACTTCTCACTTACATAGCGCACCCCGATGCGTTCCTGATGAACACCTTCGAATACACACCCGATCTCATCGCAGTCTGCCGGGATCTCTGCCAGACCGCCAGAGATCTGAATATCCCGCTGGAACTCAACTGTAACGGCATGAAAAAGAAAGTAATAACTCCCGACGGCACAGAAATGCGGGCATATCCCCGCCGGCAATTCTGGGAAATCGCTGCGGAGTGCGGCGTCTCATGCGTGATCGGGATCGATGCGCATTATCCGGTTGCACTGGAAGAGATCCAGTTCGAAATGCTGCATCAGTTCGCCGCAGACCTGAAACTCCCCGTGGTCAATGAAGAGATCCTGCGCCGCCTTTCCTGAAATCAGGAAAAGAATCCGGCGGCAAAAAGAAACGCGATAAACACCAGGATCGGGGAGACAAACAGAATAAAGAACGCCCAGGAACGCACCGGAACACGGCGCAGAAGCAGCGTTTTCAGTTCTTCCGTCTTTTCGTACGCATTCATGCGTACTCCGCTTCCCTGACGGTACAATTCCCGCACCGCTTTTCCTGCGCCCCAGATCCAGCCCACATACAACGCGGAGAAAAGACCGTTCAACGGCAGAACCCAGTTGGAGCAGATGTAGTCGATCAGGTCAAAACAACTGCTGCGGGCACTGCCGAACGCATACACGATGAAGTCCTGAAGTCCGCCCAACGTTTTCCAGGAAAGATTGCTGTACGAACTCAACAGCGAAAGGAGAGAAATCCCGATCGTCAGCAGGATCACCGCTTTTCTGCGACTCATCTTCCACTGTGTCATGCAGGTGGAGATCCCCACTTCCAACAAACTCATCCCGCTGGTCAATGCCGCGATCAGCATCAGGAAGAAGAACATCCCGTTCCACAGCGGAGAAAGATTCCCCGGGATCGTCTGGAATGTCACAGGAAGAATGTTAAAAATCAACCCGGGACCTGCTCCCGGCTGCATCCCCGTGGCAAAAACGGCAGGGAAGATCGCCAATCCGGCAAGCATCGCCATACAGGTATCCAGACACGCCACCCATAACGCCGAGGAAAGCAGATTGCGATTCTTCGGCAGGTAACTTCCGTAAGTTACGACAATACCCATACCCAAACTCAACGTATAAAACGAGTGTCCCATGGCTTCCAGAACACCGTGGGTCGTCAGCTTGTCAAAGTTGGGTGCAAGGAAAAATTCCACACCTTTGAATGAACCTTCCAGAGTCAAACTGCGGGCAACCAGGATCACGATCAGCACAAGAAGCAACGGCATCATCACCTTCGATGCCGTTTCCAACCCCTTGCGCACACCATACCAGCAGACGACCGCGCAAATGAGCAGAAACAGAATGGTGAATACCGCTGTCAGATTTCCATTGCTTGCCACATTCACAAACATTTTTTCCGCATCTTCCACCGCAGTAAATCGCAACTGTCCCGTTATGGCCTTCCAGAAATAAATGAAGAACCAGCCGCCGATCATGGCATAATACGAAAGGATCGCCAGCGCGACCAGCACACTGCTCACCCCTGCGATCTTCCACCCGAAACGCCAGATCAACAACGAAAGGATCACAAGAACGACACCAAGCCCGATACTGCCCGTACAGATCAGGAAAGTGGCAAGCCCCAATCCATACCCCGAAAACACTTTCGGAACGATCGATTCCTTCCGGGCAAAATATGAAAATGCGCCGATGGTATCACTCTGGGATGCTCTGCCGATGGCGAGTTCCGCCAACATCACGGGCAATCCGACCGCGAGGACACACAAAAGATAAATCAGAACAAAAGCTCCACCGCCATTCATCCCCGTGATATACGGAAATTTCCATACGTTGCCCAAGCCGATCGCCGACCCGGCAGATGCCATAATAAATCCAAAGGTACTTCCCCAATGTTCGCGATGTCTGCTCATTGATTTCCTGCTTCATTCTTTTCGCGCCGCTGCAAGCGTTCTGCACGACGTTTTTTATACTCACGGGTCAACTTCAAACTGACCCAATATCCGGGAATTGCACTGACCAGTGCAAAAAACAATCCACCCACAAAAAACGGGATAATTATATTCCAACTCAAATTCACGAATACACTCAAAACATCACTCCAGGTTTCCGCACGGAACAGCTGACGCAGATCGCGGTTAATGGAATTCAGTGTCAGAGGATTAAAAATCAAGCGGCTCCCGATCCAACATTGCAGAGGATAAATAAACAACACCGTCGCAGGATTCGTCACGCAGGTGAAAGTCCAGGACAATACCTTATTCGCCCGTAAAAGAAGAGCCAGCAATAATGTGGGAAAGGTTTGGAGGCCAATGGGAATGATGAAACCACAGAAAAGACCGAGTGCGACACCGCGCGCTATGCTTTCCGGTGTCCCTTCGGACTTGACTATTTTCATGTACAGTGCCTGTAATGCTGGAAATTTCCGCTTCATCTCTCTCTGCCTGGCTGTTTTTACACATATTTCGTTAATGTAGCACATTTTCCGGAAAATTCAAGAAAAATAATCAACTTTCAATAAAAAACACCGCCCTGCATCCGGCGTTTATCAGCAGATGCAGGGCGGTGTCGGTTATTACCGTGAGATCTTAATCTCAGGCAAGTTGCATAGTATCAGAGGCGAGAAGCTTATCCTTGTCATCCAGCATGGAATCGACCGCCGCACTGAATGCAGCATCGGTGTATCCATCCTGCCAGGACATCAGATCGATGTTACCTGCGGGCATGAGATCTTCCGACATAAGCGCCGTTTTCACGTTGAACTTGCCGGACTTGACCTTGCTTTCGTTACCGGCTGCATCGAAGGCAACCATTTCGTAAGCATAGGATCCCATATCCAGACCTTCGATTTCGAACATCGTGTCAGATGCACCGAATTCGAACTCGTTGGTCCAGAACCGGCTGTCGGTTCCTGCCACACCGTATTTCATGATGTAGCCTTCGACACCCACATTGTCGGTAGATGCTTTCCAGGTGAATGTAACGTCGTTGTTTTCCACCTTCGCCTTGACGGAGACTGCTTTCGGTGCGGTGATATCTTTCACCGTGACTTCGCAGGTTCCGGCAGCACTTTCCTTCTTCGCCTTGTCGATGGCAACGACTTCCACATCAAATGTACCGGCATCCAGTTTCTTGATGGAGATGGAGTTCGTCTTCGTGGTATAGGTCTTACCATTGATCAGAACTTCATACTTCACCACGCCCACATTGTCGGTGGATGCATCCCAAGTCAATTCGACCAGGTCTTCATCGGCTTCACCCACAACGGTCACGTTGGTCACCGCCGTCGGTGCAGTCATATCTTCCACCGTCACATTCTTCTTGGCGACCTTGGATACCAGACCGGCTTCATCGTAAGCAACAGCAGAGAAGGTGAGTTTACCTGCCACATCCATCTTTTCATAGGTGAAGCTGGTAGCACCATTCGTTCTGCCGAGGCTGACACCATCCAGGAACACTTCGTAGTCCACAATACCAACATTATCGGAGAATTCGGTCAGATTGATAGTGACGGAATCCTTGGTGATCTCTCCGATTTCGATCTTGCCCTTCTTCGGCGCAGTCACGTCATAAACTGTGATGGTCTGAGATTCGCTTACGAGTGTTTCGTAGCTGGGCATACCCTTCTGGGAAACAGTTGCCATCACCTGGTAAGTGTAGGTACCGGGAGCCTGTTTGGAGAGCTTCAACTTGTTGGACTTCGTATCATACTCTTCGCCATTGATGATCACGGTGTAAACCGCTTTCTGGCCTTTTTCCAGTTCCAGCTTGTTCCAGGTGTAAGTCACTTTGTACTCATTGACCTCTGTATTGATGCCATTGGGCGCATCCGAACCGGTTACGATGTTGGTCACTTCATAGCTGACCACGTCGGAAACGTTACCCGCTTCGTCAACGCCGCGGAAGTAGACCGTGCCGTTCTGTGTCATGGTAATACCATTGTACTTGGTATAGTCATGCCAGACCTTACCGTCGTAAGAGAATTCCTTCACCGCAGAATCCGCACTGAACGTGGCGTAGATCGTCACGCTTTCGTTGGTATCCTGCGTGATATCGGCACTTGCGGACGGAGCGACCGGTGCAATCTTATCGATATTCGTCACTTCGTAGTTGGTCACTTCGGAGATATTGCCTGCCGCGTCAATGCTGCGGAAGTAGACCGCACCATTTTCCGCAAACACGATTCCGGTGGTGTAAGCCTGCCAGG
>JAZNVL010000032.1:0-32263 GCA_045592785.1 Victivallales bacterium | reverse complement strand
CACATCTTGATCCATTATCCAGTTTTTGTAAGACTAAATGCCCTCTTTTCGTTTTGTAAGACTAAAAGCTCCTGAGGTTTCTTGTAAAAGTAAATGCACTTCTACATCTTCTCGTCGTGCTTTTAACTTTACAACGCACAGTTGAAAAAAACTTTTTCGTTTAAACTTGCATTTTTTGTAATTGATGATATATTACCAGTAAATTATATTTTCGGCTTGCTTGCATCCGAACGTATAAGGGCTAATTGACAACCGTTATATTTCAGCAAATCGCTCACAAACCGGCCAAGTTTAAAACGAGATTGCTGCATACAAAGGTGAAATGTATCCGGTGGGATTGTGTCTACACATCTTGCCGGACGCTTCTTTGCATGTATGCAGAAGGTTCTTGGCCGGACCTGTGAGCGAGTGTTTGGAGCGTTCGGTTTTTTCTCTCGATGCTTCCAATACTCGCTGGATTTCGCAGCCGTTACCGTTGTGAAATCAGCAGATTTCCTATATTAGAAATACACAACAGCATTTCCGGCCGGGGGTAATCTGATTTACCCCAAATGCCATTGTCTATTTTTCATATTCATACTCGCATACCCGGGATGGTATTCTGTTATTCCTTATTTAAATACTGCATTATTGTATAAAAGCAGGTTGTTATCAAGGTCACATTTCTTCTATATCTTCTTCTGATTCTTCCTTAATACTCTTTCAACCGGGAGTGTTCTGTTTTCCGGACAGCCGCGTGATCCAGCAATGGATTATCGCGGCTGTTTTTTTGTCCAGACGGAATTTTTTGGAATAAGAACCGGACAGGTGGAATGATGGAACAGACAGAAACAGTTGATTACAACGATTTGCTTCGTGTGCACGAAGGAAGTCAGTGGACGTTTTTTACATCGAAACTGCACCAGGAAATGAATCTTTACGAGGCATTGCGCAGACAAAACATTCCCTGTTATCTGCCGCAAGTCAAAAAGATGACGAAATACTCCCGGCGGTCCTATACCCGTTATGTTCCCATGTTTTCCGGTTATGTTTTTGCATCGACGCGTGCAAACGGCTTTGATTTTATCGGGCTGAATTCATCCTTGAAACGGTGTTTTTTCCTGGATAAAGGCTGTGCGGCGACCTTGCTGCGTGATTTGATTACAGTTCGGAAATTCGAAGTTTTGGCACAGGACTACAAAGTGGAGATCAAAGCAGACTTTGATGCGGATCAGGCAATTACGCTGCCGGATGGCTATTTCAAAGATGAGAATGCTGTGATCCGCCATTGTGATAATCACGATGAAGTGACTGTTCAGCTGATTTCGCTTGCGCGTTTCCTTTCCGTGCAATTACCGTCGAACTTTTTATCACAGTGCGTATAAGAACGGACAGGAACCACGATGGCGGAAACATTTCAGATAGATAAGAAAAAGATTTTCAAAAACACCTTGCTGTTATACATCCGGATGGCATGTATGCTGCTGGTCGGATTTTATCTTATCCGTTTGTTGTTGAATGAACTTGGTGTCACGGATTTCGGGATTTACAATACCGTCTTCGGATTAGCCGGCATTTTTGTATTCTTTCGCGGGGCGATGTCTGTAACAGTACAACGTTTTCTATGTCATGAAATCGGAAAATCGCAGACAGAAAATGCCGGAACTGTTTTTGGTGCAAGTATTTTTCTTTTTCTTGCAGTCGCTCTGCTTGTGCTGATTGCAGCAGAAACGGTCGGACTTTGGTTTGTTGTTTACAAATTGAATATCCCGTCTGATCGAGCATCCGCAGCAATGATCGCATATCAGATCAGTGTATTTATGATGTTGTTCAAACTACTGCAAATCCCGTATATTGCAGTAATTACATCTTACGAAAACATGAGTGTATATTCCTGGTTCAGTATTTTTGAATATCTTTTTTATCTTCTGTCTGTTTTTGCCATTAAATTTGTTACAGGAGACAAGTTGGTTTATTACACCGCGTTTTATGCGGCAAGCGATTTGATCATACTGATTTTCTACGCTGTGTATTGCTATAAGAAATATGAAGTGTGTCAATGGAAAATTTGTATTGAAAAGAGCGTCATCAAATCAATATTTTCATTTTTCAGCTGGAATTTGTTCGGTGCAGTGGCAAACATATCCAAACAACAGGGCTTGAATGTGCTGTTGAATATATTTTGCGGCGTAGTTTATAACGCGACATGGGGAATCGCTACTCAAGTTGGAAATGCGGCAAGTCAGTTTGTTACAAGTTTTCAACAGGCTTTCAATCCGCAGATATTGAAGTCGTACAGCAATCCTGATAAAAAAGCTTTTTTGGAGCTGTTGCAGAGCTGTTCAAAATATTCATTTATGTTGATATGGCTGGTTGTGTTGCCATTGCTGTTGCAGACGGAGTTTCTACTGAAGTTGTGGCTGGGGGACTCGTTGCCGGAAGGTACAGTAATTTTTACACGTTGGATGTTGATTTATATTTTGTTTGATGCGATCGTTGGGCCATTATGGGTTGCCGTTTCTGCCACTGGTAAAATCAAGCTGTATCAGATACAAATTTCATGCCTGATATTTTCCAGTTTTGTATTTTCTTTTATAGCATTGAAACTGGGGGCACCGGCATATTCCGTAATGGTGATCAATACAGCAATGAATGCTTCAAGTTTATTATATCGCCTGTTTTATTTGCATCGTGAGATTCAATTGCACATTCGCCGCTTTTTCCTTAAAGCTCTGTTGCCAATGTCAATTGTTGCCGCAATAAGCAGCGGGTGTGGAATAGCAACACAGTCTTTTGCCGGTAACAAATGGTACACTGTCATTAGTTATTTGCTGATATTGTCGTTGGTGAATGCACTGATAATGCTATTTATAGTTCTTTCCAAAAAAGAAAGATACAACTTAAAAACATACATAAAAGGTAAATTAACCCTATGAAAATCTTGAAACAAATCTTGAAACAAATCTTGCCAAAATCTTGGCATATGCCTGTGCGAGTCGCAGTAAAGTCTTTGTGCACTGATAAACGTATTTTAAATTACCTTAACGGAACAAAAGGGAAGAAAAAGTTTTTAATAATTGGCGTACCAGAACACACCAATATTGGAGATCACGCCATTGCGTATGCTGAGAAAAAGTTTTTGATGGATCATTTCCCGGAAACTGATATTGTTGAAATTCCGACATTGTCATTTTTTTCAACTTACCGTAAATTGAGTAAATTCAAAGATGATTGCATTGTATTGGTAATTGGCGGAGGTTCTTTGGGAACTTTATATTGGGATTTTGAATACCTTTTGCAGCTTGTCATTAAAACATTTAGTCAGCAACAGATAGTTGTTTTCCCTCAAACCGTTTATTGGGCGCCTGGAGATTATTTTACAAAAAGAATTGAAAAATACATAAAATTGTATGAAAAACACCCCGCATTAACTGTCTTTATTCGTGATAAATCAGTGACGTTTATGGAAAATACGATGAACAGAAATAAAAAGTTCAAAGTTTTGAATGTCCCGGATATAGTCCTTTATTTGAATAAAACAGAAAAAAAATTAAATAGAAAAAATTTCTTATTCTGCTTGCGCTCTGATAAAGAAAAAGTTATAAATACTGCAGATTCTTCCCGATTGATAACTTATGTAAAAGGTAAATTCAACGCAGTAACATTCATAGATATGCTCTATGTGACGGACATTCCCATTCAGTGTCGCGAATGGATACTTGAAAATAAATTTAATGAGTTTCGATCTGCCCAATTAGTCATAACAGACCGATTGCACGGTATGATTCTTTCGGTAATAACTGGTACCCCTTGCATTGCGTTAAACAACTCTTCAGAAAAAGTAAAAGGCGTTTATGAATTATGGCTTAAACAATTACCCTATATAAAATTCGCCAACAACATTGATGAAGCTATAGAGTTAATAGACAACTTAAGTTTAGAAACATCCTACGATTATGATCCATCAATATTTGTCCACCATTGGAATGAAATAGCTAAAATTGTTGAATCTGAAGTAAAAAAGTAAAATTTAAAAGGTTATTTATGGCAAAAGTATCTGTCTGTATTCCGGTTTACGGAGTGGAAAAGTACATTGAACGCTGCGCCAGATCATTGTTTGAACAAACGATGAAAGACGACATTGAGTTTATTTTTGTCAATGATTGTACCAAAGATAAAAGCATTGAAATTCTCGAACGGGTGTTGAGCGAGTACCCCCAGCGCAAAAATCAGGTCAAGATTATTCATCATGAAAAGAACGGTGGTTTAGTGGCAGCGCGTAATACAAGCTTAAAACACGCTACGGGAGATTACATTATCCATTGCGATCCGGACGACTGGGTGGATTTGACGATGTATGAAACACTGTACGATCAGGCGGTTGAAAACAATGCGGATATGGTCTATTGCAATTTTTGCAGGTATTCAGAAAAGGGAACCATACCGGAACCGCAGCGTGGCGTCTGTGATCCCCAAACACTGATTGAGGATCTATTGTGCGGTATTTCACATGGTTCATTGTCGAATAAACTGTTCAGAAAAGAAATCGTATTTGATCTATCCATTTATTGTCCGGATAACATCGTCATGACAGAAGACCTGCTGCGGGTCTGCCAAATGCTCCTTCTCTGCAATAAGATCTGCTATGTAAGCCGGGATTTTTACTATTACAGGAGACATTCCGCACAAATGACGGCGCTGTGGGATTATCCCAAATTAGCCCAACAATTCGATGTTGCTGCGATTCTGGGACAAAAACTTGGAGCGCGATTCAAATCTGCACTGAAAAGCAATTGCAGACTGCTGGCATTGTATGCGATCAAACACAGGATCTTATCGACCGGGGATTTCTACAGGCACTTTTCCGGTCTGGCAGCAGGTTGTTTCGTGGATAAAAATCTGACCCTGTTCCGGAAATGTGCATTTTTTGCGGGTTACTGTCTTTATTTTCTTTTGCCGAAAAATCTGCAAAAGGATTACGAAACACTCAGCCGACAACAGAAGGAGAGATAAGCAGTCTTTATCTGTTACACTTGCTTTGGCTGTTGATTTGGTTTTACATCATATTCAACATTCACTACGGAAAGGCAGAATAAAACGCTTCAGGGATAATGAATATGAACAACGCAACGGAAAATACAGAAAACATGACGTCTGCATGGAAAAATCCCAGTCTCAATGATTTGATACAATATATTTGGAATACTACACCATTATCTGTAAAATTTGGGATTATCATTGATAAAAACTTTTCCTGGAAAAGTAAGTTGCTTGTTTTGACTGCATGTATTAATCGAGAACTTACCACACAAATATTAACCTATTTGAGAAATAAAAATTATATCAAATTATAATCTATTATGTTAACATTTTTATTATTCCTTATTTCTCCATTGATGTCGCTTCCTGTATGCATATACAAAATATGCATACAGAGATATAATTATTTATATTTGCTTGGCGCGTTTTTTGCCCTTTGGAGCATGTGTATTCCTCCGATCGCAGATCAATCTCGTTATTTTATGTATATATATAATGGGAATCCTCTGCAGGTTAACTCCATCAATGATATTGTTTATTTTAATCTAATTCGCATTGCTTGTAATTTATTTCATCAAATAAATCTTAAATTAGAAGTTCTGCGCGCAATTACAGTATATTGCTCGTGGTGTGCGGTTACTTCCATTTTTATTGATGTAAGCAAAAATGCAGAAAAAAAACTTACTTCCTCTAATTGTTTTGCCTTGCTTATGCTTTTATTGGGTGCTTTTCCTCTAATAGCGATTTCATTTGGATTACGTTGGGGAATGGCATGCTGTTTTGCTACTGCTGCTATCTATTGGTGTGTTGAAAAAAAAAGAAAATTATTATCAATTTTCTTGCTAATAATAAGTTGTGCCACACATATAGCAATAATTGCTTATATAGTACCGGCGATGCTACTATATAAGAATACCCCTATCCATAAAAAAAACGTCTTCATATGGAGCATTATTATTATTATTATCGGCAGTGAATATTTCATTCCTTACTGCTTATCTTTTCTGCCATCCGATTTTTATTTTTACAAACACTATTTGGCTAAAGATGCATATTGGAATGGAGAAAATATCAACGACCTTACAGTATTAGGTCAGATCTTTATATTTGTAAGGCAAGCTCCAGTATATTTGTATCTTTTGTTTATCTTGATTAAATGGGAAAATAATACTCCTTTTACGAAAATGTTATTAGCTCTATTCTTGATTGGTTTTGCCACTATGTCCTTATCTTCAGTTTATATGAGACTTAATATTATCCTAATTTTGTTCTGCGCTTTCGACTTGGCAACGAAGTATTTAAAAAACAAGGTCTCATCGATTCAATTAGTATTGTTTACACTACTTTTTTTTGGATTATCTATATTATTTCATATTCAATTTAGAAATCTACGGGACTATAGTGTAGAAGGGGAATTTTTCATCAGCTCAGTTTTATATCCCATAACTCATCATTATGACTATGATTACTTTTATTCAAAAATAACCCCGGATGGGAACTATTTCATTGACAAACAGTAGGAGATGTGTATGATACCTAAAAAAATTCACTATTGTTGGCTCGGCGGAAAGGCTTTGCCTCCTTTGGCCACAAAATGTTTAACATCGTGGAAAAAATATTGTCCGGATTACGAAATTATTTTTTGGAATGAATCAAATTATGATTTCACGAAACACCCATATATGAAGCAAGCATTAGATGCTAAAAAATGGGGTTTTGTGCCGGATTATGCAAGATTGGATATTATTTATCAGCATGGTGGTATTTACCTTGATACGGATGTGGAAGTTGTAAAAAAACTTGATGAACTACTGAAATATGACTTTTACGCCGGATTTGAGTCCGAAGGAGTCGTCGCGCTCGGGCTTGGCTTTGGCGCCGAAAAAGAGCATCCATTGTTAAAAAAAATGATGGACGATTACGATAATTATTCTTTAGTAAAAAGTAACGGAGAATTAGATCTAACTCCATCGCCAGTTATACAAACTAAATTTTTGCAACAATTAGGATTAAGAAATGACAACGGCAATTCACAATTTCTCGATGATGGAGTTGTGATTTTTCCTGCTCAATATTTTTGCCCTCGGAACGGCTGGTTTAATCGTTATAAAATATCTTCCAATACTTACAGTATCCATCATTATGCAGCTTCTTGGATGCCGGCGTGTGGAAGATTTCGCGCTGTCTTAAGCAAAATAATCGGTTATGAAAATTATAACGCACTGAAACGCTTATTACGCAAATAAACATTAAAGTCAAAATGAAAATATTTCATGTTATCACAAAATCCTCTTTAGGGGGTGCTCAATCGGTCGTTGTTAATCTGGCAAACAGACAGATCGAAAACAACGAGGTTTTTGTGCTGTCTTCTTCTGACGGCGAAGCTTGGGCTGCGCTGGATAAGCGGGTAAAAACGATTGCTATTCCTGAATTAAAAAGAGAAATTTCCTTGCAGGATGTGATTGTTTTATTCAAACTTGTATATTACCGTTTCAAATATAAACCGGACGTTGTGCATTTGCATTCATCAAAAATTGGTTTTTTAGGCCGTATTGCGTTTTCACCGTTTAAAACGATTTATACCGTTCATGGTTTTGATTCAATACGATTGGCAAATAGAAAATTCCTTTATTTGGAAAAGATATTGCAATATTGGTGCCGTTATATTATTGGGGTAAGCAGATACGATTTAAAAAAACTGCATGAAGAAAAAATTAGACATGGAGTTTCTTACATATACAACGGGGTTTATGATTACTCTCATGCACCACAGAAATCTCACGAGATCCTGGCTGTTATCCGCAATATAAAAAAAACGTATTCAAGAGTAATTATGTGTATAGCCCGGGACGATGCGCCGAAGGCACCAGAGCTTTTTGCTAAGTTGGCATTGCACAATCCACAATATTTTTTCTTTTGGGTTGGAAATAAAAATACACACAGCAATGGAGAAAATATATATTGGGCAGGTCCGATTCCAGAAGCTTATTTGTTATTAAAAGAAGCTGATTTATTTATTCTACCTTCTTATTATGAAGGTTTACCCATGTGTATTTTGGAAGCATTTTCTTTTTCAAAACCGGTTGTCGCTTCTGACGTGGGGGGGATTCCTGAACTGTTGGATGGTGAAAATGGCAAAGCGGTAAATAATAATGTCGAAGATTTTTCACAAGCGATACGCTATTTTCTGACGAATCAGGAGATATATGACAAAGCATGCAAAAACGCTCGAAAAACATATGAAGCGGACTTTGAAGACTCCGTTATGGCTGAACGTTATATACAATTGTACAAAGATATTTACAAAAGGAATTAACTTATGAGAATTTTGATTTTGGGTGGCAGTGGCTTCGTCGGAACACGGTTGACAGAACTCCTTTTGAAGGAGCATGAGATCACGATCGGGGATATTGCGGAAAGTCAGAAATATCCCGAACTGTGGAAAAACTGTGACGTCTGCTCGGATGAAGACTTGCGTGCTGTTATGCCCGGACATGATTGCATCGTCAATCTTGCCGCTGCTCATCGTGATGACGTTCGTCCCATTTCCCTGTATGAAAAAACAAATGTGGAAGGCGCGGAATGTGTATGCAGGATTGCTTCGGAACTGGGGATCCATCACATCGTATTCACTTCATCCGTGGCGATCTACGGTTTCCCGAAATGGGATTATAAAGAAGATGCCCCCTGCGATCCTTTCAATGAATACGGAAGAACAAAACTGTTGGCGGAGGGCGTATACAAAAAATGGCAGGAAGCAGATCCCGCAAACCGTTTGCATGTGGTGCGTCCCACTGTGATCTTTGGAGAAGGCAACCGGGGAAATGTGTATAATCTGTTCCACCAGCTCGCCACCGGACGATTCCTGATGGTCGGGAATGGAAAAAATAAAAAATCCATGGCTTACGTTGGGAATATTATTGCATTCCTTAAGTGGAATATCGAAGAAAACAAAGAGATCTATTCTGTCTATAATTACATCGATAAACCGGACTATGATATGCACGATCTGATCGCCGGTTTTGAAAAGATCCTGAACCGGAAATTTCCCCCCATCGCTCTCCCGTATTGGCTGGGGCTTTTCGGTGGATACTGTTTCGATTTTCTGGCATTCCTCACCAAAAGGAATTTCCCGATCAGCGCAATCCGCGTAAAAAAATTCTGTGCGCAAACCGTTTTTAATTCCGATAAAATGCAAAATTCCGGTTTTATGCCGCCGTATTCCATGCCCGAAGCGTTGAAACGAACGCTGGAATTTGAGTTCATGGATAAAAAGTAACTCTTCAATGATGCAAATCCAGTCTCTGCTTAATTCAAAGATAGTCGTTTTTATAGAGTGCCTGCTTTTTCTGGGGTTAGCTCTCCTTTCCTTCCGGATGGAACCGACGATTTCCAGAGATGGTGTATTGTATCTGGATTTATCACGGATCTGGGCGGAGACGGGATCGTTCGATGGTATGCTTGAATATTGTCCGCATAGTTGGCAAATTCCACCGTTTCCGCTTTATTTGATGAAGCTGCTTATTGATTGCGGACTCTCACCCGCTGTCGCCGGAGTTGGACTCAATATCATAATGGGCAGCGTTCTGCCTTTGATCGTTTACAAAATCGGCAGATTGTTATTCGAAGATCGCCGGATCTCTCTGGTCGCGGCGTTCATGATGGCGGTGAATCCCTCCATGATCGAATTTGCCATTGAACCCCAACGGGATACGATTTATCTCTTTTTCTGCGGATGGTTCATTTATTTCATCATTAAAGGGTTGAAACAGGATTCCCTTGTTTCGTTCTGCGGTGCCGGTGTGTTCTTCGCTCTTTCCATGATGACACGGTATGAAACATTGGAAATGATCCCCTTATTCTTTTTTGCACTTCTCTTTTGCGGGATCCGGAAATATTTGAAATGGAAACGGATCCTGCTTCTCATGACAGCAAGTGTTATCATCGCAGGGGCAGTTATTTTTTCCCTGACGTATCTGATGGGGGTGGAGGATCATATTTTCCATAGTTACCAGAAGTATTATCAAGGAAAATTTGATTCGTACGAAAAGAAGTTCATAGAAGATGATAATCTTGCCGGAGGCGGATCATGATAGAAATTATTTACAAATCCATCCCCGGACTTCTCTTTGAACCGATCGCTGTTGCCGCCTTACTCGGACTCGCTGTCGCCGCCGTCATGTACTGGAAACGTCATGAACGCTTTTACTGGATCTTTGCCGTTGCGATTGTGTTTATGATCTCCTGGCGTACCGCGATCGAAATCATCTCCGGACGGTATGCCGCGATTCTGATTTACCCGGGGATTCTGGCAACCGCATTTTTCTGCTTTCAAACAGAATGGCTGGTCAAATACATCCCGAAGTTCCCGGAGAAATGGCGCAAAATCGTCCCCTGGCTCTTTGTGATCGGTCTTGGGATCGCCTCCCTTGTGAAAACGCTTCATTTCAACCCGTATTCCGACCATATTATCAAAGCGGGGCGTTGTATTGCTGAAGATGCGAAAAAATACAAACATTCACAGGCGTTGGTGACACACTTGGAAAGACGGCGTATCAAATATTATTCCGACTTGCAAACCATTCCATTCTATAATGATAAAGATAATGAAAACAAGACGGCTAAACATCTTGCAGCATGTCTCAGGTACAAACCAATTGCAATAGAAGCTCTTTACATTGTCACCTTCGAACAGACAAAGGATCCTGTGGGGAATTTATTCCGCGAACTGCCTGAAATAATTCAGAAAAAAATCGTTTTGATCGGAGACTTTCCGCAGAACAGGAAGAAGAAACGGGCTACAAGGGTGTATCGGTATGACGTAAAAAAAGCCTGGAAGTTCAATCTGAAACCGGCAGAAAAGAATGCAGAACCCGGCAAACATGTTTATACCTTTGAAAAGACACACCCGGAAGGATCGCCTTATTACAGCAACGTTGAAAAATATTTTAAAACGCATCCAAAGAAGGAATTGTTTCAATCCCCAACGTTACGTAACTTCCCGGTGTTATGGAGTGTATATGGAACTGGCGGTTATCGAAAAGGAAGCAATGCAGAACTGTTTGTAAAAGATAACATATTTCATTTGAAATCAGATTCTCCGATTACGACTTATACGATAAAGTCGATTCCGAGCAGAAGTTACAGTGTCCGGATGCGCGTTTCGGGAACTCCGGGGACAACATTCACACTCAACTTTCATGGTTACAACATCAAAAACAAATGGAATGCCTATTATTATACTCCGCAAACCGCTATTCCGGGAAATGGCATCTTTGATTACACATTCACCATTCCGGAAGGGTACATGGATAAATCCGCCTTTGTGCGCCCGACGATCCATCTGGAAAAAGGGGAACTCCAGGTCCACCGGATCGATTTGTACTGAAGAACACTTCATTGTACGACTTAAAATTCAAGAGAACAAGTCAATCACTGCCCACAATGAAACGGTATAAAAAAAGCAGGGATGTTACTGTTTTATCGTTTTTTTGTAATATGGCATACATTCCCTTGTTCCAAGGAAAACGTTTCCTTTTTCAGTTCACATCCGAAAAAAAATTGAAAAAAAAGTAAAAAAAAGATTGATGTTTCGAAAAATGGGGCTATATTGACGGTATGAGTATTAATAAGATGATAAGAAAGGTAAAATGGAAACGAAAACATGGAAGTGTTCATCTGACGGGAAAGAAAAAATAACTGAAGAACTGATGAGGGTAAAGAAATTGCCCCGTGCTGTTGCGCTTTATCTGGCGGCAAGGGAAATTTCTGTGAATGACGTGGATCTGTATTTCCGCGCTGAATTATCCGATTTAAGTGATCCGTTCCGCTTTCCCGGGATGGAAGAGGCAGTCCGGCGCCTCTGGAAAGCCGTGCGGACAAAGGAGAATATCCTCATTCACGGCGACTACGACACAGACGGGATCACCGCAACCGCGTTGATGTCCTGGGTCCTGGAAAAGAATGGCGGCTGCGTCACGTCCTTCCTGCCCCACCGGTTCGACGACGGGTACGGATTCACCCCGGATTCTCTGGCGAAGGCCCTTGATCTTGCCGGCGTGGATTGCGGCGTACTTGTGACCGTGGACTGCGGGATCAACAGTGCGGAAGCCGTGGCGGAAGCCCGGAAACGCGGGATCGATGTCATTATCACCGACCATCATGAACCGGCGGAAGATCTGCCCCAGGCAATGGCGTTGATCAACCCGAAAGTGCATGATTGCGTCGCCGATCTGCGGAATCTTTCCGGCGTGGGTGTGGCATTCAAACTGGCACACGCATTCATTCAGTACGGACGGGATCACGGAGAAGGCAATTACGCCACCGAAGTGCAGGATGCCTTGACAGAGATCCAGGATGTTCTGGACTTTGTCGCGCTGGGAACCATTGCCGATATCGTGCCGATCCTCGGGGAAAACAGGATCCTGGTCAAATACGGCATGGAAATGCTCAAACGCCAGCATCGTCCCGGAGTCCGGGCGCTGATCGATGTCTCTCATTTGAGCGGCGGAAGAATGCATCCCTCCGATATTACATTCAAGCTCGCCCCCCGTTTGAACGCGGCGGGACGTCTCGGTAATGCCATCAGCGCACTGCAGCTGATGATGTCTCCGGGCGTGGTGGAAGCCTATCATTACGCCAATATGCTGGAAGATTTCAACCGGCAGCGGCAGACAAAAGAACAGGAGATCTTTTCGGAAGCGAAACATCAGGTGGAAGCGACCCCGGATTTCCAGTCCTCCATGTCCATCATCGCCGCCGGGGAAAACTGGCATCAGGGCGTGATCGGGATCGTGGCATCCCGGTTCGCAAGAGATTACAACAAGCCCGCCATCGTGCTGACCATCATCGGTGACGAAGCCCATGGTTCCGGCAGAAGTGTGGGCGGACTCAATCTCATCAAGATCCTTGCCAAGAGTTCCCATCTGCTCACCCGTTTCGGCGGACATCCCATGGCGGTCGGACTGGGGCTGCCCAAGGATAAGATCGCGGAATTCCAGAAGGAATTTGAGGCGAACGTACGCGAAGCCGCCGAACCCACAGACCTCAAAGATTATCTGGCTTACGACGGCACGGTCACGTTCCGGAACCTCAATGACGAGTTCTTCTATTACTACGAAAAACTCGGGCCTTTCGGACACGGTAATCCCCAACCTCTCTTCCGGATCGAGGAAGCAGAAGTCATCCGCACCTTCGCCATCAAACCGGGACACACCCGGGGTGTTCTGCGTGACCGCAACGGTGACACCTTTGACTTCATTGCGTTCAACCGGACGATGGATGTTCATTCGGTGTGGAATATTGCCGCCCAGCCGCAGATCAATGAGTATTACGGCGAAAAGCGGAAACAGTTGCAGATCGTGGATGCCCGCTGCATCGGCTGATCGAATCCTGACAGCTCACACAAAGCACTGTGGAACGCAAATTTTCACAGTGCTTTTTTATATCATAGTTGCATTTTGCGGAAACTGCATGTATATTCCGGAAGAACATAATCACAGGAAAAACGTATGATCGGAATTCAAACAGAGCCTCAACTCCTGGCTGCCGTCATGGATATCTGCCGGCGGATCCGCGATGTCGGCGGCAGAGTTCTCATGGTGGGCGGATGCGTTCGCGATGCCATGCAGAATATGCAGTCCAAAGACATCGATCTGGAGTGTTACGGCGTTTCCGCGGAAACCATACAGAAAACCCTGGGGACTGCGTATGATCTCGATCTGGTCGGCATGAGTTTCGGCGTATTCAAAGTACATCATTATGACATCGACATCGCACTCCCGCGCAGAGAAAACAAGACCGGTGCCGGACACCGCGGGTTCATGGTGGACTGCGTTCCCGATCTCTCCTGCCGCGAAGCCGCCGCACGACGGGATTTCACCATCAATGCCATGATGTATGATCCCCTGGCACAGGAACTCATCGACCCCTGGAACGGGAAAGAGGACCTGCAAAAAGGAGTACTCCGGCATGTCTCCAGTCATTTCGCCGAAGACCCGCTCCGGGTCCTGCGTGCCATGCAGTTCGCCGCCCGGTTCGACTTCCATATCGCACCGGAAACCGTGGCACTCTGCCGCACCATTCCCGCTGATGAACTCGCGATGGAGCGGATCTCCGCCGAATGGGATAAACTCCTGCTCAAAGGGAAAACGCCCGCCCGCGGACTCCGTTTCCTCCGGGACTGCAACTGGATCGAACAATGGCAGGAACTCTTTCAGAATGAAACACAATGGCAGAATATGATCTCCGCGCTCGACCGTTACGCTCTCACACGGTCCGGAAAGGAAAAAGACGATCGCATAACGGCAGTCATCCTTCTTTGCGCACACCTGACGGAACAACAGGCGCATACTCTCATCGGCAAACTCTATTCCTTCGCCGGATATGCGCGGGAGATCACGCCGTTCATCCCCGTTTTACACAGCATAAATGACCTTGCCAACGCGCCGGACCGTATCCTGCGCCGGACCGCGTTCTCCCTGAAACGCCTGGATCTTCTGATCCGTGCGGCAACGGCATACCATCCGGACGAGCTGGAAGCGATCGGGATCATTACCGCGCGTGCGGAATCTCTGGGGATCCTGCGGGAGCCGCCCTGCCCCATATTACAGGGCAGAGACTTGATCGCACGCGGCTTCAAACCGGGGAAAGAGATGGGCGCACTTCTTCAGAAGGCGTTCGATGCCCAGCTGGATGGTGTTTTCTCCAACCGGGAAGGTGCGGAACAATGGCTTTGCGATCAACTTTCTCCCAAATGAGGGGCGCGTCATAAGTTGAAACGTTTATTCTCCGCCGGGTACGGATAAGTACGGATGGGTACGGAGATGTGTATCTTCCTCTGTACGTTCCATCTTTTTTTCATTTTTTTTTACATCGGCTCTTGCTTTTTTGTAAAAAATGAGTATAATTACTATGGTACAACAAAATACAATCCAAAGGAGTACATTATGAAAACCGGAAAAGACACACATCGTTTCACGCTGATCGAACTTCTTGTTGTAATTGCGATCATTGCCATTCTGGCGACCATGCTGCTGCCCGCACTGAGCAACACAAAAGCAATTGCCAAACGGGTTCAATGCACCGGGAACATGAAATCGATCGCTTCCGTTTACACCAGCTATGTCAACAACAACAACGGCTGGCAGCTCCCGGGTTCGGTGCGTGGGCCGATGTATAATATGTTCATACTGGGTAATGTGGGGGCCATGAGCTGGTATGAAAACCTCATGATGGAAGACGGTATGGACAAAAAGATCCCGACAAACATCAACTGTCACTATGTGATGTCCTACGTCCGCAAACACTTTGCTTATATGCTCTGCCCTGCTTCCGTATATCCCAAGGGAAATTACCGTGACAACCCGGGATACCGGATCGCAAACACGCCGGGTCTCGCCGGATCAAACCTGGAGCGCAATCTACAGGATATCGAGTTGAAGCTGCACGCTCACAAGATGAAAAAACTGGAACGTTTGAAACGTCCGGCACTCGCAGCCTGTATTCTGGACGGCAATATGACCGGGGACCAGAATGTGGGAGGATATTATAATTACGCCATTCCCGGTTGCGGCAGGAACCAGAATAATATCAAAGGCATCGAAGACAACAGAGCACAGCTTTTCGGGAAAAACAATGTCACCTTTTATAATGCAGACAGTGTAATGCCCAGAGCTCAATTCGTCAGCTTTGTCAAAAAAGATTTCATGGATGGACGCCATAACAATGGCAATGTTATCCTGCTCTTCGATATGCACATCGAAGTCCGCAAAGGTGCGAAAATGTCAGACGAATTCTACAATGCCTCCAAGCATCCTAACGGGCTGTTCAACCTCAACTGATCGGCGTGCTTACAGTCTGAAACGGATCGGTGTGTGACCATACTCCGCACCGATCCATACTTTTTTCGTATTTTTTTCACTTTTTTTTACAACGGCTCTTGCTTTTTTGTAAAAAATGAGTATAATTACATGGTACAACAAAATACAAACAAAAGGAATTATATATGAAAAACAGAAAAGATACACACAGCTTCACCTTAATTGAACTCCTCGTTGTTATTGCCATCATCGCCATTCTTGCAGCCATGCTGCTGCCCGCGTTAGGCCAAGTCAAATCAACCGGGCAGACTGCACTTTGTAAAAGCAATATCAAACAGGTCGTGCAGCTTTCCCTTGTTTATGGCGAAAGCTATAATGGTATGCTTACCCCCGGCTGGATGTGTTATTGGCCATCCGGAACTCCGCGACAATACACATTAACCGTGCCGATCATGGAGCACAGCGGACTCAATTACAGCAAATCATACAAAATACTGGTATGCCCCACTCTTGCTCATCCAAAACATATCCCCTCCGGACTCAATTACGATATGGGTTCCCTTGTGGTGGCTCCCTACCGCCGTTATCCCAAAGGACCGGAAGTACAGGACCGCGGAAATGGCTTCGGCAGCAAACTGTATTTTCAGACCAGAGTCAAGCACGCATCAAGCAAAGTCTATGTGATGGAATCAGTCGGCGGGATCGCGGAACTTGCCCACAGGAATCCGGGATGCCGGAAAGTTTTGGGCGAAGACCGCTGGAAATGGGTATGGCAGTACGGGGATGTCAATAAGATCAAGAGCGACCTTTTCGTCGGTCGCCACAGCAAATCGGTCAATATGGGTTATGTGGATGGGCATGTCGGGGGAATGGATACAGCAGTCATGAATAAAAAATACGATGCCACATACGCAAAAAAATCGGAAAATCCCTTCGATTATTATTACGATTGAGAAAATCGTGAAATGAAAACATTCAGCCCGACACACGGATCTATCAGGTAAGCTGGAGCGAAAGAGGCAGTCTTCCCCGTTGCCGTCTTCGTGCTTCGCTCTTCCCCTCCGGGTTCGCTCGTCGATCCATTTGCTGCGCAACTGGCTTGCCGAGGCGAAATCTCGGAAATGCCGCTTGATGAATGCTCTGCCGCAATGGGTTTTCAAGTAGGATTCAAAGGCGTAGGCTTTTTCTCTGTTTTCAAAAGCAATGGCGTTTTTGATGCGCCACGGTTTGTATTTGGATGTGTGAGGAACATCGCCTTTGTTGTGTTTTTCCAAACGGGATTTTAAGTCTTCGGTACAGCCAATGTAGAAATGGGTTCCGGTTGCTTCGTCAACGAGAATGTAAACGTAATGGAAGTTAGACATCGAGCCGGGATCTTTCATAATAATGTTTGAGGTGGTGCTATGCCGTATTGCCCGGCTTCATCTGCTTCGCAGATTACGCCGCGGAAGTCTTCCCCTCCGGGTTCGCTCGTCGATCCATTTGCTGCGCAACTGGCTTGCCGAGGCGAAATCTCGGCTTTGCCGAGATGAAGACTGGTGGGCGTAGTAGAACTCGAATCTACGACCTCCACGATGTCAACGTGGCGCTCTAACCAACTGAGCTATACGCCCTGAAACGTGTTACTAATATACACCGGAATGTTCATTTGTCAAGCCCGAAAGTAAAAAAAAGTAAAAAAAATATTTTTTTTGTATTTTCGGCGTTTCCCAGATTGCATATTTGCTCTTCCGGGTGTATATTTACGTTTATATATATTTTAAAAGCAAAAAAATAACATAGAAATGATGAGGTGTTACCTATGAAGAAAACAAATCTTCTGTACGCAGGGATCCTTTGTGCTGCTCTGTTGCCGATCAGTGCCTGTATCCATTCGAAGCCCCCGGTGGCTGTCAGCAAAAGCACATATTCCACGATCCAGGAATCGGAACAGCAGACGCTTTCCCCTGAATTGAAGTTCCTTACGCTGGAAACGGCGCAGGATATTGCATTGCAGAACAATCCGACATTCCGCACGAAATACTTTGCTATCGTGGCAGCCCGTGCCCAGTATTATTCCGCATACACCTACTATCTGCCCACGATGACAGCATCTTACAGTCTGGGTTACAATTTCAATCACACCATGCACACGAAAGGCGGAAAATATTCCAGCATCACTTCAGTCCCCTCTCTCACCGTGAACCTGACCGTGTTTGACAGTTTCGTGCGTGAAATGAATGTTCTCGGTGCGAAACACAACTGGAAACAGACGGAAGCCGCCGAACAGGATGCCCGCCGTCAGCTGGTCCGCGACGTGGCTTATGCGTACAACAACGTACTTCTTGCCCGTGCCCAGATCAATATCGCGCAGGAAAACATGAAATTCCAGCGCGCACTGCTGAAAGAAACGGAATTGAAATTCGCGGTCGGGGCATCCCCCCTTTCCGACGTGCTGAACTTCAAAACAAAATACAACAGTGCAGAAAGCAATCTTTACAACGCGCAGTATTCCTATGTCGTTGCCAAGTATTCTCTCGCCGCGCTCATGGGCTTGACCGAAGGGGATATCCCTTCCACCGTCCAGTTCTCCAAAATGCCCTCTGCGGATGGCGAAATGCTTTCCGATATCAACGTTTATCTGGATGCCGCACTGGCGAACCGTCCCGACCTGAAAGCGTATCGTGAACAGTATGAAGCGTACAAGTATTCCTACTACGCCTCCATCGCCTCCTTCGGTCCCACCGTCGGGCTCACCTTTGGTATGGGTCACAACGACACCTACAACCGTAATTCCGACTACAAGACCTGGGATCGTTCCAGAGCATTCGTTCTGAATTACGGCATGAATATCAACTGGGAAATCTTCTCCGGCGGCCGTACTTACCTTGCCATGCGTCAGGCGGAAGCCAACATGACCGCAGCCGACTTCACTGTCGCGTCGGCATGGATCAACGTGATCCAGGAAGTGCGTTCTGCGTATGATAACTACATCACCAGTCTGAAACAGGTGAAGTTGAACCAGAAGAATCTGGAAATCGTGCGCAAGATGCGTGACCTGGTGAATGAAGAATACAATGCCGGCAGCAAAGGTATCACCCGTTTGAACGAAGCACAGTATGACCTGGTGAATGCGGAAACCGCTCTCGCCAACGCCGTCATTAACATGCACAATGCAAAGGCACAGCTGAAAGCTGCCACCGACGCTCAATAAGATCAGAAAGAAAGTCCATCTGCTATGAAAGAAGTCATTGCCCGTTTTGCGCCCTCCCCCACCGGACAGGTGCACATTGGAAACATTCGGACCGCCATCTTCAACTGGCTGTTTGCACGTCATTCCAAAGGTAAATTCCTGCTCCGTATCGAAGATACCGACCTGGAACGCTCCACAAAGGAAGCAATCGATACCCTTCTGGAATGTATGGAATGGCTGGGACTGGATTACGACGGGGAACCCATGTATCAGACCAAACAGCTTCCGGTTCATCTGGAAGCCGCAAAAAATATTCAGAATGCCGGACACGCTTATCTGCTGGATCCGGAAAATGAAAAGTCCCCCATGTATTTCCGGATCCCCTGGGATTGCAGCGCATATCCTTTCGTCCGGGAAACGGGTGCGGCGGAAATTGATCTGGCTCCGGAAACCGTTCTGGAGATCTCACGCGCAGGTTTGACGTACCGTACCGTGGGCGGAAAAGGCAAGGTGGTGGATAACCAATACTGTCTCGCCGGGTTCTACGGTTTGCAGGTGAAAGCGGCAGACGGGACTGTAATTTTTACGCTTGACGACACCACGCTCCCGGAGATCCTCAACACGGTCACGCCGAAAGAGATCACCGGTGCCGCGAAACTCTGTTTCATCCGCCGGGAAGTCTTTTATCAGGACCTGGTGAAAGGCGAAATGGCGAAACCCATCGACAGCATGCGTGACTTCATCGTGATCCGTTCCGACGGCAGCCCGGTATTCCATCTGGCGAATGTCTGCGACGACATCACACAGGGTGTGACGCACATCGTCCGCGGGGATGACCATGTGGAAAATACGTTCCGTCACCTGTTCCTCTTCCAGCTTCTGGGAGCGGAACCGCCCATTTACGCGCATCTGCCCATGCTGGTGAATGCACAGGGCAAACCTTACAGCAAACGGGACGGCGATGCTTTCGTGGGTGATTACCGTGAAAAAGGTTATCTTTCCGAAGCTCTGTTCAATTACCTTTCGCTCCTGGGCTGGTCTCCCGGCGACAACCGGGAAAAGATGTCTCGGGAAGAGATCGTGGAAGCGTTCCTCATTGAAAAAGCCCAGCGTTCCCCGGCACAGCTGGACCTGGCAAAGCTTTCCAATATGAACGGGCTGTATCTTGCGGAACTGGCGGCGGATGACTTTGTGACTCTGGTGCGTAATTTCGCAGAAAAACAGGGGCTGTTCCCCGGTGTGGATGAAACCGTATTCCGGAAAGCGGCACTGCTTATGCAGTCCCGTACGAAGACACTGACCGATATTGCCGCCTGGGGTTATTTCTTCCGTAACGACTTTGAATTTGATGCGAAGGCGGTGAAGAAGAATCTTTCCCGTCCGGAACTTTTCCCCGCATTGGCGGAATTGAAATCGGTTCTGGCATCTTTGACTGAATTTGATGCGGCACACATTGAGACCGCATTGCGTGATGTGGAAGCGAAACTGGAACTCAAACAATTCGCATTGAATCAGCCGTTGCGCGTGGCATTGACCGGGATCGCAGTGGGTGCAGACATGTACGAAACCGTGGTGATCCTGGGCAGAGAAGAAACGCTTACCCGTATGGATCGCGCCATTGCTGAATTGGGAGGAGCTGCAAATTGAAACCGTTGAAGATGCGTTATCTGGGTGATCCGGTGCTGGCGACCAAAGCCAAACCCATCGAAGAGATCACGGACGAAACAAGAGAACTCTCCAAAGCCATGATCGAAATGATGTACCGTACCAACGGGATCGGGCTCGCCGGAAATCAGATCGGACTGGCTTCCAAGATCGTGGTGATCCATGTGGATGCGCCGGAAGACGATGACGGCAATCCCCTGCCCCTGGAAACGCCGGGCGAAAAGGAATTGTATCCCAAGATGCCGATCACGCTGATCAATCCGGAGATCGTGGCTTTTTCGGACGATGTCTGCTCTTACAATGAAGGTTGTTTGAGCGTGCCGAAACTTTACGCGGATGTAGTCCGCAGCTGTAAAGTCACGCTGAAAAGTCAGTTGCTTGACGGCAGCGAATTCACCCTGGAATGTGGCGGTATGCTTGCCCGGGTGATCCAGCATGAACTGGACCATCTGGAAGGGATCGTTTTTGTGGAACGTGCGGAAGAAGAATCCTACAGCAAGATCCGCAATGCCGTGGAAAAACAGATCAAAAAGAACGGATTCCGGAATTTCAAGGTCAGAAGACGGGTATGAATTTTTTCCAGACAGTGTTTGCCATCTGCTCGGGTCCCTCTGTGTTCCCGAAATTGATTTCCGGACGGGGTCCCGGAAGAGCATTTCTGCACTTGCTTCTTCTGCTTCTCTTCTGCCTCATCCTGACTTCGATCGGCTCCTGCGTTTTGAACCGGAAAACGATCCATGAGACCTGTCACCGTTTTTACCAGCGGACCGGGGATCTGGTGATCACGCCGGACTCCTGTTATCTGGAAAAGGATCCGAAACAGAGCCGCGGATACAAGTTGACCCAAGTATTCCGGTTCGATTATTTTGCTTCGTTCAATGATTTCTCCGACAATTATCTGCGGGAACGGCGCGGTGACTGCGGGATCCTGTATTTCCCCACCGGGATCGTTTTCTGGACAAAAGATTTCCAGGAATCGGACTCCGGAATGTACCGCATGATCTCCATTCCGTCGGATGCGCTTTACACCGTTCTGACAGGCGGCAAGCCATCGGATGACATGATGCAGAAACTGACAAAAGATCAGAACAAACTCTATACAGAATCGGATCTTGCCAAAACCGTGCGGACCGCATTGACACCTGCGGACGATGATGACGATGATGACGGAAAAGCCGATGCCAAAAAGAAAGAATTCCGGATCGGCGAAAAGCTGTTGGCAACGCAAGCCGTGTTGACCACTGTATTTTTGAGCGGATTGTTTTTCCTGACGGAAACGTTGTTGCTGCTCCTCCTCTCTCTTTTGTGTTTCTCTCTGGCGCAGACGTTCCGGTTCTCCGGTCTGCCGAAAAAAATACCGTATAAAACAATCCTTACCGCCACCATTTATGCGGCGTTCCCCGCCTTGATCATCAGCACACTGTACCGGATCCTTTCCATCGACATTCTTTCGTATCAGACGGTGTTCTTCATCGTATTTTTCGTTTATCAATTACTGGCATTCAACAAAATATTTGAATCTTACAATCCTCAATCGAACAGACCGGATCTTTCGGACGATGATTTCTGACCGGTCAGGAAGGACAACATAATGGAACAAGCAAAAGACATCTACGGAATGCCCGCCTGGTATCCCCGTTTTTCCGCCAATGCACTCCCCGCAAGTTTTGTGTATCTGCAGGAAAATGAGATCCAGTCTCTGGCGGAAGGCGACAGCCGCGGCGATGTTCTGGATTCCATTCTGCCCCGTCTCGAACGGGCAATGGAACAATATGGTTACAACCGTTTTGTGAGCGTGGATACCGTTGCTCCCACCGATACCGAACGTTTCAAAAGCAAACGGGGTGCGGTTCGCTCCGCACGCAGTGCATGGCGTATCCTTACGGAAAGTCACAAGGTCCGGGAAGCCGCAAAAAACGGCGATGTCACGGCAATTTGTGTACGTCCCTTCCGCCGGATCGAAGTGGCGCGTGAATTCCGTCTGTTCATCAAGGACCGCAAACTGAAAGCCATGAGTCAGTACTGGCTCATCCGCCATTTTGCCCGTTTGCAGGGCACGCAGGAACATTACTGGGATATGGCGCATCATTTCATCGAAGACAATGCGTGGATGCTCCCCGTTGATGATATCGTCATGGACGTCTATTTCACCTCTTCGGGCAGGATCCTGGTCATGGACCTGAATCCCTTCGGTCCCCCCACGGATCCCCTGATGCTGAACAGCTGGAAACAGAACTGGAATGTCTTCCCGGGGATCAAGATCGTTCCCCCGCCCCACCGGATCAGTGGTGATATCAATGTCAATCCGTAAATAACAGAACCTTTTGAATATGGAGAAAAACATGGACAAGAACTGGAAAATCGAAACAAAGTGCATTCAAGCCGGGTATGATCCGAAAGACGGGGATCCCCGCGTAATGCCCATTGTGCAGAGTACCACTTATAAATATGATGACGCGCAAGGCGTGGCGGACCTCTTTGACCTGAAACGGGAAGGCTTCTTCTATACCCGTCTTGCCAACCCCACGGTGGATGCCTTCGAAAAGAAGATCGCCGCCATGGAAGGCGGGGTGGCTGCGGTGGCTCTGGCTGCCGGTCAGACCGCGACCCTGCTTTCCATCCTGAACGTATGCCCGGCTGGATTTCATGTGGTGGCGAGCGGTGCGCTTTACGGCGGCACGGTCACGCTTTTGAGTGAACGGATCAAACGCATGGGCGTGGATGTGACATTTGTTTCTGCCAATGCCACGAAGGAAGAGATCGTTGCGGCGAGCAACGACAAGACCCGTGCGATCTTCATTGAAGTTCTGGCGAATCCGGCGTTGACCGTGGTGGACTTCGAACAATTCTCCGGTGCGGCAAAGGAATTGGGCGTGCCCCTGATCGCCGATAACACCTTCCCCTCCCCCTACCTGTGCAATCCCTTTGACTACGGCGCGGACTTCGTGGTCCACTCTGCCACGAAATACATTGATGGTCACGCGGTCTCTCTGGGTGGTGTCGTGGTGGAAAAAGGCGGATTCAACTGGAATAACGGCAAGTTCCCGGAATTCACGGAACCGGATCCCAGCTATCATGGTCTGATCTACACCGAAACATTCCCGGATGCTCCCGCTTCGGTCAAGATGCGCGTACAGTGGGTCCGTGATATCGGCGTTCCCATGATGCCCTTCAATGCGTTCCTGTGCAATCTCGGACTGGAAACGCTCCATGTGCGTATGGACCGTCATTGTTCCAACGCGCTGAAACTGGCACAGCATTTGAAGAATCATCCCAAAGTCTCCTGGGTGAACTATCCGTTCCTGGAAGATTCCCCGGAATACGAACGGGCGAAAAAATATCTGCGCGGCGGCAGCGGGGTTCTCTGCTTCGGTGTCAAGGGCGGCAAAGCGGCAGGTGAGATCGTAATGAACTCCCTGAAACTGGCGGCGATCGTGGTCCATGTGGCGGATGTCCGGACCGGTGTTCTGCACCCTGCCAGCATGACACACCGTCAGTTGACCGAAGAAGAACTGGAAGCAGCGGGCGTTTCCCCCGACCTGATCCGTCTTTCTGTCGGGATCGAAAATATTGATGACATCATCGCCGATTTCGATCAGGCGTTGGCGAAAGTTTGAGGACCGCCCATGCAGGATGAAATCCGTTCCCTACTGACAAAGATCGGGGAAGACCCGGAGCGCGAAGGTTTGCTTCAGACACCTGCGCGCGTGGAGAAAAGTCTCCGTTATCTGACCCGCGGTTATACGCAGAACCTGGAAGAAGTGATCAACGGCGCCATATTCCACGAAGAATGTGATGATATGGTGATCGTGCGCGATATTGAGTTTTACAGTATGTGTGAACATCACATGCTGCCCTTTTTCGGCAAGTGCCATATCGGTTACATTCCCCGGGGGAAAGTCCTGGGCGTGAGCAAACTGGCACGGATCACCGATATGTTCGCACGCCGTCTCCAGATCCAGGAACGGCTCTGCCGTCAGATCGCGGATGCCATCGACTCCGTCCTGAAACCGGAAGGTGTGGGAGTGGTGATCGAAGCGCAGCATCTCTGTATGCTCATGCGCGGCGTACAGAAACAGAATTCCGTCATGACCACGTCCGCCATGCTGGGCAGTTTCCGCAAGGAAGAATCCACGCGTCTGGAATTCCTCAAACTCATCAAAGGGTGAGGTCACACGTTATGCGTATTCTGCTCCAAAGGGTACTGAACGCCTCCGTCAGTGTGGATGGTGTCGTACACGGTGCCATCGAAAAAGGCATCCTGCTCTTCGTGGGTGTCACTCACGGCGATACAAAGAAAGATGCCGCATATCTCGCAGAGAAAGCCGCCAATTTGCGCATCTTCGAAGATGACGACGGCAAAATGAACCGTTCCGTCCTCGATATCGGCGGCGGCGCACTGGTCATTTCCCAGTTCACTCTCTACGGCGATTGCCGCAAAGGACGCCGTCCCGGTTTTTCCGATGCGGCGGATCCCGCGATGGCGGATGAACTGTATCTGGAACTGGTCCGGCTGCTGAAAGAACAGGGGATCGGACATGTGGATCAGGGTGTCTTCGGTGCGGATATGAAAGTCGCACTGGTCAATGACGGCCCTGCCACCTTTATTCTGGAGTCGAAATGAGTATCCTTCATCTGGCACTTCTGGGTTCCACCGGGTCCATCGGGACCAGTACACTCCGCGCAGTCCGGGCATTGCAGGGACGCGTGAAGGTGGAACTTCTGTGTGCCGGCGGGGGCAATCCGGAACTTCTGGCGCAGCAGGCGGCGGAATTCCGCCCGAAATATGTATTCGTTGCCGATGAAACCAAACTCCCTGCGGTGAAAGCATTGATCCCGGAGGGGATCGCAGTTTATGCGGGGGAAGATGCCCTCTGTCAGGCACTCCATGATGAAGCGATCGAACTGGTCCTCTGCGGCATTGCCGGCTCACAGGGACTCCGTCCCGTGGTGGAAACACTCCGTGCGGGCAAACGTCTTGCCCTTGCCACAAAGGAAGCGTTGGTGATGGCGGGTTCCGTGGTCACAACACTGGCAAAGGAAAAAGGGATCTCCATATTCCCCGTGGACAGCGAACACAATGCCATCTTTCAATGTCTGGAAGGACGGGATCCCGCCAGTGTACGGGAGCTCATTCTCACGGCGAGCGGCGGACCGTTCCGCACGTTCACCCGGGAACAGCTGGAAACAGTGACCTGGGCGGATGCGCTGAAACACCCGACCTGGTCCATGGGACCGAAAGTGAGTGTGGATTCCGCCACCTTGATGAACAAAGCCCTTGAGATCGTGGAAGCACGCTGGCTTTTTGATGTACCGGAAGACCGGATCGCGGTCCGGATCCATCCACAGTCCATCGTACACAGTATGATCCGGTTCACCGATGGCGGTGTACTGGCGCAGATGAGCGCACCGGATATGCGTTTCCCCATACAATACGCGTTGACCTGGCCGGAACGGGTGAAAACCGATCTTCCCGAACTGGATCTGGAAACAGCGGGTCCGCTCACATTTGAAAAACCGGATCCGGTACGGCATCCCGCCATCGGATTCGCGAAAGCCGCATTGCGTGCCGGCGGGACCATGCCCGCGGTGATGAATGCGGCGAACGAGATCGCATTGCAGCGGTTTGCTTCGGGCACGATCCGCCTGCCGGATATCTGGCGTATCGTGGAACAGGTGATGAATCAGCATAAGGTCCTGGACGACCGGGATCTTACAGCAGTAATGGAGGCTGACCGCGAGGCACGGAGCCGTGCGGCAGAAATCAGGATCTAACAAAGGAAAGGTATTGGTCTTATGGAATCTTTTTACGACATTCTTCTCATGATCGGTTCGACACTCTTCATGATCTTCTTCTTCGGCGCATGTATCTTCATACATGAACTGGGACACTTCCTGGCGGCACGGCTTTGCGGCTTGAAAGTCCTTGCCTTCTCCATCGGGTTCCGGAAGATCTGGGGGAAGACCATTAACGGCGTGGAATACCGGATCGGATGGATCCCTTTCGGCGGGTATGTGGACCTGCCCCAGATCGATGCCACCGATGACGAAGTTAAAGACAAGGACGGCAACGTTCTGCCCAAAGCCGAACCCTGGAAACGCATAGTCACGGCGTTCGCAGGTCCCCTCTTCAACATCCTCTTCGGATTCGCTCTGGGCTGCGTGATCTGGATCGCCGGACTCCCCCAGGAATCCCCGAAGATGTCCGAATTCACCGTCAAATCGGTGGAAGTGGAAAGTCCGGAATACGCCGCCGGTCTCCGGGAAGGTGACGTTATCATCAAGCGGAACGGGCAGACATTTGATCAGTCCTGGGGCGAATTTGCCCGTGATATCATGCTCAATGTGGGCGAGACCACACTCACCGTGAAACGGAATGGCGAAACGCTGGATATTACTTACCTGCCCGCCATCAATCATAAGATCGCACCCACCGAAGAGATCCCCTACCCCTTCTTCCGTCCGGAGATCCCTGTCACGATCTACCCGGGAAAGGACTCCCCCGCCGCCAATGCCGGACTGCGCAAAGGCGACCGGATCCTCACGGTCAACGGCAAAGACATCACGGACACCACGGACTTCCATTATCAGATTCTCTTCTCACAGGGGAAGGATCTGGTGCTCACGGTACAGACTGCCGATACCGGCGAAGTGCGCACCGTCACCGTCAAACCTGTCATCCCGGAAGGCGTGGATAAAGAAAAGGACGGCTCCTGGATGACCGGGATCACGTTTGCAAGTCCCGAATCCATGACGGTGGAACAGACCATCGCCGGACTTCCCGCAGAACATCTTCTGCAGAAGGGCGACGTCATCAAACAAGTCAACGGGACTCCCTGCGCAACGGTCAGTGCGTTCCGCGAGATCATCAACAAGACACCCGGCGCCCCCATGAAACTCACCATCGACCGGAACGGCACGGAGATCGAAAAAGAAATGGCGGCAGTCTTTATCCTGCCCTATCATATCGGGGTCTCCATGCGTGTCATGACCTATCCCTCCCCCTGGAAACAGTTTATGAACGTGCTGGAACTCACCTGGCGTTCACTGAAAAGCGTGACTGCGGGCGTAAAACGGCAGCTCGGGTTCGATGCCGGATACACCACTCTTGGCGTGAAACATCTTTCCGGGCCTGTGGGGATCGGCAAACATCTTTACATCTCGGTCTACAAAGGTTCTCTGGTACTGGGCTTGAATCTGGTGGTCCTGATCACCTTCAACCTGGGCTTGCTGAATCTGCTCCCCATCCCCGTACTGGATGGCGGACATATCGTGCTTGCGCTTCTGGAAATGATCTTCCGTCGGAAAGTCCCGGCGAAAGTCCTGCAGCCCATCGCCTTCGCGTTCGTGGGCTTCCTGATCCTTTTCATGCTCTTCGTCACGTTCTATGACGTGAAGAAACTCATTCCCACTGCACCCGCAGCGGACCCCGCAAAAACGGAAAAGGCGGCTGAAAATGCCAACCCGTGACCGGACCCGGCAAATCCATATCGGGAACGTTCCCGTAGGCGGCGGCGCACCGGTCTCCGTCCAGTCCATGACCAACGTGGAAACGCAGCGTGTCCCCGAAGTCCTGCAGCAGATCAAAGCCCTCGCAAACGCCGGATGCCAGATCGTTCGCCTGGCTGTCCCCGATATGAATGCGGCTGCGGCTCTGCGTGACATCATCCCCGATTCCCCGGTCCCGCTGGTGGCGGATATCCATTTCGATGCCCGGCTTGCCGTGGAATCCATCCGTGCCGGGATCCATGCGGTCCGGATCAACCCGGGCAACATCGGCGGACCGGAGAAAGTCCGTGCGGTGGTGGAAGCCGCAGGAAATGCCGGGATCCCCATCCGTGCGGGAGCCAACGGCGGAAGTCTCCCCAAAGGCTTACTGGAGTCTTTCCTTGCCAAAGGACTGGACCGGGAGGACGCATTGGCGGAATCTCTCTGCACCGCCGCCATGGAACAGGTGGAACTGCTCCGTTCCTTCCATTTCGAAGATGTGAAAGTCTCGCTGAAAGCAAGCAGTGTCCCTGTGACCGTGAACGCGTGCCGGAAATTTGCCGCGAGATACGATCTCCCGCTCCATCTGGGCGTAACGGAAGCCGGGACGGAATACAACGCCATTATCAAGTCCGCCGCCGGGATCGGTGCGCTGCTGCTGGACGGCATCGGCGATACCATCCGGGTGAGCCTGACGGGGGATCCGGTACGGGAAGTCCGTGCCGCCATCCGTATTCTGGAATCCTGCGGCTTGCGCAGTGCCATGCCCGAACTGGTCTCCTGTCCCACTTGCGGACGGACGAAATATGATATGATCACCCTTGCCGACCGGGTGGAGGAATACTTACGCACACAGAAAAATCAGGGGGCTATCTATTCCATCCGGAAAGTCGCCGTCATGGGCTGTGCGGTCAACGGACCGGGGGAAGCGGCGGATGCCGAACTGGGGATCGCCGGCGGACCTCCGGGGAAACTTCTGTTGTTCCGGAACGGTGTGATCACAGAAACAGTAAAGGCGGATGAAGGATTCACCCGCCTTGTGGAAGAACTGGAAAAATTCCGTACCGCTGATCAGTGATGATAATAGTGGAAACGGTATTCCTTTTTCAACGCGTCTGTATTGTTTTTCGCGTTATATAACGTTTTGAATACTGCACTCTTGATGTTTTCCACATGCCCATCCAGACAGGTCATATTCACACTCTTATTGTGACGTCCGCTGTAGGAATCCCGCGCCATATCGGCATAGGTCGTCCACCAGTACCGTCTCTCATCGCCGGAACGGTTATAAGAGTAGGTCGCCCCCGGAGCGGTACCGCCGCCGGGCCAGGCGAGCTTCATATTGGGCCAGGGACCGCCGATCCCTTCCGTAATGTAGACTTTGAAAGATGGTCTTTTCACACGGTCATAATAATAAAAACTGGCAAGAGCAGTTGTCGGTCTGCCTTTGTTTCCGATACACAAGCCGGAATTTGTCGTATGGGGCATACGGCGATAAAAGCCAACGGCATTCGATCCGCTGTCATAAGTCTGCCAGGGTTGACTGTGGGTCTGCCAAAGTCCGATTGCGTTTTTATTCACGATGGTGGGGCAGAAAAATATCCGCAATACAGGATTGACCAGAAGATCGTTTCCATTCGTCTTGCTGACAACTTTCGGCATATAAAGTTTTATGATCTCTCCGGTGTAACCATAGCGGGCCGGCGAACTGGAACTGTAATAGTTGAATGTATGCGCAGGCGGAATAAAGTTGTAATAATCGTTGGAATATTGTGCCGTCAACTGATAATGCTGTTTCATATTGTTGACGCATGTTGCTTTTTCGCCGGTGGCTTTGACTTTCCCCAATGCAGGGAAAAGCATGGCGGCAAGAATGGCGATGATCGCGATCACGACGAGCAGTTCAATTAAGGTGAACCGATTCCGGTTCACCTGCCCATGGGCAGGTGAAAAACCTTCTTCTTTGCCATAAACACGATCACAGCAGAGATGGGATCTTTTCGCCAGCAGTTCAATCAAAGTGAAATGATCTTTACGCATGTTTTCAGACTCCTTGTAAGCTGTATTTCGAACTCAATTTGCATATTATAAAATTACACTGCGGAACAAACTTGCATCTAAACATCAGTCAATGTAGCATTATTTTTGCTTTTTGTCAAGCAAAAAACAGAAAAAAATCTCAAAAAAACAGGATCAATCGTGATAGTACTTATACCGGTTGGTGGACTTTGAACCTGTATTGTATGTTGTACGCAACACTTCACAGTTGATCGATTCCACATGCCCATCCAGACAGGTCATGTTCACCGTACCATTGTGACGGCCTTCGAATACATCTTTGCGGATCTTATCTTCCGTCGTATAACTTGCTTTATCAAGATAAGAAGCATTATATGTAACTGCTGTATAATTCGTTTTCTTACAACCGGGATTGGAATAGGTCAATTGTCCCCAACGGCCGATGGTTTCCATGATATACACTTTATAACCGGGACGTTTCACCTTGTCAAAATAATAGATCTGGCCCACTTTATAACGGTTATCACTGCTGGTATTCTCATAAATCAAATTCAATTCTTCGGGGATCCGGCGGTAATACCCGACGGCACCGTTGCCCTGGTCATAATTCCGCAAGCCCCATTCGAGATATTTGGCATTGGGATTCGACATACTGGGACAGACCAGAAATTCAGATCCGGCAAGCGGATGATGTTCACTGTTTGACGCAACAACGCGCCCTTTCATGTAGTAACTGAGCAACACCCCCGTAAAAAAAGTGCTTTGGGTGTTTAAAGACGAGCCGCCGTAATAACGGGTCATCATGCGGGGCGCGATGAAGGAATTGAAGTCGGCGGCATAAAGCGAAGCCAACTGATAATGCTGTTTCATATTGTTGACGCAGGTGGCTTTGTTCCCCGCCTCTTTGACTTTCCCCAATGCAGGGAAAAGCATGGCGGCAAGGATGGCGATGATGGCAATAACGACGAGGAGTTCAATTAAGGTGAACCGGAATCGGTTCACCTGCCCATGGGCAGGTGAAAAACCTTCTTCTTTGCCATAAACACGATCACAGCAGAGATGGGATCTTTTCGCCAGCAGTTCAATCAAAGTAAAATAATCTTTGCGCATGTTTTCAGACTCCTTTTAAGCTGTATTATAAAATTACACTGTGGAATAAACTTGCAACTAAACATCAGTCAATATAACATTATTTTTGCTTTTTGTCAAGCAAAAACAGAAAATAATCTCAAAAAAACAGGATCAATCGTGATAATAATGATACCGGTTGGTGGATTTGCTGCCCGTATTATATGTTTTCCGCAACACTTCACAGTTGATTGATTCCACATGCCCATCCAGACAGGTCATGTTCACCGCACCATTGTGACGGCCGTTATATACATCTTTACGGATTTTGTCGGCCGTAGAATAACTTGTTTTGTTGTAATAAGAAGCAGTATATGTAAATGCTGTATAATTCGTTACCTTGCAACCGGGATTGGAATAGGTCAATCCTCCCCAACGGCCGATGGTCTCCATGATATACACTTTGTAACCGGGGCGTTTCACCCGATCGAAATAATAGGGCTGCACGGCTACATGAGCGGAACCACTGGTATTTTCCCGAAGCAGGTCAGCCATGGTGGGGATCCGGCGGTAATACCCGATCGCACCGTTTCCATCGTCATAATTGCGCAATCCGTGATCGAAATATTTTGCGTTCGGATTCAGTATGGTAGGACAGACCAGGAACTCAAGTCCTGCAAGGACCTGATGTCCGTTGTTTCCCGGATTGACTTTGATTCCCTTTATATAGAAGCTGATCAGTTTTTCCGTGAAGCTTTCGGTCGGTCTCACCAGACCGCCGGATGAATTTTTATAAATATGGCTCATAGTACGGGGCGCGATGAAGGAATTGTAGTCAGCACCGTACAAGGAAGCAAGGGAATATATCTGCTTCTGATTGCTGACACACGTTGCCTTGTTCCCTGCTTCTTTGACTTTACTCAACGCAGGCAGCAGCATCCCGGAAAGAACGGCGATGATGGCAATAACGACGAGAAGCTCTATCAAGGTGAAGCTGTACAGCTTCACCTGC
>JAZNVL010000031.1:0-67334 GCA_045592785.1 Victivallales bacterium | reverse complement strand
CAGCGGGCGCCTTGTCCACTGGTCAATACATGCGGGCTGTGCCAAAACAACGCCAACGCCCGCAGACTGCCAACCGGCTAGAGGGGATAATAAGCCTCTACGGCGTAGAATTCACGGCTGAGGTAATTTCAGTCTGTGGACCAAACATTATCGGCAACTTTCCATAAGTTAAACTACCCGCTAAGGTTTTGCAACAGCCCCGAAAACGCTCCCTTTATCAGATCGAAGAAGAGGGCGCTTTGACAATTTTGAGGAATTTTGAAATTGCCTCAAAATATTTTACTTTTTTAAAAAATCCCCTTGCATTTTTTTCTTTGAGAGAGTATTGTAAAAAACAGAGGTGGTTAAACGTTTAAGCAAAGAAGGTTTTTTATGGCTGTAAGACTGAAAGATGTTGCCGAAGCGGCACAGGTTTCCATTGCCCTTGTTTCCAACTACGTCAACGGCAAATCCACCGCCCGGATGAGCAACGCCACCCGTGACCGGATCGATGAGGCTCTCCGTGCTCTTGACTACCGCCCCAACCTGCTGGCGCAGATGCTGCGCCGGGGAGGTGAAAGCCGGAAGGTGGGGATCATTACTTCAGGGTTCAAAAACGAGGTCACGACCCAGACATTGATCCATCTTCAGGAAATTTTCCTTGAACACAACTATACTTTGATGATATACCACACCAAAAACGAGGTGGGTCTGCTGCGCACCGGGTATCAGGAGATGCTCAGAAGCGGTTGTGCCGGAGTCATTTTATACGGACAAAGGTGGCACATCGGGGACTTTCCTCTTCCTCAGGTCATTATGAGTTCCGGGGAAAGGCTTCAGGAGTCTCTGCCTGAGATCTTCTGCGACTACCGCCCCGGCGTCACCGCCCTTCTGGATCATCTGGAAAGTCTGGGGCACAAAAAAGTGCTTTTCATCACCCTCAAGCTCGGCGGAACCACCTGCCGTTACAGGAGCTTTACAGAGCGTTTCGGTACTGAAGATGTGTTTACCGTTTCCAAGCCTCAAGACCTGACCCCCGCAAAGGTCAGGGAAATAGTTGAAAGCTGCCCCGATGCCACGGCGGCTTTCTGCAGCAACGATCTGCTGGCACTTGCTTTGCGGGAGTCCCTCAGCGCTCTGGGGGTGAAAGTCCCGGAAGAGTTCTCTGTGGCAGGTTTTGACAACACCCTGCTTTCGGAGCTCTGCCTTCTTACCACTGTGGATCAGGCTCTTGAACGCCGCTGCCGTTCCGCCGCCAACGCTCTGCTCAATCTCATTGAAAACCGCTGTGACCCGGTGGAGTATTATATCCCCGCTGAATTGATCGTAAGAAATTCCTGTGCTCAGGCAAAAATTTCAAGAAAGGAGAGTGTACATGTATCTTCCAATTAAAAATCATCCTGTCCCCTGTACCGGAGCGGTAAAGCCCAAGCTCTTTACCCTGATCGAACTGCTTGTCGTAATAGCCATCATCGCCATTCTTGCCGCCATGCTCCTCCCCGCTCTGGGAAAAACAAAAAGCATAATGAAAACCATGACCTGTCAGAACAACATGCGGACCATCGGCACATATTGTCAGCTTTACACCAATGACTGCAATTATCTGATACAGGCGGCAAGTGTGTTCCGCGCCGGCAGAACCATCTGGCATGTTGCCATGCAGTACAATATGCCGCTGGATATCATTGACTGCGTGGAACGGATCCAGAACAATGACAAGTACACGAAGGATTATTATTACACCACCAGAAAGCTGCGGACCGGGAAACAGCTTGCCGCGGCAAATCTTGCGGGCAGTACGGACCTTGTCTATGGGCCTGCCATCAATCATTACGCGTCCGTCAACCGGAGCACCAACAAAGTATACTCCGTTTCCGCGCTGAAAAAGCCGTCGTACAAGGTATATATGGGCGAAGGCATGGGCGGATGTACTTATAACGATCTGCGGGAACAATCCACCAAACCCTCTGTCCAGTTCACCCAGGCGGTGGCTCTGCATGAAAAATATACGAAAGCCCCCATTCTTTTTACCGACGGCCACATCAAAACGTTCAAGATGCCGAAAAATCAGTACAGAGTAAAGATCGCCGATGCTTCACAGAATCTGCTCCAGAACGCCAAGTTCTTCGGCGACTGGTGGACCGCCGGCAAACAGGGCGATACCCGGTACGACCGGTAACGCCGTTTCGTACGGATCGGTACGGGGTTGTACGGATCGGTACGGAGAAAGACAAGATCCGTATCAAAAAAACACATCGGCTTTGTTTATTCAAACCGTACCCATCCGTACCCATCCGTTCCCATCCGTACCCATCCGTACTTTCATGCGCCGGCATCGTTTGAAAACGCGGGAAAATCTGCCCGGCTGACGTTGTTTTCCCTGTCCGTTCCGGTCGGTTTCCGTCCGTTGCAGTCCGTTTTTGTCCGTTTGGGCGATTTTTTTAAGAAATTCTTTATATTATATTAGAAAAGGCAGGGAAAAAGACTTGCGAAACGCAGGAAAAGGGTGTATATTACGGCATGTTTGCAAACAACAAAAACCATCATCAAAGAAAGATGACATGCTATGTCAGAAGAAATTCAAAAACACGATGTGACTGTCAATATTGAAGACATCATGCACACCGCATATCTTCAGTATTCCCTGAGCGTAAACGTGGGACGCGCCATTCCGGACGTCCGGGACGGCTTGAAACCCTGTAACCGGCGCGTGCTTTTCGCGATGCGTCAGATGGGCCTGACGAAATCTCATGCCACCGTCAAATGCGCGAAAGTCGTCGGTGAAGTGCTGGGTAATTATCATCCCCACGGCGACTCCTCGGTCTATGATACTCTGGTCCGTATGGCACAGGATTTCGCCATGCGTATGCCGCTGATCGAAGGACAGGGTAACTTCGGCAGTATCGACGGTGACCCGCCGGCTGCCTACCGTTATACCGAATGTCGTATGGAACGCGTCACGGAAGAACTTCTTGCCGATATCGACAAGGAAACCGTGCCGATGATCCCCACCTTCGACGAACAGACCATGGAACCCGAAGTCTTGCCGGCGAAATTCCCGAACCTGCTGGTGAATGGATCCGTCGGGATCGGGGTCGGGATGGCGACCAATATCCCCACGCACAACCTGGGCGAAGTCATCGATGCCACCATTCATCTGATGGATAATCCCACTGCCACCCCCCGGGATCTGATGCAGTTCCTGCCGGGTCCCGACTTCCCCACCGGCGGTATCATCTGCGGGATCGACGAACTGCGCAGTCTGTATGAGACCGGGCACGGCGTTCTGAAAGTCCGCGGCAAATGCGAGATCGTGGAAAAAGATGGCAAGGAACAGATCATTATTACGGAGATCCCCTACGCGCTGAACAAGGAACTTCTGGTGAAGAAGATCGCCGACACCGTCAATGACAAAGTCATTACCGGCATTTCCAATCTGCGTGACGAATCCAGCAACAAAGGGATCCGTATCGTTGTGGATATCAAACGCGGTGCCATGGGCAGCGTGGTGCTGAATCAGCTTTATTCCCACACCCAGCTGGAAAGCGTGACCGGGTTCAATATGCTGGTGGTGGACCATAACCGTCCCCGCGTGATGAATCTGGTTCAGATCCTGCAGGCGTATCTGGATCACCGTTTTGACGTTGTGACCCGCCGTGCGCAGTACGAACTGCGGAAAGCGGAAGCCAGAGCGCACATCCTCGCCGGATTGCTCACGGCGGTACGGAACATCGACGAAGTAGTCCGTATCATCCGCGAATCCCGTACCCGTGACATGGCGGCGCAGGCATTGATCGATCGTTTTGAATTCTCCAAGATCCAGGTGAACGCGATCCTGGATATGCGTTTGCATCAGCTGACCGGTCTTGCCATTGAAGACCTGGAAAAAGATTATGCGGAAGTCATGGAACAGATCGCGTATCTGAAAGAACTGCTTGCCAGCCGCGAAAAACGGATGAACCTCATCCGCGAAGAACTGCTTGCGGTGAAAGAACGCTATGCCGACCGTCGCCGTACCGAGATCACATACGCGGAAGGCGACCTCAATTATGCGGACCTGATCCCCCGTCATGCCTGCGTGATCACGGTTTCCGATACCGGTTACATCAAACGCGTACCGGCGGATACCTACAAGACACAGCATCGCGGCGGGACCGGGATCATCGGTATGGAAACGAAGGAAGAAGACCATGTGGCGCATCTCTTCAATGCGGACAGCCACGACATCATCTTCTTCATCACGAACCGCGGGTTCATGTACTGGCTCAATGTGTACGACATTCCGGAAGGGACCCGTACCGCCAAGGGCAAGGCGATCGTGAACCTGATCAAGATCGAGCCGGGCGAACAGATCTGCGCCATGCTCACCTTGAACAAAGATATGTTTGACCTGCCCGGACACTCCATTGTGATGGCGACCCGGATGGGTGTCATCAAGAAGACCGCGCTTACGGAATTCCGCAATCTGCGTAAAGTCGGCTTGCGTGCTCTCATCATTGAAGAAGGCGACGATCTGATCGGTGCCGGTATCGCAGACGGAAACAGCGAAATCATCCTTTCCTCCGAAAAAGGTATGGCTTGCCGCTTCCCGGAAACCAATGTGCGTACCATGGGCAGAGCCGCCCGCGGTGTCACCGGGATCAAATTCAAGATCGCGGATGACTGCGTTGTCAGTATGGAAATCGTACCCTCTGCCATCCCGCTGGGACCGGAAAGCGAAATGCCGGAACAGGATGATGCTGTCGAAGCCGTGGAACCCGTCGAAGCCGAAGCCGAAACCGTCGAAACGGAAGGCGAAGGCGATGACGATGAAGTCCTGGTGGATGACGGACGTCCCCAGCTGCTGGTGGTGACCAGCGGCGGTATGGGTAAACGCAGTTATGTGGAAGGATACCGTTTGACCAAGCGCGGTGCAAAGGGCGTGAAGAACGTGAACCTGGCACCGGGCGAAACCGTGGTCGCGGCGATCCGTGTCTCCCACGGAGATGAGATCCTGATGACAACGGAACGCGGACAGGTGGTCCGTACCCGTGTGGATGAGATCCGTCTGGTCGGCAGAAATTCCAAGGGTGTCCGTATCATGAATCTGCGCAAGAACGACCGTATTACCAGTGTCTCCCGTCTTGTGGAAGTGGAAGTGGAAGAACCGAAAACGGATGATGCGGAACAGATCGTAGCGGCGGCAGGAGCCGGGAATGATCCCGAATACAAGGGAGAAGACCTGGAAAATACCGCTGTCGAAACAACGGAAACGGAAGAATCCACGGACGCAGAATGAAGTTAGTCACAGCCCACGGATTGACACTTGACTGCAATCGCGGCGGATCCCGGGTCGTCGGGATCCTGAACCTCTCCGCCGACTCGTTCAGCGGGGACGGGATCCGTGATATGCAGTCACGGGTAAACCAGATCCTGTTGGCGGAAGCCGACATGATCGATGTGGGCGCGGAATCCACCCGGCCCGGCGCCAGAGAAATGGATCCGGCTGCGGAAAAAGCCCTGGTGGTCCCGGCGGTCCGGTATCTGCGGCAGGTATGTTCCCTGCCCATCAGTGTTGATACGCGGAAAGCAGTGGTGGCGGATGCCGCACTGACGGAAGGCGCGAATATCATCAACGATGTCAGCGGCTTGAAGTTTGATCCGGAAATGATCCATGTGGCGGCGCGTCACAAAGCGGGTGTGGTACTTTCTCACAGCCGCGGCACGCCGGAGACCATGCAGGATCCGGAGAATCTGAAATATGACGATGTGACGGAAGACGTCATCACGTTTTTCCGTACGCAGATGGAATATGCGGCGTCGCAGGGCGTGACCCGGGAGCAGATCCTGTTGGATCCGGGGATCGGCTTTGCCAAGAATACGGAACAGAATCTGGAATTGATCCGGAATTGTGAGGTATTCCGCAAGACCTTTGACCGGCCTGTGTTTTACGGTGTATCCCGGAAATCGTTTCTGGGCGAGATCACGCAGGTGACGAATCCCGCGGAACGGGATTTTGCGACAGTGGCAGCCATCACCTGGCTTGCAGCGCATCACGCGGATTTTCTCCGTGTGCATAACGTACGGGGAGCGCGGGATGCAGTTACAGTGAGCAGTCATTTGATGAAAGGAAAGGAATAAGCGATGTGGGATTTTGATTACCTTACACTGTTGCGTGACTGTGCCGACTTTGTCATCATAGCCGTGTTATGTTATTGGATCCTGTATTTCATCCGCGGCACACGCGGGGCGAATATGTTATTGGGGGTCGTGATCTTTTTCTGCATGGGCGGTATTCTTGCCAACCTGCTGAATCTGCCGGTACTGGGTTATCTTTTCTCCCGTATCTGGACGATCCTCGGGGTGGCGATCGTGATCATTTTCCAGGAGGAACTGCGCCGTATTTTTGCGCAGGCGGGCGGTGTATTCTCCTCGCGAAATCAGGTGGAGAAGCAGACCATTGACGAAATCGCCGATGCCATGGGGAAAATGTCATTGACCAAAACAGGCGCGCTGATCGTGATCGAACGGAAGATCGGGCTTGCCGGGATCATCAACTCCTCGGTCAAACTGGATGCAAAAGTTCATTCCCTGCTGCTGCAATCGTTATTTTTTAAAAACTCTCCGCTCCATGACTGCGCTGTCATCATCCGGGGGAATAAGATCGTGGCAGCCAACGCGGTCCTCCCGCTGGCGCAGTACACCGGGCGCATGGGAACCCGTCACCGTGCAGCCATCGGGATCACGGAGGAAACGGATGCGATCGCGCTGGTGGTTTCGGAAGAAACGGGATCGATCTCCATTGCGGCGAAGGGCAGAATTGTTCGGGACAACAAACCGAGTCAGCTTGCGGAGGAATTGAACATACTTCTGATCGATGAATCGGAAAACAAGCTGCTCTCTCTTTTCAAGAACGGCAACAATACGACACCGGAATCTGTGGATCTTTTCAACTACAATGAAACGCAGGATAACACGGAGAAGAAGTCATGAGTTTTTCAGAAATGCGTAAGAAATTCATTCATAAAGTGCCGGGCTTTCTGCGACACGATTTTCTCCGGAAACTCTCTGCTGTCCTGATTACGTTCATTGTCATTCTGGCGGTAAAAGGGCAAATCAAACCGGCAACGTCAGAGATCACCATCGAACCGAACATCAAGCTGCCGGTGAACATGGAGTATTTATCCGAACCGGTGAAAGAAGTCGAAATCAAGGTGGAAGGGAACGAAAGTGCCATTGATCAGTTGAGTGCGGCGAACTTTGATCTCACGATCAACGTGACCGGTGACAAAGAGGAACAGGTGATCGAACTCTCTCCGAAGATGGTAAAGCTCAATGGCTTATGGGATCTCCTCGGCAATGTGAAGATCCGCAGTATCGAACCGCGTCAGCTCTCGTTCCGTCTGGTCAAATCCATCTCGAAAAAAGTCCGCGTGGATGTGGTATACAACGAAAACACGCTGGCAGACGGATATTATTTGAAAAACAATACACTTTCGCTCCCGCTGGCACAGCGGGATGTTACCGTGGAGGGGCCGAAAAACCTGGTGGATAATATCAACCGGATCGCCACAGAGGAAGTGAATCTTTCCGGCATTACACAGGACTTCGAAAAATCGGTCAAACTGCGCTGTCCGGAAGGCGTGAAACTGAGTTTTGATAAAGTCATCGTATCCGGTCAGATCGTAACGCAGACCCAGGAGGAATTCACGGAATTCCCGGTGATGATCCTGCTTGCACCATCCAGCCGGATCAAGAATATTGAACAGTATAAACTTTCCCCGGAAAAAGTAACGATCCGTTTCCAGAAACCGCATACGGATGACAGTACAGTCACCCGCAACGATTTCCACGCCATGGTGGACGTCACCGGACTGGAAAAAGAGGGGATCTGCCCGGTGATCTACCGTTGCGCCAACAGTGATGTCAGAGATGTGCGGGTCATTCCCGCTGAAATCCAAGTGAAAGTCTCCGTGAACGAAGCGGAAAAAACAAAATGAGCAAGCCCGTTTTATCCATTCAGAATGTTACAAAATCGTTCGGGCCGGTCCCCGTTCTGACCGGAGTGACTTTTTCGCTTCCTGCCGGGTCCATTCTGGGATTGGCAGGAGAAAACGGTGCGGGGAAATCCACCCTTGCCCGCTGCATCCGCGGCGATGTCAAACCCACATCCGGGACCATCGAAGTCAATGGGTCCTGTTATGTGATCCCCCAGGAATTCACGCTGATCCCGGAACTCCGTGTATACGAAAACATCTTTCTGGGACGCGAACGCAAAAAATGGGGTATTCTGCAGAAGAAAAACATGATGCAGAAAGCGGAGGAACTTCTGCGCCGGGTGGGCTGTACGGTCCCCGCCGATGCCGTCACGGGGACATTGGGCGTTGCGGAAAAACAGAAGATCGAAATTGCAAAAGCCTTTTTGTTTGAATGTAATCTGTTGATCATGGATGAACCGACAACGGTCCTCAACAATCAGGAAACGGAAACCTTGTTCACGATCATGCGTACGTTCCGGGAGAATGGCGGCGCAATCATTTATATTTCCCACAAACTGGAAGAAGTGCGCACCATCTGCGACCGGATCGCGGTCCTGCGGGATGGCGTACTGGTGGATGACCGGCCCGCTTCTGAATTTACGGCGGAGGAAATCGCCCGGCGTATGGTGGGCAGAGAGTTCAGCCGGGTATTCCCGGAAAAGAAAGCACTCCCCGCCGATGCGCCGGAAGTCTTGCGTACCGAACATCTTTCCGCGGGGAAAGAAGTGCAGGATGTCAGTTTTTCTCTTTACAAAGGCGAGATCCTGGGGTTTGCCGGGCTTGCCGGGGCAGGCAGAACGGAACTGGCGGAAACCATTTGTGCATTCCGTAAACGTTCCGGCGGACACATTTTTCTGCAGGGGAAGGACGTTCATTTTTCCAATCCGGCGGCGGCGAAACGGGCAGGATTATCCTATCTGCCGGAAGACCGTCAGCGTACCGCGATCCTCCCCGATTTTTCCCTGACGGACAACATCACTCTGGGGTCCCTTGACAAATATGTGCGGGGCGGTATTCTGAAACATTCCCTCTGCCGTTCGGCGGCGGAAGAATACATCAAACGGTTCCGGATCCGTACGGAAACGGCGGAAACGAAATTGCGGAACCTTTCCGGCGGCAATCAGCAGAAAGCAGTCATTGCCAAAGGGTTGGACTCCGATCCTGCGATTTTTATTTTTGATGAGCCGACCCGTGGAGTGGACGTGGGAGCGCGCGGAGAGATCTACGAATTCATCCACTCGCTGGCGGAATCCGGCGTCTCCTGTATTCTGATCTCCTCGGATCTGGAGGAAGTCATCGGGAATTGCAGCCGCGTTCTGGTCATGCGGGAAGGCAGACTCCGCGGGGAAGTCACGGGGGCACAAGTAACGGAAGAAGAAATCATGTATCTGGCAACAGGAGTGAAATAATATGGAACTTACACAAACGGACCGTAAAGCACTGCTGAAAAAGATCCTGCTGAAACTGACAGGACCTTATTCCGCATTGTTGGTGCTTTTTCTCGTATGTTCGCTGAGCAGCGATGTGTTTCTCAGCGCAGACAACCTGTTCAATATTCTGCGGCAGGTCTCGTACAGCGGGATCATAGCCCTGGGTATGACCTTTGTCATCATCGCGGGCGGGATCGACCTTTCCGTGGGATCCATTTTCGCGTTCTGCGGCGTTTGTTCCATTCTTGCCATCCGGAAATTCACGCCGGAAGCGGACTGCATGGGCATGTCTCCGGATCTCTGCGGTTTTCTTCTGGCGGCGGCAGTGAGCATCGCCGCCGGGCTGGTGGGCGGTGCCATCAACGGAGCCATCGTGGTACTGGGGCGGATCCCGCCATTCATTGCCACGCTGGGAGCGTACTCCATCTTCCGTTCGCTGGCGTTGTATCTGGCGGATTCCGGCACGCTTTCCACGGGAAATGAGGTGCTGTGTAAAGTCGGGGAAGCGGAAATCGGCCCCATTTCTCTGCCTGCACTGCTGCTTTTCGGTCTGACGGCATTACTGGGTGCGCTGCTCTCTTTCACTGCGTTCGGAAAACATGTGTGCGCAGTCGGTTCCAACGAACGCGTGGCACATTTTGCGGGGATCCGGACCGGATTGGTCAAGTTCATGACGTATCTCATCATCGGCGGTTGTGTGGGGATCGCCGCCATTCTCTTTGCCGGACGTCTGGGTTCGGTCTCCTCTTCCAATGCGGGGCTTTTCTACGAACTGGATGCCATTGCCGCCGTGATCATCGGGGGTGCCGCCATGTCCGGCGGACGCGGTACGCTGCACGGGACTCTGGCGGGCGTACTGATTCTGGGTCTGGTCTCCAACATTCTTGATATGTGGGGTGTCGCTGCGACCTTGCAGGGACTGGTGAAAGGACTTGTCATTATTATTTCAGTTTTAATACAGAAGAAAGGATCTTAACAATGAAACGTAATCTTTTGATTGCAGCAGGGCTTATGCTCACTGCCGCATTGCTTCCCGCGTGCGGTAAACAAGATGCACAAAGTGCAAAAAAACAGATTATCGGTATTTCCATTCCGGCTGCCGACCACGGCTGGACCGGGGGTGTGGTGTACTGGGCGGAACAGGCGAAGAAGGACATCGAAAAAGCCAATCCGGATATCGAAGTGCAGATCGCAGCATCGCAGACATCCGGGGAACAGGTGGATAAGATCGAAAACCTGATGATCCGCGGCATGAAAGTGCTGGTGGTCCTCCCCAATGAACCGGCACCGCTGACCAATGTCTGCGCCAAAGTCGCCGGCAAAGGGATCCGTCTTGTGGTTGTGGACCGGAATCTGGAAAAGGATGTGCAGGACCTTCACATTGCCGGGGACAACACCGGATTCGGCAGAGAATGTGGCGAAGTCATTGCGAAAGAACTCAACGGCAAAGGCAAGATCGTCATCATGGAAGGCGTGCCCTGCCAGGTGAATACCGACCGTGTCAATGCGTTCCGCGAAGTCATGAAGAAATATCCGGAGATCGAGATCCTGGAATCCGGGACCTCCAACTGGCAGACCGAACGCGGCCTGGCTCTCATGGAAAACTTCCTGCAGAAACACAAAGAACTGGATGCTGTCTGGGCGGGTGACGATGATGTGTTGATCGGTGCCCTGAAAGCATATCAGGAATCCGGCAGAAAAGATGTGAAACTCTTCCTGGGCGGCGGCGGAAGCAAAGTCATTGTGAAAAAGGTGCTTGACGGTGATCCGCTGGTCCGCATGACCGTGACCTACCCGCCGAAAATGATCTATGTTGCGGCGCAGGAAGCCGTGAAGGCATTGAAGGGTGAAACATTTGCGGAGAAAGTGAAGATCGTTCCTGCGGAAGTGGTGAACGCGGCAAACGCAAAAGACTTCTATTATCCCGATTCCGCTTATTGATCAGGGATTTTATAAAGGACACTGCCCGGCGGCTGGAAACAGCCTCCGGGTTTTTTATTCGGCTTTCGCTTTCTTACCGTGCATGACTTTTTTGTGGATGTAAAGATAAGCAGCCGTAAAGACGGCAAGTCCCAACAGGATCCAGATGAAATGATCGTGGATCAGCTGTTTGCCCTTCCCGACCATTTCCAGATACGTCATGTCTCCGGTCATGTGACCGAAATAATAACCGATCCCGGCAAGAATGGCACTCCAAATCCCTGCGCCCAGCCCGGTGAACAGCGTAAAACGCCAGATGTTCATGCGGGAAAGTCCGGCGGGGATGGAGATCAGCTGCCGGATGGCAGGCAGAAGACGGCATACAAAAGTGGCAAGGTCGCCGTATTCCCGGAAGATCTCTTCGGCACGATCAAGAGCCTGCTCCTTCAGGAAGAAATATTTCCCGTATTTGTGAAGAAAAGGGCGTCCGATCCATGAGGAAAGGTAATAATTGATATACGCGCCGATCATGGAACCGGCAAGCCCGGCAATGACACAGATGGCAAGATCGCACCAATGATTGCCTGTGACAAACGAATAACGGTACACCAGAAAACCTGCGGGTATCATCACGACTTCACTGGGGAACGGGATAAAGGAACTCTCGATCGCCATGAAAAGGACGATGAAAAACAGGATCATAAGGGGCGCAGTTTCCGCATATTTTGCGAATGTTTCAATGTGGGCGGCAATCGTTTCTGTCATAATTTCTCCGGGAGAATAGAAAAACCCGGCGGGTTTGCCCCCGCCGGGATGAGGATCGTCAATTCAATCAGTCGCACCATTCCGTGATGGCGGCAACAGCGGCACAGTCAACGATATCGTCGACAGAGCAGCCGCGGGAGACGTCCGTGAAGGGACGGCGGAGGCCCTGGATCAGCGGGCCGATCGCAGTCGCGCCGGCGAGACGTTCGGTCGCCTTGTACATGGTATTCCCGCAGTTGAGGTCGGGGAATACGAGGACGTTGGCATGACCGGCAACGGGAGAGCCTGCGGCTTTCTTTTCGCCGATTTCGGGAATGACAGCGGCATCGAACTGCATTTCACCATCGATGATGAGGGAGGGATCCAGTTCTTTTGCTTTTGCGGTGGCTTCCACGACTTTATCAATGATGGGATCGTGAGCGGAACCCTTTGTGGAGCAGGAGATCATAGCCACTTTGGGTTCTGCGCCGGTATACTGACGGAAAGTCTTGGCAGTAGTGACGGCGATTTCCGCGAGCTGGTCGGCGTTGGGGTTGATGTTGAGACCGCAGTCAGCATAGAAGAATACGCCTTCATGGCCCCATTTTTTATCGGGGAGCTGCATGATGAAGAAAGCAGAAGCGATCTTGTTGCCGGGAGCTGTCTTGAAGAACTGGAGAGCGGGTTTGGTCTTCTGGGCGGTATTGTGGTTGTAACCTTTGGGATTACCGCCGCCGGAGACATAACCATGAGCATCGCCGGCACAGACCATGACAGCGGAGAACACGCATGTATCTTTGAGCATTTCGCGAGCCTGTTCTTCGGTAAGGCCTTTGCTCTTGCGGATTTCCACAGCCTTGTCGATGTATTTCTGCAGGTTCGGGGTCTTGAGAACGTCAACGATTTCCACGCCGGCGAGGTCGATCCCGTTTTCGGCTGCCAGTTTCTGAATGGCATCTTCGTCGCCGACCAGGACAGGTTTCGCGTAGCCGAGTTCCACCAGTTTGGCAGCGGCACGCAGGTTGCGCGGGTCATCGCTTTCGGTCAAGCAGACTTTACGACCCAGAGATTTTGCTTTCGCACGGATTTGGTCAAGAACGGATTCTGACATGTTTCTTTTCCTTCTCTTATAAGATTGTTTGTGGATGTTATACTTGAAATAACGCCTTGAATTCTTCCGGCGTTACACACTTCCCATATTCGGATTGCTCAAACACTTCCGCATACTTCACGTCCGGAAGCCCCAACAGACGCGCCGCATCCGTGTAAAAGTGTCCCCAGTGTTCCAGAAGAAATGCCTTCTTTTCCTCCCAGGGCATATTTTTGTAGTCCACCGGCGGCGCGAACCCGCCGACCCAGGGGAGCCATTCGAAGAATTGCGATTCGTGGAACGCAAGCAGTTGCATGGCTTCATCCATGATGCCATCCACTGCCATATAGGCATCCGGGCGGATCCTGCGGGGATCAGTGAACCGGTCGTAAACATAAGCGTACACCGGGTTCTGCGGGGGAACCGGGGTACCCGGGCAGAACAGAGGCACACGGACCAGGAACGAGGTATCCATGACCAGTTGCGCGGTGGTCCGGTGGTCGGGATGATAATCACAAAGGCGGTGCGTGAGGACCACATCGGGCTGGAATTCGCGGATGATGCGGGTCAACGCTTCCCGGTTGGCAAGGGTATTTTCCAGTCTGGCATCCCGATTGGAAAGGACCTGATATTCACAGACACCGGCGAACTTTGCAGCTGCCTGTGTTTCACCGTAACGACGGGCTGCCAACGCAGCCGGGTCCATCTGCTGATGTCCGGCTTCACCATTGGTGACGGAAACGAACTTGACCTGATGTCCGGCGCGGGTCAACAGGATCGCCGCGGCACCGAAATGGACATCCGGGTCATCGGGATGGGCACCGATCATCAAAAAACGTTTTGTTGCCATAATATGCGATCAAACCTTATGTTAGAAATGAGTCAAAGCCTTCTGTCCGACGGGGAACACATTGAACCCGAGTTCAAAGAGTTCACGGTGCGCAAGGATATTGCGTCCGTCAAAGATGAACGCGGGTTTCTGCATGATCTCATAGAATTTTCCATAATCGTACGAACTGAATTCCTTCCATTCCGTGGCAATGACGATGGCATGGGCATCTTTCACTGCTTCTTCCGGAGAAGTACAATAGTCGATCTGCCCGGATTCATTTGCAAGATCGAGCCGGGCATTTTCCATTGCTTTCGGGTCATAAATGGCAATATGGGCATGTTCCGCCAGGAGCTGTCTGCACACCGTACAAGCGGGAGATTCCCGTGTATCGCCGGTATCCGCCTTGAACGCAAAGCCCAGAACCGCGATCTTTTTCCCGGCAACGGAGTTGAACATGACATTGACCATATTCCGGACGAACCGTGTTGTCTGGTATTCATTGAGCTTGATGACCTGTTCCCAGTAATCAGCGACCTCGGGCAGGTTGTAATGACGACAGAGATAGACCAGGTTCAAAATATCTTTTTTGAAGCATGACCCGCCGAAACCGATACTTGCACGGAGGAATTTTGCACCGATCCGGGAATCTCTGCCGGCAGCGGCGGAAACTTCATTGACATTGGCTTCTGTTTTTTCGCAGAGTGCGGAAATACTGTTGATGGAGGAGATCCGCTGGGCAAGCAGGGCATTGGCGACCAGCTTGGATAATTCACTGGACCAGAGATTGGTGGTGATGATCCGTTCCCGGGGGACCCAGTTGGCATAAATGGAAACGATCTCTTCCACCGCACGGCGTCCTTCTTCGGTTTCCAATCCCCCGATCAACACACGGTCAGGATCGTTCAAATCGTTGATCGCAGTCCCTTCCGCCAGGAATTCCGGGTTGGAAATGACCTGGAATTTGATCCCTTTGTTGTTGGAATGAAGGATCCGGCTCAACGCCTGTGCCGTACGGACCGGGAGGGTACTTTTTTCCACAACGATCTTATCGGACTGCGCATGTTCCAGAATACTGCGTGCGGTCTTTTCCAGGAATTCCAGATTGGCAGCCTGGCCTGCGCCTTCCCCGAAGGTTTTTGTGGGCGTATTCACGCTGACGAAGATAATATCAGCATTGCGGATCCCGTTGGGGATATCCGTGGAATAGAACAGGTTTTTTCCCCGGCAGCGGAACACGATCTCATCCAGTCCGGGTTCGTAAATGGGCAACTGATCCGAATTCCAGGCGGCAATCCGTTTTTCGTTGATATCCACCACGGTAACGACACAATCCGGACATTTATCCGCAATGACAGCCATTGTGGGCCCGCCGACATATCCTGCCCCGATACAAAGGATCTGTTTTTTCATATTGCCATTCCTGTTCGCTTTTATGATAATATATAGATACAAGCTATACTTTACCACAGGAACTGTTTTTTTCAACTGCGGGAACGCATTTCATGGACTTTTTTTGCGTTTTTTTCGGTACTTTGTTTGACGAATCGGGTTTCCCGTGTTAATTTATAGAGCCTTTTCGGGATTTTCTAATATTCAAACACAAGAGAGAAGTGATGAAACGTGTTGTTCTGAAAGTCAATGATTTCGCGTTCGGCGGCGATGGGACCGCTGTCATGCCGGATGGAAAGATCTGTTTCCTCCCCGGGACTGTGCCGGGCGATACGGTTTCCGTCGAAATCGTGCAAGACAAGAAAAACTTCGCCCGGGGCAGAGTGACCGCCTTCGTGGAGAAGTCCGGAAAACGCATCGACTCCTTCTGTCCACACCGGAACGACCCGGTCCCTTGCCCCGGTTGTGTTTACGGTGAAGTAAGTTACGAAACGGAACTGGAAACGAAACAGAAACAGTTGGAGTTCTTTCTCCGGCAGTTTGCTGTTCCGGTGATCCACCCCCCGTTTCCCTCCCCGAAACGCACCGGATACCGGAACAAGATCAGTCTCTCCTGTGAAAACGGTGTGGCGGGTTACCGTGCCGCCGATAATTCCACACTCGTCCCCGTCACCACCTGTCCCCTCGCCCGGAAAGCGATCACGGACCGGATGACAACGTTTCTGCCGTCACCGGCAGCTGACCGGGTGACATACCGCTGGACCCTGACGGATGGTGTATTTGTGCTGGAACATCCGGAATTATTTCCGCCGGATGTGGAACATCTGACAGAACAGATCGGGCAGCATGGACGTTTTCATGTGCCGGTGAACTCATTTTTCCAGGTGAATATGCCAGTCGCGGAAGAATTGGCGAACCGGGTTTTATCTTTTCTGAAAGCGTTTGAACCGGAACACCTTGTAGAACTCTATTGCGGGTCCGGCATATTCTCGATCCTGGCGGCGGAACAGCTCACTGCCTTGCGTACGACCGGAGTGGAACTGGATCCCGGCGCCATCAAAGCGGCACAGAAGAATGCGGCGGATCACAAGACGTCAGCCCGCTGCAAATTCACTTGCGGTGATGCGGCACAATTCAAAACGGACCGCAACATGAATCCGGAAAAGATAGTTCTGCTGACGGATCCGCCCCGTACCGGGATGTCAAAGGAAGTCATTGAACGGATACTGAAATTGGGCCCGAAACGGATCCTTTATATCTCCTGTGCGCCGGATAAACTCCGCCGGGATCTGCAGTTGCTCTCCGCCCGGTACAAAGTTGCAGAAAGTGCGTTGCTTGACATGTTTCCCTGTACCGCTCACTTTGAATCGCTGACCCTGTTGGAGAAATTGTGATGCCCGAACTGGAAAAGTCTGGACACCGTACAAGGATTCGGGAGAAATATCTCAAAGCGGGAGCGAAAGCGTTTCATGATTATGAACTGCTGGAGTTAGCACTCACCTACGCATTGCCGCGCCGGGATGTCCGCCCGCTGGCAAAAAGTCTGATCCAGCGATTCGGGTCTTTCGGCCGGCTGGTGGATGCGCCCATGGAGGAACTGGTTTCGTTCAAAGGGGTCACAAAGAATACAGCCGTTCTGCTGAAACTGATGAAAGATCTTGCCGCCCGTTATCTGGAACAGGAAGTGCGGAATGAAGATATCATGAACAGCGCGGGCAAGATCGCGGATTTTGCCCGGATCCAGATCGGCGGATTGGGCTCTGAAGTCATGATGGTACTCTTTCTCAACACGCAGAACATCCTCATTGATTATGAGATCATGAGTGAGGGGACAACCGATCAGGTGAATGTCTACCCTGCAGAAATCGCCCGGAAAGCATTGCTGCATAATGCAAAAAGCATCGTTCTCTGTCATAATCATCCGGGCGGCCTTTCCACACCGTCAGAAGATGATATTCTGGTCACCCGTCAAATCCGCGATATGCTCCGGACATTCCATATTTTTCTGCTGGATCATATTGTGGTTTCCCGGTTTGATGTATACAGTCTGCGGCGCGAACAGGAAGGTATGCCGGTACGCGCCAGAATTTTAGATCCCATCCCGCACTCACCGGCATGTGCAGAACCCGCAGGAGAATATCAGCCATGATCTATGGAATCGGGACCGACATTGCAGAAATCGCCAGAGTGGAAAAAGTGTACGCGAAGCATGGCTTGCATTTCATCGAAAATCTTCTGACACCGGAGGAAGTAAAGATACTGGAAGCCCGTAACGGAAAAGGTGAGTTCATCGCCGGAAGATGGGCGGCAAAAGAAGCGTTTGCCAAAGCGTTGGGAACCGGGATCGGCAAGGACTGCTCTTTCGCCGATATCGAGATCCTCCCCGATGAAAATTGCCGTCCCGTCATTGCGAATCTCTACGGACAGGCAGCCATCACCGTGAAGAACCGGGGCATCTCCCGGATCCATGTCTCCATCAGTCACGAAAAAGAGTATGCCGTCGCATTCGTGGTCATGGAAGCAGATTGAGTTCTTTCAGTAATCCCTGACAACCCGCCTGAACATCATCCCACGTTGCCTGGAAATCCCCGGTATACCAGGGATCTGCCACTTCTTCGCCGGAACGGTCTGCATAATCCAGCAGGAGATGTATTTTCTGTTCCGGATCATCACGGAAGATCCGGAGCATATTACGCAGGTTTCTCTGATCCATACCGATAATGAGATCCCAGTCGTCATATTCGGCGGCACGGATCTGACGGGCCCGTTTGCCGTCGCAGGAGATCCCGTGCTGCGCCATCATACGTCTGGCGGGCGGGTAAACGCTGTTACCCAGTTCTTCGGAACTGGTCGCCGCGGATTCGATGTGCAGCAGGTGACTGACAGATGCTTTTTCTGCCAGATCTTTCATGACAAATTCCGCCATGGGACTCCGGCAGATATTCCCGTGGCATACAAAAAGGATACGGATCATGTGAGTTGCTCCTGATGTTAATACTGCCATGTAATATACTTGCAGAACGGGAAAAGTCAAACGGGGAAAACGCTTGAAAAAACCGTTCGAAAAAATTTTAAAAAAAGTGAAATGGAAAGAAAAAAGTGATTTGACTTTTTTGCGTTTTTGTGGTATTTTAAAAGAAACACAGATCACTGTGACACACTGCAAGGAGACAGCACGCATGATTAAGCGGAAAAATGAGTTCCGGAAAGAGGAACGGACAGAAATGCGGGGCGGTACAGGTACGGTTCGGTTTGAACGCGTCTGGGACTGCGGAACGGAACTGAATTCAAAAACACGTCTGTTTTCCCGTCTGATCCTGGAACCGGGCGTCTCCATCGGAACCCACGTTCATGAAAACGAAGAAGAAGTGTTTCTTGTGCTGGAAGGACGTGCGGAAGTCACCGATAACGGGGAAAAAGCCATCCTGGAAACAGGGGATTCCATCGTGACCCGTCACGGCGAAAGTCATTCCGTTGCCTGTTACGGCGAAACGCCGCTTGTATTGCTTGCAGTCATACTGCCATATTGAAAACCGGAAAGGAGTTATTACGATATGAAAGTCACGCCAGAAACCGTTGTACTGCTGAATTTCGGCTGTACATCCATCCAGAAAATCGCACGCGCCGTCCGCGACCAGGGCATTTACACCATGGTCATGCCTTATTCCACACCGACCGAACGCCTTCTGCAGGAACAGCCCGTGGGTCTGGTGATCTGCAAAGATGACGATGCCGCTCCCCAGCCGGAAGCCGAAAGCCGTTTCTCCGCTCTGGGGCTGCCCGTTTTTCAATACGCCGGTGACAACGAAGCTGTCGCCGCATTCTGCCGGGAAAAATGCGGCTGCAAAGGTTCCTGGAATCTGGAAAACTTCATTGATGAAGCCGTGGCGGATATCCGGGCACAGGTGGGCGATCAGAAAGTCGTTCTCGGCCTTTCCGGGGGCGTGGACTCCTCCGTTGTGGCTGCTCTCATCAACAAGGCAGTGGGCAAACAGCTGACCTGCGTATTCGTGAACCACGGACTTCTCCGCAAGAATGAACCGGAAATGGTACAGAAAATCTTCGCCCGGAACTTCAATATGAACCTCAAATATGTGGATGCTTCTGACCGGTTCCTGGATAAACTCGCCGGGGTCAGCGATCCCGAAACCAAACGCAAGATCATCGGTAAGGAATTCATCGACGTTTTCGCAGAAGCCGCCGCCGAAATCGATGCACCCTTCCTCGGACAGGGCACGATCTATCCCGATATTCTGGAAAGTATCTCCTTTGACGGAAACCCCGAAGGCGTTATCAAAAGTCATCACAACGTGGGCGGTCTCCCCAAAGATATGAAGTTCAAACTGGTGGAACCCGTGGAACGTCTCTTCAAAGATGAAGTCCGTAAGGTCGGTAAACTCATGGGCCTGCCCTCCGAACTGCTGGACCGTCATCCCTTCCCCGGTCCCTCCCTGGGCGTACGCCATCTCGGTGCCATCGACCGTTCGACCCTGGCGATCCTGCGGGAAGCCGATGCCATCGTCACGGAAGAACTGCTTTCCTCCGGCTGGTATGCCAAGACCTGGCAGACCTTCGCCATCTTCCTGCCCGTGAAATCCGTGGGCATGAAAAACGGAAAACGTACTTACGAACATGTCATCGCCATCCGCTCCATCAACTCTGTGGATGCTGTCACCGCTCAGGTGGTCAGACTCCCCTGGGAACTCATCGAAAAGATGACGGAACGGATCATCAACGAAGTGCAGGGTGTCAACCGCGTGGTTTACGACGTTACGCCGAAACCGCCCGGAACCATTGAATGGGAATGATTTCCTGAACTTTTTTCTGCAAATGCCGGGAGCCGGACTCCCGGCAAGAGGACAGCAGTCCTTTCTTCTTGAAAAACGTTTGATGCACCATGCAATAACACATCATTGAAGTTGTGTATGCAGTTTCAGCAGAGACTGTGTGTGCCGTCGCATCCGGCACCGGAGTCCTGTTATGAAACTTATCGGTAATCAACATCTTCACATCTTCACACGATCCGCGTTCACGCTGATCGAACAAAACAAAGATCAATACACCTCCACACGCCCGCAAGGGCGCACTTCACGTTCTTTTTTTGCCCTTGCCGCCAACGGCAAGGGGGAAAAAAGCTCTTCACTTCTTCACACGGCGAAGCCGTACTTCACACGATCCGCGTTCACGCTGATCGAACTACTGGTGAGTACTGCTTGTAAAATAGGGGTTTTGCCGTTGTATTCCCTCAAAAAAATGAGCATGAGCAGTCTGTCAGAGAACTTTACAGACTTATACACACTCAAGTTCTTCAAAAAACAAAGGCAAGGATCAAAAGATTTTTCCGCAGGAAAAAATTTTGATCCGATCCTGAAGTTTTTGAGGGAAAGTGGTGGGGTTCGGGGAGGCGGAAGGGAAGCTTTTTTCAAAAAGATCCCTTCCGCCTCCCTGAAAACAGCGTATTTTACCCTCATTGAACTTCTGGTCGTTATTGCGATCATTGCCCTGTTGGCGGGTATGCTTCTGCCCGCATTATCCCGGACAAAAGAAACGGCAACCGCATCCAAATGCAGTTCCAACATCAAGCAGGTGTCCACCGTTTATCTCATGTACAGCACGGATTTTCAGGATTATCTGCCCTGTCTCGATAATCTGGGCGGGTCCGGTGCCGCAGATAGCGCAGGGAACACGCTTTCGCCCAAAACCTGGCTGGATGAATTGATCTCCTGGTATCTGAAAACCGGACAGAAGGCTTCCGAAACACCACAGGAAGCATTACGGTGTCCGGCGGAACAGGAACGGGAAGACATTGCCACCAATTACGGGCTGAATTACCTCATTGCCACCCGTGACGGCACCGGGATCCGCGCGACGGAACACCGGAAACCCTCTCAAACCGGAATGCTGGTGGAAAATTCCGGACACCTCTGTTATTATTACGGGACACAGAACACCACGGGGAAACATGCCACCGGCAGCGCATACGGGAACAACCGGGCAGCGTTCTTCCGTCATAACGGGAAAGCGGCGGGAGCATATCTGGACGGTCATACGGCATCTTTAAGCAAGCAGGAAGTGCCCTGTCAGGAATCCTATCCGGATGCCAGTGACGAAGCATTGCGAAACACGTTTTTCAATACGGGTAAGGTGGATCCGGCGAAGGAAACGGTCAGCGGATTATGAACCGGGTTTGAATCCGTTTGCCATTTTCTGCAATTTGACCAGGTCCAGTTTGCCGCTGCCCAGCAACGGGAGAGTTTCCACCGCATGGAAGTTCACCGCTTTCGGGATCCACAAGTTGGAAATACTCCGTTCACGCAACTCGGCGACCACATCCGCCGGGGTGAGTTTCATCTCTCCGGTGTAAAGGACCAGCAGAGCTTCCCCTTTGGCAGGATCAGGGATGCCGCAGACAGCGACACCGCGTCCTTCGGGACACGCCAGTTCGTTGATGATATGTTCCACCATTTCATGGGGAACCATTTCCCCTGCGATCTTACTGAACCGGGAAAGCCGTCCGCAGATGGTGAGATACCCTTTTTCATCCATTTTCACCACGTCGCCGGTATCGTAATAACCATTCTGCACCGCTTTCGCCGTGAGTTCCGGATCGCCCAGATATCCCCGCATGACGTTGGACCCCTTCACATGAAGGATCCCTTCCGATTCCGGGGGGAGCGGTTCCTTTGTCAACGGATCCAGGACCCGGACAGCGATATTATTCAGCGGCACACCGATGGACCCGTTTTTCCCGATCCGTTTGCCCAGATCAACGATTTGCGGCGCCAGGTTCATGGAGACCATGGGGGAGAGTTCCGTACAGCCGTACGCTTCCATGATCTCCAACCGTCCATCCAACGCGGATTTGAATTTTTCGATCAGTCCGGACCGCAGTTTTTCCGCCCCGGTCACGGTCAAACGCAATGACTGGAAGGCTTCTTTCGGACATTTCCGGAGGTATATCTGGAGGAAGGAAGGCGTGGCATAGAGGAGCGTGGGTTTGTATTTGCGCAACACGGTTTCCACTTTGGCTGTATCCAGAGGATTATCCACATACGTCACCTCAAACCCCATAAGCATGGGCATCCAGAACCCTGTATTCAAGCCGAAGGAATGGAACAACGGCAGATTCCCCACCACATGATCCTGATTCCGTTCCACCCCGAGAAGCTCTCCTGTGGCAATGGCATTGGTATACATGTTGTGATGGGTCAGCATGACCGCTTTCGGATTGCCGGTCGACCCGCTGGAAAACAGGAGCGCCGCCACCCCTGAAATACGGTCCGCACTCAACGGTGAGATCAGATTGATGAGTTCACGGTAGGGCAGCAGCAGGATGGCGGCGGTATACATCATGCGTTTCCAACCGGGAATCTCTTTCAGGATCTCATCCAGATACAGAAATTCCACCCCGGACTGCATGGGACAATGCTGTGCGTATTCCCTTGTGGTCAGGATATGGGTCACGCCCGCTTTCTTTACGGATGCCTCAAAGACAGCAGGAGCAACCGTGTGATTCAGGATGGCAGGCGCTTTGTCGGCGTAAAGGACCGAAAGAATGGCAATGGCTTCCAGCGAGGAATTGGGCAGCAGGATCCCCGTGTATTCCGTCTCCGATGAAACATGACGACGGATCTTGCGACTGAACAGAACTGCCGTACAGACCGCCTGCAACAACGTGTAGGATGTACCGTCATAGTCCCGCAGACGGATACGGAAGGGAGATGTCCGGGCATCACGCAGCACAGAGTAATGGAGCGTGCGTTCCTTCGGGATACGGTCCATACAGCCCTCGGCAGCCAGATCGGCGACCGCTTGTCTGACATCAAAAGGTGTAAAAGGTCTCACCATAGGCTTGCCGAAAGAGACCATGACGTTGTAGGGGAACTCCCTGGGAAGCCGTAGTGCGATCGTCCCTTTGACATAGGAAAAGAGACTGCCCCACATATTACCGATCCATACGGGGATCACCGGGATCTCCATATCATCCGGTAACATCCGTTCGTATCCGGCACGGAAATGGCCCAGCACGCCGTTCCGGGTCATGTGGCCCTCCGGGAAAGCACAGATCACATCGCCTTTCCGCAATGCCTCCCGGACTTCCGCAAACATACGGTTCATCTTGTCTTTTCCGGCAGTCGGAACCCGGATGAACCCGGTCAGTTTGGCGACCGGGCGCAGCCAGGCGAACCGGAAATAATCTTCGTGCATAAGGAACCGGATCCGGCGGGAGGTACAGGCACTGATCAGGATACTGTCGATAAAGGAGATGTGATTGGAAAGCAGCAGGACACCGCCCCGTTCCGGAATGTTTTCCGCCCCGCGGATCTTTGTCCGGTAAAGGGTATTCCCCGCCGCAATGATGAGGAACCGCAGCGCGAAATCGGGGAGGATCCACATGGAGAAGAGCGTCACCAGAAAGACGATCACGCCCAGATAAATGATCACTGTGTAGGGAGAGATCCGGTGCGCCGATTCCACATAAGGCAGTGGAATGAGACGCATGATCACGCCGCATACAAGGAAAAGCAGTGTGAACCCGAGAACACTGTTGACGGCGGTCGCCGCTCCCGTTGCCTCCGGGTGGACCCGATGCAGAAAATACGCCCGGAGCGGAATGATAAACAGTCCGCCGCCGATCCCGGCAAGCAGCAGATAGAACATCGCAGGGATATAAAACTGGATCGTATCCGTATACAGCCGGGGGATCGTCAACGTGAAAACCGTCGGCTCGCCATGAAAAAGTGCCGCCAGCGGCAATGCCAGTGCAACAAGAAATGCGCCAATGGGGATCAACCCCAATTCGATCTTTTTCCGGGAAAAACGTCCGGCAAGACGGCATCCCAATGCCATACCCAGAACAGGGATCATCATGGTCACGCGCAAGCCTGTTCCTGCGCCGCCCGCTTTCGGCTGCAGCAGCACTGCCCAGATCAGATAGAGCAATGCCGCGCCCACGGCAAGGAAAAATCCATCCCCCAGCGAAGTCAGCAGCAGAGAAGGTGTCCGGAACACTTCCCGCATCCCCACGGCAACCGTATTTTTCCGTTTGTACGCCAGTTCCCGTTTCTTCTGGATCGCGGAGACGGAAGGGATCACCAGAAATGCGGCGACCAATCCAACGAAAGCAAAGATCCCGGAAATGATCAGACCGTTTGCAAGCCCGTCACGGGAGATCCAGCGATACAATTCGAGCACCGGGAATGTCAGCGCGATACCCAGAAAAAACACCCCGCTGATCCGCCCGGCTGCCTGGGAAAGTTCCTGTTCCGGAAACGTTTCCGGCAGGATCCCGTAAAGTGCAGGCATGAAGAATGCCGTTTTGAAGGAGATCAGACACAGCAATGCACCGGTGAGAAAAACAGAATCAGGAAAACGGGATAAGAAAAATGCCCCCGCAAGATATACAAACAGCTCGAAAAGTTTGACCAGGATCAGGATCACACGTTTCGCACAATGGTCCGCGGCATATCCCGCAAACAGAAAAATGCAGAGATAGGGGAATACAATGCAGCCGCCATACAACGCAATACGGTCATGTGCAGTCACAGAGGACATCACAAGAAGTGCCAGAACGGTATTCAGAAACACTTCCCAGAACATGATGACCGCAAGGGGCGTGATCCGGCGGTTAAAGGTCGGAGCGGCAAACATACTACTTTCTCCTTGACTGTATCAACAGCGGGGTTCGTTCACTTGATGGGAATTTTCAGCTTCTGCCCGACCGCCAGACGGTCGTTTTTCAAGTTATTCGCTTTCATGATATCCTGCACCGATACATTGAATGCCGATGCTATGGCACTCAATGTCCCGCCGCGGGGAACTTCAAAGATCTCATACCGACCGGAATCGCGGGGCGGTGCCGATTCTTTCTTCGTTACCGGCGGGGGCGGGGGCGGGGGCGGGGGCGCAGAGGCAAGTTTCCGGAGCTGTTCGGCAATTTCCCGCATCTGGGCTTCCCGCGCTTCCGATTCCACTGCAAACTGACGGCGCATCTTCTGCATTTCCTGCGCCATTTCTTCGTTCCGGGCAGTAACTTCACGCAGTTTGCGCTGCAGTTCCGCAACCTGAATGGATAGTTCCGCGTTATCATCCTGAACCCGGCGGACTTCCTGGATCAGGTTCGCTGTCAGTGATTCAAAATAGCGGGCATTCCGCGTGGATGCCGGCGTCTGCTGCTGTCCGGCAGCAAATACTGTCCCTGCAGAAAACAGCAGAACAGAGCAAAAAAACATACGGATCGTCATTTTCATACGGTAACCTCGGTTGATGATTCTCATTTTCTGTATCATAATATAGCCCGCAAGACCGTTTTTTCAATCTTTTTTTGAAAAAAAAGCGGAAATGACTTGACAAATATTGTTATTTGGTTATATTACAAAATAACAAAAGGTGCATTATGGATAAATTTAACAACGAATTGTATCGGAAGCCTGCGAAAAAGTTCAAGGCGCTGGGACACCCGATCCGCTTGTGGATCGCACAGCAGCTCCTGGATGAGGAGCATTGTGTCCGCGAACTGGTGGAGCAGACAGAGCTGGATTTCTCCACCATTTCCCAGCATTTGACAGCGTTGAAAGAAGCGGATGTACTGGTGGATGAAAAACGGGGAAAACAGGTATTTTACCGGTTGGAATGTGAATGTGTAAGACGCTTTCTTGCGTGTGTGGCGGAACATCATAAGAACGGGTTCTGCCGGAAAGAGTCTGAAAAATAACGGATAACAGAAGGAGAAAAAACAATGGAAGTCCTGCATCTGAACAAAGAATCTTTTGAAAAATTGACAACCCAAAGCGAAAAAGCCGTATTGATCGACTTCTGGGCAACCTGGTGCGGCCCCTGTCAGAAACTGGGACCCGAACTGGAAGCTCTGGCAGCGGAACACCCGGAGATCATCGTTGGCAAAGTCAACGTGGATGAACCCGCAAACGTCAACATCGCCGTTTCCCTGGGAGTCAACAGCATCCCTGCACTTTTCTACTACAAGAACGGCAAACTCGCACAGAAGCTGGTGGGCTATATGACCAAAAATGAACTTGCGACAAAACTGGGTTTGTGACCGAAAGGACGGTAGAAGATGATCATTGCGATTTCAAGTACCGGGACCACGCTGGCGGATGCCATGGATACCCGTTTCGGCAGAGCAAAATATTTCCTCTTTTTCAACACGGAAACGAAGGAAGTCACTGCCGTGGAAAATAAACAGAATCTTCAAGCCGCACAGGGCGCAGGGATCCAGTCCGCCGTCCGTGTGGCGGAAAACGGGGCGCAGGCTCTCCTCACCGGACACTGCGGGCCGAAAGCATTCCGTGTTCTCAAGGAAGCGGAAGTGAAGATCTACCTCACCGATGCCGCCACCGGCGAAGATGCGTTGAAACGTTACAGCGAAGGCGCATTGACGGAAGCGGAAAACGCCGACGTGGAAGGACACTGGGTATGAAAATTGCCGTGGCATCCGGGAAAGGCGGGACGGGTAAGACAACGGTATCACTGGCACTGGCGGAATCCGCCGGGCGCGGATGTGTACTGCTGGATTGTGACGTGGAGGAACCCAACTGTCATCTGTTTCTCGCAGAAACGGTGACAGAGAAGGTTCCGGTCACGATCCCGCTGCCGGAGTTTGCCGTTTCTGCATGTTCCGGATGCGGGGAATGTGTGAAAGTCTGCCGGTTTCATGCGCTGGCGCGTTTGGGAAAACGGGTCCTGGTGTTCCCGGAACTCTGTCATTCCTGCGGCGGATGTCTTCTTGCGTGTCAGGAAAAGGCATTGCGGGAGACGTCATTCCCCATCGGTGAGATCCAGGTGCGGAATACGGATTCGTTTCAACTTATTTCCGGCGTGATGAACGTGGGCTACTCCATGGCGCCATTCGTCATCCGGGCATTGAAGGAATATGCCTTCGCGGCGGAACATGACATCACGATCCTGGATGCGCCGCCCGGGACATCCTGTTCCATGGTCACAGCGGTCCGGGACAGTGATTATGTGATCCTGGTGACGGAGCCGACGCCCTTCGGTCTGCACGATCTTGCGCTGGCACATCAGACACTGCGTGAACTCGGGATCCCCTGCGGCGTGATCATCAACCGGGCGGATGAAAATAACGGGATCATTGAGGATTACTGTCGGGAAAATCAACTCCCGCTTCTGCTGCGGATCCCCTTTTCCAAAGAGATCGCCGCCGGGTATTCGGCGGGCAGGACCTTATTGCAGACGGTACCCGGGTTACGGGAATCCTTTCAACAACTCATCGGGGAGTGCCGGATATGAAAGAACTGCTTGTATTGAGCGGGAAGGGCGGCGCAGGAAAGACCAGTATCACCGCCTGTTTCGCGCAACTGGCACGCAATGCCGTGTTCGTTGACTGCGACGTGGATGCCTCCAATCTGCCCATGCTCCTGACACCCCGCGATACCCATACCGAAGAGTTCCGTGCCGGGCAGATCCCTGTGGTCGATCCCGGGAAATGTTCCGGATGCGGCGCATGTGCCGCCCTGTGCCGTTTTCATGCGGTCACGGTGGAAAACGGGTCTGCCCGTGTGGCGGATTCCTGCGAGGGTTGCGGTGTCTGCTCGGATCATTGTCCGGAAGGCGCCATTACGTTATCGGACCGCGTTTGCGGTGAATTATGTGTATCGGAAACCGGATACGGGATGCTGTATCATGCCGCATTGCGGCCGGGTGCGGAAAATTCCGGAAAACTCATCGCTTCCCTGCGAAAACTGGCACGGGAGAAAGCGGAAAAAGCCTGCGCGGACTGGATCATCAGCGATGGTCCGCCGGGGATCGGCTGTCCGGTCATTTCTGCGGCGACGGGTGTGGATCATGCGGTGGTGGTGACGGAGCCCAGTGTTTCCGGGATCCATGACATGCAGCGTCTGGCATCCCTGCTGAAACAATTCGAGATCCCGTTTGCACTGCTGATCAACAAATGGGACATCAACCCCGGGAAGACAGAGGAAACGGAACGCTGGTGTGAGCGGAATCACATTCCGGTGCTGGGCCGTATTCCGTTTGACGAAACGTTTTCCCGTGCTTTGCAACAAAGAAAAACGATCCTGGATTGTCCGGGATCCCCCTCGGATTCCATTCTCCGGCAATGCTGGGAACGTTTACAAAAATATATCACAATGGAGTAACACAAGATCATGAAGATCATCGTCCGGAAAATCACGTTCATCCTTGTTGCCGCCGCATTTTTCGCGGTCCCCTGGTTCTGGAAAGAAGCGCGGGACTGGGCTCCCGGACTGGCTGTCGTCGCCGGGATCCTTTTCTCTGTCTGCTGGGGCAATCCCTTCCGTGAATTCACGGGGAAGATCACCTCGCAACTGCTGGGTGCCACCATCGTCGGGATGGGCTGCGGGATGAATCTTATTGAAGTCCTGCGCGCCGGTGCCAACGGGATCGTGTATACCGTCATCGGGATCTCTGCGGGGATCGGATTGGGCGTATTGATCGGGAAGAAACTGGGATTGACCAGGGACTGTATGTATCTTTTGAGTGTGGGGACCAGTATTTGCGGCGGCAGTGCCATTGCGGCGGCTGCGCCCGTACTGAAAGCGAAACCCCATGATATCGCCATCGCTTCCGCCACCGTTTTTGCACTGAACGCGGTGGCATTGCTGATCTTCCCGGTCATCGGACACGCACTGGGGTTCTCCCAGGAACAGTTCGGTTACTGGGCAGCGTTGGGGATCCATGACACCAGTTCCGTGGTGGGCGCAGGGCTCCAATACGGCGAAACTGCGCTGGAAGTCGGGACCACGGTGAAACTGGCACGGGCACTCTGGATCGTACCGGTGACACTCTTTCTCTCCTGTTTTGCAGCTGCGGTGGAACCGGGCGAAAAACGGAAAGTCAAACTGAAAGTGCCCTGGTTCATTCCGGGATTTCTGATTGCGGCAGCCATCGTGACGTGGCTTCCCGCCACTCAGGAATGTGGAAAATTCGTGAAAGACATTTCCAAATATCTGATGATCACGACCCTGTTCCTCATCGGCTCCAATCTTTCCAGAGAAAAACTCAAAGAACTGGGCATAAAACCGGTGATCCACGGCATTATTTTATGGTTCATTCTCGCTGCCGGATGGTGTCTCGCCATCTGGGGCGGTCTTGTTAATTGTACTAAATGAAGGAGTAACAAACAATGAAAATCGCAATCCCTATGGCAGAAGGTGCCCTCTGTATGCACTTCGGACACTGTGAAGAATTCGCTTTCGTCCATGTCGATGAAGCAGAAAAATCCATTCAGAAAATCGAAATGCTCACCCCGCCGCCCCACGCTCCCGGCGTGATCCCCCGCTGGATCGCGGAACAGGGTGCAAATGTCGCCATCGTCGGTGGAATGGGTGCCATGGCACAGCAGATCCTGGCATCTCTCAATGTGAAAGTCGTTGCCGGTGTTTCCCCGGATACCGTTGAAAATCTGGTGAAAGCCTATCTGGACGATACCCTGGTCTGCGGCGAAAACGTCTGCGATCACGATCATCACGGACACGGACATCATCACTGAGTCCGGTTTGTCCGATCACTCTCCCGGCAACGCGTTGATCACCGCAAAAAGCCGGGAGAGTTTTTCTTCCGGCGTAAGTTCATCCGGGATCCTGGGGACGATCCCGCCCGGTTTCAGAATACTGTGTCCCCGTTCCAGAATGGCTTTCCCCTCGTACACTGAGATGGTGTCGATCTTCTTTTCCGCGCCCAGAAGACGGAGTTTCACCACGGAAATATAATGTTCCGCAGAGGCGGGCAGCGTACCGAACCGGTCACGCAGTTCTTCCCGGTACTGTTCCACTTCCTGCTCATTGGCGCAGAGCGAAAGTTTTCTGCATACCCGGAACCGCATGGCGGGCGATTCGATATAATCCGGTGGGAATCCGGCGCCCAGTTTATTTTTTGAGGGAGCGTAGGCGAATTCCAGGAAATCCAGCCGGAGATCCGCGGATTTCCGCACCACACGGAGTTCTTTCTCCTGCTGATTCAAATTGGCAATACAATCCCGCAGGAGTTCGCAATACAGATGAAACCCGATGGCGTTGATCTGACCACTCTGTTCCGATCCCAGAATACTCCCCGCTCCACGCAACTGCAAGTCACTCATGGCAAGTTTGAACCCGGCACCCAGATGCGTATAACGGCGCATGGCGGCGATCCGTTCCCGGGCATCCCCTGTGAGGATCCCCGAACGGGGCAGCAGCAGATAGGCATACGCCTGTCGTGTCCAGCGGCCCACACGCCCGCGGAGCTGATAAAGTTCCGCCAGCCCGAACCGGTCCGCACGATCGATCACAATGGTATTGGCATTGGGGATATCCAGACCCGATTCAATGATGGTGGTACACACCAGAATATCGAGCTTGTTCTCTATGAAATCACTCATCACGTTTTCCAGCTGTTCCTCCGGCATCTGACCGTGTCCGATCCCGATCCGGGCGCGGGGAAACATCTCTTTGAGCTTCCCAGCTGCTTCATCGATCCCTTTCACACGGTTGAACAGATAATAAACCTGTCCGCCGCGTTCCAGTTCGCGGGCAATGGCATTGCGGACCACCGCCGGATCATCCGGAACGATCACGGTCTGGACGGGCAAACGGCGGACCGGAGCCGTGAGGATGGTACTCATATCCCTCATTCCCGCCATAGAGAGATACAGTGTCCGGGGAATGGGCGTAGCGGTCATGGTCAGCACATCGGTTTCCGCGCGGAGCCGTTTCAACCGTTCTTTGTGAAGAACGCCGAACCGCTGTTCTTCGTCGATGATGATGAGTCCCAGGTTTTTGAATGAAATATCATCCTGCACCAGACGGTGTGTTCCGATCACGATATCAAGCGTACCCTCTTTCATCCGCTGAATGATCTTTGCCTGTTCTCCCTTCGTACGGAACCGGCTGAGCTGTTCGATCATCACGGGGAATCCGGCAAACCGCTCCATGAAACTGTAATAATGCTGTTGCGCCAATACGGTAGTCGGCACCAGAACTGCCACCTGTTTCCCCGCCATGACACATTTGAATGCCGCACGCATCGCCAATTCGGTTTTGCCGTATCCCACATCCCCGCACAGCAAACGGTCCATGGGCTTTGCCGATTCCATATCCCGTTTGATCTCCTCGGCGGACCGGATCTGGTCTGCGGTCTCACGGAACGGGAACGCCTGTTCGAAAAGTCTCTGATCCAGAGTATCCGGGGGGAACGAATCCGCCTGGATACTGTTCCGCATCGCCTGCATCCGGAGCATATCATACGCCAGATTCCGCACGGATAAAGCCGCGGCGGCGCGTGTCTTGCCCCACCGGGAGGTATGGATACTGCTCAAATTCACACCCTTTTTCCCTGCGCCGACATAACGGGTCAGCAAATGCGCCTGCCACAACGGGACATGCAGAATGGTTTCATCGGCAAATTCCAGCGTGATCATTTCCGCCTTGGATCCCCCGGAAGTCACAAGTTCAAGACCGCGGAATATACAAACCCCGTGATCCAGATGTACCGCATGATCCCCTTCATTCAAATCGGCGGCACTGTCCGCCGCGCCGACTGCTTCTTCCGCATCCTCATCGGTCCCGCCGGAACGGCTCCGCACGGGCGAAACAAAGATCTCCTGTTCCGTCAGGAGAATGATCTTCTGTTTGGGGGCGAATAATCCGCCGGGAAGATTGTTTTCTTCCACGGAAACCGTGGATGCCGTATCCAGTTTGGCTTCACTCAACCATTGCCGGAAATGTCCTTCATCCGCCGCAGAACGGCAGCACAGAACACATTGATACTTTTCCTTCGTCACCAGCCGGTGCGCCGTAGATTGCATCCATTGACGTCCCAGATCGGAAAACGCTTTCTCGCCCCCCTTGGGCAATGCCTTCATCAGCTGTCCGTGCATGGCAAAAAACGGCGGTGTCTGCGCTTCCGGATGCAATGCCGTACCCGGCTCATCGTAGAGCGGACACACATTCTTCCCGAAAGCGACGGGGAATGATTCCCAGCGGGTGAGGGCATCCGGAGAGAACCGTTCCACCTGCACCCGGAGCGTGTCCGGGAACACAGGAACCAGCAACGGATCCCACCCCTTGAAATAATCCTGGATCTCCCCCTGCTCCAACAGTTCACTGCCGCTGCCGGACCGGAGAATGATCTCGTATTCCTCCACTTCCCCGGTACTGCGCTGGGATTCCGGGGAGAACAGACGGATCGATTCGATCTCATCGCCGAAAAATTCAATACGCGCAGGCTGTCTGCCGGAGGGCGAAAATACATCCAGAAGTCCCCCGCGCTTGCTGAATTCGCCGGGGACCGTCACTTCCAGTTCATCGTCATAATCCAATTCCGTCAACTGCCGCGCCAATTCCATCAGAGAGAGTGTCATGCCCTTCCGGACCGTGAACGAACGTTTCTTCATCTCCCGGACCGAGGGAACCGGATTCAGCACCGCAGGGACCGCCGCAAACAGAATGTCCGGCGGCTCCTGAAGAAGTTGATGCAATGCCTGCGCACGGGCACAATCCGTACCGGAGGCGGAACGCAATTCACGGGTCCCGTCAGGAAGAAGAAGAACCCGGCAGGAACGTCCGGCGGCAGTCATCCACCGACGGAAAGAAGAAAGCGCATTTTCCGCCGCCGCCAATGTAGGGAAAAGAACCAGAAGCGGACGGCGTTCCCCGGTCATGGCAAGCAGAAGCGGGGGAATGGAAAGTTCATCTGCCGGGCCGATCCCTTTCGGCGAAATACGCAAATGACAGGAGAACAGTGTATCCGCCCAGCCGGAACTCATATTCTGCGCCTCACTTGAACCAACGCTGCCAGATGGACAGCACGAAAAGGAACAGGATCAGAAGCGGAACGATCCATTTGCAATAGTGATAAGCCCATGACGGGAACTTCAAACCGTGACCCGTATTGACTTCCTCCATGAAATTCTTCCAGCCCCAGCCCACTTTGTAACAACAGAAGATCACCAGATACAAACCGCCCAAAGGCAGAAGCAGGTCACTGACAAGATAGTCCTCAAAGTCCAGGATCGTGCTGCCCTTCCCCAATGGCTGAATGTGTTTCAGCAGATTGAATCCGAAAGCACAGGGCAGAGACCCGATGGCGATCACAAGTCCGTTGAGCAGAGACGCACGTTTCCGGCTCAAATGAAGTTCGTCCACCAGGAATGCGATCAGGTTCTCAAATACAGCGATCACTGTCGTCATGGCGGCAACACTCAGAAACAGGAAGAAAAGAGCTCCCCAGACTCTACCGCCCGGAAGTTGATGGAATACCGCCGGCAGGGTCACAAAGATCAAACCGGGGCCCGCATTCACGTCAATATCATAACTCATGCACGCCGGGAAGATGATGAATCCCGCCAGCAATGCCACCAGTGTGTCCAGAAGAATAATGTGCAGTCCCGCGCCCGGCAGAGAACTCTCCCGGCCCGTATAACTGCCGAAGATCGCAATGGATCCGATCCCGATACTCAACGTGAAGAACGCCTGCCCCATCGCCGCGGGGATCGCCGAAAGAGTCAGCGAGGAAAAGTTCGGGTAGAGATAGAAGTAAAGTCCTTCCTTCACGCCCGGCATGAACAAACTGCGGATACTCAACAGAAGAAGCAGGGCAAACAATCCACCCATCAGGATCTTCGTCACACGTTCCACGCCGTTGCGGAGCCCGATGAAACAGACTACCGTCGCCAGGATCACACCGATCAGCATCGGCGGCACGCTCGCAGGTGCAGAAGAAATGAACCCTTCAAACGCCTTGCCCGCATTGGCAGAAGAGACCTCGGCAAATGCGCCCGTCGTGTAACGCCAGGTATACGCCAGCAGCCAGCCCGTCACAGTGGTGTAATAGATCATCAGGATCGCGGACCCGGCAAAGATCACGCCGCCGGGAATATGCCAGCGGAAACGGGATCCCTTCGGCAGGTCACGGTATGCGCCGAAAAGCGAACGCCGGGCAGCCCTGCCCACTGCCAGTTCCATCAACATCACCGGATATCCCAGGATCAGCAGAAAGAGCAGATAGAGGATCACAAAAGCTGCGCCGCCATTGGCACCGACGACATAAGGGAACCGCCAGATGTTGCCAAGTCCGATGGCACATCCGGCGGAAAGGAGGATGAATCCCAGGCGGGATTTCAGCATTTCACGCGACATAAATTCTCCATTCCTTACTTTGAAAGAACAAGACTTTGACGATTTGCAAAGCCTTGTTCTTCAATTTGTTTCAATTATGACGGAAGTATGACGATGTCATCCGTCATTCCAGTTGACTCTGACGTACCAGCGCAAGATACTGGGAGAAAGAGTAGGCGATCACGTTCGCACCCATCTTGTAGGCGCGTTCCTGTACCTCCGCACTGGTTCCGGAACCACCGGTCTTCCAGGCGTCGTTGATATCGCCCTGGTGATAGAACACCACCCAGCGGCCATTGTACTTGAGTCCCAGCGCACGGCTGCCGGAGTGATGGAACAGCGGCGGAGCGCCGTTGGGGAACGCAAACGGAGCCTGGTAGATCACATCGTCATTGGCGATATCGATCAACTGCAGTTCCGGGAGGATCTGACGGAGCATATTCCGGAACGCACGGTCAAAGTTACCGCCGCCGTTATCCGCAAAGATCATACCGCCCGTTTCCAGCAGATAACGCCGGATCTGTTTGGCTTCCGTGGAATTAATATGGATGTTTCCGGAGCCCGTAATATACACGAACGGAGGCGCTTTGCCCCGTTTCCAGCGGGCAAGACGGGCAATCTCCATGGATTCCGTATTGTCGGCAATGTTGAATCCGGCATATTCGTGCATCTTCAACAGCATGTTGTAGTCAGCACCTTTTCCCATATCCTGGTCCCAGTCACCGCCGCGATACTGCAAGCGGATGAAACGGATCCTGCCGCCTTCCATCCCGTCAGGCCAGCCGGGTTTGCCGCCCTTCTTGCCGGGTCCCATGGAAGCAAGCTGTGTTGCCTGATACAGGTTTTCCGTATCTTTATCCAGTTCTTCGGAAACGGTGTCATCCATTTTGGGAATTTCAAAAAGAATGGCACTGTTGGGATTCAACGTGTATTTGCGCACTTTCTTCGGTTTGGGTTTCACGATCTGGACCACCTGTTCCACAACGCCGCCGCCATCGCCTTTCGGGATCTCGTAGCTGTCATTCTGGTAACAGCCCTTTGCCAGGAGCGGGATCACCAGCAGGATGGCAAAGTGATAGGTGAATGCCCAGTATCCGCCCTTGTAAAGGCCGGAGTTCTGCCCCTGACATTTCAGATTCTTTTCCCAGAAATCGCCGAACTCCATCTTCCGCAATCCGAATCCGTAAACCTTGCGAACACGGGAAAGATACAGCGGGAACCAGGCAAAAAAAGAGAATGCCAGTGTGGGGATCCACAACCAGAGATAAGCAAACCAGACAATGTTGCGGAATTCCGTATCCACATCCTTCAGGTTCATGGAAAGGAGCGTTTCCGGCAGAAGGAACATGGGCAGGATCAGCAGCAGCCAGTAAATACCGAACCCGGTACAGCCGGCAGCAAGCGCGTACCAGGCGATCTTGCCCAGCGGCTTGACAAAATGCGAGACCACACTCAAAACGGCACCGAGCAGCAGGAGTCCCAACAGGACCCAGCCGACCGCACGGAACCCGTTCAGCGTACGGAACGCATCGGCTTCATGCAGTTTATAAATGTGATGTTCGGAATAGAACAGGTTTTCCCGGTTGAAGTTTTCCACTTCATACCGTTTCTGAAACGCGGACATGATCTTGTCCGGCTTGATCTTTCCATCGGGATGCGCTTCCTTGATCTCTGTCACCGCAGATGCCAAATCGCACCGTTTCAAGGCACCGATCTGACCCGGTGAAAAATATTCATCCGGTTCCGAAACCGTGAGCTTCTGCTCGCCGATCTCTGTTTCCGGATCGATCACGATCTCTGCTTCTTCTTCCACTTCTTCTTCCGCAGGCGGTTCCGCAATGGCAGTACAGCCCGACATCAGAAGGATGGTATTCCCGTAAAGACAGGAGACAAGCAGGATCAAAGCAGCAAGGAAGGCGGCGGAAGCGGTCCGGAATTCCCAGGGGATCCGGGCAAGCTTTTCACCGATCCAGCGGAAAGCGATCAGAAAACCCTTGGCAGCCATGGCGTGAGCGAACGCGATCCAATGGATGCAGAACGCGACCGCTTCACGGACTGTTTTGTTTTCGTTTGAACGCCTTATATTCATAGTGTATCAAATCCCGCTGTAATTACAATGAAAGACCGCCGTCAAGACTGCCGGATGCAGAAGAGGGAGGAAGAGTTTCTTCCAACTGCTGTTCGATTTTGCTTTTCTTCCGTTCCGCAGGCTGAGCGGACTGTTTGGCTTTTTCTTCCGCCGCTTTCTTTTCCGCTTCTTCCTTGGCACGGAGCTGTGCAAGTTTGAGTTTTTCTTCTTTTTCTTTCTTTTCCGCTTCTTCTTTGGCAAGTTTCTGTTCCAGTTTGATCGCTTCCTTCGGATGAACGGTCTTATACTGGAAACAAAGCTGCAGGAATCCGATGGAACAAAGGATCAGCAGGACAACGTGGACAACAAATGAAATTATAAGGCTCACCGTAAGACGGGGCTTTGCGATCACGGCAACGAGATCGTTGGGATTGATTTTTTCTTCCGACATGATTATATACTCCTGTTTATATATGTTACTCGATTGAATAGTCCGACGAACGTTCGCCCACGAAGGCGATCTTGACTCCGGCCTGCGCCAGATTCTGGATCACCGGACCATATTGCTGCTGCGTTGCTCCATTGTGGATCTTCAACAATACTTTCGTATCCTTGCTGTCGCCACGGAGAACTTCCACACCCATACGCATGGTCTCCGCAGACCCGCAGGGTTGTCCCTGCAGCCAGATCTCACCCTTGGAATCCAGGATGACAGAAATGGGAAAGTCTTCGATAGACTCCACGTCCGGAGATTTTGCGTTCTGATATTCCACATGAGATTCCTGCATGAACTTACTGGTCAGCATGAAAAAGATGATCAGCAGGAACGCGATATCACCCATGGATGTAGTGGGTACCGGCAGAGGACCGCCGCTGCGCTTTTTATTTCTCAACGCCATCAGCTGCCTCCTTTCTTCTTGTTATCTTCCGGTTCCAGGATCGCCAGTTTCCCGCCGCATTCATCGATCATCATTACGACTTTGTAATAGACTTCGTAGGGGACGTCGGGCTGGGCATCCAGGATCACGAATTTTTCTTCCGGTTTGGTTTTGGATTCGAAATCTTCCGCGATCAGACGGTTTTTCAAATCATCCAGAGTCAAATTCGCCGTTTCATCATTGATGGTAATCTTGTTCGCGCCTGTCATGTGGACCATTAACTGCTTCTTGTCCTCCTTCTTTTCTTCCTGTTTCGATTCGGAACCGGAAGGGATTTCCACGGTCTTGCCCACAAGCCGGACAATCTGCGTGGTAAGGATGAAGAAGATGATCAGCAGGAACGCAATATCGGAGAAGGAACCCACTTCGATATCGGTCAGTGCCGGTCTTTTGCGTCGTTTGATCATGTTGCGCCTTCGTTCCAGTGATTATTTCTTGTAATCCAGTGCAATGTAGTCCACCAGCTGTGTGCATGCCATATCAAGATCCATGACACTGGCATCGATACGCTTGGTGAAAATGTTATAGGCGATCACAGAAGGCATGGCAATGATCAGACCGGCTGCGGTCGTAATCAGAGCTTCCGAAATACCGGCGGATACCGTCGTCGCTTCCAGCGTGGTGGATTCCGCCATCGCGTTGAAGGACCCGATCATCCCGGTGACAGTACCGGTCATCCCGATCAGCGGGGAAAGACTTGCCACGATGGGGAGTGTGCTGACATTCCGTTCCAGGGTACCGAGCGCGACCGGAGCATAATCTTCCATGGATTTACGCACGATATCACTGACTTCGTTCATGGGGCGGTCGGAATCCGCCAGTTTACGGAATTTCTGGATCCCCACCAGCAGCACGGCTGCCACAGGACCACCCACATTCGCGCAGATTTGTTCTGCATCTTCCAGACGGTTGTCTTCCACTGCTTCCATCACATCGCGTTTCAACGCCTCGTTGTCACGCGCTGCCGCATGGAATGCACAGGCACGGTCGATCATGATGGCGACACCGACCACAGAAAGAAGGACCAGCGGATACATGAGAAATCCGCCATTGAAAATAAATTCGAGCATAATTAAAACTCCTTATACGTTAAATGTTAATTATTCTTCATTGAGAGCTGCGACACGGTTCCGGATCAGCTGACGGAGCTGATTGGCCTTTTTCGCTTCGGCAGAGTTGGGATATTCACTCATAAGCTGTTCGCATTTTTCATTAGCGACCTGGAAACGTTCCAGTTTGAATGCGGCAACAGCCCATTTGTAGAGCATACGATCCAGGAAGTCGCCGTCGGGATAATCCTGGAAGATCTGTTCCATCATATCCATCACGCGCTGGAAGTCGTTTCCTTCCAGGTAGAAGTCGGCGATCTTTTCCAGAGATTTTCCGGCAAATGCGGAGTCCGGATAGTTGTCAGAGCATTTCTTGAATTCCGCCATCACAGCCGCATAATTGGGCTTGTAAGTCGGGTCCTTCGCCTGCATTTCCCGGGTCTTCGCCACTGCGCCCGCCATAGAGACTTCCGCAATACGATACTGCGCTTCCGCCTTCAAATCGGATTTCGGCAGCTGCAGGATACCGCGGTAGATATTCAAACCTTCCTGCACAGAACGGTTGTCGCCTTCTTTGATCTTGATCTCGGCGATCTTCATCAGAGCGCGGTCAACAAGTGTGGATTCGGGGAATGTCTTGATCAGCATACTGCAGACCTTGATGGCATCACGGATCTTATCCTGTACGATGAAGAGTTCCCATTTCGTATTGAACGCATCTTCCAGGATCCCATGTTCCAGCGGAGCATCGGAATGAATGCTCAGGACCGTATCCACTTTCACCAGACCTTCGGCTGCGCGTGCATTGGCATATTCGATCAGACCGACTTCCTTGAAGATCTGTGCCAGATAGAGCAGCATCTTACTTTCGATCAGGTTCTTTCTCGCCTTCACGACCAGGTCATCCACTTCGCGGGACTGGGAAAGCACGTTGGAGATCTCGCCGACCATCAGTTTCGATTTGAAAATACGGGTCACAGGTTCGTTCCCCGCAATGTGCACATCATCCACATATTCGATCTGCATGGTATCGCCATTCATCACACGCAGATATTTGTCATCATCCGCAGATGCCGCCGCAGGAGCGGGAGCAGGAGCCGCAACAGGTGCTTCGGATCCCGGAGGAACATCTTCCTTCTCTTCTTTCCTGGGTTCTTCCAGAAGATTTGTTTTGGAAACAGCGGTAAAGATACCGGTACGGGGACCGGTTTCTTTCAGCACAAATTCTTTGGTGTCACGGATCTGATATTCGGGTTCCTGATCATCAAAGTTGATCCCGGCGGAAAGGTCTTCTTCCTTTTCCACTTTGTAGAGGGAGGTGACTTTCACGGTAACAGTATCGGGCTGGGGTGTCACGTCTTTATCCAGGTCACGGACACGCATGAAGAAATCCTGTGCGCCGAAGATACCGTAGCAGTAATCCTGATAGTTACCGCTGGTGAAACCGACAGAAGCCGTGGAGACCATGGGGATCATGGCTTTGACTTCCACATTGGTTTTGCCGGAATCGGTATGGGTATCAACGTAAGTAACGGTGACTTTATCGCCGCCCTTGATCTGGAGAGTACCGTCATTTTTTGCGGCGATGCCGGGCTGTGTGGCAATGGAGCCGATAAAGGTCGCACCTTCTTTGCCCAGACCTTCCAGTTCGATGGTTTCTTCATCCCCGTTTTCATTGGTAAGGCGAACTTTCAGCACCTTGCCGGAATCTTCGGTGATGAGAACTGCCAGGTCTTCGTCCTGGATCTTGACGAACAAACGCTGTCCGGCTTCCGCCAGCAGGAGTCCGGCTTCGGTTTTTGCCTCGGGAGTTTTGTTCTGTGCATTCACGCTGGTGCCCACCCGTTCCAACGCATCCACGGCCTGTGTCCAGCGGTTCAAACTGAAGTGACACAACCCGATGTAATAATATGCTTCATTGGCATGAACGCTTCCGGGGAACTTGTTTGTGACCTGACGGAGAGAGAGGAACGCTTTATTGTATTCGCCGGAATTGAAGTAACAGATACCGATTTTGTAAAGGGCTTCCGCCTGGATTTCGGGATCTTCATGCTGGGCGACTTTCTGCAAACGTTTGACAGCCAGGTCGTATTGCCGTTTTTCGATGTAATAATTACCGAGAACGACTTCCGCCTGGAATGCCGCTTTGGATTCGGGATACTGCAATGTGACCTGGGTGATCGTCTTCACCCCGCGTTCTTCCTGTTTCATTTCCAGATATTCGATCCCCTTTTTCAGCATTGCCTGGGCATCGTACTCCATATCGTTTCCTCTGCCCTTTTTCGGGGTTTTGGCGGACTTTTTAGGAGCCTGTGCAAATGCCTGGTCTGCCGCAACTGTGCAGACTGTGCCGAATACCGCTGCGCAAATGAGCAAACGGGGAAGGATTCCTGACCGGTACATGTTTTTCATAATGTCTCATCCTGTTTTATATTAAACTTCATCTTAAAAACCATATTACATATCATCCACGACACCGCCGCCGGTTTCGATACCGTATTTTTCCAGCAACTGATGAGCGTAGGAAGACTGTCTTGACTTCGGATACTTCTTCATGATATAGCGTCCTTCTTTCACCGCCATGGTCTTGTCACCCAGATGATGATAGTAATCCGCTCTCGCCCATGCGGCAGCCGGGCCATCATTGGGGAACGCATTTTCGATCTCTATATACTGACGGATCGCTGCATTTTTATCATTTTTGCGCTTGTGACATTCTGCGATATCCCACAGGTTCCGCGGGGGATCCGCAACTTCACGGTATGCCGCAATGGCATCATCATACTTGCGCAGTTGATCACGATAGATCCAGCCGCGCGCCCAGTTGGCTCTGCGGACAAGATTCGCATCATCTTTGAAATTGGCGCGGATCCGGTCAAGCTGCGCGATACTTTCCTGCCACTTGTTCTGGTGACGGAGGATCTCATATTCATTCCAGCCGCGTGTTTTCAGATTGTCGATCCGGTTGTTGACGTAAGTCGCCTGATCGAATCTTCTCGCCTGGATCAGCAGGCTGACAATATGATTGTAACAATTGACTCTGCGGTTCACATCCTTCTCAATGGAAAGGGTGGCAACATGTTTGCAGCACTGGGCAACGATATCTTCCAGTTCCGCAGGTTTCATGAATCTGCGATACACATTCAGACGGATCACATGTTCGAACCAATCCCACAGTTTCCCTTCTTTTTCGTAACTGGACCGCAGATCTTTCAATACCTGCCATACCTGTTCATAAGGATCCGTGCCGCCTTTTTTCTTGTAACCGCGATATTTGTTGATCCGGTCATCATGATTGAACAGAGAATGGTAATAATGGACCACGAGCCGGTAGGGCAGTTCCGCCATATTGATACGGAACTGTTCACGGTTCAATTTTTTTTCCACGGCATCGGCGGCAAACGTTTCAAAATACCATGCCTGATACTCCTTGTGACGTCCCGTTGCCATACAATATGCAACGTAAAGATCCCGTGCGGAATCGGCAGTACTGGGTGCTTTCTTGCGGAAATTATCAAAGATCTGTTTCAGATAAGCGGCAGCCTTCTCCGGTTCTTTGTTCCGCCAATAGTTGCGGACCAACTGCAGCGAGGCACTTGCCGCAACACGGTGTTCCTGATAATCCGCATCGTCGATGACTTCCTTCATGGAGGTCATACCCTTGGCATAATCGCCGTTGTCAAAATGCGCCATCCCGCGATAATAAATGGCAGGTGCAGCCGCATTGATCTCCCCGGGGAAATAGTCCACGACTTCATTGAATACGGAAATCGCTTTGTTCCGGTCCTTGGCGCAATAAAGAGAATACGCGCGGAGGAAGATCATATAAGGCTTCATATCGGAACTCTGGAACTGGAGCGTAAAACGTTCGAATTCCAATGCCGCGGACCGATATTGTTTCGCATTGAGGGCGTTCAGTCCTTTGAGGTACTGCGCACGTTCAAAGGCGTTCATCGTCTTCACCTGTTCAGCAGAGACCACACGCCAATATTCTTCCTGCGCTTGCAATGCAGAACCGCATACCAGGAGGACTGCAATCAGATAAATCAACTTTTTCATATTATTTCCAACGATGTGACAGGTTGCTGTTTTATCCCCGGCATTGCTGCCAACGCCGGGGATCGACTCTTTCTCTGATTACTCCTGACGTTCCGCGAGACGACCGCGTGCCAGTTTCGCCCACCGGGTTTCCGGATAATCCCAGACCAGATTCTGGAGCATCTGATAACTCTTGGCTGCTTTATCGCCGCCTATCTTGAACCAGAGGTCACCCAGCCAGTACATGGCTTCGGGACGCATCTGTTTATCATCCGGGAAGTTATCGATGAGATCCTGGAAGATCTTACACGCGGTGGTGTAGTCCGGTCTGTATTTCGTCTTCATGGCTTCCGCCGTCTTGATCTTGAGTTCTTCGAACTTCACCGCGGAGTAGCCGGCGAGCATCAGACCTTTGGATGCCAGCGGATGATCCGGATGATGTTCCGCAAACTTCCGGAAGATGGAGGCGGAGGACTTATAGTTTTTCTGTTTGTAGTAATGGTTCGCCAGGCGGAGTTTTGCATCCGCAGCAAGCTTATCATTGGGATACAGATAAGTCAGTTTCACATACTCTTCGCAGGCAGGGATGAACTGCCCGAGTTTTTCCAGACAGACTGCCTTCTGGAACTGACTCTTGACCGCATATTCGCTGTCCGGATATCTTGCCAGGACGGAAGAATAAAGTCCGATCGCATCGTTGTAATTTTCCAACTGCTGCGCCAGGTTTGCCAGCAGGAAGTCGCCCTGCGCTTTGAGCGCGGTATCGGGATAATCACGCAGTGCTTCTTCCAGCACGCGTTTTCCCTTGGCGATTTCTTCCTGTGCCTGTTTTTCTTTTTCTTCATCACGCATATTGCGGTGACTCTTCGCCATTTCGAACAATGCTTCCGCCATGAGGAAGTTGGTCTTCACAGCCATTTCGGGATCTTTGAACTTCTTGGTGAAGACTGCCACTTCCCCGTCAGAACCGATGACCACTTCGCCTTCCTTCGTGTGAGCGATTGCTTTATTGCCGGCAAGGGGTTTTTCATCGGTGTAAGTGAAGGTGACTTTATCACCGAAGCTGGTCCAGAGAATGTTGTTTTCCAACTTCTTGGGTTCGGTTTCACCAGTCAGCGGTTTCGGTTTCACATCCACCTTCATGGAACCGGAGAAAATACCGGAATGAGGCAGCGTTTCCGAAAGGACCAGGTCGATCTTATCGCCCGTCTTCGCCGCAACTTTCACCGTCACATTGTCACGTTCCGCAGTCACATCGCAGTCCGGATCGTACACCTGAACATAGAAGTTCTGGCCCAGATGCACCGAGTGATTCGGGGTGAGATATGCTTTGTCGTAGAGTCCAAGTTCCCCATCGGACCGCAACTGGACATCCTGTTTCGCCAGGACTTTTCCGTCCTCACCTTTGCAGATGATGGAAAGCGTATCCGTACCGGAAACGATCACAGTGGGGATCCGGAACGCATCGGGATCGGTGTTGTTACCCACATTCAACAGGTTGTATGTTTCGTTGCTGGCGACGACGTCATTGACTTCATCACCTGCGGACCCGAGCTGGAGTCTGACGATACCGGTGAACACACCGCGTTCCAGATTCTGCCGGTCGTTGATCCCGTTGAAGACAGTCTGATATCCCTTGGTCCGTGCCAACTGGGAAAGCTGCTGCAATCTGAGTTTGACCGTCAGCGGCTTCGGATCACGTCCTTCCGTCTTCGCGGCGTTCAATTCTGTCATGGTGAGGATCTCCACATTCAGAACACTGCCGGAATGTTTGGCGAAGTCCGGAGCCAGCACGTCGAAGAGGAGCGGCGCTTTGGTATTGGCAATGGCCGGAGCATCTTTCGCCTTGGGATCCTGTTTGATGGGCGTAACGGAGATCACTTCCTTGAAGATTTTGATATCTTCGCGCTTATCACCTTTGTCACGCATCATTTTGATCTTGGCACGGGCGGCAACGCTGCGGTCCTCGATCATTTCCGGTTTCGCTGAATATACATTCACAGACACACGGTTCGTCACACTGTTTTCCAGAAACGCTGTACGGTGTACCGGAATACCGGGTGAGTTGTTTTCCTTATCCAGGAACCGTGCGGTCACAGTATCACCCATTTGCAATTTGATGGTATTCTTGCTTCCATCGGAAACATCACCGAATTTCAGAATATCGGAGAATCTTCCGCGGCTGTATGAATCCGTGGTTTCCAGAAGTTTCATCGTAATCTTTTCGCCGGAACTTGTGACGATTTCAACGTCAACCGTTTCCTGATCTTCCGACTGGTCAGAGTCGGGATCGTACACGCTGACAGTCACGGTATCGTTCTTGGATACGCGGACCGCACTCTTCATTTCAGAATGGGGTACGCCTTCTTCATCCAGGAATACTTCTTCATATTCAAATGCGACTGTTGCATTGACAAAGGAGCTGGACAACGTATCAGCGAGGATCGCTTTGTCTTCTTCGATACGGCGTTCGTCATGATAACGGACCGTGATCGTGTCGGCAGGCGCGATTTCCAAAGTCTGATTGTTTTTCCCGGTGGAAAGGTCATGTTCCACAGGAAGGATCGCTTCATCTTCCAGGTTCGTGGCACTGATCTTGCTCACTTCGATCTGTCTGCCCACAAATTCATCAAACTGCCAGCGGAAACGACGGAATCTTGCATCCGTTTCCATATCCACACGGAAACCGTTCGCGGTCTTCGTGATCTTTCCTTTCGGACGCAGATATTCCATCAGTTCCGGGTGCTTGGAGGCATCAAACCATGCTGCCGGAAGCGGAACTTCGGATCCGTCCGCCTGGAGCATACCGAGCTGCACCGAGGAATTCTTCGCGGAATCAAGTGCATAAACCGCCAGATGATGGATCCCTTTCTGCAACTGTACCAGTTTCGTAGACATGATACCGGCGGCATTCATACGGCTCGACATCACAAGTTTCTTGTCGATGACGACCTGACAGGTCTGACCGTCATTCGCCTGTTGCAGGAATTTCAATTCCGCTGTCATATTTTCCGGCACATAGAAGTAACCGGAGATTTCCGTGGCAACGAGACCATTGCGGTCACGGAATCTGGACTTGGAAATGCTGCGGTAAGATACCGGATTGGCAACCCAGACACCATCGCCCGCCTTCTTGAACAGACCGGCAAGGTTCTGACGGTAAGCACCCGTGGGATTATCGACCGTACGCACGGTCAGACCGCCGCGGATCTTATCGTCTGCCGTCACAGGATATGCACAAAGCAGTTCGTCACCGGAATCCAGAGATCCGTAGAACCGCAAGGACTTCACGCTTTCCACGTTGGGCAGCGTGATGTTCATCTGTTTCAGCTGGTGGGATGACATGGTATCGACTTCGATCCACTGCATTCCTTTTTCCGCCGCATTGCTGGTCCAAGTCGTATTCTTCGTGCTGTTGATCACGGCATTCACATCCTGTCCTTCCGGCGCACTGGAAACTGTGACGTTGGGGAACGGGATGGCGGTGGGAACTTTCCCTTCGAATACGCCGGTACATGCCCCGGTTTCTGTCAGTTCAAAACCGAGAAGTTGGTCACCGGAGTTACAGGTCAGGTCAACCTTGATCGTATCTCTCTTGTTGCTGTGCATACTCATATCCGGGTCATTGACACGGATATAAATGGTATTACCCGGGCGGATCACTTTACCGAATTCACGGAATGCGGCGCCGGTGGTCATCGCCATTTCGCGCTGGAACCGGAGTTCTTCCTGGGTTTCATCATTGCCTGCCAGCTGCGCGCCGGCATACAGTTTTGCACTGGAACAGATGATCTTCACATTCTTCCCGCGGACAATGTTGTTCGCCTTCTGGAATTCAGGATCGATCTGATATTCGATCGTGTCACTGCCGTTCAGTTCGATCTGACCGTTGTTGGGCACAGCTCTGCCCAGCGCGGTGGGAACGTTAGCGGTAAACTTGTTCATATCGGATGCACTGGGCAGCAGAGAAATGATTTCACGGTCTTTGCCGTTGGTGGTCGTCACAAGGACGGGCAGCGATTTGCCGCCGCGGATCACGCCCAGGTTCTGGTCCACGATCTGCAGGATCAGCGGTCTGCCCGGGACCTGGATCTTCGCCAGTTTCTGGGTACCGATGGCAACTTCATCGTCTTCCACACGACCCATTTTCAACTTCACAGTCGCTTCCAGCAGACGTCCTTCCACATGGTTGTATACGCGCTGGAACACTTCTTTCAGAAATTCATTGGTCTGTTCATAGGAATCGCTGGCAAATTCCAGTTTCGCAAGCAGATAATATGCTTCTGCCTGGTCAACAAGCGTGTTGGAGTCTGTCAGACGTTCCAGCATGGTCCGGGCGGATCCGAAGTCTTCCGTCAGGATCAGCAGTTCCACAAGACGGAATTTCGCCATCCGTCCGGCGGGTGTCTGATTGCAACGCTTGGAGTTGTTCAAGCTTTCGTATTCCAGTCTTGCAATGGGATAATTCTTTTCATCACGATAGATATCACCCTTGATCAATGCAAGCTGTGCCGCGTATTCCGGACTGAGGCGTCCTTCATCCAGCCACAGAGTCTGTGCCAGAGTGGCAGCTTCTTTATACATCTTCTGTGTACGCGCCATATCCAACGCCCACAGAACAAATTCAAACTCAAATTCTTTCCAACGCTGGGTCAGCAGCGGGAAACGGTCACGGATCATGGACCACGCATGAAGCGCGTTGCCGTCCTTCTTCTGATTCACAGCCACAAACAGATTGTATGCCGGATCGGTTTTCGGAACAGGAACGATCCCCGGGATATCTTTGGAGAGCTTGGAGATCTCGGAAAGATATTTGTTCTTCATTTCCACGTTGAAATCGGCAGTCCCGCCGGAAACGCTGGTGAGGAACACATATTTCGTCTGCGGTGCTGCACGGTCCGTAATGGTCTTGTATACGCGGTCCACCGACTGTGTGGCATACCAGGCATTGGTCGCTCTTTTCAACGTTTCTGCAATCACCATCGTGGCACTGCCGGTCAGAAGAGCATCCGCATTCTTGCGATCCAGGAATCCTTCCAGACGCGGAGCAAGATAACTCCAGGATTCAAATCTGGAAATGATATCCCGGGCAAGAAGGGCATCCTGGAATTCCTGCGCAATGATCTTGACAGAATCTTTCTGCGGCTGGGTTGCTTCCTTGTTGCCCAACACCTGATTCACGGCTTCAAAAAGCGCATTGTTGCTCATCACCATGCCGGTGGGGTTCTTGATGAATCCGTTGTCGATCAAATGCGCTCTCACGCCTTTTTCCAGAACCGTACAAATGATCGCAGCGTTCCAGGAACCGCGGGCGGTCAAAAGCGTCTGATAAGTCAGGAAACGGTCATTGTTGGTACGCTTTGCCACCTGCGTGATGTAGAACTCAAGAAGTGCCTGACGGTCAGCCGCACTGGCGGTGGACATGACTTCCATTTCGCCGGCGACGGACAAGGTATTTTCTTTCTTGCACAGTTCCATGTATTTGGCAAGGTGATTTTTCACAAAGGAAAGCGGAACGTTGTATTTGTCTTTGGCAGCACGCGCGCGGAGCACACCTGCCATACCGTAGACATAATCCGTTTTCAGATATTCACTGCCGCTGTTCAGGATCGCTTCGTACTGTTTGATCAGGTAGTCCGGAGACATGGTCAGCACGTTGACGCCCAGATATGCCAGAGAGATCTGGGGGAAACGTGCATAGATCGGAACGAGCACACTCTGATTGCTGTTGGGTTTGTTCATCGTACGATTGCACAGATATCCGCTATAAGGAAAATGAGGAACATCCTTCGGGGCTTTTGCGAGCAACGGAGCCAGTGCTTTCACTGTATTGACATACAGACCATCCACCCATTTTCTGGTCAAGTGTTCATCATGCCATCCGGCGGCGTCAAGAGCCGCACACAGAGGATCACCGTAAGCATCGATTTTGGGAAGCCAGCGTTTCAGGTTCCGCTGAATGTACGCGCCGTCTCTCAAACCATGATAACGCAGAGAAAGGTAGAACACTTTCCAGGCAGCCAGCTGTTCCAGATTGGAGATCTGGTCAAAGGAGGCAGGCAGTTTCCCTTTGTATGCGGAAACGAAACGTTCCACCGCGCTGTCCATATCTTTCAACCGTTTCGTGTTGTAACCGATGGCGAGCACGGCGGATGACGCAGCGAAGACCGGATTGGAGCCTTTGCCGTTGAATTTTTCCAGAGCGGCAAAACCGGGATCTTCTTTCATCGTATTGATGCGTGCCATCGCCGCGATCAACTGTTTGTTCTTTTCGTTGCTCCCGGAAATCTTGACACCATCCATCACCGCTTTCACGGAAGATGCCGCTTTCGCATTCACGCCGGCGATCGAAGCCATCAGCGTACCGACGTCATAATCGCCAAGTGCCACTGTATCCGTGACACCGCGATAGAATTTCGTCATAAACTTGTTCGTTTGAAGTTCAGCAAGACTGTAAACAACGGCAACACGTTCTTTTTCCTTGTTGTTGCCTGCAACCGATTCCAGCCAGATACGGATGTTGCTGTCCTTTGCACCGGCTGCACTTCCGGTAATGTCAGTACGGAACAGATAACGGGCATCACTGCTGTTACCGGGCAGTGTCGTCAGGATATCTTTCAGGAAACGGACCTGCTTGACCTGATCATTGGCAAAAAGTTTGTAAATGATCGCATCGTATTCCGGTCCCATGTTTGCAGCGGTATACGGTTTATAGCGCAGCTCATGCAGACGGCGATACAATTTCGCCATGATTTCCGGCTTCACAAAGGAAAATGCTTTTTTGTCCGCATTGCCGACGTAGAGAATGAATTTGGAAATCGCTCCGGCATCCTTCGATTTCAACAGATATTTATAATTGGCAAAGAAGGTCTTCGCCGCCGCTGTTTTCGGGACATCATCTTCGATCGATGCAATGTACTGGATCGCAGGAAGGATATATACCCCTTCATCCCCCGGGATCATCCCGGTCTTTTCCACATAACGGCCACCCATGCGGTACCGTTCACTATTGCTCACCTTGCAGACGTCATACGCACGGACAATGTAACCGCCCGCCAGATAAGGAAGCGGCATTCCGCTGTCCAACAGCGCATTGACCACACCCAACTGACCGGCACCGAGATTGTTTGCATTATGATAAAGGTTTGTGCCGAGGAAATCCAGCATTGCCTGGTCGTCTTTATAGAGTGCCATATACCCCGGGATGAAACGGGCAATGGAGGTATTATCACGGGCTCTGATCAGATCTGTAAAATAACCGCGAACATCCATACGCATGGCGACCGCACCCATCGCTTTCGCATATTTCAGGAACACTTCGGGGTAGGCACCGCGCGCCGTAAGATACGCCGCCGCAGTCATAAAGCGTTTATCTTTTTCCGCATCCGGATGATTACAGAACGCAAGATAACGGCTCAATGCCACCGTATCTTCTCCGGCAAGACGGGCGGATTCCGCCGCATCAAAGAGAATATCCAATGTCGGTTTCTTCATCTGTTTCAAAATCTGAGCGGCTGCCGTCGTCGCAGAGATCGCATTGCCCGCACGCATATTCGCACGCATGAAAAGCACCTGCATTTCAAGCGGCGCATCCGGACGGACGGCGTCCTTTTCCAGAGTCTTGGCGCACTCGGCATACTTACCCGCACCATACAATTCCTTGGCGGTGTCGAGCGGTCCGGCAGTCACCGGCATTGTCATCGCGAAAGCCAACAGCGCAGCTGCGGCACACAAACAATTTTTGTGTTTCGTTCCCATAAGCATATTCTCCATAAATTTATTTGAACACATATCCAAAAACACAGTTTTTTTCTCTCAAAAAAAGACTGCAACGTTCTTAATATATAATGTAATGATTCAAAAATCAAGTGATTAAAATCAAAAACAGCCATTTTTCATAGCTTTTTTTCAAAAATTACTCTCTCATTTTTGTAATACACTTCTTTTCAGACTAATCTTACACTTTTTTTTAACTTTTTTATGAATTTTTTTCCCTTTTCCGGTTCAATACCTGAAACACGACCCTTTTTTTCCCTTATCACACGTTTTTTATTTGTAAATTAACCGTTTCGGGTGTACATTACCGCGTTGCGTAAAATGATCAACCTTATTAACACGGACTTGTATTATGTTCTACACCAGCACTCGCGGCGGAACGGAACTCGTTTCCGCACAAACCATCGCCCGCGGCATCGCAGATGACGGCGGCCTTTTCGTCCCCCGGGAATTCCCCCCCGTTTCCGAATCCTTCTTCCAGCGGCTGATCCCCATGGATTACCGGGCGCGCGCCGCCGAAGTCCTTTCGCTTTATCTCACCGATTTCACGCCCGATGAGATCCGTCACTGTGTGGATGGCGCCTATACCGGAACCTTCGAAAATGAACAGCCCGCGCCCTTGAAAGAAGTAACGCCCGGCATGAATCTGCTGGAACTCTGGCATGGTCCCACATGTGCATTCAAAGACCTGGCACTCCAGCTCCTGCCTTATCTCCTTACCGTTTCCGCAGAGAAAACCGATCCCGGCAGAACAAAAGTCATCCTCGTTGCCACCTCCGGCGATACCGGAAAAGCCGCACTCGACGGCTTCGCGGATGTCCCAGGCACACGCATCATCGTCTTCTACCCCGTCGATGGTGTCAGTGCCATGCAGAAACTTCAAATGCAGACCCAGACCGGTGACAACGTGGCAGTGTGTGCCATCAAAGGAAATTTTGACGATGCACAGTCCGGGGTCAAAGCCATCTTCGCCGATCCCGATATGCACGCCTTCCTCGCAGAAAAGAAAATGGATTTCTCTTCCGCAAACTCCATCAATTTCGGCAGACTCGTCCCCCAGATCGTTTATTACATCTCCGCTTACTGCGATATGCTCCGCGACGGAAAAGTCAAGAGCGGCGAACCTGTCAATGTCTGTGTCCCCACCGGTAACTTCGGCAATATCCTCGCAGCATATTATGCCGCTCAAATGGGGATGCCCGTCAAAAAATTCATCTGCGCTTCCAACCGCAATAACGTGCTGACCGATTTCATCCGCACCGGCGTGTATGATCGCAACCGTACGTTCTATCCCACCACCAGTCCGTCCATGGATATCCTCATCTCTTCCAATCTGGAACGGCTGCTGTATCATCTTTACGATGGCGACACCGGCGCGATCCGCCAGCTGATGAATCAGCTCCGCACCGATGGAAAATATACCGTCCGGCAGGATGTTCTCACCCGACTCCAGAAGGATTTCTACGCCGGATTCTGCGATGATGAGACCGTCACAGAAACCATTCGCGATCTCTTTGAAAAGCAGCAGTATCTCTGCGACACCCATACCGCTGTCGCCGTCAATGTCTACCGGCAGTATGTGCAGGAATCCGGCGATAACACGCCCTGTATCATCGCATCCACCGCGTCCCCGTACAAATTCGCGCCTGCGGTCCTCCCCGCAGTCACCAATGATACGCTCCCCGATGATGAATTCGCCATGACCGAAAAACTTTTCGCCGTGACCGGACTACCCATTCCCGCGCCCATTGCTTCGCTCCGCGGAAAAGAAGTCCTGCACCCCGCAGTCACCGAAAAGACCGGCATGACAAAGTTCATTCAGGATTTCCTGGCGTAACCGTATGTTGACCCTCATCGGCGGGAAACGCGTTTATGAGGTGGAAGATCATCACCATGTGCTGATTCCGTGGAAACAGGAACGGGATCGGCTCAATACACCGTTCCATGTCCTTACGCTGGATCATCATACCGACACCCTCGGCGCATTCACCCATTACAACAGCGTACACAGCGATTCCCCGCGTTCCCCGCTTTGTGAAGATCTGGAGGAGGCGATCCGACTTCTGCGGCATGACGAACATTTCGATTTCGCAGTCAGAAATGACATCATACGTTCCGCCGCCATTTTTTCGCACGTCAATTTCTCCATCGACGTCAATCCCGCCGTCAGGATCGTTCACACGCCGCCCGAACCCGGAACCGAAGAACAATATTATGCGCAAATACTGGAAACCGAATTTCTGAAGAAAAATCTGGAAGAAGCTCCCCTCACGGAACCGTTTGTGCTGGATATCGACCTGGACGTTTTCAAAGGGGCGCGTTCCATCCAGCCACGGGAGCCGGAACTATTTTATGAGCTCATCCGGCGCGCGGAAGCCATCACCATTTCCCGGGAACGGGACTGGGTCCGGTTGCTCAATCTGGATTACGGAAAATTGCAATACGAATACTTTCTGGAACATCTTCTGGAACATATCGGAAAAGCCCTGTCTTCCTGACGGGAAAATAATTTTTTTGTCTTTTTTTATTTGCATTTTGAAAAAAACATGCTACATTACAGTGATTTGCAAAAAAACAGACACAAGTTACTGAAATGAAAAAGAAAAAACACCGAGGTCGACCCCGATGGGGTACGAACTCATTTAACAAACTGACTTTCAAAGAGTTCCTTAATAAGGAAATTATCACAGCCTTCATGCACCGCATGAATATTTCCCCGGAGTCGGGATGTCCCGTCATGGCTCGTTTGATCCCATGCGGCGTCGTCTCATTTCCACCCGGCGAGGACGGAAGAAACCGCTTCCGCAGTCTTCTGCTTTTTCCGCAGTTACGCTGCTGATGCCCCTTTACGCCATCCGGATCCCGCTCTATTATTCACGCATGATGTTCCTTCCGGCAACAAAAGGATAAATCCCGGTCACAGGAGTCGTGCAACAGAAGGTTTTTAATCGTAACGTATGTTATTTTTTATCGGTAGTGTTCTTGTCGTTTTAATCACATCGTTCTGCTGTTCCATGGCAGAATCCGTTATTTTAAGTACAAATATCAACGCTCTGGCAAAAGTCAATCCCACATCCAGAGAAAAAAGACTCCAGGATGTCTGGGTACGCCTGCGTTCCAATATCAGTAAACCCATCGCAGCCATCCTCATCCTCAATACGTTGGCAAATACCGGCGGTTCCGTGGTCGCCAGTTCCGCGTTCATCGATATGTTCGGTACCTCATATCTCTGGATATTCTCTCTCGGTATGACGCTGGCAATCCTCTTCGGTACTGAGATCATGCCCAAAGTCATCGGCGTGGAATACGGGAAATACCTCCTCGGTAAACTCGTACTCCCCCTCCTCTTCTTTACCAAATTCTTCGCGCCTGTCATCATCCTGACGGAATGGGCGGCGAAACCCTTCAAACGGTCCGGCGGAAGTGCCGCAAATGACAACAGCGTTTCCGCTGCCGATATCATCGCGTTCGCTTCTTCCGCACGTTCCAGAAAAAGCATCGATATGGAACAGGAAACCATCATCGTCAATGCCATTAAACTCAAACATGCCACCGTGCAGAAAGTCATGATCCCACGCGAAGATATCCAGTTCATCATCAACGGAACTTCCCTGGAGGAAAATGAAGAACGGTTCGGCGGGGTCCTCGAAAAAACCCGCTATCCCGTTTGCACGTCCAATGACCTCGATACCATCATCGGGACCATCAACTACAAGAAGTTCGAACTCCGGCACGGGGATCAGGCAAGAGATTATACCTCCATGACAAGAGAAGCGGTTTACGTCAACGAAGATATGACCCTCCTCCAGGCTCTCAAAATGATGCGCTGGAACAAAAGACACATGTTATTCGTTCAGAACAGTGAGACCAATAAACTTTCCGGCCTCATCACGCTGGAAGATATCATGGATGAACTGGTGGACGTGGCTCTGCCCGATTGATCACAGGTAAGACAAGATCGCTGCCAACAGTGCGGATCCGATCAGGGTCCGCACCAATCCCAACTTCCATTTCCATTGCACAAATACGACTGCCGCAAAAATCACGCAGCTCTGCCAATGGATCCCGAACTTTGCCGCTCCGGTGAATACGTTCTGCAACGTTGCCGTCAACATGGACGACTCCGCAAAAAAGATCACTGCCGCCGCGATCAAACCCAATGTCGCCGGCCGGATCCCCGAAAGCATTCGCCGCAATATGACGTTGTCACGGAAATACAGAAAGAATGCCGCAGCAGCCGTCACAAGGATCAATGACGGCGTCATCAGCCCAAGCGTGCCGGCAACCGCGCCGGCAACTCCCAGCTGGGAATACCCCACATAAGTCGCCGCATTCAATCCGACGGGGCCCGGCGTCACTTGTGCCAATGCCACCATGTTGGCAAATTCCTCCGCCGAAATGAACCCGTGACGGATCACCAGTTCATCCTGGAACAACGGAATCATGGCATAACCGCCGCCGAACGTAAAGAGTCCGATCTTTGCAAAAAGAAGGTACAACTGCCACACTGTCATTGCTTTGCCTCCTCTTTCGGCAATTTTGACGACAAGGTGACGGATTCAGGAAACAGTACGCCGGCAAGCCCCGCAGCAATGATCACATGCACCACATTCACCTGCGGGAAAAAGGCAAGTATCACAAAGGAAACCACAGCAACCGTGATCGCAAACGGGTTCTTCAACACTTTCTTTCCCATCTTGATGACGGAGATCAGGATCAGCGCACTGGTGGCGGCACGGACGCCGCAAAAGATTTCCGACACCTTTTCGTTTCCGCTTAACGTCTTGAAGAAGAATGCAATAACAAGAATCGTCAAAAATGGCGGAATAACGACGGCAAAGGCGGCAACCATCGCACCCGGCAGTTTCGCCACCCGATACCCGATCATCAACGCCATGTTCACCGCGATCACACCGGGCATCGATTGCACCAGGGCAACCGTATCCAGCATGTCATCCCGGGTCAGCCACTTCCGTTTTTCAAGAAACTCTTTTTCCATGACCGGGATCATCACCATGCCCCCGCCGATCGTGATGGCGGAGATCTTGAAGAAGACAGCAAAAAGCGCGTACAGCCGCCGGAGATACTTCATTGCGATCACTCTCCGCGGAAGAAATCATCCGCTTTCGGCTGGGATTCTTCGGGCGTCATATCACGCCATTCGCCGCCCTCCGCCGTATCTTTCGTCAGGATCTCGATCTTTTCCTTCATCCCCGCCAGCTTCTTCTGACAATACAATGCCAGTTTGCGTGCTTCTTCATACTGACGGATCATTTCTTCCAGCGGAACATTCCCCTCTTCCATTTTAGATACCGCTTCCTCCAATGCGGTCATCGCCTCTTCAAACGGTAATTCTTTTTCATTCTTCGCCATCTGCCTGCTCCTTATGCCAGATATTTTCATACAAATAATACTCAAACGGATGCTCCGATGTCATGCGCTCCAATTCACGCACATAACGCTCCAGACTCCCACGCAAACGCTCTCTTCCACGACCCGCGCCCTGCGGCGCATAGATCGCTTCCAGAAAACTCACATGCATCTGTTTATGCCGTTTTTCCCGATGGGAGAATACCGGGATCACAGGCGCACCCGTACGCGCACTCATCATGAATGCCGCCACCGGAAAATGCGCTTCCTCCCCAAGAAAATCAATGGCAAGTGATTCATTTTCACGACTCCGGTCCCCCATCATACAGACCGTATCACCCTTCATCAGGGCATCGTAAACATCCAGAAGTCCGCCCATCCCGCTTTCCGTGGATATCACGTTGATCTTATCCTCGATCCCTTTTACCGCCATAAATTTATCCACATTGACATTCCGGTCCGGACGCACCAGGACATGTACCGGACGACCTTTGAGATTGATAACGCGCATCATCCCCTGCCATTGACCGAAATGGGAACACAGCATGATCAATCCTTCGGGACGTGCCAATAATTCCTCGGCTTCTTTCCGTCCGGTTTCCCGGATCGTCACCTTGCCCAGAGAGACTGCCGCAGCTTCCACCAGAGCCTGTCCCTGACTGGTGAACAACGCCCAGATGTGATAAAAATGCCGCAATGGGCCGTCATTGGGAAATCTGTGCCGGATGTAATAGGATGCCTGACGACGTGCCGTTTTGTCAAACAACGCATAAAACAGGGCAACAAACCAGACATATTCGCAGGTGCGGTTTACGCCCAGGATCCGGAGCATAATCAACATGGCGCGGACCCCGACAGAGTTGCCGCGGCGTTCGCTCAAGTTGTCCCGGTTGGCTGTCCGGGTGTTTTCCCCTGCGTTCTGATTCACTTTCTTGCCTTTCGTCATTGTTCCGTCATTTTAAAAACATAGCACACTTTCTGTGAAAATCAAGTCCGTCATTTCATTTTGTGAAGTAAATCCGGAATGAAAATCAGACATACCAGCGCACCGAGGACAAGATACATCAGGACCGTTGGGAACCAGCTTTTATCATACAATTTCAGCGCAGATCCGAAGCTCTTTTTTGCCCCAAGTCCAAAGAATCCGAAGGACCATATTTCATCAATGATCAAGTGAAGCATGTATCCGCCCGCACACCCCGCGGCGTAAAACACGCGGATATTGGTCGGCGCCTCCACGAACAGCAGGGCGATTCCCAAACCGAAGACACATGCCGCCGGAATACTGTGAAATATCCCGCGATGGGTCGTCAGATGCTCAAAAAGATACTGTACCGGATAGCGGATCAGTAAATACAGGCACAATATGATAAAAAACGTGTGCTCCGCCGTATCAAAGGAGATCTGTGTGATCAGAAGGGCAGGCAGAAAAACCGCCAGAGTATCAAAAAGAAATCGTTTTGCCGTACCCGTTTCGCTGTCAAGATCGGGCAGAACAGATGCCATTGCGAAAATCGCCGCCCCCAGGAACGCACGCCGCAAAGATACATATTCAAAAAAATAAGAGCCGGCAGCGTAGCAAATCGCGCTGCCGGTTCCCAATACCGAATGTATCTTGAAGTCAGCCATTCGAAAAAACGGGATCAGCGTTTTTCCGGCGGATCCGGCTTGAAGAAAACGGTATTATCGTCCACAATGTTCAACTTCGTCAACCCGACTTCACTGCAGATATCCAGCAGATTGATGAGTTTCTGATGTTTTGCATTGGGACCGCAGTTGATCATAACGGTGGTGTCAGGATTCGTTTCAGCCACAGTTTTCAGATATTCCCGGAGCTTCTTGGACTCATAAGGGGCACCGTTCATGTGGTAATAGATCTTTTCCTGTGCCAAAATCATCTTCTGACGTTCCGCATCGGTTTCCTTCTGGGCAAGTGCCCAGATCTTGTCACCGTTGTCATACTGCGGAAGTTTCATCACGTCAATGGTAAGCAGCATGGGCGGCTCACCTTTGGACGGAGCACCGGGAGCCGGAAGATCCACGTTCAGATGTACGTCTTCCACCACCGGTTTCTGCGTCAAAATAAAGTAGATGAGGAGAAGGAACACCACGTCGATCATGGAAGACAGAGGTACTTCTGCCGCCTTCTCATCAATATTTGATTTACGTCTTGCCATGTTCCGTACTCCTTAATTGCTTTCCTGCTGTGCATTGAAGCGGATCTTGTAAAGTCCGGTGGACTTCACCGCTTCCATCACCTGTTTGATGTAATGATGCTGCACATGCCAGTCGCCGCGGATGATGATCGGCAGATTGTTTGCCGGATCAGCGACACCCGCTTTCGCCATTTCAAGCTGATTTTTGATCTCATCCAGGCTGACTGTGTGCATCCCCATGGTATAAGTACCATCCTGACGCACGTTGATGATCACGCTGCGGGGGTCTTTCTTTTTCACAGGTCTGCCATGGGGTGCCTGAGAAAGCATCACTTTCTCGTCCTCAATCTCTTTGTCAATGGATGCAGTGACCACGAAGAAGATAATGAGGAGAAACACCACGTCGATCATGGAGGAGATCGGTGTCTCCGCCACATCAGCAGTTTGAAGTTTTTGTTTATTCCTTGCCATAGTCTGGGCTCTCCCGCCTATCTGTCTCTATTACTCTTCTTCGACTTCTGCGCCCTTCAGGGTTTTGATCATGTCGTAGGTCAACGCTTCCATGGTCAGAATGATCTTGGAGGCATTATTCTTCACAAAGGTAAAACCGAGAATTGCGGGGATCGCGATGAACAGACCGACTGCGGTCGTATACAGAGCACCGGAGATGGACTGAGCCAGTTTCGCGGCTTTCGATGCGCCGGAAGCGGTTGCCAAACCTGCGAATGCAGCCACCATCCCGGTAACCGTACCCATCAGACCGAACATAGGAGCAAGCTGTCCGCACAGGTTCAGGTAGTTCACGCGCTGCATGAGTTTTTCGGTTTCGATACTTGCGGCGGATCCAACGGCATCCAGGATCACGTCGTAACCTTCAGAAATGTTGTTGAAACCGGCAAGCAGAATGTTGGAAAGGGGACCGGGAGTGCTTTCGCATGCTTCCACAGCTGCACCGAGATCGCCTTCATCCAGCGCGGTTTTCACGGCATCCACCAGTTCCTGCGGCATGATCTTGCTTACGCGGATCGACAGGAAGGAGTCGATGATCAATGCGATCGTAGCAAGAGAGGTCAGGAAGATCAGGAACCACACCGCGATATCCATGGCGTTACCGCCGAAAACGATATCAAAGAAGGTCTGTTCGCCGCTGGCTGCAGGTGCAGCTTCTTCGCCACCTTCTTCCGCAGCAGCTTCTTCGCCGCCTTCCACGCTTTCCGCAGCAGCTTCTTCGCCGCCTTCGTCCTGCGCAGTGAGTTCAAACGTTGCGGTGCAGAAAAGAATAGCACCGATGAAGAGGAGGAATCCAAAGAGTTTTCTGAGTTTCATGATTTGAGTCCTTTGTTGTTGTTCATGAAATGTTATTTGTTATTTTGTAATAATATACCACACATTCTGAAAAAATGCAACTTTATTTTCGCATTATTTCAACTGTTTTGCTTCCGCACTGTCTGCATGTTCCTTTTTCAGGATCTCTGCAAACTTCTCTGCACGGGCATCGTTCGCCATTTTCATCGCATTGTAAGCTCGGAGAAGAGCTTCCGGACGTTCCTTGCTCTTCGGGAAGAGAAGGGCTGCCTGGAAATACGCCAATGCCGCTGATTTCAAATCTTCTCTGTTCTTGGAGGCTCCATACTTCGCTTCCAGAACTTCACCCTTGGTAATGAACGCGCCACAGGCAACATCGTCATTCTTGGAGATCGTCAGGCTGTCAACGATGGGAATTGCTTTGTCAAACGTCTTTGCCGCCACATATTCTTTGATCAGCATCTTGTATGCGCTCAAAAGATCGTCTTCGTTCTTGGGCATGACAGGTTTGTAATCGATCAGTTTTTCCAGAGCTGCGATCGCCCCTTCGGAATCACCGGATTCTTTCAGGCTGTCTGCCTGCTTGTATGTGCAATACACTTCCCAGCCCAGTTCTTCAAATTCCTTGGCTGCTTTACGATACGCCGCTGCCGCATCTTTGTGTTTGCCTTCGCGGGCAAGTTTATCCGCGGCGCGGACTTCTTTCGGTTTCGGGATCCATACCCACTGCACGTCTTTCTTCGGGATGGATTTCCCGATTTTTCCATCCATATAGCGAAACGCATTCTTCGCTACCTCAACAGAAGCCGCATGGATCGTTCTGCCGCTGTCTGTCATGATAATGCAATCCTCTTTCTTGCTCTGGGCGGATACCGTAACTGCCAGAAGAAGTCCAGCTGTCAATGTCAAAATCTTTTTCATGAGTGATTCCTCTCTGTATGTAATTTTTTGTTATTATTTCTGGGGTTCGGGCAAATTGTCCAGTTCCGCAAGGTACTTCCCTTTCGGATAATTCTTGCGATACTTTTCAACCATCACGGCCTTTTCCGGTTTGCCAAGCAGAGATGCAGTATACGCAGCGCGATAGATCGCCTGTTCCACATACACTCTGTAATCTTCTTCGCCTGCCGCAGGTTCCGGCAACGGTTCCGTACCCGGATTGAATGCCGGTTCCGCAACCATGGAGAATACACCGTTGGCTTTGCCGATTTCGTTTTCTTCCAGGAAGATTTCTCCCATCAGAACCTGTACTTTGTTATACAGACCGTAGTTCGGTTTCGACATCGTCTTGGTCCGGGTCATGGCACGGGCACCAATACGGTTCAAGTCTTTCCGGGCAAGATCATACTTCTTCAACTTGCGGTATGCTTCTGAACGGGAGAAGTACACCTGATTGAAGTAAGCGGTATTATCATCCAGATCGATGATACGGGTCAAACAGGCAACCGCATCATCATACTGCGCCAGCAGCAATGCCGCCGTCGCCGCATCCAACTGCAGTTTCTGTTCGATCTGACTGAGGAACTGTTCACGCGCTTTCGCATCGTTGTTGAACTCGATTGCTTTCAAATCGCCAACCCATTCCTTGAAATCAGGTTTCTTCAACTTTTCAAGCAACTGTTTGGAGGCTTTGTAAGAATACTGGGCAAAGTCTTTTCCATGCTGCGCCACCGGGCAATCCGCCAGGTTCGTGGAGATCCAACGCAGGTTGGACACACTCAGATTCTTCAGCAGCGGACCGCCGAAGATTTCTTTGAAGATCGGCAATGCTTTTGCATAGGAACCGCTTTCATACAGATTCCGTGCCAGGAAGAAGTTTGCATTCTTGCCCTGGGGAGAATCCGGGTATTTCGCAGAAAGTTCAGACAATACTTTCTGTGCTTCCACATCTTTGCCAATTTCTGTATACAACATCCCGATACGCATCATGTAAGAAGGAATGTTCGCGGCAGTCGGATATTTGCTGATATAAGCCGCAAACGCTTCAATGGCTTTATCCTTGTTGCCCACACCGTCATACAGCCACGGCAACAGTGCAGCGGCGCGTTCCAGTGTTTTGGCTGTTTCTTTATCGGCACCGACCTTTTTATCCAGTTCAGAGCCGGAGGCAAGCCATTTTCCGGTCAGATCAAGCAGGTTCGCAATCGCTTTTTCGTAAATCGCGCGCGCCTTGCCTTCTTCTGCCACTGCTGATTCTTCCAGAGCGGCTTTTTTCTTCTTCATGACTTCTGCATCCGCAGTCGCCTTCTTGATCTCTTCCAGCGTCGCTTCATACGCAGCTACCGCTTTCTTATAGGCTTCGGCATCCAATTCCGTTGCAGCAGGAGCAGCGGCAGGTGCCGGGGCGGGGGCGGCAGCAGGAGCTGTTCCATCAGCAGCAGGTGCGGGTGCCGCAGCCGGAGCAGGGGCAGCGGCAGCTTTCTTGAAGTCTTCTTCTTTGGGGGCGACCGGTGTTTCCGGGATCACGGGGATCGCGACAGCAGCAGCTTCCTCGCGGATGGCTTTCGCTTTCTTCTCATGATCCGCAGCAACGCGGTACAATGTTTCCGAGATATTTTCTTTCGCTTTGATCAGCTGGATCTTGTTCTGGGAACCGGCCTGGCAGAACCGTTCGTAAACCGAAGCCGCTTCCGCATAACGTTCCGTCGTCACATAAGATTCCGCCTGATAGATATAAGCTTCATCCACGAATTCCGCACGGTTGCCGAAGTGTTCGATAATGAACTGATAGTTCGTGATCACATAATCAAACGCATGCAACCAGTCTGCTTTCAATTCCGCACGGATATTCTGATCGGTTTCCGCGTTCAGCTGACGTCCGATCTGCTGCGCACGGTTGTAATATTCACGGGCAAGACGCAATGCAACCGGTGCCGCATCCTGATCATCAATACCGATCTTCAAATAACGGTTATAGAAGTCAACAGCCACGTCTTTGAGTTCGCGGGAGGTGGGACCTGCGACTTTCTTGGCTGCCGGAGCGGCTGCCTTGCCGTCATTCTCTGCGGCTGCGGCTGCTTTTTCAGCGGCTGCCGCGGCTTCTTTTTCTTCTTTGTCTTTCTTTATGGCTTCCACCCAGATCAGGTTACCGCCTGTTTTCAGAGAGTGGATCGTAAATTCCGAATCCGGATACCGCATCGCCATATAATCACCCAGGGCGAGGGAACGGAAATAATCTTGAGAGAGAACCTGGGAAAGGATGATCCGGTTCAACAGTTCAGGCACACCGGTACTGTTCCGTTTTGCCACGAGGATCGGATACAATTCTTCCACAACTTCTGCGTATTTCTTTTCCTGGAAATTCTGGTTTGCTGTCGGGGGGATCAATTTTTCGATCTCGCCGCCACCGCCGCTGACTTCCGGACGCGGAACTTTCTGTTTCTGTTCCTGCAATGCACTCGCGAGAGAAGGCTTCAATGCAGAAAGTTCTTCGATCACTTCCTGGAACAACAGATAATTCTTTGCTCCATCGCGGTGTTTCGGATAATCCATCAGCAATCTGCCCAGTGCTTTGAACGAACGGGTATAATATTTGATGGCATCTTTGGAATTATTTTTCTGCGCTGCGATCTTTGCCATTTCGTAGTAGGAACGGCCTTCCCACATCTTGGCATCGGCACCCGGAGAGGTTTCGATCTGACCTTCCTTCTTCAACATGTCATCGCAACCGTCAAACAGGTCTTTATAACGCTTCAATTCACTGATCGCGACTTCATACTGTTTCAGCGTGTAGTATGCACGCGCCGTCAAAGTTGCAGCGGAAGCTGTCGCAACGTCAAGACCTGCCCACTGGACATTTTCCAGGTCAAACATGATTTGGAAAAGCACACTCTGCCAGTCATCGGAATCCACTTTCTTCAAATATGTCAACTGGGCAGCCGGAATGGAGTTCCGTTTCAGGAACCAACCCAGAAGTACGGGACGGGTTTTCTGATAGATCTGCGCCTTCATCAATTTTTCGGCATCGACCTTGACGATCTTTTCGTATTCAGGACAATATTTCTTCCAGTCAACCAATGCTTTCGTCAAGCTCGCAGCTGTGTTGGGCAATCCGCCTGCTGCACGGACTGCCGCATTAAAATGACCTTTCCAGGTCTTGTCCGCCTCCTCAAATGCTTTCTTTTCTTCGTCAGTACCTTCTTCTTTGATCGCTGCCACGGCTTCTTCGTACTTGTCAAGCAACTGTCTTTCCTGAACGATTCCGTTTTCCACCGTATCCATCTTCAAAAGACACTGTGTATAAACTTTGGTGCGGTCATCCTGTTCGCCGCCGCCCTGATACCATTCCAGAAGACGTTCGTTATCCTTCACCATACCTTTTGTCTTCAAAAGATTGAAGAGAGCCGCAACCGGCTGTTTCCAGTCATCGGGATTCTGCTTGGTCTTGATCCAGTAATCCAAAAGCGGAAGCAGGTTCTTCAATGCTTCATCCGGATTCCGGCGGAAATAATACACACCATACACCCCTTGTGCATGATAGTAGTTTTCCGTATCTTTCGGCAGTTTTTCAAAGATCGCTTTCGCATCATTCACTTTATTCTGACGCAGCAGCGTATCCATCAAAAGCACGCGGGCACGATCCGGGTTTTTCAGGTCTTGTTTCAAGAGACCTTCCAGAAAGAACTCTGCATAATCATACAGCTGCATTTCATTGAGTTTGTCAGTAAAATCCACATCACGCGCCGTTTGCCCGTAAAGCGAAATCGCTCCCGCAAGCATACACATCGCTGTGACGCCAGATACAAGATAATTCCTGCTCGTCATCCTGTTTCTCCTGTTATATAATGTTATATTTGAATACGATGCCATTGTACCGGAAAAGCAGGGAAAAAACCCCGACTATAACGATACTTGATATATTATAAGCATATTTCCCTAAAAAGTCAAGCTGAAAAGCCAATTTTTTTTGCCCAGATTGATAAAGAATTGTCTCTTGCACCCAAAATCAGGACCAAATCGCCACCTTTTATCGTATTTTTTAACATTTTTTCCGCTTCATCACGATCCGAATAATAACGGTAAATGTGTCCGTTTTCCCCTTGCTCATTATACCCGGAAACAACATCCTCCGACTTCGGTTCAAAACTCGTCGTGCCCCCCGCATAAAATACCGGAAGAAATCCAAAGGTATCACCCGTCCGGAGCGTTCGTTCCAGTACCTCAAACAATTCCTCGCGCATCATCCGCAGCGGCTTGAATCCGTGCGGCTGAAATACCACATGCACCGCCCCCTGTGCCACCGTTTGCGCTGTCCGGATCGCAGAACAGATCTTGTCCGGATTGTGTGCGTAATCATCGTATACTTTCACCCCGCTCTGCATCTCTCCGGCGTAATCGAAACGACGCCATACGCCCGAAAATCCCTGCACCGCTTTCAATGATTCCGCTTTCCCGTATCCAAGCGAAACAAGCAGCGCGTACACCGCAAGCGCATTCACTGCGGAATGAACACCCGGGACCGGCAGAGAAAATTCTTCCCCGTGATCCGCAAACTGACAGCGGAATCCGCACGTCGATGTGCAAATCGAAGAAAGTTTATACACCGGGAATCCGGAAATTTTATCCGGAGAAGACGGATCCCCGCTGATCAATACGATATTTTTCCCACGCAAACGATCCGCACCGATCTCAAAAAATGCCTTGTCCTCCACCACGCACGGACCATTTACACGATCCAGAAAACGCGCAAATACATCCGCAACTTCGCTCCGTTCGTAATGATCTTCCCCGATATTCAACAAAATCGCACTGTCCGGCGTATAATTCAACAGACTTTTGTCGCTTTCATCCGCTTCCAACACAAAGGAATCCCCTTGTCCCGCACGGAAATTTCCACAGTATTTTCCGTCCGAAAACGCATTCATCAATCCGCCGCATAACGACACCGGATCCGCTCCCAAATGACTCAATGCCTCCGTCAGCCAACCCGATACCGTTGTCTTGCCGCAAGTCCCTGCAACCGCATGAAGCTTCTTCCCGCGCATTGCTTCTACCAGAAGTGTAACCGCTTCCGAACGGTGCAGACGGTGTACGCCCTCCCGATAATCCGGATTGTCTTCCTCGATCGCAGTGGAATAAACAAGCACGTCCGGCTGATAATCATGGTAAACCGAGCCGTCCTGGTTGTATAACACGATCCCCTGCGCACGCAGAGAATCCAGAATACGGCTGTTCTCCGGTGCCGATATCGCACGGTCACTGCCCGTCACACGGACACCCAACGATGCCGCCGCCTGTGCTACGCCGCTCATTCCGATGCCGGCGATCCCGATAAAATGCATGGAACCTGGTAATTTTTCACTCATAAATCATCCTCCGGAAAAAGTAATGACGAACCATAAAGGCAATCCCGTCAATAAGGGAATCGTCAGATTATCATCCAAATGCAATTGTTTTTCGTAAAGTTCCGCGATCGCGGCAAAAATCACACCCAGCGACAGAAGAAAAACGCGTGATAATGTGAAACCCGGCGTAAAATATAAGACGAACAGCGAGAATATTACACCCGTCAATACAAAAACGACCGTCCCCTCCACCGATTTCACCCCGTTTAATTTGTGTTTTCCAAAACGACGTCCCACCAACGCCGCCGCCGTATCCGCCAGTAACATCACGCCCAGCGAAATCGCCGCCAGATATTGAGGGAACAACCAACTCACCAACGCAGCCGCAAGAAAAACAGGCGGACTCCCGCTCACGATCCAAGTCCCGCGTTCCGGTTGTTTCCGCAGCATCGACCGGAAAAGGCATCCGTAAATTTGCGTGATCACCGGGACTTTCATGGAAAACGCAAATTCACACATGATGTTCAGTATAAAACATGTCCCGAAAAAATAAAACAATAACTCCGGATCCCCTGTCCAGAAATAAATCAGAGCCACCATCCACAGCGAACTCAAATGCACCCCTTTGCGCAGTAATTCCTGTTTGAAAGAAATTCCCGGCGCATCTCCTGCATCAGACATATTCTTCAACCCCTTCCGGGAAATAATACATGTTGCTCAAACGTTCCCCGATTTCATGTGTCGGCGCAAAACATAACAGATCCTGCGCAAGAAACGGAACTTTTGCATCGTTGCTCAAAGCATAATTCGCAGAGTTGATCTCCATATCCAACGCATTCACTCCATTTTGGGAAACACAATGGAACCCGAGATTTTTCAAACACGGCAGACTTCCCGCATAATCCCATAACTTCGCATAACTCAACAATCCCGCATAACGCCCCGTCGCCAACGCAAACATGGCGTGGATCGTCGAACCGCTGGCGTTGACCGTATAACGTTCCCGCATGATCCCGAACCTGGCAATGCTCTGGGTCAACCCCAGCAGAGATTTCCCATCCAGGACACCCGGGGGCGGAGCCAACGGTTTCAAACGGGACTTCCAGTTCTTCAACTCATGAATACAACTGCATCCGGTATAATATGTTACGCCATTATCCGAAATCATCATCTCACCCGTCAGCGGGCAAACGATCCCGCCTTCCAGAAGTTTGCCGTTCTCTGCATAACCAATGGATGTACCCCATAACGGAATGTGACAGGCATACAGCGCAGTACCATCGATCGGATCCACGATGTACGTTTTACCACACAGCGCAGACTGCAAATATTCTTCCGATTTCACCACACTGGTCTCTTCCCCGATCACATGAATACCGGCAGAAAGATCTTCCAGTTCTTTGACAAGCATATCTTCCACCGCTTTGTCCGCTTTGGTCACCACAGAACGGTCTGCTTTGATTTCGGTATCCGGCGCATCGTAAATTTCCAATGCGATTTCAGAAGCGCGAACAAGAAGTTCGCAAATTCGTAAAGCCTGTGCTGACAACATATTAATTTCTCCTGTATTTTCAGCTCAATGTAACAATCTAAATCCGTGAAGACTTTTGCTTGAAGTCTTCACATGCTTGTTTTTTTTGTAATTTTTTGTAATTTAAGACTTGATTTTTGATAATGAAAAGTCTTGCAGTAAGATTTTTTCCTTATTTATTGTCTTTCCGCATTATTTTTCCGATTCTTTTATCAAAAATCCCGAAATTTGAGCATAGTTATCCTGTAAATTCACCTCCTGATTTTGTGTTTTATTTTGTAAGTGTGAGTAATATCTAACATCTG
>JAZNVL010000030.1:0-27760 GCA_045592785.1 Victivallales bacterium | reverse complement strand
TACTTATCCGTACTTATCCGTACTTATCCGTACTTATCAAACAGCGGAACTCACTTGGAATACGCGGCGAGCGATTCTTCCACGCGTTCGAGTTTTTCTTTCAGTTCTGCAAGCTGTTTTTTGGAGGCTTCCACCACAGCCGGGGGTGCTTTGGCAACGAATGCCGCATTACTCAGCTTGGATTCCGTTCCCTTGATCCAGCCCTGCAGTTCTTTCTTCTGCTTGTTGAGCTTTTCGATTTCCGCCTGAACATCCACCAGTCCGGAAAGGGGCAGATAGATGGCACCGGCATTGCCCAGAATGGAGGGAGCCTGTGCACCGTCATCGGACTTGAATTCATCCGGGGAGATGGAGATCTCGGAGGCATTCAGCAGGGAAAGCATGTTCGCCATTTCCGCATTGAGGAAATCCTGAATGGCAGGGGAAGCCGCCTTGATGTGATAACGGATCTTCTTGCCGGGGGCGATGTTGCTGTTCAAACGCAGCGTTCTGCCGCCCTTGATCAACTGGAATTTGTCGTCCACCATCTTCATGATAGAGGCAACGCGTTCCCCGGTCAGACCGAAGTCCGCCGCAAAGCTTTCCGGATACGCCGCATTCATGATGGATTCGTCGTCTTTCAGGAAGCCCAGCTGATGTGCCAGTTCTTCGGTGACGAAGGGCATGAAGGGATGCAGCAGACGGAGGATGGTCCAGAGCGCATAATCCAGCACCGCCAATGCCTGCGCCTTTTCTTCCGGCGTACCGTACAGACGGGGTTTGCAGGCTTCGATAAACCAGTCGCAGAAGCTGCTCCAGACCAGTTCGTAGATATCGTGTGCGGCAGCATTGAACCGGAATTCCTTGAGCGCGGTGACGGCACCGGTGACCACCTGATCCAACTGGGAAAGCATCCAGATCTCATCGGCGGTGAGCTTCGCGGGATCCACGGTTTTCATGGTGGCAAAACCTTCGGAGACTTCGCCCTGCATCCGGCGGAACCGGCATGCGTTCCAGAGTTTGTTGGCGAAGTTACGCCCGATCTCACATTTTTCGTTGGAGTAACGGATATCCATTCCGACAGGCGCGATATAGATGATGGAGAAACGCAGGGCATCGGCGCCATAAGTTGCAATCACTTCCAGCGGGTCCGGAGAGTTGCCGAGAGATTTACTCAATTTACGGCCCAGATCATCGCGGATAATACTGGTGAAATACACATTCTTGAAGGGGAATGTCCCTTTGAATTCGTAACCCGCCATGATCATACGGGCGACCCAGAAGAAGATGATATCGGGTCCCGTGACCAGGTCACAGGTGGGATAGAAGTAATCCTGTTCCGGTGTCTTTTCAGGCCAGCCCATGATGGAGAAGGGCCAGAGCCAGGAACTGAACCAGGTATCCAGAACGTCTTCTTCCTGCTGCCATCCTTCGCCTTCCGGAGGATTCACGCCAACGTAAACTTCGTCACCCTTGTACCAGGCGGGAATACGGTGTCCCCACCAGATCTGACGGCTGATACACCAGTCTTTGATGTTTTCCATCCAGTGAAAATAGGTCTTGCTCCAGCGTTCCGGATAGAACTTGATGGTCCCGTCGCGGACGGCATCGATGGCTTTCTTCGCCAGTTCTTCCATGCGGACGAACCACTGTTCGCTGATGATGGTTTCGATGGGCACATTGCCGCGTTCGGAATACCCGACGTTGTGAACGAGATCTTCGATCTTTTCCAGGAGTCCGAGTTTTTCGATATCTTCCACGACCTTCTTCCGCGCAACGAAACGGTCGAGTCCGGCATAAGCGGCACCGCAGCGTTCGTTGAGAGAAGCGTCTTTATTCATCACGTTGATGAAGTCCAGATCATGCCGTTTTCCGACTTCAAAGTCGTTGGGGTCATGCGCAGGCGTGATCTTCACACAGCCGGTTCCCTTTTCGGGGTCGGCGTGCCGGTCGGCGATAATGGGGATCTTCCGGTCCGTCAGGGGCAGATCCACTGTCTTGCCGATGAGATCTTTGTAACGGGGATCGTCAGGGTGGACGGCAACTGCGGTATCACCGAAGAGGGTTTCCGGACGGGTGGTGGCGACCACGAGATAGCCGGACCCGTCGGAGAGAGGATAACGGAAATGATAGAACTTGCCGTTTTCTTCCTTGTAGATCACTTCTTCATCGGAGAGCGCACTTTTTGCCTTGGGACACCAGTTGATCATACGGCGTCCGCGGTAGATATAGCCTTTGTTGTAGAGCTGAACGAACACTTCTTTGACGGCATCGGAAAGGCCTTCATCCATGGTGAACCGTTCCCGTTCCCAGTCGCAGGAAGTACCCAGGGTGCGCAGCTGGCGGATGATGGTGCCGCCGTACTGTTCTTTCCACTGCCAGACACGGTTGATGAATTCTTCACGGCCCAGTTCATCGCGTCCGGTGTTTTCATTTTCCCGCAGATATTTTTCCACACGGGCTTCCGTTGCAATACCGGCATGGTCAGTCCCGGGGAACCAGCAGGTTTCATCGCCGGACATCTTGTGCCAGCGGATCAGGATATCCTGCAGGGTATTGTTGAGGACGTGTCCCATGGTCAGAATCCCGGTGACGTTGGGCGGGGGGATCACGATGGAATATGCTTTTTTATCGGGATTTGGTTTTCCTTTGAAAAGGCCGTTATTTTCCCACCAGGGATACCATTTCTGCTCCACGGCAGCGGATTCATAAGCTTTGGGCATTTCAGTTGCCATAATTCATCTCCACGTTTGAATGTAAATTAGCAATCCGTATAATATAGCGCATCAATCGGATTTTTCAAACAAATAACCCCATCATCTTCTGCATAAATTGTCCAATTTTACGGAAAAAGCTTTCCTGGACCGGCTGCGCACCGGATTGAGGCGAATGTTTGAAGGATTCCGCGTATTTTTCCAATAACGCTTTCTGGTCCGGAGTCAACTTTTTCGGAACCTCCACAAAGAACCGGATATGGTGTCCGCCGAACGCCCCTCTGCGCCGCAGGGAAGGCATTCCTTTTCCGGGAATGACTTTATGGTCTCCGGTCTGTGTTCCGGGATCCACATGGACCGTTGCAGGACCGTGAACGGTGGGCACTTCCACGTCGCCGCCCAATGCCGCCACATGGAATGCGATGGGAACTTCACAATGGATCTCATCGCCGTCACGCTGGAAAAATTCGCTGTCACGCACATGCATCACGACGTAAAGGTCACCGCTGGCTCCACCGCGTACACCGGGCTCCCCTTCCCCGGTGACACGCATACGGGTTCCCGTATCGACCCCGGGAGGGATATTGACATCCACCTTGCGGCGGACTTTTTTCTGTCCCACGCCATTGCATTTGGAACAGGGTTTTTCCGCCATCTGACCGGCCCCGTGACACACCGGACACTCATGCATCATGGTGAAGAAGCCCTGGGACACACCGATCTGCCCGGATCCGCCGCACCGACGACACCGGACTTTACTTGTTCCGGGGGCACAGCCGGAGCCGTGGCAATCGGAACAGTTATCCATGCGTGCGAATTCGATGGTCTGAGTTTTACCGCGGACGGCATCCATGAAATCGATTTCCAGATTGTAACGCAGATCGTTGCCGTCTTCGGGGGCATTGGGATCCCTTCTTCCGCCGCCGCCGAAGAAGGATTCGAAACCGCCGCCTGCTCCGCCGCCGAAGAATTGATTGAAGATGTCGAAGGGATTGCCGCTGAACCCGCCACCGCCGCCGGCACCGGAGAAGGCATCTTCGCCGAACTGGTCGTATTTGCGCCGTTTTTCGGGGTCACTCAAAACTTCGTATGCTTTTGCGATCTTTTTGAATTTCTCCCCGGCTTCCTCGTTGCCCGGATTCTTGTCGGGATGGTATTTCACCGCAAGACGCCGATAGGCTTTTTTGAGTTCGGTTTCGCTTGCCTCGGGTGAAACTTCCAGTATGTCGTAATATTCAGTGGAAACGGGCATTATTCACCGCGCAATTCTTTTTCAATGGCACGGGTCATGAGAGACGCGGTCCGTTTCGCAAATTTTACGGGATCGGCCAGTTCGCCGCCTTCCGCCACCACCGCCTGATCGTACAGCATTTCTGCGTATTCTTTCAGTGCGGGATCATCGGCATTCCGGGCGTGCAGCTGTTTCATGGACTGGATCAGGATGTTATCGGGATTCAGTTCCAGGATCCGTTTCACGGTGGGCGCGTTCTTATCCATGGCGCGCATCAAACGCTGCATATTGAGCGTAGGATCGTTGGTATCGCTCACCAGACAGCAGGGGCTTTCCGTGAGACGGGCGGAGAAACGCACATCCTTGATCCGGTCGTCAAGGGTCTTCTTGAGGTACTCCACCAGGTCTTTGCTTTCTTCCCCGGCTTTCTTGTTTTTCTCGTCCAACTCTTTCTGCACGGTCTCGTCGAATTTCACATCGCCGCGGCTGACAGATGCCAGTTCTTTTTCTGCGTAGGTATTGAGTTCGGACAGCACGAATTCATCCACCGGATCCAGCAGGAACAGCACATCGAAGTTCTGTTTGCGGAGCATTTCCAGCTGGGGAGACTGTTCCAGTGCATCCCGGGAGTCGCCACTGATGAAATAGATGGCTTTCTGTGTGGGCTGCATGGCATCGGAATATTCTTTGAGAGAAATGAGTTTCCCTGCGGGATTGTTCATGCTTTCGAACAGGAGAAGGTCCTGAAGTTTGCTCCGGTTGGCATAATCCATGTGGATCCCTTCCTTGAGCATACGGGAGAATTCCAGATAGAACGTTTCGTATGCTTCGCGTTCCTTCTCCATCATCTTGGAAAGTTCGCTGAAAATACGATGCGTCAACGCTTTCCGGATCCGGGCGATCATGGGATTATCCTGCAGTGTTTCGCGGGAAACATTCAACGGGAGATCGCTGGAATCCACCACGCCGGAAACAAAGCCCATGTACTCGGGGAGCAGTCCGGGGCAGTTATCGGTGATGAATACGCGGCGTACATAAAGGTGTACGCTTTTGTTATTTTTTTCACCGAACCGGAACTGATAGGGCATACGACCGGAGAAGAAGAGCAGAGATTTGAACTCGGTCATACCTTCCGCATTGAAATTGATACGGCGGGCAGGCTTGCCGTAATCCATAGAGACATGCTGATAGAAGGATTCGTATTCCTCCTCTTTGACTTCGCTTTCCGGACGGAGCCAAATGGCTTTCATGGAGTTGATAACAGAATCTTCTTCGGTTTCAGTTTCCCCGTTTTTCACGGTGTGTTTCATGCGGATGGGATATTCGATGTAATCGGAATACTTGCGGATCACGGAAGAAACGCGCCAGTAATCCAGATATTCCTTGTAATCCTCTTTGAGGAAAAGCGTGATCGCGGTACCCGGATCCGCCTTGTCGCTTTCCGCGATGGTGAATTCGCCCAGTCCGTCAGAGAGCCAGGACCACGCCTGATCTTCCCCGGCTTTCCGGGTATCGATCCGGACTTTATCCGCAGCCATGAAGGCGGAATAGAACCCGATCCCGAACTGTCCGATGAGTTCCGGAGCCGCGGCTTTTCCTTCCGCTTTCGCCTGTTCCAACGCATCCAGGAACGCCTTGGTCCCGGAGTATGCGATGGTCCCGATGTTCTGCACGAGTTCCTCCCGTGACATCCCGATCCCGTTATCGGAAATGGTCAATGTTCCGGCATCTTTATCGGCTGCGATACGGATCTCCCAGTCCCGTACTTTTGCGGGATCGGTCAGGGATTCGAACCGGGCCTTGTCGATGGCATCGGCAGCATTGGCAGCCAGTTCCCGGAGAAAGATCTCGTTATTGGAATAAACAGAATGGATCACCAGTTTCAGAAGTTGCTGGATCTCCGCCTTGAATTGCATTTTTTCTTCCGCCATTTTTATCCTCACTTGTTATGGTTGCAGCATCCGCCGTCACACTGACAGGGCTTGGAAGGACCGGAGGAGGCATTTTTTCCTTTGTAGTCGGTACAATAGAACCCGGATCCCTTGAAGATGACCCCGGCACCGGTCCCGATTTTCCGTTTCAGCGCATTTTCTTCACATTTCGGGCATTTTTCCAGAGGTTTTGCACTGATGGACTGGAATTCTTCAAATTCATGGCCGCAGGAACGGCAGACGTACTCATAAGTAGGCATTGTAAAAAAGACCTTTCACGTTAATTAAAAGTATAAAATTCTGCAATTAATAAGCATTTTATGTGCCAAAGAATTGACAAACCGATCAAACCTCATAAATATCAGCAGGATACAACGGAATACAACATAAAAACAAGCGACACATTGTCACACATCCGTGTTCTCTGTGTCACAATGCTCAATGCTGGCGGAACATGAAAAACACCGCGCCGCAAAGACACAATCCTGCCCAGAGGAAGTCCAGTTTCAACCCCTGTTTCATGTAGATGAGAGAGAACGGAACAAAGACGGAGAGGGAAATCACTTCCTGCATGATCTTCAACTGGGGGAGAGTCATAGCTGTATATCCCATCCGGTTCGCGGGGACTTGCAGCAGATATTCAAACAGTGCCACACCCCAGGAGAGCATCGCGGCGATATACCAGGGTTTACCCGACATATTTTTCAGATGCGCGTACCAGGCAAAGGTCATGAAACAGTTGGAGCATACCAACAGAAAAACCGTCCGCCAGATCACGGGGACGGCATTGATCATATCAATCATTTTTGTCATATAAATACCTCAATTCGTCAATGTTATCTTTTAAAATAGCATTTGATCGCCCGTATTTCAAATTTTTTCTGCATTTTATACGTTTTTATGCTTGATTTATTGCATGTTCACGGTTACATTACAAGCGAAAAACAAATACGGAGTTGAATATGAATCGGATCATAGTTACCGGCGGTGCCGGTTTTATCGGATCGGCGGTCGTCAGAAACATCATCACTCATACCGGTGATGCTGTTTGCGTGGTCGATAAACTCACTTATGCCGGGAATCCGGAAAATCTTGCCCCGGTGTCAGGCGACCCGCGTTTCCGTTTTGAAAAAGCCGACATTTGCGACAAATCGGAAATGGATCGTATTTTTGCCGATTTTCAACCGACACATGTGATGCACCTGGCTGCGGAATCTCATGTGGACCGTTCCATTGATGGACCCGGCGAATTCATTCAGACCAACATTTTCGGGACTTATACCCTGTTGGAGGCGGCACGGAAGTATTATGCCGCATTGGATGATACCGCAAAAGCCTTGTTCCGGTTCCATCATATTTCCACCGATGAAGTCTACGGTGACCTGGAAGGACCGGAAGATTTCTTCCGTGAGACGACGCCTTACGCGCCCAGTTCTCCATACAGTGCATCCAAGGCTTCCAGCGATCATCTGGTCCGCGCCTGGCGCAGAACATTCGGACTGCCCACCATCGTCACGAACTGTTCCAACAATTACGGTCCGTATCATTTCCCGGAAAAACTGATCCCTCTCATTATTCTTCATGCGCTTGACGGCAAGGAACTTCCTGTTTACGGGGAAGGATTGCAGATCCGGGATTGGCTCTATGTAGAGGATCACGCCCGCGCCCTGTATCTGGCTGCGACAAAAGGTGTTCCCGGCGAGACGTACAACATCGGCGGTCATAACGAAAAACGCAATATCGATGTGGTCAGGACCATCTGCGCACTGCTGAATGAACTCGCCCCCCGCGACGATGGAAAGTCATACGCGGAACAGATCGTATATGTCAAGGACCGTCCCGGACATGATATGCGGTATGCCATTGATCCCTCAAAAATCGCCCGGGAACTGGGTTGGACTCCGCAGGAAACGTTTGAAAGCGGGATCCGCAAAACCGTATTGTGGTATCTGGAACACAAAGATACCTGGTGCGCCCATGTATTGAGTGGTTCATACAAAATGGAACGACTGGGAACAGGAGAAAATGCGTAATGAAAGGTATTGTACTTGCAGGCGGCGCGGGGACGCGTCTTCATCCGATCACACTGGGAACAAGCAAGCAGCTTCTTGCGGTTTATGACAAACCGATGATCTACTATCCGTTAAGCGTATTGATGCTTGCCGGGATCCGGGAGATCCTTATTATCACCACGCCGGAAGATCAGGCAGCATTCCAACGGTTGCTGGGCGATGGAACACAGTTCGGCGTTTCACTCCAATACGCCGTGCAGCCCTCCCCCGACGGCTTGGCGCAGGCATTTATCATCGGGGAGGAATTCATCGGGAAAGACTCCGTCTGTCTGGTGCTGGGAGACAATATTTTTTACGGTGCCAGTCTCGGGAAACTGGTCCGCAACGCCGCCGCCCGGGAAAAGGGTGCAACGGTCTTCGGATATTATGTCTGTGATCCGGAACGGTTCGGCGTGGTGGAATTTGACGAAAATTTCAAAGCGATTTCCATTGAGGAGAAACCGGCACAACCGAAATCCAATTATGCCGTCACCGGACTTTATTTCTATGACAACGATGTGGTGGAGATCGCGAAAAGTATCAAACCTTCCGCCCGGGGCGAATTGGAAATCACGGCTGTCAATAATGCCTATCTCCAACGGGGCGACCTCCATGTGGAACGGCTGGGACGCGGTTATGCCTGGCTGGATACGGGGACCCATGATGCCATGCTGGATGCAGCAAACTTCATCCGGACCATTGAGACCCGGCAGGGACTTCAAGTGGCATGTCTGCAGGAGATCGCGTTTGAAAACGGCTGGCTTACCGCAGAAGAGATCCGGGAACGGTGTAAGGATCTGCTGAAAACGGAATACGGCAAATACATTATGAGGATGATCGAACAATGAATATCATACCGGCAGAGATCCCGGGAGTCGTGATCGTGGAACCCGCCGTCTTCGGCGATGTAAGAGGTTACTTCTTCGAATCATGGAACCAGGAAAAATACCGTGCCGCCGGAATTGATTGCCGGTGGATGCAGGATAACGAATCCAAGTCACGGCGCGGTGTTCTGCGCGGACTTCATTATCAGACTGCCCCGTACACCCAGGCAAAACTGGTCCGGGTCGTCCTGGGAACCGTGTTGGATGTGGCCCTGGATATCCGTAAAGGATCCCCCACCTTCGGCAAACATGTGGCAGTGGAACTCTCTGCCGAAAACAAACGGCAGCTGTTCGTCCCCCGGGGATTCGCCCACGGGTTTGCCGTGCTTTCCGATGAGGTCATTTTCCAATACAAATGCGATAACATCTATATGCCCAGTCATGAACGCGGGATCAGGTTTGACGATCCGGCACTCGATATAGACTGGAAACTGGATCCTTCGGAGTTCATCCTCTCGGAAAAAGACACGCGCAATCCCCTTTTCGCCGATGCGGAATATTTTGATTTCGGCACACAGGAGTATATGCAGAATGCGTAAGATCATGCTCACCGGTGGAAACGGGATGCTGGGCAGAACCATTTGCCGTATTCTCGGCAATTCCTGCCGGATCATTCCCACCGATCTGCCGGAAACCGATATCACATCCCCGGACTCTCTGGAACAGGCATTGGCTCTTCATCAGCCTGATGCCGTGATCCACTGCGCCGCAATGACCGCCGTGGATGACTGCGAAACAAAACGGGATTTGGCGTTCCTGCTCAATGAAACGGGGACCGCCAACGTTGCCGCCGCCTGTAAAAAAGCAAAGGTCCGCCTGATCGCCATTTCCACCGATTACGTTTTCCGGGGAAATGATCCCCATCCTTACACGGAAGATGATGCCGCAGATGGAGGCGCAACGGTCTACGGACAGAGCAAGTTCGCCGGGGAAGAAGCAGTCCGGCAGATCTATCCGGAGAACAGTCTGATCTGCCGTATTTCCTGGCTTTACGGGTTCGGCGGTCCCAGTTTCGTGCATACCATGCGGAAACTGGCAGACGGGACCCGTCCGGAACTCAAAGTCGTTCATGACCAGATCGGGAACCCGACCAGTGCGATCGCTGTCGCCCGGAAACTGGGGGAATTACTGGAACACCCGGAACTCACCGGAACATTTCATCTCACTTGCGAAGGGGAAGCCTCCTGGTACGAATTCGCGTGCGAGATCTTCCGTCAGTCCGGATTGACACAGAACGTGACGCCCTGCCGGACAGAAGATTTTCCCCGTCCGGCACCACGCCCCCATAACTCCCGTCTGGTGAAACAAAGTCTGGCGAAAGCGGGGCTTTCCCCCATGCCGGACTGGCGGGACGCGTTGGCGGAATTTCTGCAGGAGGAATTCGGAGAACTCCATTAAAGGAAAACATTTCGTCTATTTTTTTCTCATTTTGTCCATTTTATTATGCAGTAACACATTTATATTAAATAACAAATCAAATAACTTGAAAGGAACAGGAATATGTATCTGACCGGTTTTGCAGATGAAGCATCTCCCTCTTTTGAAATGCAGGTCAAAGCCACCCGCGCTTTGGGCTGGAAAAACATCGAAGCACGTCATTTGTATGGCGGCAATCTTGCCAGCATCACCGACGAACAGTTCGAAGAATTGCAGCGTCTTCTCGCAGAAAACGATGTAAAGATCAACTGTTACGGCAGTGCCATTGCCAACTGGAGTCATCCCATCACCGAAGAAGCGGAATCCAGTTACGAAGAATTCCGCAAAGCGATCCCCCGTATGCAGAAGCTGGGCACAAAAATGGTGCGTATCATGAGTTTTGCCGTGCCCAATGAATTGAAACCGAAATCCTGGGATTTCAAAGATGAAGTGGTCAAACGGGTCACGAATATCGTAAAAATGGCAGAAGATGCCGGGATCCTGTGTCTTCATGAAAACTGCATGAACTGGGGCGGTCTCTCCTACGAACACACGCTCTACCTGCTGGACCATATCAAGTCCGATGCGTTCCGTCTGGTCTTCGATACGGGCAATCCGGTATTCAATCTGGATTGGAGCAAAAACGGCGCCGGCGAAAAAATGCAGTCCTCCTGGGAATATTACAAGAACGTACGCGAGTTTATCTCCTACATCCATATCAAGGACGGCACTTACAGTCAGGAAGAAAAAGTCTGTTACTACTCCTTTGCGGGCAAAGGCGACGGCAACGTGAAAGAAATCCTGGCGGACCTTTACAAAACGGGTTATGAAGGCGGAATTTCCATCGAACCCCATGTGGCGACCGTATTCCACGAAAATGAAAATACCGAAGATCCGGAACTGCAAGCGGTCCGCCGCTATGATACTTACATCAGTTACGGGAAGGAACTGGAAGCTCTGGTACGGGAAGCCGGATTCCGCCCGGAATAAGGATCAATCCTGTACGTTCCCGGAGAACGTCGTGGCATGAAGAAGTTCGCACTCCGCCGGATCCGGCAGAGAATAAAGCGACATCACCGACAGCGTAAACGGCGTCTTCGGGACATCCATAAAAAACATTTCCAGTAATTCCGGATCGCTGGGTTCGCAACGCAATTTCAGCGTGCAGTGTGCGTGGAACGGATATGGTGACGGCAGGAACCGGATACGGGAACGTTCCAACCGCTGCCGTACCTGTTCAAAGGGGTTGTCGTCGTTGAGCTCCAGAAAGTAAATATTCGTCCCCGGGAATCTTCCGACTTTTGTAAAATTTACAGTAAACGGAACCAGATCTCTTGCGACAGCATCCATTTCCTCTGCGATCCGGGCGACTTCCTGTCCCGGCTCCACAAGTCCGGTCCCACAGGAGCCGGTAATGGTGATTTCTGCGGGCATGGCAGATCTTGCGAAGTCATATTTTGCCCGGAGATCCCGGATGACTTCCGCCATGGGTGAAGGCAGGTTAAGAACGATATAAGCGGGATGTTCGATCACGTCTCCGTTCATACATATCCTTTGTTTATTTGTTGAGAGAAGCCAGAGATTTCCGGATGATATTCTCGCATGACCGCTGATTTTCGGGGAGCGCGGCAGCCACATCGGCAACGGCTTTCTGTATTTTGGCACGCTGGAAACCGAGTTTTTCCAATGCCATCAACGCATCTTCCAGTTCCTTGAAATCTTCCGCATTTTCGGGGACAGCACCCACGGCAAGTTCCGGCGCGACACGGTCGATCTTGTCCCGGAGTTCCACAATGATGCGTTCCGCGGATTTGGGGCCGACACCATTGATCTTTTTCAAGGCTTTCACATCGCCCTGGGCAACGGCGGCGCAGAATCCGGGAATGTTCATGCTGCTCAAAATATTGAGTGCCGTCTTCGCTCCGATGCCGTTGACGGTGATCAGAAGTTCAAAAATCGTTTTCTCCCGTTCCGTGGCGAACCCGTAGAGCGAAATATCATCCTCCCGGACCTGGGTGATGATGCGCAGGACAGCATCTTCGCCGATCCGCGGCAGAACATCGTAAGTCGTCATGGGGATAAACACCCGGTATCCTACGCCGTGGACATCCAGAATGAGTTCCGTAAAGTTTGCTTCCACCAATTTGCCGGATAATCTTGCAATCATGATACTGTCTCCTCTTCCGGATGATAAATAACGCCGTCCCGGAGTTCGACGACCCGGTCGGCAAGTGCAGCTACGTTACGGTCGTGGGTGACCATTATGATCGTTGTCTCCGTTTCCTGCCGGAGCTGAACGAACAGATCCAGGATCCCTTTCCCGGTGACAGAATCCAGATTCCCGGTCGGCTCATCCGCAAGCAGCAGACGGGGCTGATTCATCAGCGCACGGGCGATGGCACAACGCTGCTGTTCTCCGCCGGACATCTCACCGGGACGATGATTGAGCCGGTGAGCGAGCCCGACTTTTTCCAGCAGTCCGCCTGCTTTCAGACGGGCTTCGGACTTCTTCATGCCGTCCATCATAGCGGGCAGCATGACGTTTTCCAGGATATTGAGTTCGGGCAGGATGTGGTACGCCTGAAACACAAAGCCGATATTCTGCCGGCGGAATTTCACCAGATTATTGCGGGAGAGTGTCGTATAATCGATGCTGTCCACCCGGACTGTCCCCTGATCGGGACGGGAGATGGATCCCAGGATGTCCAGCAGTGTGGTCTTTCCGCTGCCGGATGCCCCCAGCAGAGCAGTCCAGGAACCTTTTTCAACGGCAAAAGAAACACCCTTCAAAACGGGGATCTCTTTCGTTCCGATCCGGAACGTTTTGTGAATATCTTCGGCAATCAGAAAGGATTGTTCTTTATTCATAACGCAGAGCCCTCGCCGGATCCAGGGAAGCCGCCCGGAGCGCGGGAACCAGCGCGCCGCAGGTGCAGAGCAGTATCGAAATCACACAGATCACCGCCACATCGCTCCAGATGATATGTGCCGGCAATTCACGGAAAAGATAGACTTCCTTGGGGAAGATCTCCTGTCCGGTAATAAAACGCATTGCGTGAAGAATGGACATACGGTACAGAATCACCAGGTATCCCAGCAGGACACCGCCCAGTGACCCGACAACACCGACGAAAAATCCCTGCAGCAGGAAGATCCGCATCACGCCACAGGAGGATGCGCCCATGGCTTTCAGAAGTCCGATTTCCCGTGTCTTCTGGATCACAGTGGTGATCAGTGTATTGGCGATACTGAATGCTGCCACCAGCACAATGAAGATCAGCAGAAAGAACTGCATATTCTTTTCCACGGCAAGCACACCCAGAATACGGCTGTGCATCTCTTTCCACGTCATCAGCTGACAGTAACTGCGTTCCTTCATCAGCTCATCGCGCAACTTGTTGATGAAGGGATCGATATGGAACGGGTCTTCCGTCCACACATAAACGTGCGTCGCGGAACCGTAGTCCAGATTGAACAGAACATCCGCCTCGTCCAGTCCCATGAACATGATGTCCTTGTCAAAGTCGTACTTGTCGAAGGAATACGTCCCGGTGACAGTGTATTCTCCCGGCAGATACATTTCCGCATCTTCCGAAACTTTGTATTTGCCTGTTTCCTTGTCACGGACGACCAGCCGGGACAAATGGGTCGGCGAATGGAGCAGCAGTTTGCTCCCTACGGAAAGTCCGTAATTCCGTGCGATCACATCGCTGATGATGATCTCATCTTTCCGCAGAGACATGACACCGGACCGCATGGCTTCGGGCAGCGGGATGCGCATAGAGGGATCACTTGCCGGATCATAAGCAATCAACGCTTTCGGCGCAAAATTTTCCCCGACCTGGAGCAGGACCGGGGACACAAGGACCGGGACGGCATCCCCGCCGGTTTTCCGTACGATCTCACATGTTTCCTCTGCTTCCTCCACGGTAAACACATTGGAGGAACCGCCGGGAGACGTCGGAGAGTAAGAGACCGGTTTGCGGATCTGGGCATGTGCGCCCGTTTCCAGGAGTTTCTCTTTCAGCTGATCGGTGAATCCGGTCATAACAGCAAGCACAACGATCAGGACAGCAACACCCAGGATCACGCCGATGATACTGATGAGTGTGATCACGCTGACCGCACTGCGTTTCGGCTTGAAGTATCGCCAGGCAAGAAAAAATTCAGTTCCCAATTCCATAAACACCTTTCCATATTCCGATAATATTCCCATACTATATCATGCTTTCCCCGCTTCGTCAAATAACTTTCTGTAATAAAAAACTTGATTTTTCCACTTTTTGCTGTATTGTATCAAAAATAATAACTTCATTGAGGACTTTTTTATGAAATCACTTCTTTTCCCGTTCGCTCTGCTTGCGATCATGTTCACCGGGTGTGTCTCCTACGATTACGATGGTGAAACCCTTGATCCGCTCCCCGCAAAAACCCCCGTACAGGTCCAGGTCACTCTGGAAAAAGTCGATCCCTCCGCAAAAAAACTGGGCGAACTCCGTTTCACGTCACCCGCCGGTGCGTCCGCCGCGGAAATCCGGGATCTCCTGCGGAAAGCAGCGAGAAAACGGGGGGCTGACATTGTCCTGATCCTTTCCCAGGAACGGATCAAAGCCGGTGAAGTCCGGGAAGACCAGAGACGGAATTCCGCCGCCCCCGGCTGGGAGAAAGAAGATAATTCCGCGACTGCCACCTCTATCATGGAAAACAGCATCCTTTACTCCTCCGGCAAAGATCCCGATCAGACCCTTTACAAAACCGCAGTCACCGCGGAACTCTACCGGAAATGATCCGATCCGGACTCCCCATCGATGCCGTCCTGCCGGAGATCATCCGTGCCATGACGGCGCATCACTCTCTGATCCTGACAGCGGAACCCGGCGCGGGAAAAAGTACCGTTGTCCCCCTTGCGTTGCTGGAATCCGGTATTACACAAGGGAAAAAGATCCTCATGCTGGAACCGCGGGTCCTTGCCGCACGCGCCGCCGCAAAACGGATGGCGGCACTTCTCGGCGAAAAACCGGGGGAGACGGTGGGCTACCGGACACGGTTGGAAACCGTTACATCCCCTGCGACAAAAATCGAAGTGCTGACAGAAGCCATTCTCACGCGGATGCTGCAGAATGATCCCGCACTGGAAGAAACTGCCGTTGTCATCTTTGACGAGTTCCACGAACGCAGTATCCACGCCGACCTGTCCCTTGCCCTGACTCTCAACGCCAGAGAACTGCTCCGGAATGACCTGAAAGTCATGGTCATGTCCGCCACGCTCGATCCGGGACCGCTCCGGAAACTGCTGGGGGATTGCCCCGTGATCGATTCCCCGGGAAAGTGTTACCCCGTGCAGACCATTTATTCCGCCGAACACGAACAGCTCCCCCTGGAACAGCGGACTGCCAATGCGGTACGCAGTGCGATACAGGCTTTCCCCGGCGACGCTCTTGTTTTTCTGCCCGGTGAATTCGAAATCAAAAAGACGATGGAGACTCTGCGGAACAATTCACTGCCCTCTATGGAGATACTTCCGTTGTACGGCAGTCTGCCCGCCGCCGAACAGGATAAAGTGTTTGCGTCCCACGGGGAAGAGATCCGCCGTGTCATTCTGGCGACCGCCATTGCCGAAACCAGTATCACGATCCCTTCGGTCCGGATCGTCATTGATGCCGGACTGATGCGGATCCCTGTTTTCTCCCCAGCCACCGGCATGGATAAACTGGAAACGGTCCGGGTGACAAAAGCCTCGTCCGATCAGCGGCGGGGTCGCGCCGGGCGTACATCGGAAGGCGTCTGCATCCGGCTCTGGCATGAATACGAACAGAATCAGCTGACCGCGTTTGTTCGTCCGGAGATCCTCTCCTGCGATCTCGCATCGGCAGCATTGGAACTGGTGAAATGGGGACGGGATGAGCAGACGACTGCGGAACTTCCCTGGCTGGATCCGCCGCCGGCTGTCATGCTCGCCCAGGCATTCCAACTGCTCCGGGAGCTGGATGCCATGGAAGAGAATCACCTGTCCCGGCACGGGGAAGCCATGCGGCATTTCCCGCTTCATCCCCGTCTGGCACATGCGGTCCTCCGTGGAGCGGAAATGGGGTACGCCGCACGTTCTGCGGATCTGGCAGCGGTGATCAGCAGCCGGAATACTGCCCATGTTCCGGGGTGTGACATTGCATACCGTCTCAAACAGCTTTCCGGCGAATCCCTTCAGACCGCGAAACGGATCCGCGCTCTGCTGAAAGAAAAGGAACGGAACATAACGTTGTCTTCGCCCGATGGCGTGCTTACTGCGCTGGCATATCCCGACCGTGCCGCCCGGCGGAAAGATACCGTCTCCGGCGAATACACTCTTGCCAATGGGGTCACGGCGTTCCTCCGGAAAGACGATCCCCTGCTGCAATCGGCGGAATTCCTTGCGGTCGCCGAGACGACCACCATGAACGGCAGGACCGTGATCCGGCTTGCCGCGCCGCTGGAAATACAGGAACTGGAACGATGTGCGCCGGAACTCTTCGCAAAACAGACACTGTTCCGCTGGGATCCGGAACGGGAGGCGGCAACTGCGGAAGAAGTCCGCACGCTGGGCTCTCTCACTTTGGGACGGCGTCCGGTACGGGACCTCCTCAGTGATGTTACCGGCTTGCAGTCGTTACTGCTGAAAGAACTGCGTTCTGCGGGGTTCCGGGTATTTGAGGAAAGCCGTTCGACGGAAAGTTTCCGGAACCGTGTCACGTTTCTGCACCGTTGCGGATTTCCGGATTACCCGGACTATTCGGAAGAAGCTCTGCTGGAAACGTTGGATCTGTGGCTTTCCCCCTGGCTGGACCGGATCACATCTTTTGCCGGACTCCGGAAGCTGGATCTGCGTATGATCCTGGAAAACGATCTTCCGCCCGGTGCCGCAAGACGTATGGCGGAACTGGCTCCGGAAAAACTGGAAGTTCCCAGCGGATCCCATATCCGCATCGATTATTCCGATCCGGCACAGCCGGCGGCATCCGTAAAATTGCAGGAGCTGTTCGGCATGACAGCCACTCCGCTTCTGGCGGGGAAGGTCCCGCTGCTGCTGGATATTCTCTCCCCCGCTATGCGGACCGTACAGAAGACCCGGGATCTCATTTCCTTCTGGAATGAATCCTATTTTCTGGTGCGGAAAGATATGCGGGGACGTTACCCCAAACATGACTGGCCCGAAGACCCGTGGCAGGCTGTCGCCCACCGTGGGGTCCGCGCGAAAAAGTCCACCTGACCTTACAGCATGAAGTTTCCGGTGACGATGCTCAGATAACGGGTCTCGCCGATGCCGATGGGATCGGGTTTGAGATCCAGTTCCTCAATGGTATCCGCAGAACCTTCCAGATATTCATCCAGACGGCGTCCCAGTTCCACATACCGTTCCCGGATCCCCGCCAGACGGATCTGGATACATTCCAAACCGTAATGTTTGTAACCGCGGAGCCACTGACGGCGGAAGGATTCGTTCAACCCTTCCAGTGCCGTGATGACATCCGGGATATATTTTTCCGCGATGACATGCAACGTGGAGAGATCCCGTTTTTCGTAGGCATTGACCAACAGCATACGCAGTTCCACTTTCTTTGCCAGCACATCCAGCACATTCCAGGCGTGGTTGATACAGCCCGCATTGCAATCATCCCGGAAGGGTTCTGCTTTCGCCGCAAGATCACGGTAATGCGCCAATGCTTTCTGCCATACCTCTTTATCCCAGAACGGGGCTTCATGCCAGATGATCCCCATCAGCGGATCATCCCAAAGGACCGCAGGCGCACTGAGTTTCCGGGGCGTACTGTGATCCGCGGGCCCGGAGATCATTTCCATGCTGCCCAGCGCGACCTGCAAATCGTAATCGGTACCGCAAACCGCACGGTACAGACTGCGGATCCGGTCATCGGATGGTGTTTCGTGATACACCAGTTCCGCGCTCCATGCCAATCCGGCAAAGGCGGATTCAAAATCACAGTACGCGCCGTCATCGCCCCAGAGCGTATGTATGAAATCACGGATCCCCTGTTTCCGGCAGGCGGCGATACAGGGTTCCACCGTGGAGAAAGTCTGTTCGTAATCACACCACAAGCGGCTCCAGGTCCAGATCCCGGATGCCATGATCGGGGTCTTCCCGTTCAACTTTTCGGTGGATTGCAGAAAACGGCAGTATGTTTCCACATCACGATGATAATAATCCCAGTAAGAGAGTTCGGCTTCCGCCGGGATCATACGGGCAACATCTTCCGATATGGCGGAATCGTTTTCGTAATAATCACCGGACCGGTGCGCATAACGGAAATACATGTCGTTCCAGATGATCGGGTTGAGCCCGAATTTCCGGCAGATCCCGCACAGCTTCTCCAAATGACGGTTGTAAATGGAGATCGGTTCCTCGTATCCGTGAAGTTTCAGATGTCTGCCCAAGCCCAGATCAAAGGTCTCATCCATACCCAGATGGATCCGGCGGCTGGGCAATGCTTCGCTCCAGAAACGGATCATTTTTTCCAACAGCACATAGGACTCCTCATGATCCGCCAGGATCACATTGGCGGTATCACGCAGCGGGGCATACGCCTCCCAACGCAAAATCGGCTCCAGATGTCCCAATGCCTGGATCGAGGCGATCATTTCGATCCCCAGTTTCTCCGCATAAAGTCCCAGTTCACGGATCTCTTCCTGACTGTACGCGCCGCGCATGTATCCAAAATAATTCTCACCCGGAAGCTGATACGCATCTTTCGTATACAGCATCGCAAGATTGTAGCCGAACAGCGAAAGACGGCGCAGCCAACGTTTGAAATAATCCACACGCATCACTTTCGTGCGCGTACAGTCAAACAGGATCCCGTGACTGCGGAAACAGCAGGTCTCTTCCGCTTCCAATCCGGCAAGCGCAAGACCCGCACCCCGTCCCGCAAGCCAGGCACTCCCGCAGGTCACATGAAAAATTTCTCCGTTCCGGACCACGGAAAGATGATTCTCTCCGCCCCCGATCTCAAAGACGATATTCACCCCGCACTCCCCGGCGGCAATGGGATACTCTTCCCCCAGCACATCCAGCACATTCTGCACGGCGGCATCGGTTTGACTGCGATTCCAGATCAACATGATCGGCTCCTTTCGTTATTTCACATTATGGAATTATAATTTCATATTTTTATTATTGCAAAGAAAAGCCGGTCGACTGACCGGCGGTGTAACGGGATCAGCGGCGGCGCATGACCTGCTGGGTCTGCCGCTGCATTTTGGGTTCTTCCAACATGAGGGCATACCACTGTTCGCCCAGGAGAGCATTGGAGAAATGTTTGACTTTGTTATTGACCAGCATTTCCCAGTTTTTGATGATGACTTCGTTATCATTGGTCTTGATCTTCGCCTGATTGAGGACCTTGATGGCATCGTCGATTTTTTCCTGTTTGACCAGGATCCATGCGTAAAGGGAGTACGGGAGGACCGCGCTTTCGCCTTTGAACTTGGCGGCTTTTTTGCGGAAGAACTTGTCAATGCCTTCTTCGTTGCGTTTATACATACGGGCCATTTTCACGCAGACGGACTGGACATCGAAGAAAAGGCAGTGTGGCATGAGTGCATCCACCTCGTCAAACTTTTTGAGCTGGAAAAGGAAGAGCATGCGCATGGTATTGACCTGCTTTTTCATCAGGAGATTCCAGGGATAAAGAGGCTTGTAAAGATCCAGTTTTTCGATCATACGGTTCAAGCCGGCGTTCTGTTCCCGTTCCAGGTTCTGCATCATCTGCTTCTGGGAGCCGACGGGACGGCGCATATACTGTTCCTGCATGGCACGGAGCTTATTAGCGGTTTCCATCATGGTCGCCTGGAGGACGTTATTGATCTTTGCGGAGACTTTGCGGAGGACCAGCATGACGATGAGTTGGACGAGGAACATGGAAAGGACCGCCAGGACGATAACGCCTGCGCCCTTCATATCGGCGGCGTAAGTCAGAGAGAAATAGACGGCTGCGCCGGTGGCAAGACCGAGAATGATAGTGAACATAAAGGGTGAACTCCTGTAGTTATATATTGAAAATGTGGATACTATACATCGTGAAACAAAAAAATCAACCAGAAAAAAGAAAAAAGGGGATGAAATCGGGAAAAAGTGTGATATATTACTGAAATAAGAGGTAACATGTAACAGGAATCAGACATGAAAATCAAGAATACGCTGTTGAATTTTTCTTTTTCAGCCGTGCTGCTGACGGTATTCCTGACTCCTGTACTTTTCGCTGTACTGCTCATCAGTGACTTCCGCAGTTTGTGCCGGGAATCCATGGAGCAGGAAGCCGATTTGATCGCTCATAAACTGAAAGGCAGGGAAACAGATCCGGAACTCTTCACGCCGGAAACTGGGACGATCACAATCTGGGAGAAAGGGAAGATGCCCGTTACTCTGAACCGGACCGGCTCACACCCTGTTATTGATGTCCGGCCCATGCCCGGCAAGACCTGGCATCATCTGGATAAATCGAATGGACAAATGCTGTTATGCGTCAGCCGTGTGACGGAGGATGGTCGAACTCTGGTATTGAGCCGTGACACAAAGATCGTATATCGGAAAGTCTATCAGACGTATATTCTGCTGGCGGGCTTTGCCTTGTTGACTCTGCCCTGCGGCTTACTGCTGCTTTTCCGTTTTGCGATACAGAACCGGATCGCCACGGCACGCACCATCAGTCAACTGCTCAATCAACCCGGAACAGAGGATACTCCTGCCGCCGCCCCGGAAACCGGAGATGCTGTTCTGGACAAAGAGATCCAGACCCTTGCCGCCGATTTCCAACAGATCCGCCGGGCACGAAGCGCAGAACAACGTTCCAACATGGAAAAAGTCGCCGCCATCGCCACAGGTCTCGCCCACGATTTCCGGAACCTGCTCACCGTTCTCCGGGGTAATCTGGAACTGGCGGAAATGTTTTCCGGAAAAGCACCGGAAAGTCTCCGGTATCTCAAAGATTGCAAACAGGCTCTTGATGTGACGGAAAACCTCAGCAACCAGCTTTTGAGCTTTGCAAAAGGGGGCGCACCCATTACCGTCCCGGTGGACACCGACAGTTTCTTCCGCAGCAACACCACATTCTTTCTGCGCAATACAGAGACCGAAGCCTTCTTTGATTTCGAACCGGATCTCCCCTGCGCCGTCATCGACAAAGCACAGATCGGACAGGTCCTCAACAACCTGCTCCGGAATGCAAGTATCGCCATGGACCGCAAAGGGTCTGTACGGATCCAGATCCGAAGCAGAACGTTGGAGGAAAATAATCTGGAAGGACTCCGCCCCGGTCTTTATATCCGGATCCGGATCATAGACAGCGGACACGGGATCCCGCCGGAAGAACGGGAAAAGATCTTCTATCCCTTTTACACCACCCGTCCGGAAGGGACCGGGATGGGACTGCCCATGTGTCTTTCCACGTTGAAACGTCATTCCGGGTCCATCCAGGTGGTGGATCCGCCCTCCGGTCAGGGAGCTTGTTTTGAACTGTATCTCCCCGCAGTGCTTCAAACGGAAGTCGCAGAAAACAGTGAACAGACAGAAGAGGATATCCCCGAATATTCCGGCGGCGGACATCTTCTGATCCTGGACGATCAGGAAAATGTACGACTGCTCCTGGGCAGGATCCTCTCCTTCATGAACTGTCAGTGCGAATACGCAGAAAACGCGGATGAGTGTCTGCAAAAATTCCGGCAGGCAGAGAAGGAAGGCAAGCCCTTTGATCTGTTGTTCCTGGACCTGACACTGCCCGACGGTATCGGCGGGAAAGAAGTGCTGGATATCCTCAAAAAAGAATCGCCGGATGTCCGCGCGGTCGCCGCAAGCGGATATTGCGATGACCCGATCCTTTCGAATCCGGCGGCATACGGTTTTGCGGCGAAACTTCTGAAGCCGTTCCGGCTGAAAGAAGTAAACCGCGTGATGTATCATCTGATGGGCACGCGGCAGCAGAATGGAACAAAACCGGATTTTCTGTGTCTAAACAAAAAACCGGAAACAACAGGGGGGAAAGAAAAAGTATGACGTTTTTATCCTACGATATATTATGGCATCTGGCGTGGCTGCTGCCGCTGTTCATGCTGGCTGTTCTTTACGGCAACCGGAAACGCAGAAAAATCGCCGAAGCTATGTTTAAAAAAGAAGAAAATGCAGAAAAATACACCGATGCGAGCAAGTCAAAACGAAGGGTAAAACATTGCCTGTATACCGCATCCGCTCTTGCTTGTATCATCGCCGCCGCTCAATTGGCTTGGGGACGGGATTTCCTGCCCGATACCGGACCCGGCAGAGATCTGCTGGTCATCTTTGACGTCTCACGCAGTATGCTCGCCGATGACGTCAAACCCACCCGGCTCGCCCAGGGACAATGGCTGGTCCGGCAGCTGGCAGAAAAGAATCCCGCCGACCGGTTCGGGCTGATCGCATTCGCCGGCACCAGTTTTCTGCAATGTCCGCTTACCACAGACAAGACCAGTTTTCTTCAGCTGACAGATGGGTTGGATACCGATACCATACCCATGGGAGGGACCAATATCCAGCACGCACTGGAGACCGCCGTTCAGGCATTTGAAAGTGCCGAAGGCAAACACAAAGCGGTGATCCTCATCACCGATGGAGATGAACTCACCGGACAGGCGGAGAACGTCACAAAGCAGCTGGCGGATGCCAATATCCCGCTCTTTATCGCCGGAATGGGCGACCCCGCCAATCCTTCGGTCATCCATGTCACCGATGAAAAGGGAAACCGGAAGATCCTGACCGATGAAAAAGGCAATGCCGTGAAAAGTCCTCTCAATGAAAAAGAACTCTCCGCACTCGCACAAAAAACAGCCGGGATCTATGTCCGCTCCACAGCCGCCGATCCCGGTTTGAACGAACTGCAAAACGCGATCGACCGTTTGGACCGGAAAACGGGCAGCAGCGAACTGGCAGTGACACGTCCCATCGAACGCCCGTTCTGGACGCTCGGGACGGCATTGTTTCTGTTGATCCTGGCGTTCTGTATTCCCGAACGGCGGACCGCAGTGATCGTGCTTTTGTGTCTGTTTACGGTTTTACCTCTTGCCGGACAGGAAGCAGAGCAATTCTTCAATGCCGGAGTTCAGGCGCAGAAGGAAAATGACAACGCAAAGGCAAAGGAATTTTACGAAAAGGCGGTGGCGGTGGAAGAGAATGCACAGGTCCGTGCCAATGCGTATCAGAATATGGGCGTGATCCCCCACAAGGAAGCACGGGCAAAGATGTCCGAAGCCAACGAAGGGCTGAAAAATCAGAATCCGGATCTTGCGCAGAAAGCGTTGGAGGAAGCCATTGCCAAACTGGATGAAGCCGAAACCAGTTACAGGGAAAGTTTCCGGTACGGGACCACGGCTGCCGCCAATCAGCAGGTTTTGTTGAAAGACCGCAAAAATGCCGAAGAGTTGAAGAAAGAGATCGAAGAACTCAAAAAACGGCAGCAACAGGCAAAAGATCAGACAAAACAGGCAAAAGATGAAAAGGATCCGCAGAAACAGCAGCAGAAGACACGTCAGGCGGAACACGCCGCCGATCAAATGAAACAACAGGCGGAGAAACTCGAGCAGCAGCAAATGGCGCAATCCGCCGATAACGCAAAACGGGAATTGCAGAAAGCACAACAGGAACAGCAGAGAGGCAATCAGAAAAAAGCCGATGAACATCTGGATAACGCGATGAAAGCATTGGGCGCAGAGGAACAGAAACAGGAAGAGAAGAAGTCACAGGACAAGGAGCAGTCCGGCGGAAAAAAGGACGGCGGGAAAAAGCCGGAGAAGTCCGAAGGCGAACAACAGCAGAACGAACAGCAAACTCCACAGCAGAAGGGCGAACAACAGCAATCCGGTTCACCGGAGGGTGAGCCCAGGGAGATCGATAAGGAACAGGCGGAAGCTATTCTGGATGTCATGGCGCGTGACGAAAAAGATTTCCGGGATATGCTCAAAGAAATACAAAAGCGCAATGCACCGCAGCGCAAAGTGGAAAAAGACTGGTAAAAAACAAGGAGTATCGTGAACATGAAATACGGAATATACGCGGTTTTACTCTTCTTCTTCATCTGTGACCTTGCCGCCGCAGTCACGCTTTCCGTTCAACCGGAACAACCCGTTGCGGGACTTTCCGCCGCGCTGATCCTCACCAGCGATGACGGTGTCCCCCGTTTCCGCACGCCCCCGAAAGCAAAAGGATTACGGATCTACTCCAACCGGATCAGCACGTCTCAACAGACACAGATCATCAACGGGAAGCGGAGTTCCTCCGCCACGATGCAGATCCCCTTCGTTGCGGAAAAGCCGGGTGAATATCAGATCCCCGCACTGGATGTGGAAGTAAACGGAAAAACGATCAAGACAGCGCCGCTAACCATCACGGTGACGGCTGCCGCAGCCACGCCTGCCGATGCCGGAAAGAACGGGAGCAATTCGTTTTTTGCCACGCTGCAGATCCCCGGAAACACGCCCGTCAAGACCTGTTATGTCGGGGAGGAACTGCCCCTGGATTTCACCGTCTGTGTCGCAACAAATTTCCCATACGAACTGCAAGCGGCGGAGTATCCCTCGTTCACTACGGGCAAAGGCGTGATCATCCGTCTGCGCGACTACCGGGCACAGAATCCCCGGATGCCTTCCTTTGAAGTATTCGACCGGAAAATTTCCCGGATCGGCGGCAAGAATTATATCGCCTACTTTTTCCGAACCAAATTCCGTCCGCTTGCGCCGGGGGAACTTACCCTCAATGCCAACTGGCCCGTTTCCTTCGTGGAAAGCAGGGGATTTTTCGGGATGGAAGTGGTGGATGAACGGGTCTTTTCCGCCGCGCTCCCCGCCATCACGGTGAAACCGCTGCCCGCCATCCCCCCCGATCTGCCGCCTTATTGCGGATTGATCGGTGACTGGAAGTGGTCCGCCGATTTGAATGCGGAATCCAGCCGCGTGGGTGATCCCATAACGTTGAAACTGACGATCACGGGGAACGGCTCCATGGAAACGTTCCAGGCTCCGGCTCTGGAACTGCCCGGATTCCGCATGTATCCGCCGGAAACGGAACGGAAAAAGAATGCCATTGAACTGCGTTATACGCTGATCCCGCTCAAGGAGGGCGAACAGAATATCCGGTTCGCCGCATCCGTATTTTCGCCCGGTGCTGATGCGTACAAACCCTATATATTCCAGCGGACTGTGAACGTGAAGAAAGCGGAAACACTGGTCGCGACCTCCAAGACGTATGTGGATGCCACCGGCGCAGATCCGGGGGAAGAAGTTACGGCGAAAACACAACCGCGGCATAAAGATGTACTTTATCTGCACAAAGATCTTTCCGGTACGGTCCGGCTTCCTTTGTGGCTGAATACCGCCATGATGACCTTCGGTCTGGTCTTCTGCGGATTCATCTTCTTTTTCGCGGCACTGCTTGCCGCCTCCCAGGAGAAAGCGTTCCGGAACGATCCGGCAAAATACCGGAAGCATAACGCCCGGAAACAGAAAAAGCATTTGATGAAAAAGATCCGGGAAACGGCTCCGGAAAATCTGACCGATGTTTCCGGCGAACTCTCACAGTATCTCAATGATGTCATGGATCTCCCGCCGGGGACCAGTCTGGATTCCGCCGCCGGAGAATTCAATGAGGAACGGACCGTGCCTTTCGCACATGCGCTGAAAACCATCGCCAATGCCGCCTGGATCCCGGGCGTTTCCGCCGAACTCACGCCCGAACTCAAAAAGGATCTGCTCAAAGGTCTTTCCAAATTCGTCACGGTCCTTCTGTTCTTCGGTACGCTCACTCTTGCCGCCGGAGAAAATGCCATGACGGCATACGATAACGGCGATTACAAAGCCGCTCTGGAATCCTACGCCGGGATGCTCAAAAACTCGCCCAACGCCGTCTCCCCCGCATTGCTCTACAATATGGGGAACTGTTATTATCAACTGGGCGAGACCGCGATGGCGGCAGTGTGTTACGAACGGGCAATGCGGCTTGCACCCCGTGACAGTGATGTATTGGTGAACCTGAACCTGATGCGCCGGAAAATGATGCTGCCGGAACGGTATAAAGTGGAACACCCCGGGGATCTGCTGGTGACAGGACGGGATATGCTCCGTCTGGATGAATGGATCCTGTTGGCGGCACTGGCGTTGACCGTCTGTCTTTGTGCGTTGGGCTTGCGTTCTCCGGGAAAATCCGCGTGGCGGATCGTTCTGTTTACCGCGATCCCGGTTCTGCTTCTGGCGGTGATCGCCGCCGTCTGTCAGATCGCAACGCTGTATTCCACCGCCCCTGCCCTCGTGATACACCGGAATGCCCCGGTATACAGTCTGCCCTCCACCACCAACGGGAAACTGGAACGCCAACTCAAAGAGGGCGAGGAAGTCCGGCTGGAGGAAACCCGGCTGGAATGGGCGCGGATCCGGATCGGAGAAGATGAGGAAGGCTGGATCCTGCGGAAGGATATTTTACCGTTATGGAATGAAGATCAGAAGGATCTGCTGAAACAGGAGGAATAAAAAATGGATTGGAAAAAGGGAGTGATGATCGCAGCAATGCTCTTCGCAGGACTCTGCTGTTCTGCCACGGAGAACGTCAAAAAGAAAAAGGAAAAGCCGCAATGGGAACCCCGGGTGGCTTACCGGTTCCATTCCATCAGCATGAAGGATCAGGGGACACTGGGCTGGGCGGAAAGTCATGCCTTCGGGACGGGAGGATTCCCCACGCTGATGGGCAGGATCTTTGTGTATCATCTTTATCTGCCCCAGGGGAATGTACGGAACGGCATGTTATACCCCATGAAAACAGAGATCTGGGTGGATAACCGGTTTTATCCCTGTTACCGGACCACGCCTTAATTGCCGAACAGGTCTTCGATGGGTGACTTGCCCGCCACATTTCCGGGTACTTTTTTCCAGAGCATTTTCCGCTGAACTTTCTCTTCCACCACGATAACGCCGAAATAGTGTCCGGAAGGCATACGCCAGTAATATTCTCCAAAGGGCTGATTGCGTTCGGGATCGAATCCGGGGCGCGCCACCTGAAAGGCTCCGAGACTGCCGATCAATTCACTGACTTCCGTACCGTATTCCAGAGACTGAAAGAACTTGTATTCCTTTTCCGGCGGGACGAATTCCGGCGGCATACCGACGGGCGGCGGAAGATCTTTCATCGTTTCCAGACAGGTCGGCGGCAGAAGATGTTCCGGGACCGTGAAGACGCCATCGGCGGCAAAGACTTCCGCCCCGAAATCCCCGGCGGAACGCAGGATCACTTTTCCTTCCGCAAACGTCCAGGGAAAGGATGCCATGGTCACCCAGGGTGCCGTTTTCACGGGGGGAGCTGCCGGCTCATTACAGGCGGCAAGCAGTGCAAGCAGACAGAAAGCAGCAAGGGATTTTTTCATTTGTTCTTTTCCTCATTGTTTTTATTCGCCTGGATCCCGGTATACTGCATGATACTCAGAAGAAGCAGGATCGCCGCCCCCTGCACAAGCAGAACGATACAGGTCCCGATCCCGCCCCAAAGCAGCGGAAGTGCCCC
>JAZNVL010000029.1:0-7208 GCA_045592785.1 Victivallales bacterium | reverse complement strand
AGAGGGGGATGACGTTTCCGGTCCGTCCGGAACACGTCAAGGCATCCGGAGATCTGCTTGCAGACCGGATGCAAACAGACCACGCGCTTTACAGTGCACGGCATTTTTGGGCAAGCCTCCTCCGGGGCTTGCCCCTTTTTTGACAACGGAACCTTGGCGACAGGTGAATTTTTGCAGAATATACCTGGAAATTGCTTAATATATTCTACAGAACCTGTAAAAGATTTAGTTTATTTCCACAAAATTCCAGTTCATCAGCGCAGCCCATTCACGGACGATTTCAACCGATCCGTTATAACTGCATGTCAGGTGGTGAGTGCCGCCGGCTTTGCTGTATTGTTCCAGGAATGAAGCGATGTCGCCGCTGACAGGAACGAACCAGCCGGTATTGCTTTTCTGACTGCCTTCTTCGCCGATAACATATTGCACTTCGGCAACGATAAGCGTGAAAGTTCCGTCAGGACCGGGTGCAAGATTGGTCAGGAGAGCTTTGCCCTCTTTGAAGCATCCGGTGGCAATAAGTGGATTGCCGGTGTCGCTGAAAATATAATCCCGTTCATGCAGCAACGGTTTTTCGGAGCATATATCAATATTGATCTCGCCCATGTGACTGGTAAAAATACGGTTGTATTTCCAGTCGGGACAGAACATTTCGGTAAAGGATGTTTCCGGGAAGACATCCGCAAGGCACCGGGTCGCAACGGCAGTAAGGATATCACCTTCACCGGCATAACCGATCCCTCTTGCCATGGCTTTGGAACATTCGAGGAAAGGAACGGTATCCCATCCTTCACTGCGGTTGATCCCGGGGAACGCAATGGTAAAGGCATCGAGTTTTTCGTCTTCGATCCATTTACGGATCTTCAACGAGGCGTTGAGCGTACGGTAATAACTCTCTTTGCTTACACTGTCATCCCATTTGAAACGCTCTTTATCCAGACTCATTTCCGCTTCGATTTCCTCTGTCGCCGGTTCCGCCTGCGGAGTGTATTCCACGATCTGCATATTGAATGTTCCTTCGGGGACACGGAAATCGCCCATGCCGTCGAAATCCCCGCCGACTTTGCCGACTCTGGCGTGTGTCATGCGGTATGCCATCAATGCGCTTTTGAGCTGCCGTGTGACGCGATCGAGACAATCGGAGTGCTCCCAATGTCCTGCGGAAATAAGGAACGGTTTTTTGCGGCGCAACAGGAGATTGCACATATCCTGCACCCCGTGAATGCCGTGATTGGGCATGATGAGCATGGAATTAAAAACAAAATCCGGTGTCGTGTCAATGATGACCAGCGGCAGATCGGTTCCTGCCAGAGCATCGATCGATTCTAAAGAGGGAGAATACGCCAGATGCAGCGTGGCGATCGCTTCGCATCCGGATTCTTCAAAAAGCCTGACGGCATCCTGGAATTCATTTTTGAGGCGACAGGTGGGGGAAGATACGACTTCAAAACCTTTGGCTTCCAGAGCCTGGGCTATTTTCCCGGCAAACGCGCGGGCAGCCTCTCCGATTTCGGGGCGGCAGTTGTTGTCGTAAAGGGCGAGATAAAAAGGCAGTAATCCGATTTTCATGATGATCTTACTCCTGTGAAAAGTTTATATGCATTAGTAAAGAAAAGTTTGTCCAAATCCGCTTTGGGAGTTGCATCGAGCATGGCACGAAGCTGTTCATAGAAAAAGGTTGTGAATTCCACGACGCCCGATGTATCGATGATCGATGTACCGATGGCATAATTTTCGCCCATCAGATAGGCATACTGATTATTGATTTCAACGGATTTTCCACGCAACAGCGCAATGGGGGTATCCGTACCGAAAAGGACACGTTCCAGCGGAAAATGGTCAAAGGTGTATTTCATGATATCCGCACTGTTGATCATGGCAGTGTCAAAATACGCATTGGGATATTGACTGAACTCCTCAATGTTGCTGTCAATGATGTTGCGCATGAAGTACGCTCTGCCGATATGGGCAAAAATAAACTTGACATTGGGATACGTTTCGCAAAGTGCGATCATCTGTCTCTGATTGAGAGGATCCGCAAAACGTCCGGACCGGGGAATATGAAATGTGACAGCGAGAGATTTCCCGTTCAGATATTCCAGCTGTTCCACCGTAAGCATATCGTTGACTTCCACATCGTTGGATTTTTTCCCGTAGACATGGGCCGCATAATTCAGATACGGTTTGACTCCGACGGCATTGGATTTTTCGATCCGTCTGCTCAACGTTTCGACAGAGTCTGCGGGCGAGACCATTGCCATGACAAATTCCCGTTCCCCGCAGACAGCGGGTGTGCGGTCATTGTCGATATCCAGACTCGGAGAGGAAAAACAGTTGAGCCAGACTTCCTGCTCCGGCAGTATTTCCTGCATCAGTTCCCGCCAGAGTTCAATGGGGAATTCGCCCCCGAATTTGTTGTAAGTGCTTTTTTCCGGGAATCGGAATCCTTCCGGGAAAAAATCTTTGTTGAAAACATGCACATGCGCATCGAAAATCTTTTTGGGAAGTCGCGGGGCAAGCTCTTCCTGATAGATGCGCACATCATTTGGTGTCATGAGTTTCATTTTACCCAAGCTCCTGCTGTTTGTGCTGCGCCAACAGAACCTGTGTAGCTGTGCCACGGCGCGATTTCTATGTTTATTCCAAGTTTATTGCTGAGAAGTTCGATCCATGCTTTTCCTTCCGACGGACCGCCGCTGATAACGACACGCCGGGTATTCGGGTGGGCATCAAAACGCGCCTTGAAACGGTCAATGACCGAAAGCATCATTTCTCTGGAAGGCGTATCCCCGGCAAGTGCTTCGTCATTGAATTTTTCATACCGGTCCGCCGTGTTTCCGAAACGGCTGCAGATAAAGTTTTCGACCTCAACACCCACCGCCGCAATAGAGAACATAGCTCCCCAGCAACCGCCCGCATCCGATTGAAAGGTATCACAGAGTTCGTTCATGGGGACATCCTCTCTTGTACGGCATGGGTAGAAGCCGACCCAGCTGGTACCGCAGCTCAAAAGCATGTCGCCGGGTTCCAGCACACCGACGGCGCGTGCGCCGGACGGATGATCAAAACTTCCTGCAACAATACGGGTCGCTTCCGTCAGATTGCCGCGACAGAATTCCGTTTTCAATGTACCGGAACCAGTTCCGGTCGGAACAATTTCCGGCAGTTGCCCGGGAGTCAGTCCGTAATGTTCGATATAAGGGGCGAAACACTTTTCCGCCTGATTCCACAGATAGAAGGGTGCCGCATTGGATGCGTCAAGATGATGTACGCCGCACAGTTCCCAGAGAAGCCAGTCGTTATTCATGGCGATCCGGGCGTTTTTCAACGTTTCAGGCGCGTTTCTGCGGAAATACTCAAGGTGCATCAGCGTAAATGTCGGGATGGAAGGCCAGCCGGTGGTTTTGCGGACTTCCCATTCCTGTGGTGGCATCCAGTCTTTCAGCCGTTTATCAAGCCAACTGATGATGGGAGTCAACGGTTTCCCTTCCGGAGTACACAGCATTGTATTCCCGGATGCCGCGGCAAACGCGATCCCGGTTATGGCTTCATCGGCAGCATCGGCAAGTTCATTGATGATGCGGATCACCTGATTCTTATACGCTGCCGGGTCGATTTCGATGTAATCAGGAGCAGGATGATCGAAAGAGACTCTTTCGCTGATTTTTTTCAGAACTCCTTTTTCCTGATTCCAGCAAACGCCTTTGATTGCGCCTGTTCCCAGGTCAAGACCGATCGTTGTCATTGTTTCTCACTCTCCATTTCAAGCAGAGTTTTATCCATGGCTTCGGCAACAAAATCCAGAAGTTTTACGGAAGAAATAATGGGTAATTTTGTCAACGCGGCAGGCGGACAGTTCGCTTTGTAGGTCTGGGCACTGACATCAATACCATATTGCGAGTTGATTTTTTTGCAGAAAGCAACGGTCCGTTCGGCATCCGCAAAGAAAAGTGTCCCGAGCAGTCCGTCACCTTCCGCCTTGCAAACGAGTGTGTTGTGACGTTGGGTAAGATCATTGAGTTTTTGCTGCCACAAGGTCCCGAGCATACGGATGTGTTCCCTGTTGTGTTCCGCAAAACGGATGGTCACAAGGTATGCAAGACTTGCCAGCTCTTCCTGTCCGTTGGTCACCAACGCACCGAATTGATTGAGGTTATCCATAGCGGCAGTGGTCAGGATCTTTGATGCGGGATACATCCCGCCGGGGAACCCTTTGCCCGCAGAGACAAAATCAGGCGTACATTTGTATTCCTTGAACAGGAAAACTTCCTTTGACCACATGCAGCTTTGTATTTCATCCACAAAAACAGGGATATCATGCGTATGGCATAGAGTATGACAGAAATCGACATAATCATTATCCAAACGGATACCGCCGTAATTCATGAGTACAAGTTCATGAATGAAACCTGCGACTTTGAAATCGCCGTTGTCATATTTTTCCACCGCAGCAGCAAAATCTTCTTTGTCGTTGATATTCACAGACACACATTTCAATGCGCCCGTGCTTTCCAGTATGGAATAAAGTCCATCCCACATCCCGCGAAGCATTTGAGTCATGACGGTGGTCCCGTGATAATTGGCTTCCCTGCCGCCGTTCAAATCAGCCATGACCAGAAAGACCGGCGTTTTTCCTGCATAAAGGGGCGCAGGAAAGTGCGGCTGAAGTTTGTAAAATCGCGCCAACATCATTTTGAATGCGGCTTCACAGGCAAGACTGCCAGTTTCAAGATTGATCACACGATTGAGTACATGCGGTTTCTCACTTTTTATAACGGCATCAAGTGCTTGTTCATCGTCCGGAGCGATCCCGTTGGCAATGCGGACAAGTTCTCTTTCCAGCAGACGTGTGATATAGCCTCTTGTGTTGTTATGGGTGATATTGGTGATGCCGATACGGCTTGCATTTTCAATGAGTTTGTAGCCGGGGAATGCGTGCCCGCAACTGGCCTGATAGTGTTCACTCTTGCCGATGACAGCCAGTCTGCCATCCTCGCCGACACGGAAAAAACCAAGCCCCGATAACGGTGCGTTTTCCCTGTGAAATGCGTCGTTAAAGGCTGCGGTTCCCGCGCCGGAAGGGCTTTCGGGGAGTGCTTCGGAAAAGTTTTTCCCCGTCATTCCGATCATGGAGTCCAGTCGGTTGATCAATGTTTCCGGGAAAAAGTCAACTTTTTCCTCTGCGATGGCGAGCAGATCTTCTGCGTTCTGCCCGGTCAATTTTGCGGATGCATGACAGACCTTTTCGATATAGCTGTCATTGGTCAGATCCTTCAAAGAAAGTTTCAGATTTTTGATCATGTTTTCTTCTCGTTTATAGTTATTCTGTTTCTATTTATCCGATGGTTCCGCGATCACTATTTTTGCCCCGCTTTTCCTGAGTTTATCAATAAACGCAGGATCAGCAAGATGATCGGTTATCAGAGTAATTTTGCTTTGTGTCAATGTCCCGTAAGGTACAAATGAGTTCTTGCCTAATTTTGAACTGTCAGCCAAAATCAAAACCTCGGAACTGCGTTCCAGCAGAACCGAAGCAAGCATGGAAGTCTCTTCATCCGTCGTGCTGAGTTCCCCTGAAGCAGAAATGGCATCGGTCCCGAGGATCGCTTTGGTAAAATTGTAACGGCTGATATTTTCCAGGGCGACACTTCCGCAAAGATCCATACGGGAAAGACGTATCATACCACCCGTCAAAACAACCGAACACATCGGTGTCAAACCGGTGGCAAACGCGAGGGAGTTCGTGACGATCCGCAAATCATTCAATGTCCCCGACTGTAACCTTTCAGCCAGAGCATTGCCACATTCAAGAACAGTCGTACCCGAATCAAAAAATATCCGGTCGTGATCGCAAATCATTTCCGCCGCCCTGATCCCGATCAGATGTTTTGCTGCGACAAAAGCGGAAGAGGCTTCGTTGAATTGATATCCGGAATACCCCTTGTCGATCAATATCCGTATCCCCCCATGATAACGCAATACAAGTCCCGCTTCCTCCATTTCGGCAAAATAACGGCGTACCGATGCTTCCGAAAGATGAAGCACCTTCATGACAGAAGAAATACTTAATGCCCCATGACAATGAAGCATCTTCAAAATCTTTTCCTGGTTGTTCTTTTTAATCCCCATAACAATCTCCTGCTGTTTCTATAAGATAAATCCGGAAAAGAAAAAAATCAAGCGTCTTGCGCAAAATTTTCAAAAAATGATCGTTTCGCGCATAAAAACACAGAAAAACCGCTCCTTTTTCTGTTATCGCAGGCAAAAACTTTTCGACAGTTGCGAATAGAATTTATTACAACCCTGTTCCGCTATCAATAAAAATGCGGGACAGGAAGTAACATGTTTGCGTTGGCGTTTTTTGTAAATCGTTGATAATAAGCAACAATACTCCCAGGACTTGCGTCCTTGCATTTCAGAGACTTTTGCCGTAAAAGTGGTGCAAAATGCCGTTGCTGGTATGGTTCAGCGTTGAGAATAGCAGTCTCCTGCTCTCCGCAGAAAAGCCGTAAGTGCCTGCAACAGTAAGGAGTATAAAAAGAAAATTGTCAGTGACTTTACAGTCAAGTCCTTGACAATCAATAAGTTCCGGTGGTGGTGATAAGCGTTCCTCAAACCGAGTAAGAGGGCACAACAATTCTGACCATCCGTTTTAAGGCAGTCATTTGATTTTAATCCCGAAATCATCCGGTATTTTCCCGACATAAATCACCCCGTTTCGGAACAATATTCGGAATAATATCAAAACAAATTGACATTATTCCGCATTTTTTACGGAATTATTCCGCATCTCTACTTGACATTGTTCCGAAAGTGTGGTATAATATCTTTGTGAACAGAACTTTTCAGGAGATTTATTATGGCGGATATGATGAAAGTAAAAGATGCAGCAGCCCTCTGGGGATTGACTTCCCGCCGGGTGTCCGAGTTGTGCAAGCAGGGAAAAATTGCCAATGCCAGCAAAGAAGGCAAGGCGTGGATGATCCCTGTCGGAACGCCCAAACCGACCGATCAGCGTATCCGCAGCGGAGTTTATGCAAAAGTCGCTCTGCAAGAAAATCTACCGCTGCCCATTGGTATTTCTGATTACCGTCTGGCTTCAACGGAATACTATTATATTGACAAAACCATGCTCATCAAAGATTTTCTGGATGAACGCCCCATGGTTTCTTTGTTCACCCGTCCCCGCCGTTTCGGAAAAACGCTCA
>JAZNVL010000028.1:0-27980 GCA_045592785.1 Victivallales bacterium | reverse complement strand
CCATTCCGGCAGTATTCACAGTAATACGGCACTGTACGGCGGCGGACTTTATAATGCAGGGACTGCGACGATCGCAAATGCAGATTTTCAGGGAAACAGTGCAGGTCAGGATGGTGGGGCGATTTTGAATCGTGGTGATTTGACGTTGAACGGAAGTGCTGTGTTCAAAAACAATACAGCCGGTTACTTTGGCGGAGCGATCAATAATCAGTCCGGAACACTGTCTGTTGTTTCCGGCGAATTTGTGAGCAATACTGCAACGAACCGTAACGGTGGAGCGATCTATAATTCCGGGGGTGGGCTGTATGTAACCAGTAGCGTAATGTCCGGGAACTATACTCATCTTCACGGTGGAGCGTTGTATAACACTGGCGGAGAAAATGTAATCAGCGCGTTGACTTTTACAGGAAATACGACAGGATCGGGTGCCGGTGCAGGATATTATAACTACATGGGGAATGTTGATTTGCATGATGTTGTTTTTTCCGGCAATACTGCGGGAACGAACGGCGGCGGGATCTTTAATGCAGGATCCATGACCTTGACTTCCGGTTCCTTTACAGGGAATACCGCTGATGTGCAGGGTGGAGCATTGTATCATGTGGAAGGTGATCTTATTATTTCCAATGCGATTTTTGAAGGGAATCATTCATTAAACAGTGATGGCGGAGCAATTTATGCAGTAGATGCAGTCGCAAATACAACAATAGAATCCGCTTTGTTTACCAGTAATACCGCATTTTCTCACGGCGGAGCGATCACCAATTATGGCTTACTGACAATGAATGAAGTCGTACTTTCCGGAAATTCTGCGTTGACCGGCGGTGCACTGTGGACGACCGGATCTGCAACATTGACCTCTGTCAGCTTTATTGATAACTATGTGAATATGGACGACGACAGCAACGGCGATGATAATACGGTTGCAGCAGCCGGCGCATTTGTGTATTCCGGGGTGTTCCAGGGGGACCATTTGCTGTTTGAAGATAATTTTGCGGAATGGGGCGGTGCAGGGATCCTGAGCTGGGATGGTGATATTAATCTTTCCAATACCACGTTCCGCAACAACGTAACAGGGAATCAGATTGGGTTCGGCGCCACGAAACCAAAAGGCGGCGGCGGATCGATCCATACATCCAACGGATCATTGACGGTCAGTAATTCCCTGTTCGAGAATGAACGCTGTTATGACGTCGGTGGTGCACTCTTTGTTTGTAATACGGAAACAACGTTGTATGATGTGACGATCGATGGCTGTTTTGCGGAATATGCGGTCGGCGGATTGTGCATTTGGGGCGGTACAACCGATATTACATCGGCAACTTTTACCGAAAACAAGGCGAATGGTACAGCTGGTGCCTTATATCATGATCAGGAAGGTGTGTTGGTTATTAAAGACTCCCTCTTTTCCTGCAATGAAACGATTACAGAAACAGCGGATGCCGGTGCGATTTGGAACAATGGACTTTTGACCATGTCTTCGGTCAGGATCGTGTCCAATACAACCATGCAGAATGGTGGCGGCTTTTTCTGTAAATCAGGATACAATGCAATTTCAGATGTGGATTTCGTGGCTAATTCCGCGGGTAATTACGGTGGCGGGTTTCATGTCAACGAAGGGGAAATACAGTTAAGCGGTGCTGTCGTTTCTGCCAATATCGCGGAAAATAATGGCGGCGGTGCATTTTTCGCCGGAGGTGTGACGGAAATGTCGCACATCACTTTCGTTGAAAATGCTGCAACCTATTCCGGCGGCGGCTTTGTCAATGGTTCGGGTGCTGTCGTTTCCATGACATCTGCTGTTATGTCCGGAAATGAGTCTGAATACTTCGGCGGTGCCGTTTATAATGCCGGCGGGATCATGTACAGTGATTATACCGACTATATCGGCAATATCGCGGCAACTCGATTCGGCGGTGCTCTTTATAACGGTTCGAATGGTTCCGCTGAAATCGATCATGCCGTCATTTCCGGCAATATCGCAGCAAGTGGCGGCGGTGCTCTGGTGAACAGCAACGGTCATATCACTGTTTCCAATACTGTGATCGCAGGCAACAACGGTGGTGATTACGGACGCGGCGGTGCGGTATTGAATATTTCCAATGGTGTCGCGGCGTTTACATCTGTTTCTTTTCTCGGAAATACCGGCGGATTCGGTGCTGCAATATGCAATGACAAGGGCAGTGTAACGATTTCTTCTGCCGTATTTTCCGGTAATTCTGCCGCAGAAACTGCCGGGATTTTCAATAACAGTAACGGCGTGATGCGGTTAAGTGATATTTTTCTCCAGACAGAAGACGATACGATTGATAATTATGGCGATCTGACTTTTGCCGGTGTCAATCTGCTTGGTGCAAAAGTCAAAAACCACGGCTCAATTCATCTCGACGTATCACAGGTCAGTGCCGGAAATGATGCCGTTTGTATCGTAGACAATATGAGCAATATTGAGGGCGAACGCAATTTTACGGTCATCGTTTCACAGGAACAGTCTGTCGGAACTTATACGCTCGGACAAAATGCTGACGCTTATAAAGGAAAAACTGTTTCTGTCGGTGATGGTTCCAATGTTTACGGCAGTACGTCTATTGATGGAAATGCTCTGGTGTATAACGACGTTGCCTATTCGTTCAGCGTAACGTCCGGATCTTTGTTTATGACGGTTTCCAACAACATCATTCCCCCGGACGTGCCCGATACTCCGGACGTGCCTACCGGTATTGATGAGGTTGTGAATAAATACAATGCCACAATTTCCTGGGATAAGCCCACATTGAAAAAGGGACAGAAGGCGTCTTATGTCGTCACAGTGAACGGGGTCACAACGACTTCCAAGTCCAACAAATTCAAGCTTTCCAAGCTGGCTCCGGGCGAATACACCTATCAAGTGCAGAGTGTCATCACGGAAAAAGGCAAAGAGCCAGTTTACAGCGAATGGAGCGAAGAATATACCTTTGTCGTGGCAGACGTCACCGCACCGAAGATGGGCAAGGTCACAGGAACGCAGATCGATGCCGACAGTGTCAGTGTCAACTGGACTGCCGCCACCGATAATAATAACAACGTCATTTCCAAGTATGTGGTGACCTGTAATGGTCAGAGCAAGACCGTTGACGGCAATACGCTCACCTGTACGTTCGATAATGTGACCGGAGCCAAAGCTGCGATCACAGTTACGGCGTATGACAGCGGATTCGGCGGTACACCTCTCGCCGGCAAACCGGGCAAAGCCAATGTGAAGATCGTAGACAAGATCGATCCGGATCAGGTTGAAAATGTGGAACTCATTTTCATCAGCAACAAGTATCAGGGTGTATTCACCTGGGATGTGGCAGAAGACAACAGCGGAAAGCCCGTGAAGTACCAGGTCTGTCTGGATGGCAATGAAAGCAAGTACGTCAACGCCTCCAAGAACACGGTGAAACTCTCCCAGTTGAGCGTCGGCACACATACGATCAAAATCCGCGCCATTGACAGCACAAAAAATGAAGGGGAATGGAGCGAAACCTTCATGTTTGAAGTCAAAGACATCGTGGCACCGAAAGCGACCGCTATTAAGGCGAAAGTCACAAACAACGATGTCATGTTCAGCTGGAAGGAACCGAAGGACGATGTGGGTGTGGTCGGTTACGAACTGCAATATCGTGAAATCGGCAGTTCCGTGTGGGATACAGTCTCCTTCGATGAAGACGAATTCAGTTATGGCATCACGCTTGACAAAGGCAATTATGAGTTCCGGATGACTGCATTTGACGATGCCGGCAATGAAAGTGTGAAAGCCGGCAAGTTCGCAGTGAAGACGGATCTCGTTTCCGCTTTCGATGCTGCGCCGCTGGACCTCATGTCCTGGCAGGACGGTTATTCTGCGGAAACGTCATGTGCCGCCGCACTCGACTCCATCGCCGATGACTGGAACCGTCAGGCAGCGGCAACGCTGCTCGCCTGATCAAACAACAAATAAACAACAAAACGGACTGCGGCAAAACCACGGTCCGTTTTTTTATTTCAGGGAAACGGCTTACATGGTTTGGTATTTTTTGCGATACATGATCGGTGTCATGCCGCAAAGGAGAGTGAATTTCCTTGAAAAATAAAAAGGGTCGGCAAAATGCAGCCGGTCCGCGATCTCTTTAACAGCAAGGTCGGTTTCCGCCAGCAGCCGGCAGCTTTTCATGAGGAAATAATCATTGCGGTAATCCATGAATGTTTTATCGCCATGATACCGTTTCCAATAACGGCGGAATGTGGAAAGAGACATGTTGAATTCTTTTGCCAGTGCGCGGCAATCCATATCTGTACCGATGGAGTCCTCGATCTTTTTCCGGATCGCTGGAATGAATGTATTTTCCAGACGCTGACTCTGTTCCTCCAGCCAGGTTTCCAGGAGCAGATCGTAACAGAGGGAATCCACACGGTCGCCATTCCAACCCGGCTGATGCAGAAGATCGTATAATGACAACGCACGGTCTATGACACGGTTCACATTGGACATTTTTCGGACCGGGTCCGATGGCGAGAGCAATCCGGCGTTCTGCCAGATGGGAAACGTTTCCCCGGGATAGATAAAATACATTTCGGTCCAGGCCGCATCAGCACCGTAGCTCATCGGTTCATCCGGCCATTGTATCAGCATACAGGGTGCTTTGACCTCATACCGTTTGCCCCGGAAAAGGTATTCTCCTTCGCCCTGAAGAATGAACGAGAAATTGCAGGTGTCAAAGGTACGCACGATCCTCTCCTTTTTATTCGGGAGAAATCCCACTGTACGGATCGGCGGCAGCAGCGAAAAATTCCGTTGTGCTTCCCTTGTGAGTATTGTGAACTCTTTGAACATGATTCTGACACTTTTATCCATTTACAAAAAAGATATACGCATCTATATTATACACAAACAAAGAATTTTTGTCAAGTAAATTTTATTACAAAAGGATGAAAAAATGAAAAAAATCGGTTTGATCGGATGCGGGAATATCAGTTCGGCTTATCTGAACAACAATGAAGTGTTCCCTCACATGCGTATTGTAAAATGTGCTGATCTGCGTACCGGAGCAGCGGGCGCGGCGGCAGAAAAATATGGTTTGACCGCCTGTACGGTTGATGAACTTCTGCATGATCCGGAGATCGATATTATTCTCAATCTGACCACTCCGGATGCACATGCGGAGGTCGCTCTCAAGACTCTGGAAGCCGGAAAACATGCTTATTCCGAAAAGCCGTTCGCTGTTACACGCGATGAAGGAAAAAGAATCCTGAAAACGGCAGCACAGAAAGGACTCCGTGCCGGCTGCGCACCGGATACGTTTCTGGGCGGCGGTCATCAGACATGCCGGAAACTCATGGATGACGGTCTGCCCGGAAGGATCACGGGCGGTATTGCCGTTATGGCGTGTGCTGGACATGAATCCTGGCATCCGGCACCGGGTTTTTATTACAGAAAAGGCGGCGGTCCGCTGCTGGATATGGGACCGTATTATATCACTGCACTGATCAATCTGCTGGGGCCGGTGAAAGAGGTCGCAGCGTTCTGCAACCGTTTTACCGATCTGCGTCAGGGATCAAACGTCAATCAGGGAAAAACGTTCCCGGTGGAAGTCGATACGCATATTTCCGCCGTGCTGCGGTTCGAATGCGGGGCTGTCATCAACATGATCATGAGCTTTGATGTCCGGTTCCAGAGTGATTCCATGCGATACTGCATCGAATTATGGGGGATCCATGGTGCACTCCGTACTCCTGATCCCAATTCATTCAACGGCGAGATCCGGTTCGCCCGGGCAGGGCTGACTGACAATTGGTGTGCCGCTGCAAACAACTTCAACTATAACGGCAACATGCGTCTCATCGGATTGGCGGATATGGCTGCTGCGATCGAACTGGAACGTCCCCACAGATGCAGCGGTGAGCTGGCTTATCATGTGCTGGATGTGATGCATTCCATTCTTGATGCAAATGAAAAAGGTGCGGCCGTCAAAATAGAAAGTACCTGTATGCGTCCCAGCCCGCTCCGGGAAGGACTGCGGACCGGTGAACTGGATTGAAGCTATCATAACACAAGGAGTATGACAATGAAGAAAGTACTTATTTTTCGCGGCGGCTGGAGCGGACATGAGCCGGTGGAAACTTCGGAGATCACGGCGGAAGAACTTCGTAAACGCGGCATGGAAGTGGATCTCTTTGATGATCCGGAGTGTCTGCGGATGGCAGATCTGGAACAGAAATATGACGTCATCATCCCCGTATGGACCATGGGCGATATTTCTTTTGAAGCGGAAGAAGCTCTTGTCAATGCCGTCCGCAACGGTGTCGGACTCGCCGGATGGCATGGCGGCATGTGCGATGCGTTCCGTTCTCATACGGAATATCAGTTCATGACCGGCGGACAATGGGTTGCCCATCCGGGCGGGATCATTGATTACACAGTCAACATCATCTCTCCGGACCCGATCGTGGCGGGGATCGCAGATTTCGAAATGAAAAGCGAACAGTATTATCTTCACGTTGATCCCGGTAACGAGGTCCTCGCTACGACCCGTTTTGACGGCAGTATCCTTCCGTGGATCGAGGGGACCGTCATGCCCGTTGTCTGGAAACGGAAATACGGGAAAGGGAATGTTTTTTACTGTTCACTGGGGCATTGTGCAGAAGAGTTCCGGAGGTATCCGCAGATCCTGGAGATCATCGTCCGTGGAGTTCAGTGGGCGGCAAAATAAAAGCGCATCCGCTCTATGTTTTTCAGCCGTACCGGATGAAATAAAAAACTCCGGTGCGGTCTTTTTTGTGCTTGGGGGGATCCGGGATCAGGGCAAAAAAATGGTGCGCCCACAAGGACTCGAACCTTGGACCCAATGATTAAGAGTCATTTGCTCTACCGACTGAGCTATGGGCGCTTGAAAGATAACATTAATATATCCGCTTTTTTGCAAAAGTCAAGCCGGAAATAAAAATTTTTTTAATTTTTGCCGCGGAGGAGCGCGATTTCTTCCGCGTAACCCGGCAGTTCGTTGGGCGTTTCCAGAATAAAGGGCAGATCACGCAAAAGAGGATGATTCACGAACCGGAGAATGGCATCCAGTCCCAACGAACCCTTGCCGATACACTCATGACGGTCCTTGTGACTGTTGAAGGGTGTCATGCTGTCATTGAGGTGAACGGCTTTGAGATGCCGGAGTCCGATGATCCGGTCAAACTCATCAAGCACGGCATCCGGGGATTGTACGATGTCGTACCCCGCGGAATAAATATGACAGGTATCCAGGCAGACACCGAGATTGTCAGGTGTCCCTGCGGACTTGATCATGGCAGCCACCTGTTCGAACGTGGACCCTACTTCGGATCCTTTTCCGGACATGGTTTCGATCAGCACGGTGGTATTTTTTGCTTCGGGAAGGATCTTTTCAAAAAAGCGGGCGAGGAGTTCCAGTCCGGTATCCACGCCCTGTCCCACATGACATCCGGGATGGAAGTTATAGTAATTACCGGGGAGCATTTCCATCCGTTTCAGATCGGAAAGCATCAATTGCAGTGCAAGATCGCGTACTTTCGGGTCCGAGCCGCAGGGGTTGAGGGTATAAGGCGAATGTGCCACCAGAGGCGCGAAATGATGTTCTTTCAGAAACGCATTGAGTTTCTGCACGTCAGCAGGATCGATTTCTTTGGAGGAGGCACCCCGGGGATTCCGGGTGAAAAACTGGAAGGTATCCGCTTGAATGGAGAGGGCTGTCTTCCCCATGGCTTCGTATCCGTTTGAGACGGAAAGATGGCATCCGATATGCATAAAAACTCCTTTCGATCAATTGCTTTGTGATCTCGCGGAAATGGCTTCCACATATTCATTTTCCAACTTGTGATATTCGCCCGATTCGTTAGCAAGCCGCATCCGGACGGAGAAATCACATTCCGTATGTTTGTAGGGACAAGTCCCGTCGGCATTGGTTTCGCCGCAGGGCCCGTTTGCCATTCCCTTGGGACATTTTTCCGGGCAGATATAGAAGGTCTGCGCAACGCGGCATTGTTCACAGGAACGACAGCCGAAGATGAGTTTCTTGGTCAGTTTCCGTTCGTTTGCGGAGATTTCGGAGGCATGAGCGAAGAGCATTTCCCCCAGTCGTTTCCGCAGGAGTTCTTTCTGTGTGCAGAGGGGAACCGTTGCATCGGAAAGCTGGAATTCATCGGGCAGACTTGCCTGGATGAGCAGGTTTTCGAAGAAGTAGAACCGTTGCGGATACAATGTCATGGAGATCCGGTCGTAAGTGAGGGAATAGGCATCATGCCAGGCTTCGAATGTGGGATATGCGGCAATGGCATTGCGGATCCCGTTGAGTACGCTTTCGAACATTTCGGGTGTTTCCAGTCCGGCGATCTGCACGCCGCTGAACCCCATTAATTTTGCGCCTGCGGCATGAATGGGGAGTCGGGCGAGTTGAGCGGCACGGAATTGTGTCGAAGAAAGATGCAGTTCACTGCGGAGCATAGCTTCCATATCGGGCGAGATATGGATCCCCGGTATTTCCCCGGCGCAGAGTTTTGCCGCTGTGGGCTGATCCAGACAGATGAGTCTGGCGAAAAGAGGGATATTCTGATTTCTGCGCCACAACTGCCAACGGAGTTCTTGAAGTTTTGCCATATCCCAGCCGTATTGCGCAACGAGGAATTGTGCCCCATGGGCAATCTTCCGCATTGCTTTGTAATACTGAATACTGGCATCGCAGGCGGTGTATTTGTAGGGGTTGATAACGGCGCCCTGATACAAATCTTTTTCGCCCCGTTCCTGCAATGTGTGAAGGGCATTGACACTTTCCAGAAAGAACGTGCCGGAAAGTTCTTTCCCGGTCAACTCTGCGGGTACAGCGCCGGAGACCGGACAAACGTTTTTGATTCCGGCGGAAAGGGCATGTTTGGCTTCCGCGAGGATCTCGTCAGCAGTGTGTTCTCTGCCGGAAAGATACAGCAGATGAGCGGAGGGATTATGTTCGGTGAGACTTCCCAGGAATTGTACGGGATCCAGAATGGCATCGGCATCTTCCGTCTGCACAAGTGCGAGCCCGGCGGCAGGAGTCTGGAATGCCTCGGTGAGGTACGCAAAATCGGCATAACGCTGAACCGCATGTTCCATTTTTGTATCGGCGGACGGGGTATGGATCTCCGCCAGGACCTGGAACACCCCATTCTCGACCCTGTCGCGGAAAATATTTTGTTCGGAACCTGCAAAATTCAGTTCCATCTGTATGGAATTACGTTTTTTCAGCATCGGTTACGCTCCAGAAAATCCCGTATCAAATCGTTCAAAGGTTCCGGATTGTCTTCTGTCAGGAACCTGCCCGTTTTCTTCAGAATATGCACTTCCGCTTCCGGAAAATACTGTTTCCATTTGCGGAGACTGCGCCGGGAATACAGCCAGTCATGTTTCGCCCAGAAAATAGCGGCGGGCTTATCCCGCAACAGCCACAAACCCGCTTCGATCTCGTACATGCTTTGCGCCGAATCCTCTTCCGGATGACAGGGCATGTTCTCCACAAAACGGAGCAGAGGGTTCAATCGCTTTTCTTCGCGGAACGGGATGAAATAACTTTCTCTTGTCAGCCGGGGATGCAACAGGATACCCCAGAAAAGCAGTTTCAGTTTCCGGATCAGCAGGTCCGCTGCCCATTTGAAACGGCAGATCCGCAACCGGTACGGCAGTTCGAAATCAGAAAACGCCATGGTGTTCATGATGATGAACGCAGAAACGTTTTCGGGATACCGGACGGCATACGCCATGGCAATGGTGCAGCCGCGTCCATGGGCGATGAATGTGATGTCTTTCAGCTGTTTATCCACGATAAAGGCTTCCATCATCTCGATATGATTTTCCAGATGATAGTCGAACCGTTCCGGTTTATCGGAGAGTCCGAAGCCCATCTGATCCACCGCGATCACTCTGTGATTCCGGGAGAATTCACGGATCACATAACGAAACGAAAAACTCCACATGGGGCACGCGTGAAGCAGCAACAATACCGGTCCGCTGCCTTCGTCCACATAATGGAGTTTATGATTCCCGTAAGTGAAAAACTTGGGTTTGTAAGGGAACACCGCCTGAAATTCAGGGGATTCTGTTGTCAGATGCGGTGTTTCCATGAGAGACTGTTACCTTTCCGGGGAGAAAGTCTCATTCTTATTTCTTTTTCGCGGGCTTTTTGCCTTTTTTGGCAGCTTTTTTGGCTTTTTTGTCCGCAGCTTCACCGTCGGCTTCAACTGCGGGGAGATCTTTCCGAAGATCTTTGAAGTTGAGTTTCAGTTTCCCGTCTGCCATCGCAAATGTTTCCACGCGGGAGAAGATCAGTTTGATTTCTTCATTTTCAACAGCGGGTTTGTATTTCGGCATGATCAGTTTATCGATCAGCTGAGCGGGAATCGGAAGGTGTCCCATTTTCGCAGACTTGACTTCAAATGCGACCGGCGCACTTTCATCGCCCACTTTCGGCATACCGGTGATCTGGAAAACGACCGGGAGTTTCCCGCCGAGTTTTGTATAGAGATAAACATTCAGATCTTCCCCTGCCGCTTCAACCTGCAGGTTATTGATGAGATAAGCTCCGCCTGCGGGATCCGCTGCATCCAGATAACGTTTTTCAAACAGAATGTTGATTTCTTCCATGGGGAAAAGCATATCTTTCGGCAGGATCACGACGCGCGGTGCACCGATGAATGCAATTTTATTTTCGGCGGACTGCAATGCTTTATCCGCTTCCGCAATTTCAGCAAGCGGACGGAGTCCGGTGGGAACAAAAATACCTGCTGCGACCGCGAGGACCAGGAGCAGGATCACGATCCCGACGATATTGCGGACGGTGTGTTTTCCTTTCCCTTCCGCTTTTTCCTGTTCTTTCTTCTTTTCAGCGAGAGCTTCCGGGTTCAGATCATTCATATTGATCTTTTCGCCGCATCCACGGCAGAAGATTGCGCCCATCTGGTTTTCGAATCCGCACTTTGTGCATTTGATCATCATTGTTACGTTCTCCTTATAGTTTCTAATATGATTACATTCTTCGATATTATATTATAGCACGCCGGAATAAATTAACAAGTGTAAAAACAGGAATTTTTTGAAAAAAAATCCGGAAATGGTACTTGATTTCAAAAATCTTTATGCTACATTCCCGCAAAATAAACCTTATTACAAAGGAGTTATCATGTCAGAAAAAGTCGCAAAAAATATCTCTGAAGCCGTCAGAAAGTCCGTCATTTATCAGATCTTCCTCCGCGCATTCACGCCGGAAGGGACTCTCCCCGCCGCCGAAAAACTGCTCCCCCATCTCGCCGGCCTGGGCGTGGATATCCTCTATCTCTGCCCCATCGTTCTTGCCGATGACGATCCGGATATCAATCATTGGAGCGAACGGCAGCGGGGCAGCGGGATGAACAATCCCAGAAGTCCCTACCGTTTGAAAGATTATTTTGAGATCGATCCGGAATACGGTACCGCCGAAGATCTGAAGCGGTTTGTCACCGCTGCCCATGAATTGGGAATGCGTGTCATGCTGGACCTGGTGTATTATCATTGCGGTCCCAAAGCGAATATCATCGATTTGGATCCGGAATTCGTCGTCCGGGATGAAAACGGGAATGTGGTGGATGGATTATGGCATTTCCCCAAACTCAATTTTGACAGCATGAAACTCCGGGAATACCTCTGGAGCAATATGGAATACTTCGTCCGCGAATTCGATGTGGATGGTTACCGCACGGATGCGGAAGACCTGACCCCGCTGGATTTCTGGGTAGAAGGCAGACGCCGTCTGGAAGCCATCAAGCCGGATATCGTCCTGCTGGCGGAATCCATCCGTCCCGAATGTCAGATCGCCGCGTATGATATGAATTACGGCTGGGGCGAGCTTGCCGAGGCGTTGAAAGGTCTGTACTTGAAGAAAGATGTCACGCCCTCCGCTCTTTCCGGAGCATGGAAAAAGGATGCCGGCAAACAGCCGAAGGGCTCACGTCATTTGCGCGCGACCAGCAATCATGATATTGCCAACGATTTTGAACGGTCGGAAAAGATCCTGGGACCGAAAGGATTTGAAACATGGCAGCTTTTCAATTTCGTGCTGGATGGGATCCCCTTCCTGTATAACGGCGAAGAAATTGCCGACAGCGCACGTCATTGTATCTTCTCCAACCGCGATTACGGCAAACATTGTATCGATTGGTCCAATGCTGTCATGCCCACCGGGATCGACCGCATGGATTTCGTCTCCACCCTTGTGGAACTGCGCCATACGCAGGATGCCCTGACAAACGGGGAAGTCATCTGGCCGGAACAGCCCGAAGACAATGCCATCGCGTTGTTGCGGAAATCGGATATGCAGGAGATCCTGGTGGTGATCAACCCGTCGGATAAGTGTATCACTGCCACGGTCAAGACGGATTGCGCACGGGTGACCAAGCCCGATGCTCTGTTGCTCCGGGATTGTGATTATACCTTGAAAGATGGAACGCTCCGCGCCGATCTGCTTCCTTACGGTTTTGCAGTGATCGAACTCAAAGGCTGACGCGTTTCTTCATGAACTCCGCCATGCGGTCGATCGCTGCGCGGAGTTTTTCTTCTTTCATTGTGAACGCAATACGGATGTAATCTTCGTAAAGCGGTCCGCCGTATGCCGGACCGTATACACAGGCGACCCGCTGTTCTTCCAGAAGAGCGAAGACAAATTCCTCGGCTTTCATGCCGCTGCCTGCGATATTGACCATGGCGTAGAAAGTGGCGGGTATCGGTTTGCAGATCAGCCCGGGGATCTGATTGATCCCTTCAAACAATACATCCCGTCTCCGCTGAAATTCATCCCGGATATACGAGGGATCCGTGGCAGGACTCAATGCTTCGATCCCGGCGTATTGTGCCGGAAGCGGGGCACATGCCACAATGTTTTCCTGCATCTTCGTCATTTGCGCCACTACATGCGCCGGGGCGATCGCCCAGCCCAGACGCCAACCCGTCATGGCAAAACGTTTCGACATCCCGTTGATGATCACGGTCCGGTTTTTCATACCCGGCATGGTGCGGATGGAACGGCTTGTTCTGCCGTCATAGATCAGCGATTCATAGATTTCGTCGGAAAGGACCGTGAAGTTCCGTTCCACCGCCAGACGGGCGATAGCTTCCAGCGTGGAATCGGGAATGATCGCACCGGTGGGGTTGTTCGGCGTGTTCAGGACCACCACTTTCGTCCGGGGCGTCAGGACCTTTTCCACGGCTTCAGCGGTGAGGATGAAATCATCTTCCGGACGGGTATAGACGAATACGGGTGTCGCCCCCAGAGAGCGTACCACCTGGGAATAATTGATCCAGAACGGCGCATGGATCACTACTTCGTCCCCCGGTTCCACAAGGGTGTAAAGGGAAAGAAAACTCGCTTCCATCGCGCCCACCGTTATGATGACTTCCGTTTCCGGATCCACGCTGACTCCGGTATTGCGGAACGTATCTTCCGCCACTTTCTCCCGCAATGCAAGCAAACCGGCATTGGCGGAGTAACGGGTCTTCCCTTCCATAATGGCTTTGCAGGCGGCTTCCCGCACGTTCAAAGGCGGCGGAAGGTCCGGATCACCCAGCGTGAGGTCAATGACATTATCCAGCTTGGAAGCCCGGTCAAAGATCGCCCGGGGCGGGGAGGGCAGCACACAATCGACACGTTTCGCGATATCCATAAAGAAATCCTTTCTGTTATTCACCCGCAATATATACCCGGAAACGGGAAATACAAGAGGAAACCCGGTGTCGGGACACAAAAAAACGGGAATGTTATGTTAAAATATAACATTCCCGCATATTTCGTGGTCAGACGCTGTATTACTTGATACGCGCGCCGAATTTCACTGTAATGGATTTCTTGCCCAGTTCATAGGCTTTCCAGTTCAGTTCAGCCACTGCCGGTTTCTTGGCGAAGTGTTCCTGAATGGCTTCATGCGCCACCCGGTCCATATCGGCTTTTTCGTCACCGGTGAGGAAACATTCTTCCATCATGGCGGCGATGGCACCGAGCAGAACGGAGTTTGCCACGCGCTGATCGCCCAGCGTATTGGCAAGATCCGAAGCCGCGATCCCGAAGACCGTCTTGTCAGCGGAAACTTCCGGCTGCTTGATGGTGGATGTATCGTACAGGAGGACCCCGTTTTCGCCCAGTTCACCCAGGAATTTATCCATGGAAGGCTGGTTGAGACAGATCATCAGACTGCAATTGTGATCCGCCTGGGGAGAACCCACATGGGTCTTGCTGAACACGATGGAACAGTTGGCAGTCCCGCCGCGCATTTCCGGGCCGTAAGAGGGCAGCCAGGAAACATTGAAGTTTCTCAGTTTACCCATGGTGGCAAGCAGATATCCGAGGGAGAGCACGCCCTGACCGCCGAAACCGGAGATCTTGACTCTGCGTTCTTCATCGAATACAGGCGCGGTGCAGCGGTAGGAATCATCCACAGCGCGTTCGAATTCTTCGGGGAAGAGCAGATCTTTGACCTTTTCGGGTTCAAAAACGGGAGTCGCACGCTGAATGGCTTCCCGGCTTGCCGCTTCATCCTTATACACACCCAGCGGGAAGAATTCCGTCATCTTGGTTTCGATGAACTCATTCATTTCCTTGGCTTTCATCTTCAGGTTGATGGGACAGCCGGAGAGGACTTCCACAAAGGAGAACCCTTTCTTGTCCACCTGATTCTGAATGGCTTTGCGTACCGCTCTGCGGGTCGCCATGATGTTCTTGGTGGTGCTCAATGCACAACGTTCCACATACACCGGTGCCTGGAATTGAGAGATCATTTCCGCCACACGCATGGGATAACCCGTTTCGGCGGTGTTTCTGCCGCAGGGAGAGGTCTGGGTCTTCTGGCCGGGGAGAGACGTGGGAGCCATCTGACCGCCGGTCATACCGTAGATCGCGTTGTTGACGAAGAACACGCACATGTTTTCACCGCGGTTCGCCGCCTGCAGGATCTGATTGAACCCGATGGATGCCAGGTCGCCGTCACCCTGATAACCGATGACCACGTTTTCGGGATCGGCGCGGGTAATGGCAGTTGCCACGGCAGGTGCACGGCCATGGGCACATTCCACACTGTGGAAATCAAAGTAGTAGTAAGCAAACACGGAGCAGCCCACGGGACAGACCAGAACAGCGCGGTCTTTCAGACCCAGATCCGCCACTGCTTCCGCAATGAGTTTGTGCAGGATCCCGTGTCCGCAACCCGGACAATAGTGCATGTTTGTTTTGATCGGACCGGGCCGGCGGTCAAAACGTTTGAAGAATCCGTCCGGACGGGAAAATTTCACGACTTCTTTCATTTGGATTCACCTCCATCCAGGATCGCCTTTGCTTTTGCGACGATCTCTTCCACACTGGGAACATATCCGCCCATCCGGTTGATCAGATGAACCGGTTTCTTACATTCGATCGCCAGTTTCACATCATCGATCATCTGGCCGTTGCTCATTTCCACCGCACAGAACGCTTCCGTACCGTTGGCGAGAGCCTTGTTCAATGCTTTTTCGGGGAACGGGAACAGAGTCTGCGGGCGGATCAAGCCCACTTTGTAACCGGCGGCGCGGAGTTCATCCACTGCGGACCGGCACATACGGGAGGAGATCCCGTACGCCACGAATACCATTTTGGCATCTTCCACACAGTATTCTTCAGCACGCTGTTCTTTTTCGCGGATCACATCATACTTGGCATTGAGACGCAGATTGACGGCTTCCAGGTCTGCTGTATCCATATAGATGGAGCTGATGCAGTTCGGAGTCTTGTTTTCTCTGGCAAGTGCCCAGTCCTGCGGCGCACGACGTCCGCGGGGTTCCGGCAGTTCCAGTTTTTCCATCATCTGACCGATCACGCCGTCCGCCAGAACATAAACCGGGGTCCGGTATTCATCTGCCAGATCGAAAGCCAGCATGGTCAGGTCGCACATTTCCTGTACGGAACCGGGGGCAAGCACGATACACTTGTATCCACCATGTCCGCCGCCTTTGGTAATCTGATTGTAGTCAGACTGTTCCGGCGCGATATTGCCCAGCCCGGGACCACCGCGCATCACGTCCACGATCACAGCGGGAAGTTCCGCGCCTGCGATGTAGGAAACACCTTCCTGTTTCAAGCTGATACCCAACCCGGAGGAAGCTGTCATGGCACGCCGTCCGGCAGCAGCCGCACCGTACACCATGTTGATGGATGCGATCTCACATTCCGCCTGAATGAAAACGCGTCCCAGGAGCGGGAACATCCGTGCGGATGCGTGCGCGATTTCGCTGGCGGGTGTGATGGGATAACCGAAATAACATTCGCATCCGGCGAGCAATGCACCGTATACGACCGCTTCATTTCCTTTGAGCAGGATCTTATTTGTCTTTGCCATTTCAATCCTCCACAATTTCCACAATGGTGATCGCGCCGGGTTCCGGACATGTGTAGAAACATGCACCGCAGCCGATGCAGCCTTCACCACTGTATTTCACATAGGGAAAACTCATTTGATTGAGTTCGGTCCCCATCTTCAGGACGCCGCGGGGACAAGCCAGTGTGCAGCGTTCACAACCTTTGCATTCTTCGCTGCGGATATCGCAGCGGAATACTTTCCGTTTCGTTTCCATTTCAGGTACGCGTTCTCCTTTCACACAATCTGTAAATTGGTTTTTAGAAAAAAACTATCTTATAATATACTACACGTTTGAAAAAGAATCAAATTTTTTCTGATGTTTCTCTTGAAAATTTTTATTTTGGCTGTAAAGTATACTCTATACACGCGGAGAGATGGCTGAGTGGTCGAAGGCGGCGGTCTCGAAAACCGTTAACGGGGTTTCCCGTTCAGGGGTTCGAATCCCCTTTTCTCCGCCATTTTCACTTTCGGTCATAACTGACACTTCAACGGACTTTAACGGACTTCAACGGACTTCAACGGACTTCAACGGATGGTCCGTTTTTTTATTTGTCTGTTATCGTCTGTTTCCGTCCGTTTCCGTCTGTTTTCCAATTTTTTTTCAAAAAATAGCGGAATCCTCATGTATTTTGCGCCTTTTCTCTATTGTAAAAATCAAAATTACGAGTATAATGTAGAAAAACAAAAAATACAAGGAGAATACTGAAGATGAAAATCCTGCCCGGAAAATGTAAGAAATTGAGTGCCGAACGGCATTTTACGTTGATCGAACTTCTGATTGTGATCGCCATCATCGCCATTCTTGCGGCGATGCTGTTCCCCAGTTTGAACAAGGCAAAGGCAGCGGGACAAAAGATCAGCTGTACCAACAACATGAAGCAGATCCTGATGATGTTCAGCAATTATACGACCAATTACGACGGACTGATCGTGACAAGTACGGTGAACTACTATATGTTTGCTGATATGGCATCTTATAATTCCGCCACAAAGACTTCACAAGCCGCTGTCAAAAGAGAAGGGATCTCCGGAATGGAGCTGCTGTGCAATGCGAGTAATATCCCGTTTGTAAAAAATCGCAGTTCGGATATCATTTTCTGTCCTGCTGCGAAAACCCAGAACAGCCAGGGCGATGTAAGCGGTTACAATTACCGGATCGGGAATCTGGATGGTCATTATTCGTTGGCATATTATGGTACGGGAAGCGAAACCAAAGGGAGTATCAATTTGATAAGCGCAGGCGGGAAAACTGTTACAAACAAATTTGATAACGCCCAACAGTTGAAATATGCGACATACATTCAGCGTGTGAAACGTCCTGCCCGGAAATGTTACATCAACGAATTCACCTATGCGGTCAATACCAGTTTGTATGTGCCTTATGGTCAGTTTGTAGCCAATCCCGGTATCAATCCTTCTGCTTCTTCCCGTTTTATGACACTGAATCAGGGCAAGCATTTGTGGGACCTGCGTCAGGGACGCCACAACAAGACGGTGAATCAGGGTTGGCTGGATGGACATGTTTCCAGCATGAATGGTTACGTCCAGTATAAACATTATGTAGACGTGAATAAGCCGGCGAACTATCGCAATGGAAGTGCTGCGCAGAGACGAAACGATTTTCTCGGCTGCTATTATTATTGAATCAGCTAGACGACGGATATGAATTACAATTATCCGAAAAATTTTAACTTCTTCGGGACTTACCGGCTTGCACAATATGAGACCGGATGGGTCGTTGTGATCACAAAAAGTCATTCGGGCAAGGTCATCACCAAGACCAATTTCGGACATCAGATCCGCGTGATCCAGAAGGTGAAACGGCCTGCCAGAAAATGCTATATCAACGAAATGACCCGGTCATATTCTGCACAAAATACAAGCATCCCGTATGGAAAATTCGTGGTTCAGCCCGGATACAATTTCGGCGGTGCGGGGATCACCCGGCATATCAGTGATGTCCGGCAGGGCAGACACAGCAAAACGGTCAACATGGGCTGGCTGGATGGTCATGTTTCCAGCATGAATGGTTATACCCTGCAAAAGCATTATGACAATGTTACTTATACAGCCACATGGAGCAGTGCCAAGCTGCCGCAAAAACAGCAGAATATGCTTTCCACCTGGTATTATTGATCCAGTCTGAAAGGGAAAAGGGAGGTCAGGAAACGGCTTCTTTTGCAGCGAGGACAGCCAGTCCGGCAGTGGCGGCAGTTTCCACACGGAGGATCCAGTGTCCGATGCGCAACGGGCGGAACCCGGCATCCCGCATGGCTTGTATTTCTTCGGGAGAGAATCCGCCTTCCGGTCCCACAAAATATCCCACATCGCCCGTAAGCGGGTCTGCGTTTCCGTCGATGGCGGGATCACCGAAGAAATTGTTCTGACATTTTTCCGCTGCATCCTGAAGTGCGTCGGAGAATTTTACGGGGTCTTCCATGATGGGCAGGAAGGGATTGCCGGATTGCTTGCACGCTTCGGCAAGGAGATCGGGGACCCGTTTCGCGATCCGTTCTCCGGAGGGGAGAGCCACCGAACGTTGACACTGTATGGTGACAACGCGCCATACGCCCAGTTCCGTTGCCTGTTTGAGGAGCTGTTCCATCTTCTGTTTCCGTGGTGCGGCGACGTAAAGATGGAGTCGCAGCGGGGGGCTGGGGAAGGACTGTATGGTTTCAATGGCGAGTGTTTTTTCTTCTGTCACGACGGCGGTGGCGCGTGTGCCTTCGCCATCCATGAGTCCCACGCGGTCGCCGACCTGTGCCCGGAGGATCCGGAACAGGTGTTGCGCCTCTTCCTTATCCAGGGTGACGCAGTCATTTTGTGAAACATTTTTCAGCGTACAACAGAAAAAATAGTGCATTTTTTTGTAATTGGTGTAAGTTTAGGGGGAGTTACGGTGTAATAATAGTAAAGCAACACTGCGGCAGCGTGTGTTTCTGAAAGTCGGCAGGATTCTCAGTGGGGACCGGGTTTCCTGTTTCGGTAGACGATCAGTGACATTCGCTGCCGCTGTGTTTTTAAAGGGGTCACTTTTTGATTTCGTCCCAGGCTCTGTCGAATTTGACTTTGTCTTTGCCCATGTCGCGAAGGATACTGCATTTTTCGAACATGGATTCCGGGATATTGAACACGGGATTGTCACGGATGTCTTCGGAGACCAGTTTCACGGCTTCCTTGTGCGCCATGCGGTAATAGATCTCATCCATGTTGGCGACCGCATTTTCGGTCCGGTAGAGGAAGTCCATGAACTTGTAAGCCAGATCTTTGTTCGTGCTGTCCTTCATGATGACGAGGGTATCGAAGGTGGCGGTGGTCCCTTCTTCCGGGATCACGAATTTGAGATTGGGGTTATCCACGGCATACTGGAGCAGGTCACCGCTGTAAGTCTGAATGAGGAAGAATTCGCCCTGTGCGAGAGAAGCGCGGCTGTCATCGACGCCGAACTTGGCGATATTTTCTTTCCATTTTCTTGCGAGAGCGACTGCCTGATCGATCTCATCCTGATTGGTGGTGTTCACGTCAAACCCGAGGGTTTTGAGCGCGCAGCCGATGACTTCGCGCTGGTCATCGAGGAGGGAGAGTTTCCCTTTGAGGTCTTCCCGTTCGAACATGCGCCATGTGGGTTTGAAATCGGTGACTTGGGAGGAATCATATCCGATCCCGGTGAAACTGATGAAATAGGGGATGGAGTAATCGTGAGTCTTATCCAGCGCGATGACATCGTACTGGTTATCATAGAACTGCTTGAAGGTGGGCAGTTTGTTGAGGTCGATCTTTTCCAGCATCTGCTGTTCGTCCATGAGTTTCGCCATGTAAGCGGAGGGCACGATCAGGTCATATCCGGCGGCACCGGCTTTGATCTTGGCATACATCGCTTCATTGGAGGGGAAGATATCGACTTGCACAATGCAGTTGTTTTCCTGTTCAAACTGTTTGAGCAGATCTTCTGCAATGTAGTCTTCCCAACAATATACATGCAGGACGTTTTTCTTGCTGCATCCAGCGGTTCCGAGGACCATGACTGCCAGAAGCAGGACGGGGAGGAGGGAGAGAATTTTTTTCATTTTTTGTTCTCCGTTTCTTTGGTTAAGAATTTTTGTGTGACAAAAACGATAACAAAGGTGAACACGATGAAAAGGACGGAGAGCGCGTTGAGCAACGGCAGTTTCCGTCCTTTCTTCATGGCACTTTCAATGTAGATGGGGAGAGTGGTATCCCCGGCTCCCTTGACAAAGAATGTGATCACAAAGTCGTCGATCGAAAGCGTGAATGCGAAGAGTGCCCCCGCGATGATCCCGGGCAGGATAATGGGCAATGTCACATGGAAGAAGGTATACAATCCGCTTGCGCCCAGGTCTTGAGCGGCTTCCACCACGGATCTGTCAAATTCCTGCAATCTGCCCAGAACGACCATGGCGACGTAACTCATACAGAACGTGATGTGGGCAATGATGATCGTCGTCATGCCCAGTCCGATTTCGATCCCGAACAACGGTTTCAATATGGAATCACATGCCGAGATCACGATCACGAACAGCAGGAGCAGTCCGATACCCATGAGGATGTCCGGGACCACCAGCGGCGTATGGACCAGTGCCGAATAGATCCCCTTCAACCGGTTTTTCGTCCGGTAGAGGACCAGTGCGCTCAATGTTCCGAGGACAGTGGAAATAACGGTCGCGATCACGGCAACGATCAGGGTATTGCAGAGTGCTTCCCAGATCTTTGCTTCCTGAAAGAGTTGTTCGTACCACCGGAACGTGAATCCCTGCCATTTTCCGCCGAATTTACTGGAATTGAAGGATGCCACGCCCACCATGATCAGCGGCGTATACAAGAAAATCAGGGTCAGCAGCGTGACGAACAGGGGGAACCGGCTGTGATGATTGCATTTGCGTTTCATTTCGGATTCCCTCCTTTCCCTTGCTTGCGTTCCTGCAGTTTCTTTACATATTGTCCCACCAGCAGCGGGACGAATACCGCCAGCATGAGGAGTGCGGACAACGCACTGGCATGGGGCAGATTCCGGTCAACGAATACCCGCTGCGCGATCTTGTCACCCAGCAGTTCACTGCCGGGACCGCCCACGAGAGTGGGGATGAGATACGCCCCGAATGCGGGGATCAGCACCACCATGATTGCGGTCCAGATCCCTTTGGAGATCCCGGGGAGAAACACCCTGCGGAATGCACAGAAGGAACTCGCGCCCAGGTCTTTCGCTGCATCCAGAAGGGAGAAGTCAAACTTTTCCGCCACGGCATAGATGGGCAGGACGGCAAAGGGGATGTAGGTGTAGATCATGACCGTGAGGACTGCCCACTGGTTATACAGGAGCATGGTATCGGGCTCCGCCAGACCGATGAGCACCAGCAGATGTTTGAAGAATCCGTCAGGATGCAGGAAAACTTTCCACGCATAAATGCGGATGAGGAAGTTGGTCCAGAACGGGACCACGATCAGCAGCATCACCAGGTTTTTCCATTTTGCATTGGAGCACCGGGCGAGGACGTAGCTGATGGGGACCGAGACAGCGACACAGACGAAGGTCGCCACCACCCCCTGCCAGAACGTCCGCCAGATGATGGAGGGATAACTGGGCACGCCGAGACTGCGGATGGTGTCAAGAGTCCACCCGGAACCGATGCCGCCATACGGGTCCACCGGCTTGAACGCCAGCAGGAACACGATGAATACGGGGAGTGCGTAGAAGATAAGGAGCCATACGAAAGATGGCAGACCTACGAAGAAATTATTGGAGAAGACACGTCTTATTTTCATTGGCAGGGATCCTTGATCAGAGATCGGGGAGGGCGAGCAATTTTTCATCGTCCTCCGCGTAACTGTCAAGCATATAGGCGTTATCCGCCCCGAATTTCAGCCAAACGTGGTCGCCCCACTTGATACTTCGCTCATCCAGCGCGTATCCGTAGTGCTGTTTGATGACTGAAATACGCCAATCCTGAACGCGGACCCAGTATCGGGTGTGTGCGCCCTGGTAAATGACTTCTTCCACTTCTCCATGTAAAAGGTTGGTGTTGGTATCGGTCTGCTCCGGCTTGTTCAGGGAGATCATGAACTTTTCCGGCCGGATGCTGACGTGAAGTTTCTGTCCGACTTGTACTTTTTTGTCGTTATAAAGCCGCAGGACGGGGAAGTCTTCGATTTCCAGCTGACAGTAATCGTTGTCGATACTGCGCACATGTCCTTCGAAGAAGTTGGTATCACCGATGAACGCGGCGACGAAACTGGTCCGGGGCGCTTCGTAAAGCTGTTCCGGCGTTCCGATCTGTTCGATTTTGCCAGCCTGGAGTACGGCGATATGATCGCTGATACTCATGGCTTCCTGCTGGTCGTGAGTTACGAAAATGAAGGTGATCCCCACATCGTCATGAATGGTATCCAGTTCGATCAACATCCGCTGACGGAGTTTCAGGTCCAATGCAGCCAGCGGTTCATCCAGCAGCAGCACTTTCGGCTTGGTCACCAGGGCACGGGCAATGGCAACGCGCTGTCTCTGACCGCCGGAAAGCTGTCCCGGTTTCCGGTTTTCGTATCCGCCCAGCTGGACCAGATCCAGATACTGCGGTACTTTTTCCGCAATTTCTTTGGGGGAGGCGCCGGTGGCTTTCAGCCCGAATGCGATGTTTTCCCACACACTCATGTGAGGGAAGAGCGCATAGTTCTGAAATACGGTACGCACTTCACGCTTGTTTGCCGGTGTATCCGTGATGTCTACACCGTCCAGTACGACACGTCCGGCGTCAGGCGGTTCGAAACCTCCGCATATCCGCAGAAGGGTGGTCTTGCCGCAGCCGCTGGGACCGAGCAGGGAAAACACTTCGCCCGAATTGATCGAGAGCGAAACATTGTCCAGTACGGTATTATTGCCGTACCGTTTCGTAATGTTTTCAAAACGCAGGATTTCCATGATATCCTTCGCCCGTCCTTCTGTTGCTGTTTCTACTTACCGAAAAAAACGATTTATTAAAATATCATTCATTTCCTTATTTTTCAATAGTAAAAACGCGATATGACCCAAAAAAATCGGAAAATTTTTTCGGAAATCCGAACCTCTTACTTTTTTCAGCGGAAATAAAATATCTGACTGTGACGCGTAACCGTTTTGCAACGGCATTTTCCCTGCGCTGTCAACGCGGAAAGGGAATCCCGGAATAGCGGGTAGCGTGCAAGGGTTTCCTCCAGAAGATCCGGGTTGTTTTGCGGCAGACGGAGGTAGACCGCTTTGATCTTGTGTTTGCGGATCTCCTGTTCCACTGCTGCCGGACTGTAATCGCCATTCGTGAAGTATTTTTCCTGGAACAACGGCGTGCCGATCTCCGCATTGCGTGGCATGGCCAACGTACGTTCTTCAAACAGCAGAAGGATCTTCTCTTCCGGTGCGATCTCCCGCAACAGAGTACATGCCGGCAGATAATCGTCACCCGTTCTTCCGTAAAAAAGATCCAGCATGGTCTTGCTGTTTCCGGTGAACAACTGTTTTCCGTCCAGGTATACACGTCGTCCGATATGGGCCTCCCACACCGAAACGATCATCCCGGCCGCAATGATCACGCAGAAGATCCGACGTCCGCGGTACGGAAGAAGCCGGTACGCACGGAAGACGGCAAACAGGATAAAGGGCAGTCCGCCGATCAGGAATCGAGCCTGGGGCGAAGAGAGGAACCACCCGGCATAAAATACGGCGAAAGGCAGAAAATAAACGGTCTGACGGTATCGTTTTCTGCGGAACAGCAGCAGAAGATAACCGATGATCAGCAATCCCCAGAAAAGGAATGCGAGCCCGAAAGAGCCGTCAAAGTATTTATATCTGCCCGGCAACGTCAGTGCGCCGAAGGAAGAAAGGAACCCGATGACGGGATTCTCAAACCCGAATTTTTCCGCTCCCAGTGCGTGATGGAAACGGGACATGGCGCTCCCCCCCAGGTACGGGTAAAACGGATTGCCCGTGATCACCCAGGGGCGCAGATAGAACGGGAGCGAAAATACCGCTGCCGTGATGCAGAATATGAGCGCGAAACGCAGTCGTTCTTCTTTGCGTACCATAAAGAACGCGGTCAGCAGAAAACAGAAGGCGATCAATGCACCGGAAAGTTTTACCGCCGTGATCCCGCCCGCAAGCAGCCCGCAGAGGATCGCCGCCCGTTTGGAACGGTCCCGTTGCAGCAGAAGGAGTCCTGCCGTCACATTCAGAGCGAAAAAGGGTTCTGCGTAAATATCCCGGAACACGAATTGGACGGTATGAGCGGAAATGAGCGTGAGCAGAAGCAGGATTTGTCCGGAGCGCGGCATTTTCCTTGCGAGCAGAGCAATGCCCGTCAGGAAGAGGAACATGCACCCGCCGTAAAACAATTTCACCGCCAGCGTTCCGCCGGAATACAACAGTGGCACATACAGGATCTGCGGCAGTGCGGGAAAGCCGGAATAAGGCAGATCCCGATAGACTGTCAGGGCACCGTCCTGCATCCACCGGTAAGGTACCGCGACCTGATAAACACACTCATCCCATCCGGATGGGATCGCGGTGAAGAGCGGGAAGAATACGGCGAAGAGGATCGCCGGCATGAGAAGAAGCCGCAAATTTTCTTTTACGGTTTTGAGGGACGGATATTTCCCCGCAAAGAGAGCGGCGATCCCGCAGAGAAAAAGGACACCACCTGCGACCGATGGCGTGTTGCTGCCGGGGAAGAGTGTCATACAGCCCAACAGAATGATAGCGGCAAGATTCATCCCGGCAATGATCGCGGGAAAGATCATCGCGGGCAGCCGGAGCAAACGCAGCAGTGCATTTCCCATCGCGAAGAAGATGCAGAACGCGCACAATACCGCCGGGATCGCATACCCGTGGCCCTGCGCAATGCCGTTCATGAACACCGTTGTCATATCCTGCATAAAGTCTGTTGCTCCGTTGTAATATTTCGGATAATGTATCACAGAAAAATGAGAAATGCAAAGGAGTAACCGTTGGAAATGGCGCATAAAGCGGCAAAAAATTGAAAAAAAGTGCTTTTTTGTGATATTTTTTTGATTCCGGTATTTGCATATTGCAAAATCGGGACTACATTATCACAATATTTACCCGTAAAAATTTAGTATTGAACATAACAGAGCAGTAAAAGGTTATCTTATGATCATTCAAAAGATGAACGTCGTCCTCGTCAAACACAGTAAAGTGTTGTTTGGTATTTTCACAGCCGTCATTATCGTTTCTTTCGTCTGGTTCTTCACACCGGGCGTGGATGGCTCTCTCTTCTTCGGCAGAAGCACCGGGGATAAAAGTCAGTACGGTCTGTTCTTCGATCAGCCCGTCACTTACGGCGAGGTCCGTGCCGCCATGCGTCAGCTTTCCCTGATGTACGGTGGGGTTGAGATCCCCGAAGAACAGGCTTTCCTGTTTGCGGTCCGCAAAAAAGCGGCGGATAAAATGGGCGCCAATGTCTCCGATAAAGAGCTTTCCGATATGATCCGCACACTCCCCATGTTCCAGAAAGATGGGAAATTCTCCGTGGAAGAATACGAAAACTTCGTCCGGAAGCACCTGGAACCCATGGGCTATGCCGTCACCGACTACGAAGATGCCGTCCGTGAAGTGGTGCGTGCGGAAAAAGTCAATGAGATCGTATGTGCAAACGTGACTCTTTCCGACAGCGAATATGAATCCATGATGAATGAAAAAATGGAAAAATTCTCCTTCCGTTTCGTTCAGTTTATCCCCGGTACGCTCACCGGTGAAGTCAAGGTGGAACAGGAAGAACTCAAAGCGTTCTTCGAAGCAAATAAAGAAAATCTGCTTCCTCCGCCCACGTTCTCCGGCGCGGTCGTCATGGCGATGAATGCCAATTACAAAGCCGTGATCGCGCCCGAAAAAGTCAAAGCGTATTACGATGCCAATCAGGATGAGTTCAAAGATAAGGACGGCAAGGTGAAAGCGTTCGATGTCGTGAAAGCGGAGATCGAAAAGAAACTCGCCGCCGCCGATACCACCGGCGCAGATAACGCCATCAAAGCATTCCGTGCCAAACTGCAGGAAGCCCGCAAAGGCGAAGAATACGCCGCAAATCCGGAAGCCGCATTCCGCGCTCTCGCGAAAGAAGCCGGGCTCCCCGTGCAGGACGTGAAAGATGTCACCGAAGAAACCATCGCCGATGTCAAAACGCTGGAAGTGGATCCCCTGTTCGCCCTGTCATCTCTTAAAAATGCCGGTTCCGTCACCAATGTGGTCAAGGGCGAAAAAGGTTCTTACATCGTCATGCTGACCAAACGAGACGTGAAAACGGATACCACGTTCGAAGAAGCTGCGGAACGTACGGAGATCCTGTTCCGCGTGGAAAAGGCGAAAGAACTGGTTCCCGTGTTCGCCAAAAATTTCCGGGATGATATGGCAAAAGCCAAAGATCCCGCCAAAGAACTGGAAGCCCTGGCAAAGAAGCATCATGCCAATGTGATGGCGTTCCCCGCCGATGTCTCCCGGTTCATGCTGGAAAGCAATCCCAATACCGCCATGCTCCGCGGTATCCTCTTCGATACCGAAGCCGGCAAACTTTCCGTCTCCCGCGCACAGAACGGGGTGGAAGTCATGATCTTCATGGATAAGCGCACACCTGCAACTCCGGAAGAACTGGCTCCCTTCAAATCAAATCCCCAGATCCGCGATATGTTCCTTCAGGAAAAGAAAATGCTCGTCCTGCAGGAATACGAACACTGGATCCAGACCAACGCCGGGATCACCGTCCCGCGCAGAACCGACGGTACAAATTAAAACCTGATCCCGGAGGAGTTACCGCATGGATTCTATGCGCATAGGATTCGGTAATGATATTCACCGGTTCGATCCGGACCGGGATCTCTTCCTTTGCGGATGCAGGATCCCGTGTCATTTGGGCGGGCTCCTGGGACACAGCGATGCGGACGCACCGCTTCATGCCGTTATCGATGCTCTGCTCGGCGCATTGGCGTTGGGCGATATCGGACACTTTTTCCCCGATACGGACCCGGCGTACAAGGATGCCGACAGCCGTATGTTGCTCTCCTCCGTGCTGGAACACCCGGCATTTCAGGGATGGCATGTGGTGAATCTGGATATGACGATCCAGGCGCAGGAACCCCGGCTCGCACCTTATATTTCCGTCATGCGCGAATCCCTGGCAGGTTTGCTCCGTACTGACATCAGCCGGGTATCCATCAAAGCCAAGACGGCGGAAGGATTGGATGCGGTCGGGAAATGTCAGGCGATCCAGGCGGCTGCGGTCGTATTGTTGATGCAAGATCAGAACTTGAAATCATAAAAATAAACAGAAGGAACAGAACTATGGCAGAGAGTGTTTCCACAAAAATGGAAGAAAAGAAGGCGGCTTACACCGGTAAGAAATTCCGTATCGCCATCATCGGATGCGGCGGGATCAGTCAGACCCACCTGGATGCTTACAAGAACATCCCGGAAGTGGAGATCGTCGCCGGCGTGGATATCAAGCCGGAACGTCTCGACATCATGCACGAAACCTGGGGCGTGCCGAAAAAGAATCTCTTCACCGACTGGAAGGAAATGCTCAAGAAGGTGA
>JAZNVL010000027.1:0-58956 GCA_045592785.1 Victivallales bacterium | reverse complement strand
GTTAAGAGTTTGCCTGCGGCAAACGTGAAGTGCGCCCGTCCGGGCGTAAGGAGGTGTTATTTTTATTTTCAGATAAGCATAGATGTTTATTACGAATCACCAGCAGTTCGATTAAGGTGAAGCTGTACAGCTTCACCTGCTCACGAGCAGGTGAAGAAAACATTCTCTTTCCCTTGCTTTTTTTCAGTCCCAGCAGCCAATCACAGCAGAAATGTGAAGTAACGACGGGCAGTTCGATTAGCGTGAAATGAATTTTTTTCTTCATACCGGATCCTTATGTTTATTATTTTTGTCTGCCATTGAAACTGGCGGTCATGGTCCGTGCCTTTTTGAAGGAAATGGATGCCGTGTGTCCATCTACATACACAAAACAATAGGTCTCACCGTGGGGTTTCATACGGGCCTGGAACGGATTTTCAAAGACGTACCAGTGACCGGCTGCGGTTGCTGTGATCGTTGATTTGCTGATCGTGCCCCAATTGATCGGATTGGAATTTTCTGCGATCATGAACTGATCCGAGGGGCGTACCAGGTTTTTGATTCCTTTGATTCCGTAAGAATAGCCCAGTTTGTCGTAGAGATAACCGTAGGACTGCTTTTCCGCATAACAGGCGGGGGCGAGATCCGGACGTTTGTCCGCCGGACAATATGCCAGAGAGTAATCGCCCTTGTTATATCCCATGAACAGCGGATGATAGATACTGCCGGTCCGGGCCTGTCCCTGTTGAGATGGTGTGACTTCCAGAGATTGATACACCCCTTTCACCCGCTTGTAGTTGCGGGCGGTTCCGGAAATCAGTTTGCATTTGCCTTCCCCGCTTCCACTTGCCCCGGGGTACGGGATAAACATGTCCTTGTTATCGGCGAAATACGCCTGTGAGATCATGCCGATCTGTTTCAGATTGGCGATACAGGATGCACTGGTGGCGTAATTTTTCGCATGACTCAACGCAGGGAGAAGCATCCCCGCCAAAATCGCGATGATGGCTATAACAACCAGCAGTTCGATCAGCGTAAAATTTTGTCTTTCCGCAATTCTCATTTCATCATTCTCCATTGTATCGTACCGGGATAAACCTGCGTATTTGTGAAAAAAATACACACCTCGATCAATGCAACACGTTTCCGCGCATATAATATATTATACGCAAAAAAGAAAAATTTACAATGGAATTTTCGATACAAAACAATGGAAAAAACGATACTCTTACCGTTTTTCTGTCACAGAGGAAAAGATTTCTTCCGCCATCGCCAGGAATTGGGAAACTGTCACCCGTTCCGCACGGACATCCATATCCACATTCTGGTGTTCCATGGCGGCGGCAAGTTTCTCCGGATCCGCCACTGCGGTCAGCTGACGGTACATCTTTTTCCGGCGGTGGGCAAATGCCGTGCGGACGAATTGCCCGAAGAATTTGCGGAACTCCCGGGATGCCACGGGTGTTTTCCGTTTGAAGCGGACCAGTGCGGAATCGACTTCCGGCCGGGGATAGAAGAGTTCGGGGGGTACCGACCCTTTGAGTATTTCCACGTCATAGGCAGCCTGCATACGGACGGTGAGCGCGCCGTAATCTTCGGTGCCGGGCTGTGCGGCGAAGCGGAAACCTACTTCCTTCTGCAGGAGCACGATCATATCGGTGGGCGGATTTTCCATGGTGAGCATGTTCGCCAGGATGACCGTTCCGGCGGAATAGGGCAGATTGGAAATGAGGCGGAAATCCTCTCCGTTGAAGATGGCGGGGATATCCACTTTGCAGGCATCGCCTTCGATCAGACGCAAGCCGCGTGGGACAAGTGAGATCCGCAGATAAGCCGCCAGTTTGCGGTCCAGTTCCACCGCCGCGAGATCCGCGCCTGATGCCAGAAGACGGGTGGTGAGAACGCCCAGACCGGGTCCCACTTCCAGAATATGTTCCCCCGCTTTCGGATCCGCTTCCCGGGCGATGTAATCCAGAAAATTTTCGTCCGTGAGGAAGTTCTGCCCCAATGCCTTACTGGGGGCGATACCATACCGTGATAAGATCTGTTCCAGTTCCGCCCGTTTCATAAGACCGGTTCCTTCCTCAATGACGTTCCAATTTTTTGATCAGCCAGAATGCGAAGAGCCCCAGAGCCATCATCATGGCGACAAACAGCGGATAGGCCAGGTACCAGTATTCCCCGGTCATCATGGAAAATTCGGACATGCCGAAGACGCCGGTGAAAAACGTGGGCACTGCCACCGCGATCACGATGGCGTTCATGTTCTTCATCATCACATTCAGATTGTTATTGATAATGGATGCCCGGGCATCCATCAGACCGGAAAGCACCTGGGAATTGATCAATGCCTGATCCAGGAACTGGCTGTTTTCCACTTGCAGGTCTTCCAGCAGTTCGATGTTTTCCTCTGTGAAATTGAACTTCGCCGCACTGGCACGGATCCGTTCCAGTACACGACGGTTCCCACTCAACGCATTGACGTAATACACCAGTCCTTTTTCCAGCGTGAACATATCCAGCAGACTCTTGTTGTCTTTGGATTCCACCAGTTCATTTTCGATCTCATCACTGCACATGTTGATCACGCGCAGATGACTTTCAAAGTGCCGGATCGCCTGCATAAGAAGACGCAGTACAACATCCTGCACCGTATGCACGTTCGCCGCGATCTTGCCGAGAAAGAGAGGTACATTTTCATCCACGACCACCACCACCCGGTCCGGAAACAGGAAGATACCCATGGACTTCACCCGGAACAGGAAATTATCGTCTGCGGAGTAATTCTTCGGATACTTGAGAATGATGGCGATGTACGGCGGATCGAACTCAATACGCGGAGTTTCGTCAGGGTCGCCCGCCGATCGCAATGTATGCTCGTCAATGCCCAGATCCTCGATCAGATGCGTGCGTTCTTCGTCTGTGGGAAGAACATACACATCCACCGGAGTGGATCCTTCGGAACTGTGTGCGATCCGGCCGTTTACGATGGAATATTGCTGCAACATCGTGTACCTCCTGCGTTAATAAGGGTAAAACACACAAACCGGACATTGCAGAATGAAAACAACGTCCGGTATGCGAAAACAGCTTTTATGATGTTCCGCATGAACACGTTGTCACATGTCATGCGGTCCGTCGTCACGCTGTATCTCAGTTATTCTTTTTGAACTCTGCCATGAAGTCCAGAAGGCGTTCGATGCCTTCCATGGGCATGGCATTGTAAATGCTGGCGCGGATACCGCCCGCGGAACGATGTCCCTTCAGCCCGATCATGCCGGCTGCGGTTGCTTCCTTCACGAACTGGGCTTCCAGTTCTTCGCTGGGAAGACGGAACACCACGTTCATTTTGGAGCGGGAATCTTTCTGCACGGGGGAGAAGTAGTATCCATCGGAAGCATCGATACCGGCATAAAGTGCCGCTGCTTTCTTGTTGTTGATCTCTTCCACAGCAGCGAGACCGCCCTGTTCCAACACCCAATCCGTCACCAGGGACAGCATGTAAATGCCGAAGGTCGGCGGTGTGTTGTGCAGAGAATTGCTGTCGATGTAGGTGGAGTAACGGAGCATGGTCGGCACATTGGCAGGAGTGCGTTCCGCAAGGTCCTTGCGCATGATGACCAGAGCCAATCCGCTGGGCCCCAGGTTCTTCTGGGCGCCGGCGTAGATCATGCCGAATTTGGAGACATCCACCTGACGGGACATGATATCGCTGGACATATCGGCGATCATGGGACAGGGGGATTCCGGGAAGCTCTGGTACTGTGTACCGTAGATCGTATTGTTGGAAGTGATGTGGAAGTAAGCGGCATCGGCGGAGGGCTTCATGGAAGCGGGATCCGGAATGTAGGTGTACTTGTCTTCCTTGCTGGATGCGATCACTTCACATTCCCCGAAGAGTTTGGCATCTTTCAGTGCCTTGGAGGACCAGGTCCCCGTATCGGCAAACTGCATCACCTTGCCCGGGATCGCCAGGTTCATCGGGATCATCGCAAACTGCATACTGGCACCACCCTGAATATACACGATCGCATGACTTTCCGGCACGTTCATGATCGTGCGGATGTTGGAATTGGCATGTTCCAGGATCTCATCGAACAGTTTGTGGCGGTGTGAGTGCTCCATGATACCGCAGCCGCTGCCTTTGTAATCGCAGAATTCTTTTTGTGCGCGTTCCATGACGGATGCCGGCAATGTTGCCGGACCTGCATTGAAGTTAAAAACTTTCATGCTTCGACTCCTAAATACCAGTTGACAGTTGATTGGTTGATATTGTTCTCCATTTTGGAGAAAACATAATATAGCACAGAAAAAAAGAAAATCAAGTTTAAATTATCGTTTCGATAAAAAAATCACTATCTCAAACTCATCCGTGATCTTTTGACGGATCACGGAAATATTCCTCAAAAGAGCAGACTACCAGATTTTCAAAGCTCATACAGGAATCAGCGTAAAGATCAAATGGTGTCAGCCCCTCCTCATTTTCCGTTTCTTCCGCGCCCTTTTCCATCAGGTAGCGGACCAGTTCCAAATTACCGCTTTCCGCCGCCCGGTGAAGGATCGTATTGCCCATTTCATCGGTTTTATTCAGATCGAAAAAGATATGATCCAGAAGAAAAGAGATCACCTTCAGATCCGGCGGCGCATATTCCAGCACCGTTTTTCCTTTTGCATCCACCTCATAAAAGTCAACGCCGTGATCGTTCAGCAGGATATTCAGTTCTTCCACGGAATCCGCATGGTACATGGCAACCGTTTTCCCATTGCAATCGCAGGTATGACAGGATGCTCCGTAGTTCAGAAGAAAATGAAAGAACTCGCCCCGTGCAAGCATGAGCGGGGTGATGCCCTCTCTGTCAATGGTGTTGACATTCGCTCCATGACGGCACAGGTCCTGCAGGATGGGCAGTGCCGTTTCTTTCATTTTGCGCAAATCGGGCGGGGAACTGTATTCGCATACGCCCGTATCGTATCGTTTGAAGAAGTAATTCAGGGGAGTGTTACCATACTTGTCCGATACCGAGAGGGAAGCACCGCGTTCCAGTAATAAGCGGATCCCTTCCGGAGAACCGGAATGTATGGCATGGAAAAGCGGTGTCCTGCCCGAACGGTCAACGGGATCGATCTCCGCATGATGATCCAGGAGCAGTCGCAGGATTTTTTCGCAGTCATTCCCGTGGATCGCGGAGTGGAAAACAAGATGGAGCGGACGTTCGTTCTTCTGATTCATGTTTTCGATATTCACGCCGCGGGAAAGAAGGTATGCCACATTTTCGCTCTTTTCGCTGTAAACTGCCCAGGATAATGCTGTCATGCCATTGCAATCCCGGGCTTCGGGAAGATTCGGCTGTTCCTCCGTAAGATACCGCAGCAGGTCGGTGTTTCCGCTGTGAGCAGTTGCGATCTGCGCGGTCATGAAACTTGCCGCCAATTGCAGCGGGTCTGCCCCCTGTTCCAACAGGAACTTTGTCATTTCAAAATAGCCGCCCCATGCCGCTGCGACCAGCGGCGTATGCCCGCTGTGACGGTAATTGATATCCGCTCCATCCGCCAATGCTTTTTTTACACCTTCCATGTCATTCCGTTCCGCACAGTATACCAGATTGAAAGAAATGCTCCGGAGTTTCTGCTTTGCTTCGTATTCGGGCGACGGCGGCAGAGGTGTTTTGATTTCAGGCTCCCGGAGCCAGGGAACGCCATTCTTTTTGAAGTCTTCCGCGATGCCGTGACTTTTCCCCTTTTTCCCGGTCAGTTCTGCTTTCGTGATCCGGTCAAGACGGAACGTGCGCGCTTCCTGGCGGAGATAGCAATATGCACTGAGATACCAGCAATCTGAACACCGGAACACGACCTCCGGGAAAATTTCCCGTTCGACTTCTTCATTTGCGCTCAAATGTGTGATCCGGATCTTTTTCCGGGAAAGAAGTCCTTCGCGGATCACACAAAAGATAGGATCCGGCACCCCGAAAAGAGCTTCCGGGATCGTGGAATCATGAAAATACGCAAGATCATTTGAAAACATGCGGCACCTCCGCAAAATATATTTTTACCTCACGGACAGGAATATAACACAATGTCCGTAGGATTGCAAGCGGTCCCGGGAATATTTTTTACTAAAAAAATGAAATGCCGCTTGACAGGAATCATTGATGGTGATATAGTATGCTGTATCGTTAAAGCGATGCGGTCCAATAGGTCGTTTTTTATTTTGAATCAATAGGAAAGGTTGCCTTATGAACAAAAGAATGTTCGGAGCAATTTGTGCCGCGGTATTCTCATTGCCGTTGGCACTCCCCGCCGCCAATATGGTGGTGGAGAAAGGAAAACCGGTTGCCGAGATCGTGCTCCCGGTGGAGAAAACGCATGTGCAGCTTACTTACGCTGCAGAAGAACTGGCTCTTTGGACCGGCAGGATCACCGGGGCGAAACTGCCTATCCTTGCCGCGCCTGCCGGAGCAAAAACAAAGATCGTGCTGGGAACGCCTTCCCATTCCGCCGCGATCCGGAAGATCGCCGATCCGGATGCACTGAAAAAGATTGGTGACTCTGACGGATTCGTCATCCGGGAGTCCGGTGATACCATTTACATCTATGCCGCCTGTACCAAAGGGGTATTGAACGGAGTATACCGTTTCCTGGAAAAGAATACGGATATCATCTGGGTGCGTGAGCGGGATGCGGAAACGGGTTGCGGAACCATTTACAGCAAGGTCTCCGACCTGAAAAACACGGTGGAAAACCTGGTGGATGTCCCAGTGCTTACCGGAGCCCGGTTCTGGACCAATCATTCCCCGGGAAACAGTGTGTGGCAGGCGCGTCTTCTCAATTGTTTTACCCGTCCTCTGGATGGAAACATGTTCCCGGACCGTTATCAATTTTTCAAGAAAGTGGGCCGTATGGATGAGATCGGCGGCACACTGGGACTGGGACTTCTGCTGAAATACAAGGATACTCACCCCGAATATTTCCCACTGGTCAGGGGAAAACGGGTGACGTATCATGATTGTCAGCTCTGTTTCATGAATCCGGCAACGATCAAAGCCTTCTGCGAAGAAGCCGAAAAACTGGTGGCAGGTCAGCCGAAAAAAGTAACGAATTACAATTTGGGACTGGGCGACAACTGGGACGTCTGCGAGTGTGAACTGTGTATGGCTCCCATCAAGCTGCCGGATGGCACTGTGGTAAAACCGGAAGATGCGAACTTCCGTTCCACGCAGTATGCCCTGTTCTCCAATGCTGTTTCCGATCATCTCACGAAAAAGTTTCCTCATGTGAAACCCATTGCGGCGGCGGCGTATCTCTTTACGGCAGTCGCGCCCGCCGTGAAAGTGAAGGGCGGCGGCCCGATGTATTGTCCGTACATCAAGAACCACAAGAAACCGGTGTTTGACGACAGCGTGAACAAAGTCTGGCATGACAAGGCGGAAAGTTTCCGCAAAACAGGCAATCCGGTCCGCGGTCTGTACGAATATTATCTTTGTCATACCACGCCTCAATTCTATCATGCCATCAGCGAGGTGGCGCAGAAAGACCTCCAATATTATCTGCCCGAACTCCAAACTGCATATTTGGATGTGGTCTACGGGGATAATGACGGACATGATCCGGGCGGCGTATATGACGTTTCCGCCATTGAATTCTGGGTGTATTCCCGTCTGATGTGGGATCCCTCCATCGATGTGAAGGAAACACGCCGTGAATTCTGCCGTCGTGCGTACCGGGAAGCCGCGGATGTGATGATCCGTTACTACGAAAAACTGGGGGAAGTCTATAACAATGACTCCGCCGGCTGTTTCTGGAATGACAACCCGATTTCCGCGGCGAAACATTATATCGTGGATAAAAAACTCGCCAAGTTCGTCCGTGAAACGCTGAAAGAAGCTGAAAACGCCGCCGTGCATCCCGGTTCAAAAGAACTCATTCAGCGTCATGCCGCCCGTATGGAACGGCTGATCGCGGAAGCCGAAAAGCTCCCGCCCATCGAAACACTGCAGGTCCCGCTGCTTTCCGGTGTGCCCGCCGCGCTGGATCCGGATCATGCGGACTGGAAAGATGCCGCCGTGATCCCGGAATTCAAAGTGGTCCGTCAGGCGGATGTTCCGGCGGAAAAGAAGACCCGTGTGCGGATCCGTCACAACCGGGAATCCCTGTATCTTCTTTTCGAGTTTGAAAGTCCCCGTATCGTGGAAAACATCAAAGCGATGAACGCGCTTCCGGATAAAGGTATGACCGCCGGCACGTTCGACTGGTGCAACTGCGTGGAAATGTTTGTCGATGGCGGATTGCGTGCCGCCGGCTCCTATTACCATCTGTGCTTCATGTATAACGGAAGAACTTATTCCGGACAGGGGCCCACATTGTTGGATGATCCGCCGGAATGGACGGCGAAAGTGAAGCCGACAGCCAAAGGTGCCGTTGTGCTGGTGACGATCCCGTTGTCCGAGATCGGCGTGAACATTTCCCAGGGCAACAAGATCGGTGCCATGTTTGTGGGGAACGAAGGGGCATGGAATGGCGGACAATGGCATTCCCCCACCGGATTCCAGATCTTACAACTCAATATGGATTGATACAGGTGACTGAATATGAAACATACATTCCTTTTTGCCCTGCTTTTTGCCGGGATCTCTCTTGCCGCTGCGCCCGTGGATGATGTGCGCCGCGCCGCCGGTGAAGCCGTGAAATCCGGCAACATCAAACAAGCCGCCGCACTCTGTCTGGAGTACGGAAAAAAAGCCGATCAGACGGTGAAAGACCGCATCCGTGTTCTCATGATCGCCGGGAATTACGTTCATCGTCGTCCGGACCGTTCCGTTTACCCCGTGATCCGTGACTGTATGGAACAGATCATTGCCATGCCGGAAGCCTCTGTCGCTGAAAAAATCCAGGCGTACGAACGGATCATACTGTGTTACCGGAACGCGGGTGAGACAGCCAAAACTCCGGCGGTGTACGACCGGATGCTGAAACTGGATCTGAACGATGCACAGCGCGTAAATGTGTTGAGTGCAGCCGGCAGTATTTGTCTTCATTCCCTGCGGAAGATCGCGGAAGGAAAAGCAAAATACAATCAGGCGGCTGCCCTGCTGCATAAAATGGCGGAGTCCGCCGACGGCGCAGGGAAGATCGCCCACCTCCGGAAACTGGAGAATATTTATCAGCATCAGCTTCGCGATATGGATAAATTGAAACAGGTCCGGATGCAGATCGTTGCCGTCAATGATGCACTCGCTCCCACCCTCAACGGACACGCCCGGTTCGCTGTCATCCGGGATAACTGCGCTCTGCTTGCCGATTTGAACGAAATGGAAAAGCGTGGCGTTCAGTGTGCGAACCTGCTCCGGGAGATCCAGGCGTTCCTGAAAGAACACGAAAAAGAATCCGGGGAAGCATGGATGAAAGCCGTTCAGCCTTCCCGGTTGGTCCTGGCTTTGCCTGCCGGTTATCCGCCCGCCATGGAAACGATTTATGCCGTCGCGGAACGTACGTTCGCCGATGCCGCCATTCCCGCAAAAGAGAAAGCCCTGACGGCACAGTATGCCCGTGCGAGAGCGAAAAGCGTAAAAGATCCTGCCAATGAGTACAAGTATTTCCAACGTCATGCGGAATTTGCCAATACCGGAGAGATCTATCTGCAACTGGGGGAATTCCAGTATCGTAACTATCTGGGGTTGGAGAATGCACGCAAAACATTCCGCATGATCCGGGATACTCCTGCTTTCTCGGAAAAGTCCCGCAAATCTGCCGTTTTGTGGCTGGATATGCTTGCCGATGAATAATCGGTATTTATAAAAAAATAATCGGAATAAACATAGCACAGAAGAAATTCTGTGCTATATTTTGTTGTAACCATAAGGAGCGTACACATGCAAAAAATTCTGATACCGGAAAATGCCGGGATCTTTGCCATCGCGGCGGAGATCTTCCGTGATTATGCAAAAAAACTGACCGGGTTCGAACCGGAAGTCATCACACAGGACGACGGGGGCAGTGATCTGTTCGTTTTCGGGAATGATGCCGAACACAATTTTGTATGGGAACTCATGCTCCGGAACAAGATCGGTTCCCTCGGGATCCGTATGGAATCCGACGATTATGCCATCAAAAGTTTCACGCTCGATTCCCGGAAAGTCCTTCTCCTCGCCGGTGCAAGAAAACGTTCGCTCCTTTATGCCGTTTATGATTACTTCGAACAGTGCGGATGTTCTTATTTCTGGGACTGTGACATCCTGCCGGAAAAACAGCTTCCCGCTTTGCCCATGGACTCCTTTGACTGCAAAGAGGCACCCCGTTTCGATTACCGTGGACTCCGTTATTTTGCTCACCGCGGACTCCATCGTTTTCAAGCGGAACACTGGGATCTGGAAGACTGGAAACGGGAATTCGACTGGGTCCTGAAAAAGCGTATGAATCTGGTCATGCTGCGGATCGGCATGGATGACCTGTTCCATAAGGCGTTCCCCGAGATCGTCCCGGAAGATGACTGGAAGAATCCTCACAACGATACCGCTTCCCGCAGTTATGCCGACCGGACCAATTTCTGGTCGGCGGAAGTCCGCAGCCGTCTGCGGAAAGATCTGTTGCAATACGCGTTCGAACGGGATCTGATCCATCCGGAGGATACCGGGACCATGAGCCACTGGTACAGCATGACTCCCAAGGAATTTCTTGCGGAAGTCAAGCCCGATTTCATGCCCCAGGCATCCCAGGGTTACGCCAACCCCTCCGGTCTGGTGTGGGATATCCGGCAGGATAAGTATCTGGACCAGTATTTCAAGCTCACGGAAGCGCATATCGAACATTATGGCGGCAGTGAGCCCAAAATGTTTCACACCATCGGACTGGCGGAACGGCTTTGTTATGCCGACCGGACCGACAATCACAATCTGAAGCTGTATACCTACCGGCGGATCGTGCGGAAACTCCGGAGCAAATACCCCCATGTGCCGCTCCTGTTTGCCTCCTGGGACTTCATCTGTAACTGGCGTCCGGAGGAAGTACAGGCCCTTGCTGCCGAACTGGAACCGGACAATACGCTGATCCTGGATTATACCTCGGAAAGTATAGATGAGATCAACAATTTCACCAACTGGGGCATCATGGGCAAAATCCCCTGGATCTTCGGGATCTTCCACGCGTTCGAACCCAATACCGCCATGTGCGGGAATTATGACATCCTTCTGCGCCGGATCCGGACAGCCAAACAGGACAACATGTGCAAAGGATTCGTGCTGTGGCCGGAGTCTTCCCATACCGATACCCTTATGCTGGAATATCTTGCCGCCAACGCCTGGGATCCCGCCGAGAAAAACGCCGATATCAAACAATTCGTGGAAACATTCTGCATGAAACGGTATCCCGTCAAAGAACAGTATGATGTCCTTGCCCCGCTCTGGCGTGACGCGATCCCCCTGATCGCATCGGTGGGCTGGCGTCAGAATTTCACCATGGCATCCCGCGGCTGTTTCTTCTCCGATTACATCTTCAATCCGCTGAAACATGCCATGTGCGACCTGAATCTGCAGATGGTGGAAAATCATCTCCACGTCACCAGACAACTCAATGCTGTCATTGCGTCCGCGGCTCCGCTTTTGCGTGCCCTCGCCGCGATCCCCTACGATTCCCTGCCGGAATACGCGAAACGGGATTACATCGACCTGGCACGGATGGCGGCATCCCGTATTTCCGTCTTTGCATCCGGGGCACTTGTGCTGCAGATCGAAGCCTGGCGCAGCGGCGCGGAAAAGCCGGAACATATCCTGCATTACATGGATCTTCTGGAAAACATGATGCTGCACGAAGCCGATCTGCTGGGTGTCCGCGAAGAATATTCACTCCACGCTGCTCTGGAACGGATGAAACAGTCTCATCCCGTGAACCCGGATTTCGAACCGGTCCTCAAGGGCAATGCGGAAAATGCCTACTGCCGCAGTTTTGTGTATGAACTCTTCATCGGCTGTTATATTCCGGAATTCCGGATCTACCGGAACTGGATCGCAGAAAAGTTTGCAGCCAATGACCGGAACCGCATCGATATGCCGAAAAATGGATTCCCCGGTGAGAAACAGAACAAGGATACGTTCTATGCCACTCCGCTCAAGGAATACGCGCCGGATATCGCCCTTCTGACAGCGAAACTGCCGGAAACACTTCTTGCGTTGGCGGAAGACGGGGATCGTCTCCTGGCGGATTCCGACCGGTATAATGGCGGCATTGCACCGTTCTTCTTTTGAAATAACTTCGGAAAAAATACGGAAACGGACTTGATTTTTTCGAAAATGGGAATCTATTAACGGAATGGTGACGTCGCCCGGAATTGAACCGGGGGCCTGTTCTTTAGGAGAGAACCGCTCTATCCAACTGAGCTACGACGCCGCTTGCGTGTTAATATGCACTGTTTTTTGAAAAAATCAAATAGGATATTGAAAAAAATAGAATGAAAGATCCGTTTTTTCCGTATTTATGCAAAAGATTGGCTCTGGGAGCATTCACTTTGCTCCTCATCCTGTTTACCAGTTATACCCTGATGCGGCTGGCACCCGGTGATCCCGCGAAAAGCACCATGCTTTCCGGCGGGGCCGCAGGGAAAGACGGCGCCGGATCTGCCGGGGTCCTTTCCGGTGATAAGTCAGAAGTGGGCAGGAATCTGGTCCTGGAAAAGAAATTGAACATGGATAAACCGCTTGTGGTTGGCTTTTTTCTCTGGCTGAAAGCGGCGGCACATGGGGACTTCGGGACATCCGTTGCCGTGGATAAGGGCCGGAGCGTGACCACGCTGATCATGGAACGTCTGCCTGTGACATTGCGTTTGAACATCATCGCGATTCTGCTGACGTATCTTCTGGCGATCCCGTTGGGGATCCAGTCGGCATTGCATCCGGATACGAAACTGGACCGCGCCATGACGTTCTTTCTGTTCTTTCTGTATTCTCTGCCGGGGTTATGGGTGGCATTGATGCTGCAGTCTGCGTTCTGCAAAGGCGGGCTGATGCCCATTTTCCCGCTGAAAGGATTGGCGGTTGGCAGCCCCGACGGATTGAGTACCTGGTCTGTTCTTCTGCGTTCGGCATCTCATTATGTGCTGCCGGTCTTCTGTTTGAGTTATGCTTCCTTTGCGGGGATCACCCGTTTCACCCGTGCGGGGATGCTGGATGTGATCCGTCAGGATTACATCCGTACGGCGCGTGCGAAAGGGGTCCCGGAACGGGATGTGATCTATGTTCACGCGTTCCGCAATGCGCTGATCATTCTGATCACGTTATTTGCGGGGATCCTGCCCTCTCTGGTGTCGGGCAGTATTCTGATCGAATACATCTTCAACATCCCGGGCATGGGCGAGTTGAGTATGACGGCATTATCCAGCCGGGATATTCCGCTGGTGATGGCGTTGTTTTCCTTCGGCGGTTTTCTGACTCTGACCGGGATCCTGCTGGCGGATATCCTTTACGTTATTGCAGACCCGCGGATTTGTTTCTCGTCCCGGAATTGAACTCAAAAAGGTGGATCCCGCCGGGATCATCCGGTTCACCCGAACGCAATTGGCGGAACAGGATCCGGAGTATTTCCAAGCCCAGTTCCGGCAGCCGGAGATCCACCACGGGGAACGGATGACGGCAGGAAAGATATTCGCCGGACTCATCGGGGATCACGGCGGTGACGGCGGAAAAAGGCATTGATGCGGCGGACTTCTGCATGATTTCTTTTGCCAGGAGCAGATTGACGGGAAAGAACAGCGTGCTGCCGTCGTCATATCTGCGGATCTTCGGCATGATCTCGTTTACATTGCGGAAACGTCCCCAGTCTTCCACCTGCCAGAACTGCACCCTGCGGAAATGATGTGCGGCGATATTCCATCCGGTACAGAATATGTGTTCCAGTGGTGTATCCTCGCCCCGGAGCAGACAGACTTTCTGGATCCGGGATGCCTGAATATGTTCCAGCAGTTGATAAAAACAGGATCCGGGCGGGACATATATGGCATTTGCCGCCGGGGCATCCCTTGCGAAGATGCAGAATGGCATCCCTGCGGAACGTAAAGTGCGGTACAGCTGAACATGTTCTTCCAGTTCCATCAGGAGCAGACAGGCATCGTACGGGAGCAGATCCTGTGAGCCGTCGTATGGGATCCGCCAAGTGGTATGCCCGGCGGCATTGAGTTTGTTTTCCAGAAAAGAAGCCAGATAATCGGTACTGATGGCACAGATCCCGTTCCGCGGTTTCCGGCTTGTGCAGATGGCGATATTCCGTCGTTTCCCCGCACAATCTCCGCTGGATACGCAAGAACTGCAAATGGTGGCGCGTGTCCCCTGTTTGCATTGGATCAGGTGCTCCTGTTCCAGTGTTTTGAGTATACGGAACGCTGTCACGGGCGAGATCTGATATTGTCTGGCAAGTTCATTCCGTGTAAAGAAAAACTTCTGTGTTGCGAATTCCCCGCTGCGGATCTTGTGTTCCAACTCCCACGCGATCATGCGGTAACGTGCATTTTGATAAACTCCTTTTTTCATAAAAATTCCTCCCTGACCATCAATATAGCATGAAAGATATACAACTTCAATATACAACCCTGAAAAATCGTGATTTTTTTCTGAATTTTTGAAAAAATCCGCATCCTTTTTATTTGATTTGCTCAATTTCCGGGGTAAAATAAAAACAAAACGCCGGATGTCCCGGTAAAAGCAACTCAAAAGGAGGGAAAAATGAAGGGTTTGACCGACAAACAGAAAAACATGATCGAATTCATCGAAGAATTCATGAACGAAACCGCAATGGCACCGACGATCTATGAGATCGCAGAACACTTCGGGATCAAGACTTCCACCGTATTCGCTCATATCCGCGCACTGCAGAAGAAAAATATCCTCACCCGCAGTTCAAAAGCCAGAAGTATCGCTCTGGTCCGTGCGAAGAAAAAAGCAAAAGTCCCCGCCGGACTTCAAGCGGTCCCTGTGGTGGATAACGCCGGGATCCCGCTCCGTGACATTTTCTGCGACTCCAAGATCTTCCGCCGTATTTCCGACAACAGCAAAGATCTGTTCGCCATGCACGTCAATGATTCTTCCCTGAACAATATGGGGATCCTCAACGGCGATATCGTTATTATGAAAAGCCGTCCGTCCAACGTGTGCAACGGGGATATCATCCTTACGGAAATGAACGGACATGACGTATTCCGTTCCTGTCGTACTCTGGATAACGGACTGGTGGAAATGAGTTCGGGTCCCGATAAAAATATTACGCAGACCGGGCGTATGGCTGATTTCCCGGTGAAGGGCGTTGTGATCGGATTGCAGCGCAGTATTTGAGTTTGAAAATATAAAAAATCGCGGCATAAGCATCAAGTCCTGCCGGATCCCGTTTGGGGGGACGGTTCCGGCAAGGGATAGCGGGGAAAGACCCCGGGTGCTTATGCCGTTTTTTTATTACGCAAAGAGAGCTTTGACGTAATTGAGTGACGTGGTGACTGCGGGGATGCAGTTTTCCGGTCCTTCGAATTCAATGGAGATATACCCATCATAACCGGAAGCCTTGATGATCTCGGCAACGGAAATGAGATCCACATCGCCATGACCGGTAATGGTCCCGCGGAGGAAATTGCCGCCGCGTGTGGGGAAGAATCCGGCGGTATTGGCAAGTTTCTTACGGATCAGCATATCCTTGAAGTGAATGAAAGAAGCGATCCCGATATTGTTCTTCGTGGCAGCAACGGAATTTTCATCCGCACACAGGAAGTTGCCGACGTCCAGTGTGGTACGGAAGTTTTCACGATCCACCATGTTCACCAGATGATGGACCCGTTCACTGCCCTGGAAATGGTACCCATGATTTTCCACGCTGGTGGTGATCCCGTAGGGTTTTGCATAATCGGCAATGATCTGACAGGCTTCCACGACACCCGGCAGGTCGGCGTAATAATTTTCCACCGTGCACTGCTCAATGGGACGCCATCCGGCGTCATGCCGCATGAATTTCACGCCCAGGGCGGCGGCGATCCGGACCTGTCCTTTGACCCGTTCGATTTCTGCCTGACGTGCTTCTTCGGTTTCCGTGAGGAAGTTTGCGCCGATGGTGTAGCTGGAGAGATCGATCCCGGCGGCGGCAGCCCGTTCTTTGACCTGCTGCACCAGGGGATCTTCTTCGGACTGGAACGACCAGTTTGCACTGGGCACGACTTCCATGTGTTCACCGCCGATGGAGGCGATGTGATCGATGGCGCCGAGGACATCGAACGCGCCGGCACTGATCGCACCGGAGAGACTGTAGGAACTTACTCCGATTTTCATAAAAAACTCCTTGATATTGATTTTATTTTGAAAGGGGAATATTACTTGCCGAAATCGGGGTCCGGAAGATTGGAATCCTGATCCCGCAGATCATCCGGTTTCGCATCCTTCTGCAAATCGTTCATCGCTTCCATGATCCGGCGGCTCCGGCGGTTGCCCAGCATATCTTCCGTGAAAGGAAGGTCTTTGATCTCTTCGTAATCCTGATCTTTCCGTGCGACTCTTCCGCCTGCGGGCAGAACGACACCGGTTTCTTTATCCAGCACCAGAACGGGTGTCGTGCTGGTCTTGATGTAAACCTGTTTTTTTTCCAGATGACCATCCACGTTGTACTGATAATACGCGTAAACGGTGGGGCTTGCGGCGATCATGATATTCAGCCGGCTGAGGAAATCGACTTCGCATTGCGGTTTCAGATTCGCGCCCAGGTCGAACCCGATCCGTTTCACCAGATACGTTTTCTGTTTATCGTCAATGACCAGTGCATAAGCGGTGACTTTTCCGGTGTAATAGGAAACGATTGTATAGTTCCGGGTCTGGATCTTCTGCGGGAAATCCGGATCGTAGGAACGTTCTTTCCCGGAATCGGGGATCCCGACTGTGACCGGACCCCATACTTTCATGCCGCTGGTCACTTTACAGACAACGGCAACGGATTCGTATGCGGTACTCAACTGCGGATGGGAAAGGACCGCTTTCACGCTGTAATTGCCCAGTTGGCGCATGTCGTAGTAATCGGAAAGCCGGTATACGGCTTCATAACTTCCGCCGGGAGGCATGATGACTCCGACCATGGATGGCATCTTTTTTTCATCTTTGGGGAAGATCCTCACAGATCGTGTACCGGTGTGAAAGACATCGAACCGGAGCGAACCGCGGAGGCCTTTTGTTTCACCGAACGCCAGAGCATGCCCGGAAACGTTCCGGAAAAAGACTCTTACATATACGGGTTCGTATTGGAGATACGCGCTCTGACTGAGCTGTGTTCTCATGGAAACCTGGGCAGAAAGGGTGCAGATCAGGGTCAGGAAAAACCCGAGCGCAAACAATTTTCTCATGGCACTACTCCTGTCGCTAATAAACTTTCCGCAGATTCCGCAGCGACTTCCGGATTTACGGCATTATGACATTCACATGTGGAACAATAGCGCATCATACAGGAAATGCAAGGAAGAGTTGGCTGTAAAATGCAATTTTTTTTCGAATAAGGCCCGGTCAATACCGGAGAAGTGGGGCCGAACATAGTAAGAACCGGGATATTCAGTGCCGCCGCAATGTGCATGGGACCACTGTCGTTGCAGAAAAAGAGTTTTGCTTTCCGGGTCACTTCCACCAGTTCGCCAAGTGATGTTTTCCCGCACAGATCATAACAGGGTACTTTCGCCAACTGCAGGATCTCCGCCGCCATAACGGAATCCGATCCGCTGCCCGCAATGAGAAAACAGAGGTCCGGATGTTTTTCCCCGATCCGGTTCATCACATCGGCAAAAAAGGAGGTTGGCCATTGCTTTGTTTTCCAGCGGGCACCGGGCGCGATAACGGCATAAGGTTTTCCATCGACCCCGGTCTGCCGGAGTATTTCATCTGCCTGTTCCACGAAACGGGATACCGGCTCCATTTGGAACGGGAAGTCAAGATCGTCTCTCTGGAGAAAATCAGCGATCATGGCATTGTTCCGTTCCACCGCATGGATCCCGGTCGGGGCATGAAGTTTGCGGTTGTAGAAAACAGCGGCGGGGAATTCCCGCGGGGAATCACTTCCTGCGAAGACTTTGGAACGCGCCATGCGTCCGATGGCAGCACTGCGTGTCAAACCCTGCAAGTCGATGACGGCATCATAAGGTTTTTTCCGTATTTCGGAACGGAGTTGGGAAAATGCGGGAAAGAACGAAGAGATCTTTCCCAGTTTTTTGCGTTCGAAAAAGATATTTCTGCGAACGGCAGGAAGGTATGCCGTGAGTTCTGCAAAAGCCGGATGGATCAGCCAGTCGATATTGGCACCGGGATACGCCCGCACCAATGCGGAAACTGCCGGGAAGGCATGGATCACATCGCCGAGGCTGCTGGGTTTCAGGATCAGAAAGTCCATGCCCGCACCGGAAAATTATTTGCCGGCTTCCAAACGGCTTGCCAAATGCTCCGGCAAGCCGGCTTGAAGGATCTTTTCCTGCGTTGCACGGTAGTTGTACGGGAGCCGGTACCGGGTTACGGTCTTTGCTTCGGAATCGAAGATCGCGAAGGAGGCACGGGGATCCCGGTTGCGGGGCTGTCCTACGCTGCCCACGTTGATCAGGTAACGGAATCCGGGCTGGATCATGAGCTGATTCTGTTCTTCGGTGGAGTACGTTTCATCCTGATTGGTCGCCCATTCCGGAATTTCTTCGATGGGTTTTTCCGCACGGAGCGCGATGGGTTTTTTGCAGAAAGCCAGCGGCACATGGGAGTGACCGCAGAAACAAAGCTGTGTGAACTGATAAGTGAAGTTGTCGGCGGCATGATGCGTGTCGAAGATATAACCCCAGGCATCGGGGCTGTCCAGTGTTGCGTGAACGATTGTGATGCTGGTACCGCGGACTGTGAGTCTCATGGGGAGCCCGGCGAGCCAGGCGCGGTCCGCTTCATCAAGCTGCGCTTTTGTCCAGAGGATCGCGGCGCGGGCATGAGGATTGAACCCTTCCATGATTTCATCGTTATTGGAAACGTATTCGTCATGATTGCCTTTGACAGCAGCGATGAGGTTGAGAGATCTTGTCAGATCGAGACATTCTTTCGGGTTTGCGTTGTACCCGACGATATCGCCGAGAGAAATAAATTCCGTAACGCCGAGAGAATTGCACTTATCCAGCACCGTGGACAATGCTTCCAGATTTGCGTGTATATCGCTCAAGATTGCATACTTCATAAATCACCGTCCGCAAAGTTCAAATTACTAAAACAAAACTGTCATCAAAACCGGAATCATGACAGCCGAAAATCATGAAACCTTTTAAAATATACTGTCAGTTTTGCAAAAAATCAAAAAAGAAATGCAAAAAAAGTGAAAAAATATGGATTTCATGCAAAGATTTTCATTTTTTTGCTTGAAAAATCGGGAAAATGATTCAATATTACCAAAGATATATTTTTATTACAATGTAAACTGTCGGGAATCCGGCAGAAAATTCAAGCGAGGTAATCGTGGCGGAGAAAAGTGATTATATTTTGGAGCTCCTGCAGGAATACGGGCTTATTTCCCCGGAGCAGGTGGCGGAAGCCTGGGAGAAAGTCAGTGAGTCGGAAGGCAGACTGGACATCCTGGAGGCTTTGAAAGAACTCAATTACGTTGATGACGAAGAATTGATGAACATGCTGGCACAGCAGTACGGATTGGAAACACTGGACCTTTCCACCTACGAAATCCCGTCGGAAGTTCTGGAAGCGGTACCCCCGGAAGTCCCCAGACAGTTCAAAGTCGTCCCTGTCATGCTCCATGACGGCGTGCTGACCGTTGCCATGGCCGATCCCACCGATATGGAAACACTGGACTCTCTCCGCTATGTTCTGAATCGTGACGTGGATGCGGTGATCTCCCCGAAAGATCAGATTCAGATGGTGCTGGATAAGTACTTTGCCGACCTGGCGACCAGTGTGGATTCTCTGATCGGAGACATCGACGTGGATTCCGTGGAAGCGGTGGAAGACTTTGACTCTCAAACGGAGACAAGCAAAGACGACTCCATGATCATCCGCCTGGTTTCCCTGCTCATTACCGAAGCTCACAAAATGAAAGCGTCCGATATTCACTTGGAACCGATGGAAAAACGGTTCCGTGTCCGGTACCGTATCGACGGCGTTTTGCGCGAAATGGAAAACCCTCCGAAATACCTGCAGGCGAACATCATCAGCCGTTTGAAAATTATGTCCCGTATGGACATCGCGGAAAAACGGATCCCGCAGGACGGACGTATCCAGATGCGTCTGGCGGATGCCGATATCGACCTTCGTGTATCCACCATTCCCACCACGCACGGCGAAAGTATCGTCATGCGTATCCTTGACAAAACAAGTATCCAGCTGGATATCCCCAAACTCGGGTTCTATACCGACGACCAGGAAAAGATCGACCGCATCATCAGTATGCCTGACGGCGTGTTCCTGGTGACCGGGCCTACCGGGTCCGGAAAGACCACCAGTCTTTACGCCTTCCTCAACTCCATCAACAAGCCAAACCGTAAGATCATTACGGTGGAAGACCCGGTGGAATATCAGTTGAACGGGATCAATCAGGTGCAGGTGGACCCCATTGTGCAGATGACCTTCTCCAATGCGCTGCGCGCCATGCTCCGTCAGGCACCGAACATCATCATGGTGGGGGAAATCCGTGACCGTGAAACAGCAGAAATCGCCATCAACGCATCGCTTACCGGGCACTTGGTGTTCAGTACGCTTCATACCAACGACGCGCCCAGTGCCGTGACTCGACTCATCGATATGGGGGTCAAGCCCTTCCTTGTGGCATCCTCTGTCCGCGCGATTATGGCACAGCGTCTTGTGCGCCGTGTCTGTAAAAAGTGTGCCGCGCCTTATACGCCCACACCCAATGAGATCCGGATGCTCAATCTGGACGAAGACTTTATCAAAAACTCCACCTTCATGAAGGGACGCGGTTGTCCCGAATGTGGCGGAACCGGGTATAAAGGACGTCTCGGTATTTACGAGATCTTCCTGGTGGGTGAAGATATTCAGCACTTGATCTACGGGAAAGAATCTTCCCATACCATCCGGGAAGCGGCGCGTAAGAGCGGTATGCGTACACTCCGTGAAGACGGGTTGCGCAAAGCGGCAGCCGGTACCACCACACTTGAAGAAGTACTGCAAACAACCATCGGCGATGAAGCCTGATACAATACGGGAGTAAGACATGCTCGATCCAGACAATCAAACACTGAAAGAAATCCTTCTTGGAGCCGGCGCCTGCACCGAAGAGCAGATGCTGGAAGTGGAAGAAGAACACGCCCGCACCGGGAAAGCCATCAAAGATATTCTCGTTGACTTTCAGATCCTGACCGAAGAACAGATCCTCGAACAGATCGCCATCGCGCTCGGTACCGAAGTCATCGACCTCAATTCCGTCAACCCCTCCAAAGAGATCATTGATATGATCGATGATGATACCGCCCGTATGATGGGCGTGTGTCCCTTCGATTTCGACGGCACGACCCTTACCGTGGCGGTCCGCAACCCGTTGAACTATCAGATCGCCGACGAATTGCGGTTCATGCTCAGCAAAGACGTGAACATCGTGGTCGCCCCGGAATCCCAGATCGACAAGTTCATGGAAGCGCATTATCCCCTGGATATCACTTCGGTCCACGATATGCTTGCGGAAATGGATATCGGCGATGACCCCGATTCTTACGACCCCAGCAATATGGAAACCATCGCCAATGAAGCGCCGATCATCAAATTCGTGAACGCGGTCATGTTGCAGGCGATCAAAGATAAAGCGTCCGACATTCACTTCGAACCGTTCGAAAAAGAATTCAAGATCCGGTGCCGTGTGGACGGTGCCCTTTATGAAATGGCTCCCCCGCCCAAAAGCCTTGCCGTCCCCGTCATCAGCCGTGTGAAGATCCTTTCCGGTCTGAACATTTCCGAACGCCGGAAACCACAGGACGGACGTATCCAGCTCAAAATCGGCGGTAAACCCATCGACCTCCGTGTGTCCTGTCTCCCCACCGCCCACGGCGAATCCGTGGTGCTTCGTGTGCTTGACCGTTCCGTGGTGAACCTGGACCTGGATGCGCTCGGGATCAACGAAAACGTGCTGGAAAAGATCCGGCAGATCATCACAATGCCCAACGGCATCTTCATCATCACCGGTCCTACCGGGTCCGGTAAGACCACCACCCTTTACTCCGCGTTGAAAGAGATCAACAAAGTGGAAGATAAGATCCTGACTGCCGAGGACCCGGTGGAATACGACTTGGAAGGGATCGTTCAGCTCCCCATCAACGATGCGGTGGGTATGACATTCGCGAAAGCACTCCGTGCCTTCCTCCGACAAGACCCGGACGTGATCATGCTTGGGGAAACCCGTGACTTGGAATCTGCGGAAATGGCGGTGCAGGCATCGCTTACCGGACACTTGGTGTTCACCACGCTGCATACCAACGACGCAGCCGGTGCCATCACCCGTCTGATCGATATGGGTGTGGAACCGTTCCTTATCACATCCTCCCTGATCGCGGTCCTGGCACAGCGACTGATCCGCCGTGTCTGCAAAGCGTGTAAGACGGCGTTCGTCCCCTCGGATGAAGACTTGAAACTGCTGGGCCTCACCCGTGCAGATGTCGGGGAAAACAAGTTCTACTACGGAAAAGGCTGTGCCATGTGCAACGGGACAGGATACAAGGGACGTAAATCCATTCTTGAGATCCTGATGATGAACCCGAAACTGAATGACCTTGTGTTGAACAGTGCGCCCACCGTTGTGATCCGGGACAAAGCCCGTGAACTGGGAATGGAAACCATGCGTGAAGACGGGATCCGTGCCGTACTCAATGGCGAAACTACTATGGAAGAAGTGTTGAAATACACATAATACTGGAAAGGATGGTGTTGTCTTATGGTCGAAATGGATGAACTGCTGCAGCTCGTCGTCGATGAAGGCGTCAGTGACTTGCATCTGGAAGTCGGCGCGCCGCCGGTGATCCGGTTGAAGGGCGAAATGACCCCGCTGGATCTCCCCGATATGAGACCCGAAGATACGGAAAAACTGATCAAATCCATCGCTTCCCCGAAACATATTCAGCAGATCGGGGAACGGGGCGGCGCGGACTTCGGGTTCGCTTTCGGCGATCAGGCGCGTTTCCGTGTCAGTGCGTTCCGCCAGAAGGGACACTTGGGTGCGGTACTCCGTCAGATCCCCAATAAACTCCTCACCTTTGAACAGATCGGGTTGCCTCCCGCCGTGAAAGACCTGCTGTATCGTCCCCGCGGATTGATTCTGGTGACCGGTCCCACGGGTTCCGGGAAATCCACCACGCTTGCTTCTCTGATCAATATTATCAATCAGGAACGTGCATGTCACATCATCACGGTGGAAGACCCCATCGAATTTTACCACAAACACAATAAGAGTATCATTATCCAGCGTGAGATCGGATCGGACGTACCCTCTTTTGCCGAAGCACTCCGCCGTGCATTGCGTCAGGACCCGGATATCATTCTGGTCGGGGAATTGCGTGACCTGGAAACCATCGAAGCGGCGGTTTCCGCCGCAGAAACCGGACACCTGGTCTTCGGTACTCTGCACACCACCGGCGCGGCGCGTACCGTTGACCGTATGGTGGACGCCTTCCCCACGAACCAGCAGATGCAGATCCGTACGCAGCTGGCAGCCGGTCTGGTGGGCGTGATCTCCCAGGTGCTCTGCCCGCGTATCGACAAGCCGGGTCGTGTGGCAGCGTTTGAGATCATGATCTCCACGCCCTCCATTCAGGCATTGATCCGTGACGGTAAAACATACCGTATCACTTCGGACATCCAGACGGGTGCGAAGTATGGTATGAACACCCTTGACTCCCATTTGATCGAATTGTATCAGAAACAGATCATTTCCTACGGGGAAGTCATCACGAAGGCGCAGGACCCGGAAGGGATCGTACAGAAACTCGGCGGTTGATCCGCTTTATTATTCATCATTCAACAGGTAAACAGAACGGAGCAGAAAGATGCCTATTTATCAATACACCGCAATGGATGCGCAGGGGAAAGAAAGAAAAGGGAAAAAGGAAGCAAAGAGCGAAGAAGAAGTTTCATCGTTTTTGAAGGAGCAGGGGTTATTCCCCACTACCATCAAGATCTCAACGGAAAAAGCGGATGCTTCAAAGAAAAAAGCCGCCGCCGGACAGCAAAAAGAAGGCTTCTCCATGAATATGCAGCTGGGGCCTTCCGTCATCAAGGCAAAACAGCTGACCATCGTTACCCGTCAGCTCGCGATCCTGCTGGATGCCGGTCTGCCGCTGATCCGTTCTCTCCGTACACTGGAACGCCAGTCCCGTGACGTGATGGTGAAAACGGTGTTGGGGAAAGTCGCTGTTTCTGTGGAAGGCGGTGCCACGTTCTCCGAATCTCTGGCACAGCACCCGAAGTCCTTTGACAAACTCTATTTGAACATGGTGCGCGCCGGGGAAGCCGCAGGTAAGATGGAAATCATTCTGGACCGTCTTGCATCCTTCATGGAAAAAGCCGCCCGAATCATGGGGAAAGTGAAATCCGCCATGATGTACCCGTCTGTGGTGTTGTGCGTGGCTCTCGGTATCACCGCCGGTTTGATGGTGTTCATCGTGCCGAAATTCGAAAAGATCTTTGCCGACCTGCTGGGGGAAGGCACGGAACTGCCCGCACTGACCCAGGTCGTTATCAACATAAGCCAATGGATGCAGACCAACGTGGTAACGGCACTCTGTATCATTGCAGCTGTGGTCGTGGCTTTCAAGTTGACGGTCAAAACACCCAAAGGACGTTATATCGTTGACTATGCAAAATACAAAGCTCCGTTATTCGGCCCCATCATTTCCAAGTCTGCCATTTCCAAATTCTCCCGTACCCTCGGTACACTCATGGGATCCGGGGTGCCTGTTCTGAGTGCATTGCAGATCGTGCGTGATACCGCCGGTAACGAACTGGTTTCCAACGCCATTCAGAAAGTGCATGATGCGGTGAAAGAAGGGGAACCTATGGCGGCGCCTCTGGCTGCAACCAAGATCTTCCCTGAAATGGTGATCAGTATGATCGAGGTGGGTGAAGAAACCGGTAAGCTGGCTGAAATGTTGAACAAGATCGCCGATACTTACGACGAAGAAGTGGACAACGCCGTCGGTTCTCTCACCAGTATGATCGAACCGTTGATGATGGTGTTCCTCGCCGTGGTCGTCGGGGGTATCGTTATCGCTCTGTTCGCTCCTATGATCAAGATCATCGAAAAGATGAACTGATATTGCTGACAGGAGATATCCGATGCAAGACTTGAGATCTAACTCCTATGCTGTTATCATCGCCGGTGGTAAGGGGGAACGTTTCTGGCCGCAAAGCCGCGTTTCCCATCCCAAACAGCTTCTCCGGCTCCTGGGTAATATTTCCCTGATCGAACAGACCGTGGAACGGCTCCACATGACTTTCGAGTACGACCACATCTTTATTATTACCACACAGGATTATGTCGCCCCCATTCAGTCCATGCTTTCCAAACTGCCCCAGGGTAATGTGATCAGTGAGCCCTGCGGACGGGATACTGCCCCCTGTATCATGCTGGCGGCTGCCTGTATCAAAAAGATCGCGGGGAAAGACGTGGATCCCGTACTTTCGTTCTTCCCGTCGGACCACATCATCCGGGATGCGGAAACCTTTTCCGCAAGACTGTCTGAATGTATGCAATACGCAGCGGAAAACGCCGGGATCGCCATCATCGGGATCCGTCCCACGTTCCCCTGTACCGGTTACGGTTATATCCGGACCGGTGAACAGATCGCCGGGGCAGGTTTTTACAAGTCGATGCAATTCAGCGAAAAACCTACGCTGGAAGTTGCGGAGGAATATCTGAAAGCCGGGAACTATCTGTGGAACAGCGGGATGTTTATATTCCGTCATTCCACGCTTCTGCAGGTGATGCAGGAACGGATCCCGGATTTATACGCCTTCTATAACATGTTGGAAAACAATGTGGTATCCGGAAATGCAAACGCATTGAACGAAGCGTATCAATCCGCAGAAAAAATCTCGTTTGACTACGCCGTCATGGAAAAAGCCGATAACGTTGCCGTGGCGGAAGGCGATTTCGGATGGGATGATATCGGATCCTGGACGTCTATGCGCAATCAGCTCCTTACCGAAGAAGGCGGCAACGCGGTCCTGGGGCTTCACGCCGGATTGGATACGGAAAACTGTGTGATCGTGGGGGAAGGAGATCATCTGATCGCCACGATCGGGATCCGTGATATGGTTGTGGTGCATACGGAAGATGCCACTCTGGTCTGTGATGCAAAATCTGCACAGCGGGTCAAAGAACTGGTACAGCTCCTTGCTTCCAAACCGGAAATGGAGCAGTTCCTTTGATGGGAAATGGTCCGATCCTTCTCAATATCGGCAACACGCATGTGCAGCGGCAGGATTCCCCCGGGGCTGAAATCGTTACCGTGGAGACTGCTGCATTCCGCGTGGAGGACCTGCCGAAAGGTGTCCCCTGCGCCGCCGCGTGTGTGGTCCCTGCGTTCCTGCCCGCGCTGAAAGATCGTCATGTATTAATTGTCAATGCGGAAACTGCCGGGTCTCTGATTGATTTCTCGGCAGTGGATCCCCGTACGCTGGGGGCAGACCGGATCGCAAATGCCGCGGCATTGATCGATATGGGAATCACGCCGGCTGTTTGTATCGATGCGGGGACTGCGGTCACTTTCGAAGTCGTGTCGGGAAACCGGTTTCTTGGCGGTGCGATCCTGCCGGGACGCCGTCTTTTGCGGAAAGCACTGCATACGGGTACGGCACAATTGCCGGAGATCCCGCTTGCCGGTGAGATGCCGTCATTCCCTGCCGTTTGCACGGTGGATGCGATCCGCTGGGGAACGGACGGGATGCTGGTTGAAGGAGTGAAAGGCCTTCTGCGTTATTTTCCGCAGGAGACTTATCGATATACCGTAACGGGCGGCGACGCGCCGTTTTTGAAACAATACATTACAAATCTGGAAGTTGCTCCCCATGATCTTACATTGCGCGGCGTACATTCCATTTACCGGAGTTATTGCAAATGAGAGTCAAAATATGCGGAATCCATGACGAAACAGATCTTGCCAATGCGGTCAAAGCCGGCGCTGATGCCGTCGGTTTCCTCGTCGGACAAGTTCACAATTCACCCGATTTCATTCTGTCCGGGACAGCTGCCCGTTTACTCCGGAAACTGCCGCCCGCGGTTTCCCCGGTGATCGTGACCCACCTGACGGAACCTGCGGAAGTTTTTGATCTTGTGGTGCGTACCGGCATTACGACCGTGCAGCTCCATGGCGGATCCACGCCGGAACAGGCGGCACAGTTGCGGGATATGCTTCCTCCTTCCGGGAAACTCATTCTGGTTCAGCATCTTACATGTGAAGATAATTTCTATCTCGCCAAAGATTATTACCGGAGTGTGGATGCGTTTCTGGTGGACAGCATCGATGAAGAAGGCGGGCGCGTTGGCGGAACCGGGCGTACCAATGACTGGGCTCTTGCCCGGAAGTTTGTGGAATACAGTATGCTGCCCGTGATCCTGGCTGGCGGTCTCTGCGGGGAAAATGCCGCCGCCGCAGTGGCACAAGTGAATCCGTATGCGGTGGATGCCAATTCCCGTTTGAAAACAGATGGCGCCGTTGATTATGAGAAATGCGCGGCATTCGTACGGGCGGCAAAAGGTTATTGATAAACAGAAGGGACTTGCATTATGGCAGCCAGGATCAAAGTATTGAACACCCCATCCATGCGGAGAATGCCTTCGTATTTACATAAACTCATGCTCATGCACGCGGCAGGGGAAAAACACGCTTCCGCCACCAAACTTGCGGAATATATGGATCTGGATACCATTATCGTTCGGAAAGACTTCGAACTGACCGGGATCCAGGGACGTCCCGGGGTCGGTTACAAGACCGATGAATTGATCGCCGGGATCCGCCAATATCTGGGATGGGACATCACCTGTGAAGCCTGTCTGGTGGGTGCCGGCTCCCTCGGCAGTGCCCTGCTGGGACACGAAGAGTTCATGGAATACGGTTTGAAGATCACCCATGTGTTTGATTCCGATCCCCATAAAGTCGGGACGATGATCCATGGACACGAGGTGACCGATGTCCGCAAGATGTCCCAAACGCTGAAAGAAGATCCGCCTGCGCTGGCGATCCTGTGTGTGTCGCCCCATTGCGTTCAGATGGTGGCAGATGAGTTGATCGAATGTGGCGTGAAGGCGTTCTGGAACTTTGCCAATGTCTGTTTGCAGGTCCCGCCGGATATTATTGTGCAAAGAGAAGTGATCGCCGGCGGCTTTGCTCTGCTTTCCGTCAAAATGGCACAGCAGGGGATCAAAAAGAATCCCCGGAAACCCTGATCACCGGCAGTAAAACCGGAATGGACGGCGTGCCATCATGGAAGCCAGGATCTGTGCCAGAGAAGTGGCGCAGCGTTTCCCCTGTTCTCCGTTGATACATCCCATCCAGTCATGCACAAACACGCTGCTGTCAGCGAGATAGACGGCAGTTTTCAGTGGAGTTTCCGCATTTGGCGAGAGTTTTTTCCATGCGGCATCGGCAGCCAGGGCAATGGAGTCCATGGCATCGGCGATCCGGAACAGTGCCGGAGAAAGGCTCAATTCTGTGATCGGAGGAGTCAGACCTTCGGTCAATCCGGAAAGTCTGACATGGAACCGGAGTACCGGGAAAAGCCGCAAGTCGATATCCTGTATGGTGATCACGCGTTTATGCAGCAATTCCAGCGCATATTCCTCTTTGAGTTCGCTGGCGATCAACGGCTGGGTGAGTGTCAGCTTGCGCGGCGAGAACCGGATCTGGATCTCCGGCGGATTTCCCCCGCGATCCGCTGTCAGAAGAAAATGTTTCGCCAGTTCCACGATCAATCCGGGTGCCGCGGAATCCGCGCCGATGGAGGTGAGTGTGTGATGTACTTTCCGGACGATCCAATCCATATTTGCGCCGTTTTCCGGAAATTCCCGTTCCAGAAAACTGCGGATCCGGTTCATTTCCACAAGAAAAGCGGCGGCAGGGGCAGAGGCGGTGTTCCGGAAAAGTTCCGCTGCCTGTCCATAACCGATGTCATCGAGTATTTTGGATGCCATCAAATCCACGTCGGTGGAAAGGACCAGAGGAGCATCCGGATTTTTCTGTTTTCCGGCGCGCAATGCGTATTCCACAGAGAGCGCGATGTCAGCTGCCAGTTCTTCGTCCGGCGTACCCGCACGGTTGAAACAATCCACGATCCGGAGCCGGAGCCGTTCCACATCAAAAGGAACAGAACGCCCTTCGGGGTCCAGGATCAGAATGGCATTGACAGAGAGTTCGATCATGTCAGAAGAGATCCTTTTTGTTGCGCAAGACATCACGATAATGGTCGAAAACCCCGGACTTGGAAACGAAGCCGACGTATTCCCCGTTGCTGCGGATCACGGGCAGGTTCCAGGCTTTGCTGGTTTCAAAAAGGGTCGCGGCCTCCGTCAGGGTATCCGTTTCTTTCAGTACGGGTCCGGTATCGGACATGATATCAAACACCAGAGCCACATCGTAAAGCTGTTGATCCAGAAGGAAAGGGCGGATATTATCCAGCGTGACGATCCCCACCAGCAGATTTCCTTCCTTTGCCACTACGGGGAAAATGTTGCGTTTCGAGTGCATGACTGCGGTCAGGAGGGAGCGCAATGTATCATCGGGGTGAACGGTCACGAAGTTTGTTTCCGCCAGAGATCCGGCGCGCAGTTGTTTCAGTGCGGCACTGTCCTTGTTTTCATCGGGAGTTCCGCCATGTGCCGCAATATCGGACTTATAGACATTGTACTTGGTAATGGCACGGCAGACAAAGAAGGAGAGCGAGGTGACGATCATCAACGGAATGAAGAGCTTGTAACCGCCAGTAATCTCCGCAATAAGGAACATACCGGTCATGGGGGCGTGCATGACACCGGCAAGGACCGCGCCCATGCCGATGGCGATGAAATTGGTTTCGTTGACGTGAAGATGTCCGTAAAGTCCCACCATGCGGATAAGCCGCGCGAGGAAGAACCCGAGGAACGCGCCGGTAAACATGGAGGGCGCAAAGATGCCGCCGTCCCCTCCGCAAGCCAACCCGGTATTGGAAATCGCGGCTTTCAGAATCACAAGTATTCCGCAGAGGATGAGAAAACTCCATGGATTGCTGAACAGAAATTGGTAGGGACTGCCCATCAGGAGTTGGCTCCCTTCGCCCCGAACCAGCATATTGATGAAGTCATATCCTTCCCCGCGCAGGACCGGGAACATCAGGAACACGGCGTATACGATCACACATCCGACCAGCCCTTTCAGCCAGGGATTCTGCAACACAGAAAATTTTTTCGAAAGGAAGAGCGAGGTACGGATGATGTACGCAGAGACCAGCCCCGCCAGCAGTCCAAGCACGATGTAATAGGGAATGTTCTGGATCGCCCAGTCCGAGACTTCAATGAAAAATGTACGGTGCGGGAACAATACTTCCGAAACAACGGCTGCACCCGCAGAAGCGATCAGCAGCGGGATCAATGCCGGAATCGAAAACTCCGGCAGAAGGATTTCACACGCAAACAAGGCGCCCGCTACCGGACTGTTGAACACGGCGGAGACACCCGCCCCGCCGCCGCATGCCAGAAGCAGTGTCCGCCCTTCTTTTCCCAGGCGGAACCGTTTCCCCAGATTGGACCCGATGGCGGATCCGGTGAGCGCGATAGGGGCTTCCAGCCCGGCGGACACGCCACAACCTACCGAGATACCGCTGGTCAGGATATGACTCCAGGTTTTTTGTACCGGGATCTCTCCGGTGCTGCTGGCTGCGGTGATGACACCTGCCAGGCCTTTTTCATACGGTCCCTTCACAAAAAGACGGGTGAAGATGATACAGAAGAAGATCCCGATGGATGGGATCAATGGCACCAGCATGAACGAAATATCCTGTCCGTAGAGATATTCGCCCAGATAATGGGCAAGTGATTTCAGCGTTACGGCAGCAAGTCCGGCGATCAGCCCCACAACGATGCTGAGCACGAAAATATAATTTTTTTCGCCGAGCATGACCCGCAATACATGGATCGTCCGGTAAAAAGAAAAGAAAGACCGTATTTTCTGAAAAGGAGATGGCATGACCCGTTTGCTCAGGATTTTTGTTTATCGATACTGCGCACTTCGGAGATGAATTCGCTCAAACCCTGATAATCACGGTAAATCGAAGCAAAGCGGATATAGGCGACTTTATCCAGTTTGCACAGTTCGCGCATGACCCGTTCCCCGATCTCGCCGGAGGGCACTTCACGATCATAATCGGCTTCCAGCCCGGTACATACTCTGGAGATGAGAGCATCCAGATCTTCCGGAACGACGTCCCGTTTCCAACAGGCTTTTTCGATCCCTTCCCGCAGTTTCTGACGGTCAAAATCCTCCCGTGTGTTGTCCCGCTTGATCACTTTCAGTTCCGCCTGAATGATTTCTTCGTGTGTGGTAAAACGGTGTCCGCATTGGAGACACTCCCGTCTCCGGCGCACGCCTGCACCATCTTTGGTGGAACGCGAATCAACGACTTTGTCATTCTGACAGGAACATCTGGGACAACGCATAGACAATCCTCACAGTTACAGGTTAGTGATCGATCGGAATGAACACATTCCGACTCATTCTATACTATACATCCGTTTTCCGGATTTTCAACATAAAAGAAGCAAAAAATGCCAGTTTTTCCGTATAAAACCGCACTTCTCAAAAGATCACTTCTGATAACCGATTCCTTTGCTGACATCTTTTTTCCGGTGCGTTCGCTTCCGTTCTGATCACGACTGTAATGTCATCAGGAATTCAATGTTGGTCTTGATCTTTTTCAGTTTTGCCACCATGAGTTCCATGGCTTCCACCGGCGGAGCTCCATTCATGGCTTTCCGCAAGATCCAGATCTTCTGGAGTTCCTGGGGATGAAGCAACAGTTCCTCCTTACGGGTACCGCTGGCTTCGATGTTGATGGCGGGGTACACGCGCTTGTCCACCAGACGACGGTCCAGATGCAGTTCCATGTTGCCTGTTCCCTTGAACTCTTCAAAGATGACTTCATCCATCTTGCTTCCGGTATCGATCAGAGCGGTGGCAATGATGGTAAGCGAGCCGTGATTTTCGATATTACGGGCAGCACCGAAGAACCGTTTCGGCTTATGGAGCGCATTGGCATCCACCCCGCCGGAGAGGATCTTACCGCTGTGAGGCTGCAATGTGTTATACGCACGGGCGAGACGGGTGATGGAGTCCAGCAGGATGACCACGTCTTTCTTACATTCCACCATACGTTTTGCTTTTTCGATGACCATTTCGGCGATCTGGACATGGCGTTCCGGGGGTTCATCGAAGGTGGAGCTGACCACTTCCGCATTGGCACTGACGCACATTTTCATATCCGTGACTTCTTCCGGCCGTTCGTCGATGAGCAGCACGATCAGATTCACGTCGGGATTGTTCTTGATGATGGAATTGGCGATCTTCTGCATGAGAACGGTCTTCCCGGTACGCGGCGGTGCCACGATCAGACCGCGCTGTCCCAGACCGATGGGAGTCACCAGGTCAACCACGCGGGTGGAGATCTCTTCCGGATCATTTTCCAGGATCAGCCGTCTCGTGGGGAAGTACGGGGTCAGGTTGGAGAACGGGATGATGGCTTTCTTGCGTTCCGGGGGTTCATGGTTGATGGAATCCACCTTGAGCATGGCGAAGAAACGTTCTTTTTCCCGCGGGGGGCGGATCTGACCGGAAAGGAAGTCACCGGTCTTGACGGAGAACCGGCGGATCTGGCTGGGACTCAAATAAATATCTTCGGATGACGGCATATAGCTGTATGCGGGAGACCGGAGGAAACCGAATCCGTCGGGAAGGACTTCCAGATAACCGCTGCCGTACATGATCCCGTTCTTTTCCGCGTTAGTCCGCAGGATCTCGAAGACGAGCTTGGATTTTTCCAGTGCGCCGACCCCTTCGATCCCCATTTCCCGCGCCATTTCGCTCAAATCCGCCATGGACATTTCCTGCATTTTGGAGATATCCACGCTGGGCTGATCGGCATCCGGGGGAAGTTCTTCCGCCGAATTCTGACCCTGCTGTATGGCGTTGTTCAGGTAACGTGCCTGACGGCGCAGTTCGGAGTAATCGGGCGCATCATCATAAAGACGGGAGGAGGGACCTTGTCCCTGCATGAGCGCGGGGTTGACATTATTGACGGGCATCCCGCCGTTCCCCTGGGGCTGGAACCGTCTGCGTTGATTGTTGTTATTCTGATTGTTGTTATTATTGTTCTGCTGTCTGCGCTGATCGCGGTTGAATTGCCGCTGATTGTTGTTGTTGCGCTGATTATTGTTCTGCTGTTTGCGCTGATTGTTGTTATTGTTCTGCTGTCTGCGGTCATTCACATCCCGGGGGAGTTCCTCCCGGGCAGATTCAGCAGCTGCTTCGGCGGCAAGACGGGCATGATATTCGGCAGCTTCCTCCGGATCCATGACTTCACCATCCGCATTGATGGTGGCGATCGGGGCAGGGGCGGTGATGGCACTGATGGGTTCCGGCGGCGGTTCATATCCGTCATCATCGTCCGGCGGGAAAGAGACAGCATCGGTCACGGGTGCGGCGGAAAGCCCGGGCAGATCTTCCTGTTCATTGCGCAAAGAAGCGGTGCGGACCACTTTGATATTTTCGGTATTTGCGACAGGAGCGGGGGCAGGTTCCTCTGCGGCGGCAGGTGCGGCAGCCGGAGTTTCCACCGGGGCTGCGGCTTCCCGGACTTTGGGCGGTCTGCCCCGTCTGCGTGGAGCGGGTGCGGCAGCCGGTGTTTCCACCGGAATATTTTCCTGCTGATTCATGTTTTCTGCGGGCGGGGTGATATCCTGTTCCATTGTGTCACCTCATTTTGTTTTTGTTTGTATTTTATTTATAAGTAATAAACACTGTTCACGGAGCGCATCCACCGTGGAATTGTTGATCAATCCCCAGTCGGCGCGTTCCAGTTTTTCATCGGCGGAAAGCTGAGCCGCGATCCTGCCGGCGATCTGTTCTTCGGACCAACCGCGCGCTTTCAGCCGCGCATGTTGTTCTTCCGGATCCGTCCATACCGCAATCACGCCATCGGTTGCAATGGAGTCCCAGCCGGTTTCGTAGAGCAGAGCCGCATCCAGCACCATGACGTCATCGGGTCCGCCCTGCTCCATCCGGCGGAGAATCTCCTGATGGATCACGGGGTGTACGATCCGGTTCAATTCTGCGATGCCTCCGGATCTTCCGGAAAAAACTGCATCTGCCAATGCACGCCGGTTCACCATCCCGTCGGGAGCGATGACATCATTTCCCCACCGTGCGGTGAGTTGTTCCGCCAGTTCGGGGCCGGGTGCGGCATAAATTTCATGGCAAACGGCATCGGCATCGATGATCTTCCAGTTTGCGATTTCCCGGAGAATGGCGGAGACTGTGGATTTCCCGCAGCCCGGCCCCCCGGTCAAAGCGTATTTCTTCAAAATCGATTTCCTTGGGTTACAAGTCAAGCAAAAAGACGGTATCACCGGTACAGAATATTCTTCATTCCGTGGACTGCAAAGGATCCAAAGCGGAGAGATGGAGAAAATATTTTCCGGTCACCCCGATGATTTTCGAATGGTGAAAAGGGGGAATCCGGACCTCGTATTATGCTGCCATGCAAAAAAATTGATGTTTTTTTTGATTTATGGGAGCATTTACCGGTAAACAGTGCTATATTATACACCGGAAATGGCATTCTGTCAAGTCCGGAAATGAATTTTTTTTGATTTTGGAGTCAATATTATGCCCTGTAAACTGGAAAATGAAAGAAAAAACCTGGCACAAGGTAAGTTTCTTGCCCTTGATGTCCTGTCCTATCAGACCTCGGACGGCAAAACACATTTCTGGGAATCCGTTTCCAGAGTCAAATCCTCCGGTGCCGTGCTCATGGTCGCAAAACTTGTCCCTTCCGGCAGGATCATCGTGATCCGCCAGTTCCGCCCTCCCGCCGGAACGTATGTCTGGGAATTCCCCGCCGGACTCGTGGAGGAAATGGAGGATCCAGCCGTCACTGCCGTTCGCGAACTCTATGAAGAGACCGGGTATCGCGGAAAAGTCACCACCTGTTCTTCCCCTGTATTCAGTTCCCCGGGGCTTACATCGGAAACCGTCCGCATCGTCACCATGGAAGTGGAGGAAATCGGACAGGAATCTCCGGAACCCCATTTTGACGGAGCGGAAGAGATCGAGACCATTCTTGTCACTCCCTCTGAACTGCTTTCTCTGCTGAAACAGGCGGAGGCAAAGGGCGATGTTGTCGACTCCAAACTTTATATGTACGCCATGCTGCAGAGCGGAGGATCCTGTTGAGATCACTGAAATTTATTTTGATTGCCGGGATCACCTGCCTCACACTTCTCGTTTCCAATGGATGTATCACCACCGCACTCATCATCCATCACAAGCTGAAGCAGGCGGATATGCTGGAGGACTGGGAGAAGGAAGACGGCACGATTGTAAAAGATATCGTTTACGATGCGGAGAAAAATCTTGCTTATGATCTTTATCTGCCCGCACATCCGGAACAGAAAAAGGCGCAGTATGCCATGATTTTCCTTCACGGCGGGAGCTGGAACAGCGGCGACAAAAAAGATGTTTCCTATGCCTGCCGACGGTTTGCAAAGGCGGGGTATGTCACAGTCACGATCAATTATTCCCTGGCGAAAGAAAAGGGCCCGCCCATTACCTTCTTCACCATGCTGGATGATATCACACGCTGTCTCACTCATTTGAAACAGGAGATGGCAAAACGGAATATCAAACTCAAAAAGATCGCGCTTTCCGGTTATTCCGCCGGCGGACATCTCGCCATGTTATATGCTTTCGCATACAGAGAAAAGAGTCCGCTGCCCATTGCGTTCGTATTTCAGCAGGTGGGACCCGCGCTGTTCACCCCGGAAGCCTGGAACAATAAAACGGAATTCGCTCTCGCCCTCGCATCCGCAGGTGCGGGGAAGAAAATCACGGAAGAGGATCACAAACAGGGACGTTCTTTTGACGTCATCAAGACCATCTCTCCCGCCCTGCTGGTCGATAAGAATACGGTCCCCGGGATCCATGCGTACGGGGCAAAAGATTCTCTGGTGCGTCCGCCCCATGGTGCCGCACTGGAAAAGGCGTTGAAGAAACACAATGTGCCTCATGATATGGTGAATTATACCAATTCAGGACACTTTCTGTGTGATGATCCGGAGCAGGCACAGAAATACCGGAAACTCGTTCTGGAATACGCGGACCGGTATTTCCGGTGATTTATTGTTTGACCACTTCCACCGATGTATATTGCCGGAGGATCGCGATCCAGCGTTCCCAACATTCTTTCTCTGCAAACGGGGCGGTGAAACAATCCTTCAAGCCCAATTGTGATGCTTTGGAAACACCCAACGGGTGATACGGTTCCACGTCGATCCCTGCAACATGCGATAACGTATTCGCCAGTTCTCCGATCCGGCGCAAATCATCTTCCGCATCATTCAACCCGGGGATCAGCGGACAACGCAAACGGATCGTTGCGCCGCAGGAATCCAGAAAACGCAGGTTGCTCAAAATGAGTTCATTGCTCTGTCCGGTGAACTTCCGGTGATTTTCGTCATTCATGCTCTTGATGTCGAAGAGAAACAGATCCACCAGACCGGTAAGCTCTGCGTACTGTTTTTCCTGTGCAAAACCGCAGGTCTCCAATGCCACATGCAATCCCGCCGCTTTCCCCTGCCGGATCAATTCCAGTGTGAAGGGAAACTGCGCCATGGGTTCTCCCCCGGAAATCGTCATCCCGCCGCCCGAATTTTCATAAAATGCCCGGTCCTTCAAGACTTCTTCCAATACCGCTTCCACGGTCCATTCTTTTCCGCAGAGTGATAACGCTTCCGCGTAACATTTCTCCGTACACGCACCGCATCCGGTACACCGTGTACGGTCAAAATGATGTCCCGTTTCATCCACACTGTGACACCCTTGCGGGCACAGCGTGACACAGTTTCCGCAGTGGATACATTTTTCCACACAGTAAAGGATTTCGTGCTGCATCTTCCAGGATTCCGGATTATGACACCACGCGCAACGCAGGGGACATCCCTTCAGGAACACAGTGGTGCGGATCCCGGGACCATCATGGAGCGAAAACTTTTGAATATCAAAAACGGTACCATTCATTATCGTTATATCCTTCTGTTTTGCGGAAAGTATCGGATTATTTGCAAGAGTCGGCAAAACGTTATTCTTCCGAAATGATCTTATACCGTTTCCTGCTGAAAAGACGGCGGCGGAAATGAAGCAGCTCATCCATGATGGCGGCGGCTCCGCCTTCCGGTAAATACGGCTGCGGTGCCGTCTTCATGTAATGTTCGATCACTTCCATGATCTCCGGTTCTTTCAAGCGCATATCACGGAAAAAGGTATGCAGGTCCCAGATGACCGCGCGGGGCATGAACCGGGAGGAGACTTTCCGGCAGCGGGCAACGTCGATGAGGAAGACTTCCATTTTGCCATTTTCTGTTTTCCGCCAGAGCAGGTTCCGCGCATGAAAGGCTTTGTGAAAGATATTGGCATGATGCAACTTCGCCAGCTGTTCCACATTCAAACGACAGAAGGCAAGCATGTCCTCACGGTCGGCACGATGCGTACCGCCGGACATAAACACTCTGCCGTCACGGGTGTTTTCCAGAAACTCCGTGACGATGAAAGTTTCCTGCAGGATAAAGTTTTTCCGCTGATCACCCACGGCGACGACGTGCGCCACCGGGATGCCAAGTTCTTCAAAACGCAAGTAATTGCGCATTTCCCGGATCGTCAGGGAGGACTTGAAAATGTAACGCCAGGGCGTTTTCCCCGGATTCGTCTTGTAGGCAACCGTGGATTTCCCTGTGGACGATTCGTAATCCATTTTCCACACATATTTCCCCGAGGAACAGTAAATCAAACCGTTTTCTTCTGTGCGTGCGGGGGGCGTATTGCGCAACGTTTCCAGTATGGGTGCAAATTCCGTTTCGCAGAGATACCAGGAACGGCTCCGTTTTTCGCCGCGATTGAGCAGAGCGAGTCTTTCCGCCGGAGATGCCGAACGCTCAAAAAGAATAGACGCATACTGTTTCATTGATACATTTCCAGTTTTTTATATATAACATATTCAAAGAAATGTAGCATGGGAAGCAGATCTTGTCAAGTCATTTGTCTTTTTTTTGGTGATTTTTAGTGACAGATCAATGGGTCATCAGCATTTCTTCCGTGACTTCGTTCTCCATCGGTTCCCCGGAGGCAAAACGCTTGTAATCCCCGATCACATAATCCGCCATCCGATGGACTTCATCGTTGAGGGATCCGGCGATATGGGGACTCAGCCGGACATTGGGCAGCGTATACAGTTCCGATTCCGGCACCGGGGGTTCCGGATGGGTCACATCCAGAAGTGCGGTGAGGTCTTTCCGTGCTTTCAGGACTTCGATGAGACCGGCTTCATCCACCTGTGCGCCTCTGCCGGTATTGATGAACGTCGCGCCCTGCCGCATGGAGGCAAAGAGTTCTTTTGTAAGCACTTTTTTATTATCTTCCCGGTTGGGCAGATGATTGCTGACCACATAAGCCTTTTGGAACGCTTCTTCCAGAGAGATGGTACGGCGTTCCGGTCTTGACGGGATCACCATAACGTTCAGATCGAAGTTCCGCAGCATTTCCTGTACTTTGGTACTGATGGCGCCCGCCCCGATCAATGCCACCGTCTCCCCGTAACAGCCGGGGCCCGCATGTTTGTTCTTCCAGTCGCAGGAGAAATAATTTTTCATGGAGAGGATGATCTGTGCGACGACGAATTCCGCCACCGGGATGGCATTGGCTTTCCATGCGCTGATGACTTTGATCCCGCGATCAAGCAAAGGCCGTGCAAAATAATCGGTGGCTCCCGCCCCGTAAAAAACAGCTTTCAAATGGGGCATCCGGTCCAGTTGTTCTCCGGTGAAACACATCATGCCCCAGGTGGAAAAAATGACTTCCACATCCCGCAGGTCCATGGAGTCGAAATTTTCGCTGTTCACGAGTCCGGGGATGAGATCGGTACATTCTGCGATTTCATTTTTCTGTGCTGCGCTGTAAACATAATCCACCAGTTGCGGGTTTTGCCCGACAAATACGGCTTTGTATTTCTTCATGTCTTATTTTCCTTCCAGTAAATAAGTTATAATCTGTTCGATGTTGGAAAGCAATGCAGGATCTTCTGTCGCTTCCGCTTTGTGACCGGGGAGAAAACTTACCATCTTCCCGCCGCAGGATGTGACACTTTCAAAACATTGGGGGAACACGCCCTCCTCAATGACCGTTTCCAGCAGGATCACGGCGGGGGAGACCTGTTCCAGTTCCGTGTAGATCTCATCGTTCCCCAGGGAGAACGGGACCAGTTTTTCCGCCAGCGGATGTCGTACTTTGCATTTCCGGAGCGCGTAGGGTTTGACGGGATGGGTGGAAGGCGCGACGCCATCGGGATCTCCGGGGCGAACCCAGCGGAAGCCCACCAGTTTCCGCCACCATTCCCATTGCCAGAAGGCGGCACTTGCTCCGTGAAGCAGCAGGATGTTTCCGCCCCGTTCACACCAGGCGCGAACGGCTTTTTCCGCGCCGGGTCCGGGATGAGGCAGATCGCATGTTGTTCCGATGAGGTTCAGGATCAGCAGTTCGCAGTCTTTCAGCCATTCGCCGGACTCCAGCAGGGACCAGTCATTTTCTGCGAACGTGATATTTTCTTTCCGTTGTGCGGGGAGATGTTCGAAGATATTCCTGCCGCAATGAGCGTTGTAATGATCGTCTGCAAAAAAGTAGATCATGATTTCTTATCCTTTGGTGAAGATGAGTTTATAATGGGGTACCATCCCCGTGAGTTTCAGCAGGTAAATGGGTTTTTTCCAACTGGAACGTTTGCCGAACATCAATCGTTTTCCCGGGCCGACTCCGACTGCTGTCAGCCCCTCCGGAGTGAGTTTGACTTTGCCCATTTTCACGGTTCCGTCTTCGCGGATCACCGGTTTGCCGGACACGGGAAGATAGATTGTGACGGGACATTCCGTTTTGAGGGAGAGCGTATCTTCCACCACCACCTGTTCCGGCGCGAAATGGAGTTTCCGGATAAAGGATCTCACACCGGCTTCCGCAGGATACGCCTTTGAGAGATCGGAATACAGTCCCCGATCCTCTTCCAGAACATCCAGTGTGGCGGTATAATCCCGCCCGGCACACTGTTCCGTGTCGCCGATAACGGGTGCATTGTGTCCGGTGCCCCGGGTATACCAGAGGGTATAACGGGCGCCAGGGGTGAAATTGATTTTGGAGTATGCCTCGGTCCCGGCATCCACGATAACGGGTTCCCCCTCATAGAACAGTTCAAAGTGTCCCAGGTCATTGTGGTTGTGGGATTCGCCGTTGTGTCCGCCCTTGAGAGATGCGCTGAATCCGTCGGACCGCATCACGCCGAGACGGCCTTTGAAACAGGAGATGGGTATCTGTTTCATTTTTTTTCCGGCACGGCGTTTCCGTGGCATATCGAACAGGATCGCCAGGGATTCCGTGATGAGATCGCCGTCTGTTCCGAGGGAAGGGATACGGTCTCTGCCCATATCCACCATGATTTCGGATCCCACGGCGGCACCCGCGGGCACGATGCAGGAGAACCACTTTGTCATTTCAGATGTTTGGGCATCGCCGTAAGTGATCATGCAGTTATTTCCGATCCGGACATGTGCGATGTATTCCTGGATCGCCTTGAATTTCGAATCGGCATACGTCTTTGCACCGCTGCCGGGACGGAGTTTATCCATCAGATCGACGGCGCGGAACAGCATGGAGCCCGCCCGTGCGTAATAAGTGGGTCCTTCATCGCAGAATCCGTCCTCCCCGTAAGCGGCATAGAGCAGGGATGCGGTATTGTAGAATTTCTGCAGGACGTCGGCGAGTTCCCCCGGATCCTGTACGAACTGGACCGCGATCGCCATACAATTGTAACCGCACCAGATGGTCCAGTTGTTCGGGCAGTCGCCCCGATACCATCCGTGCCGGTTCAATTCCGTATGTTTCAGCACGGTGTAAATGGTGCGCTCCACGGTCTCCTGCCGGATCCATTCCGTGATCCCCGCCCATTCGTTTTCCAGTTCTTCCCCCAGAAGTTTCACGGTTCCCGCCAGCATGGCACCGGTGTCACAACTGAAAAGATCCGCCGGGTACGGCTTTTTCGGGAAAAGTCCTTCACGATCCCAGTTCACATGTGCGGGAAGACACCAGGTCCATTCTTCCAGTATCGCGATCAAACGGTCCATAAGCCGTACCCTGTATTTTTCCATGTTTCCGGTGAGACAGACCGCCATCACCAGAGCGGAGAGTTCTTTCCGCCGGCATAAGTATATCTGCTGGAAATCGACCCGGTTGCCCGTGACGGCAAATTTCCGGTATTCCGAATACGCGGTGGGTTCCGGAGGACTTTCCGGTACGGCATCGGCAAGCGCGATCAACCGTTTTGCCGCCTCATGATTCCGTACTTTCTTCCAGGCGGCGCGGTCGGAAAACGAAGGGTAATACTTCCGTTCGTATTCGCCGGCTGCAATTTTGCGGAAAAAATCGGCAGGGAGCAGCTGCTCCATACAAGTTTCACGTCTGACAGGCATTGTTTGACCTCATTTCTTTTTACATTATTTCTTTTTACATTCGTTCAACCGGATCGCTTCCGGACGTTTTTTATAAAATTCATCCAGCGGGAAACAGCCGGAGATCATTCCGTTCCGCGGGGCATTGGTGCAGTCACCGAAAGTACGGCAGATATGTCTGCGGTCCAACGGTTTCCCTTCCATCACATCGGCGCATATCCCGGGGTAGGAGAGGACCATACGCCCGATCCCCGCGAAATCCGCCCAGCCATGTTCCACGGCATATTCCGCCGCATGGGGCAGATATTCCTGCAGACAGGTCAGCCCGGATACCACCACTTTGATGTCCGGGTGCAGTTCCTTCAACCGCTTTGCCGCCGCAAGATGACGTCCCACGTTATAAAGCGGGGGTTCCGGAATGGCGTATCCGTCACAGACCGGATAATACGCCGGACGCTGCATGTGAACGCTGTAATACGGACTGCCGATGGTTCCGCAGATCAGGTCCACGCCGTAGGATTTCAGAAGGTCCACGAAGCGACTCACTTCCCCGAGATCGGGATCCATCCCCAGTCCGGTCCCGTCCCCGCCGAAGGCATAGGGGTAATCTCCCTGCCAGTCCATGGGTTTGCCCATGCCGTCCTGCCCTTTGATGAACGGCATGATATCGAAAATGCTCAACCGGGCGGAGAGTTTCAGCGCGGGCACTTTCTTCCGGATCCCTTCCAGGATCTCCCGGCAGAACCGGGTCCGGTTTTCGAAGGATCCGCCGTATTTCCCCTTGCGATCATACGCGGTCAGGAATTCGTGAGCCAGATAACCGTGTGCGTGTTTGATGTCCACGAACTGGAATCCCGCTTCATACGCCACTTGCGCGGCAGTCACAAAATGCTGCACGATGTCACCCACATCTTCGTCCCGGACCACGTTCGCCGCGGAGTTCCCGAATTTCTGATCCAGCAACGGGTGCGCATACGCCGTCACCGATTCCAGTTTGTCATCTGCATTTGGGTGGGAATATCTGCCGGAATGGGTCAGCTGCAGCCCGATGGCAAGATCATCATCCCGACCGAACCGTTCCCGGTGCGCGGACCGCATTTTCTGTACCATTGCGGACAACGCCTCCCGGGTATGGGGTGCTGCCATCAGCTGACGGGGATTGCTTCTGCCGGAGTGCATCACGGCGGCGGCTTCGGTGCCGTAAATGAGTTTGGCACCGCTTGTGGCGAACCGCAGCCAGCGGCGCATGGTGAGATCACTGGGGGAACCTTCGGGGAGACAATCCCATCCTTCCATGGGGAGGATCGCCCACCGGTTGCCCAGTGTCATGCCGAGACACTCTGCGGTCTGCGCCAGCGCGTCATGTTTTCCATCGGGCGCGAACCCGATATGATATCCCTGTTCCGCGATATATGCGGCGAAGTTTTCCACGGTTTTGAATTCGGTTACTTTACGGTATTCTTTTGTCATGTTCAGAACCTGTTTCCTTTTTTCAGGTGAATGATAATGATCTCGCAATCTTCCAACACTTCGTATGTATGTGGCATCAGCGCATCGAATTGTACTGACATCCCGGCGGTCAGCTTGCAGACTTCGTTGGGCAGCGCGATCCGGACTGCTCCCTTCCGGACCCAGCAGGTCTCCAGATCATCGCCGTGAAGATCCGGCTTGGAGAGTTTCGTCCCTGCTTCCGCGGATCCGTACATGCACCGGAAATTCCCGTAACTGACCCGATGGAAACGGAATCCGCCGTTCCGGTAATTTTCCGCATTGACCAGATGTGCCACCTTGTGTTCTGCCAGACTGATCAGGTCTCCCAGAGACAGCCGGAAAACCCGGGCGAGACGGTACAGCGTATCGATCTCCGCTTTCGTCTGATTCCGTTCCAGTTTGGAGATCACGCTGGCGGAGACTCCGCTCTGTTCCGAAAGGGCGGCTATGCTCAAATGATGACTCTTCCGCAGTTCACGCAAGATGCGGAAATCACAGATCTTTTCACTCGCCGGATCCATAGATCGCTCCTTCCCGGTATTCCTGCCATAACGTTTCGAACCAACCGTCTTCTTCCGGAACTTCCCGGCACGGTTCCCAGGCAAAACCCGTTTCCGTGGTGACCTGACAATATTTACGGAACGTTTCATCCTCCGTCCGGATCCTCCAGTCCAGTGCGGGATGCACGGGAACACCGTCACCGTTGAGGACCAGAGAACTTCCGCGGGAGCCCACGCCCGATTCTGTTTGATGCAGGATCGCTTTCAGATAAAGGATCTGCGCATGAAGAAGCTGCCGGTTCCGTAAGACTTCCGCCGTATGCCCCTGACATCCGTCCGTGAGCAGGCGAGTCTGTTGTTCTTCTGCTTCCTGCAATGCCTGTTTCAGTGCGCCGGGTTCCCGCAGGAATGATGCCGCACGACTCATGCGCTGTTGAAACAGTTTCCGTTCCCGCTGCCAGTCGAATACAGGGATGGCGGCGCGTTGTGTTTCCAATTCCTGTTCCGTGCGGAGGGCAATGCGTTCTGCTTCTTCCGGATCGATGCTCCATGTATTCCGGCGGTTGGCAATGTATTCCGCCGCCCGGAACGCACCGCATTGTCCTGCATTGAGTGCGGATCCGCCGGGCCGGGTGACACCGTGGGACCCATTGATTTCGCCCACCGGGAACAGCCCTTTGATGTTTTCCGATTCCCACCAGAGATTTCCCGCGATGCCGCCGTTATTGTGTTGGGCACAGACCGCGATCTCAAGCGCCTCCCGTTCCAGATCGATCCCGTGTTCCCGATACAGTTCGATGGCGGGCGCATTGAGTTTCTGCAACCGTTCGAAAGGCGTTTTGTATGCCGCACAGCCCGACCGTTCCAGGTACGTCCGCACTTCCTCCGAAAGCGTGTTGAGGTCCATCCCCGCCGGATCCTGACGGTAATCCAGGTATACCCGCCGTCCACGGACTGCCGTTTCGATATGCACAAAAATATCGATGAGAGAAGAGCCTGCGACATGTCCGGCGGCAAAGGGCCACTGATATCCTTTCAGGAAAATGCGGTTGCATATTTCCGGCGATGTTTTGAAATATTCCGTCAAAAATTCCCGTTCGTCATGGATCCCGTCCGCCGCCCGGGAAATGAACCGGGGGAGGACCTGCATATAACTGCCGGAGACGTTCCAGCGGAACGCAATGGATGCCAATCCGAACTGGAATTCCGGCAGATTCCGCATTTTCGCACCGATCTCCGCCGCCAGTCCGATGGCACCCGTATGCACGGCGGGATATACGCTGTTGGCAAACAATCCGCCGGGACCCCCGACGGCAAAGACCACGTTCTCCGCCAATACCGTTTCCATGTTGTCATTGTGATCCGCGAAAATCGCGCCGCAGATATGATCTCCGCCCGTCTTCAATAACTTGACCGCGATCCTGTCTTCCGCCACTTCGATCCCGCGCCGCTGTACTTCCCCGATCAATGCGCGACACATCTCCCGGGAAGTGTACGGACCGCAACTGGTGGCACGCCGCCGGGGATCGTGATCCGTTTTATACCCGGGGAATTGTCCGAACGGATCGTGGGGAAACGGTACGCCCAGCGCGGCAAGATGCGCAAAAGCCATGGGGGAAAGTGCCGCTTCCACCAGCGCGATATCGCCGTGCATGGCACCGCCGCGGAGAAAGTCCTGTGCCATCAGGAACGGGGAATCGGCTTCCCTGCCGTACATGCCCAGTTTGTAATACGTCTGCTTGTCACTGCCCGTATTGATGGATGTCCCCAGGGCAAGACCTTCCGTATAGATCGCAAGATCCCGGATCCCCTGTGCATGAAGACGTACTGCCGCAGTAAGCCCGGCGGCTCCGCTGCCGATCACAAGCGTATGGATCTTTCTCCGTTGAAATGTGTTCTGCATATCACAACCTGCCGATCGTCATACCGCCATCCACGCCGATGACCTGTCCCGTGGAATACGCCAGCGCACCGGAAGCGATCGCCGCCACCGCTTTCCCGATATCTTCGGGCTGTCCCCAACGCCGCTGTAAGGTGAGACCTTCCGCAATGAGCTTGTCATATTTTTCCGTGACGGCACTGGTCATATCGGTGGCGATGATCCCGGGGCGGATCTCATAGACGGCGATCCCGGCTTCTGCCAGGCGGACCGACCACAATTTCGTTCCCATGGAGACCCCGGCTTTGGAAAGACAGTATTCTCCCCGGCTGATACTTGCCACATCGGCGGAAATGGAACTGATATTGACAATGCAGCGGAACGGCGCCGGATCCTTTACGGAAAGCATGTGCCGTGCCGCCAACTGTGTCAGAAAGAACGGCCCCTTCAGGTTGATCGACATCACACGGTCGAAACTTTCTTCGCTCATTTCCAGAATATCGGCGCGGATTTCCGGCGCAACACCCGCGTTGTTCACCAGCATGTCAAGTGTCCCGAAGTCCTCACAGAATTTCTTTAACAGCATTTCACGGTCCGCCGACGAGGAAATGTCGCAGGAATAATAATGGTATACTCCCGGATAATGCCCCCGCAGTTCCGTAAGAAATCCCTCTGCCACGGATTCCGGACCCCGTCCGCAGAACCCGATATGGTGTCCCTGTTCCGCCAAAGCGCGTACGATCCCCGCCCCGATTCCCCGGGCGCCGCCAGTCACAAGCACGTTCATAATGCACCTCTAACTTTCTTTGAGTATATGATATTGCATGTAATATAGCATGGAAGAAATACAAAGTCAAGAAAAATTTCCGGAAAAATAACCGGTAAAACGGCGCGGGGAATGTAATCCCTGTTTCAAACAAACAGATCCGTCGGCGGGAATCCCTGCCGGCGGATTTCTTTTACGATCATACGGGCGATTTCATACGCGCCCGAAATACTGAAATGACTGGTATCCAGACCGCCTTCCGGGACCCAGTTCCCCGCAGGCGATGGATAACAATACAGCGATTGCAGTGCCATGCGCCCGTTCTCTTTTTCAAATGCCTGAAGCAGTTTCTGCGCATCCACCAGCGGAAGGGACAACGTTTCCGCCGTTTCCCGTATGATCTGCGGGTAATTCCCCTGGGTATCACAGAGAATACTCCGTTCGTTATAAAAACAGCGTACCACTCCGGTCAGAAGAAGAACATTTCCTTCACGCGCCCGGACTTCATCGTGCATTTGGTGCAGGTTGCGGCGGAACGCATCTTCCGGAACGCCCACAGGCTCATTCAACTTCTGATCATTATGTCCGAATTGTATGAACACCCAGTCGCCGGGCGCAATGTGATCGAGCAGACTTTGCCAGTGTCCTTCTGTGCGGAACGTCCCGGTGGATCTGCCCGGTTTCGCATAGTTCCGCACGGTGACATGTTCCTTCACAAAATAGGCGAGAGCCTGTCCCCAGCCCATCATGGGGTACTTCGTGGCATTGTAATCCGCGGCGGTGGAGTCTCCGGCGATCAGGATCTTCATGCTCAATTTCCGCTTTCCGTCGGAGCGGAGTCAAAATTCGTCAGGATCAGATCCGAACTGTATTGCGCTCTCAGTTCCGCCGCTTTCGCTTCCGCACGGGTTCGATCGGTATACACAAACATCTCACAGCGCGGTTCCTTCCGGTCGATCAGATTGTATACGGCATAAAAACCAGCCCGGGTCATCAGCGGAAGGACCCAGCCCGGACAATGATCGCAATATTTTTCACAGGGGCCTGCATCGTTATCCACGACTTTGGAAAGACTGGGACAGGTGAAGAATTCGAAGGAATAGCATCCGTCTTCCAGACGGTTGATCATATCACAGTTTTCTTCGAACTTGATATGTTCCCAGTAATCATACATCCCCTGCAGTCCTTTTTCCCGGAAATATCCTGCACAGTGATTATTCTGACTGTTGGCAATGCTGTCATAATACTTCCGCAAATCCGATTCATCATGCCGGATGATGTACTTGAATATCTCGTTGTAAAAACGGACAAAATGGTCACTGGGAATCATGTTCTTACCTTTCAGTTTAAATACAGAAAAACGTTCCGTTGACAGGGTTCATGAAACGTTAATATAGCTTATATTCATGGAATTGCAAATGCAAAATAAAAATTCCATTGTGAAAGTTTTCACCGGGAACCTCTTGTATGATCATCCGGACAAAGCATCCATCAAGGCGGTTGATGAAGCACTGCTGCGTGGTATGAAGCGATACCTTTTTTCGTCTTCATCGGTTGCTGCCGATTACGCCGTGACAAGCAGGCTTCATGTTTTTTTGCCGGAGGCAAAAAATGGTCGGGGCGACTGGATTCGAACCAGCGACCTCTACGTCCCGAACGTAGCGCTCCAACCAGACTGAGCTACGCCCCGACTTCAGGGATTCTGTATGAAGGTATAATATAATCCCTGTTTTTAAAATTGCAAATGGAAAATAAGGAAATTTTTATTTTTTCCAGAATGAGGGGAAGAATAAAACCAATAACGTAAATAATTCCAGACGACCCAGGATCATGACGTAGGATAATAATACCTTTGTCGTCGGCGTCATCCAGGCGTAGGAACAGGTGGGGCCGATATTCCCGAAGCCCGGGCCGATATTGCTTAAACAGGCAATGGAAACCGATGCCGCTGTGGAGAAGTCCATACGGGGACCCGGGCAGACCAGAGCGACCAGGATCACGATGACCAGGTAGGATCCGAAAAAGAGGGCAAAAAAGCCGATGGTTTTCTGTATTGCCACGGCATCCTGACGTTCCCCGTTCAACCGGATATCCGGGAGCAGGTGGGGCATGTAACAGCGTCTGATCTCGGAAAGGCTGTATTTGTTGAGGATCATGGCACGGATACATTTCATTCCGCCGGCGGTGGATCCGCCGCATCCGCCGATGAACATGAGGATGAAAAGGATCATACATGTGATGGTGGGCCAGGCGCAATAATCCGCCGTGGCGAATCCTGTGGAGGAGAGGATGGAAAGTACCTGGAATGCCGCGGCACGGATGGCAAGTGCGGGCTGATGGAAGAAGCTGGTGTTTGCCAGCGGATCGCTGAAAGACGGGGCGAAGATGAGGGACAACGAGATCAGGATGATTGCGGTCAGGATGATCGTACAGTAGAAACGGAATTCCTCATCTTTCCAGTAGAAAAGTTTTTTTCCGGTGAAACAGCGCAGGTGGAGCGCGAAGTTACATCCTGCGAGGAACATGAAAAATGTGATGACCCAATCGATATATGCGCTGCTGTAATAGGCGATACTGGATTGTTTTGTGGAGAAACCGCCGGTGGCGATGGTCCCGAAGGAATGACATACGGAATCAAAGATATTCATTCCGCCCAGATAAAGCATGATGACTTCCGCCGTTGTGATGATGACGTAAATGATCCACAGCAGTTTGGCGGAGGAAGCGATCCTGGGGGCCAGTTTGCTTTCCGAAGATTTGAGTCCGGTTGCCTCGGCATTATACATGACTTGTCCGCCGATATTGAGCAGCGGGAGAATGGCGATGGTGAGGACGACGATCCCCATGCCGCCCAGCCAATGGGTGAGGGAACGCCAGAAAAGGATGCCGTACGAAAGACTTTCGACACCATTGGGGAGGGTGGAGCCATCCATGAGGCGCAGGGAACTGTCGATCACGCTGGCACCGGTGGTGGAGAATCCGGAAGCGGTTTCGAAGAAGGCATCGTACCAGTGCATCCCGGTAACGGTTATGAAGGGGACTGCGCCGACGATGGAAACGGCGAGCCAACCGAAAGCGACGGTGGCAAGCCCTTCCTTGTAACTGAACTTGCGGTCTTCTTCGTTTTTGGGACGTGTAAGGAGTGCGATCCCTGCAAAAAGGAATGCCAGGACTCCGCCGGTCCCGCAGAGAGTCAGACGTTCAAAAAGCGGGTCCCGCATAAGGAAAGCGACTGCGCCTGAAATCAGGATGGCGATCCCGATGATGGCGTTGAGGACGCAGATGAGATGCAGTACGATTTTCCGGTTCATGCTGAAAAAGTCCTTCGCTTATTTTTGCGGGAACAGCGGTTCGATCTCTCTTGCGTTTTCTCTTGTAACGATGGCGACTGCCATATCTCCGGTTTCGATTTTGGTCTCACCGGAGGGGATAATGACTTCGTTACCGCGGAAGATGAGCGCGAGGATAAGAGAAGAAGGCAGTTTGCAATCTTTGAGAGCTTTTCCGCAGAGCGGAGATTTCGGAGAGACCCGGAACTCCGTCAAGTTGGCACGGAAGCGTTGGAGCAGCGCATCCACGCGCATGGCACCGGCTTCCAGCTGCCGGAGAATGGAGTTGACGGAAACGAGGGTTGCACTGATGCCGCAGTCGATCATTTCCATGGCGGGAACGATCCAGGTGTATTCGGGTTTATGAGTCAGGCAGATGACTTTCCGTGCACCGAGGCGTTTGGCAATGACACAGGAGAGAATGCTGTCTTCGTCATCTGCCGCCACGCTGATGAACGTATTTGCGCTTGCGCTCCCGGCTTCTTCCAGAATATCTTCGCTGGTGGCACTGCCGACGATCATTTTGACCCCGCCGGGCAGTTCATCCATGAGCCGTTCCGCCTTCTGACGGTCGGGTTCGATGAAAATGACCTCGTATTTCAGATCCACGGCTTTCGCCGCCAGGATCTTACCGGTCTCATCGGATCCGGTCATGATGAGTCTGGGTCGGAACGTTCTTTCTTCGGGCTGCAACCAGTCCAGGAATGCGTTGAGGCTTTCCGTTTTTCCGGCGACATAGACTTTATCTCCGGGGGTGAGAATGGTCTCGCCGTGAGGGACGATCATCTGATTTCCACGGAGGATGGCGGCGAACCGGATACTTTTAAGCATATCGGACCCGGGGATATTTTTGATTGCCGCGCCGGCGAGGATGGACGATTTTGTGATCTCTATCAGGAGCATCTGGGCATCTTCGCAGCTGAACCGGATCCGTTCCAGCAGGATCTCCCGTTTGAGGATGGCGCAGATCTTATCCGCGGCTTCTTCCGGGGGAGAAATGGTACGCCAGATCCCGAAAGAAGCGGGTCCGATGCCGTCTTCTTCGGAGAACGCATCGGACTTATAAAGGCGGCATACGGTCTGTTTGACACCGAATCGGGCAGCCAGCTGACATGCAAGGATGTTCGCGGGTTCGTCATTGCTGACGGCGAGGAGTGCATCCGCATTTTCCACGTTTGCTTTTTTGAGGGATGCGACACTTGCGCAATCGCCTTCGACGGTCATGATATCGAGCTTATCGCTGACCTGTTTGAGCATATCCGGGGAGTTATCTACGAGGATAACGTCGTGTTCTTCGGCGCGGAGAGTGACTGCGAGCAGTCTGCCCAATTCCCCTGCGCCTGTAATGATGACTTGCATGGTCTCTCCTGTTGATCAGGCAAAATCAAATTCAGTTGCAAAGAGTTCTGCGATCTTCTGACAGGCTTCTTCTTCGTTGGGACCGCTTACGTTGATCTCCACATCATCGCCCTGTTGCAAGCCGAGGGCAAGCAGATCAAGGATACTGTTGAGTTCACTGATACCCTTTGCCGTCCGGATGCTGAACTGACAACCTGTGAACTTTTCCGCAGTCATCATGATCGCGCTGGAAGGACGGCAATGGATCCCCGCCTTGTTTCGGATCGTCACTGTTTTTGTTTGCATTGTTTTTCCTTTTGTTTCTTTGTTTTATATCATGCAGTAATATATCACAGGAAACGGAAAAATCAATCTGCCGCAAAGATTTTTCTCTCTGCGGCACATTTTTTACTTGTTCAGGATCTCTTCTTTCACCTGCTTTTTCAACATATCCAGGAGCATCTGACGGGGATTCGTCTTTCTGGCTGCGGCTTCTGCTGTGATCTTTTTCCATTCATTCACGCTGAACATCACCCAGAAATGAGTTCCGGAAGTATTGGGGAAATCATCCCAGATCGCAGGATATCCGGCGACTTTTTCTGCCGGAACACCGAACGCCAGAAGGATCCCTTCCGCCATCATCTGATTGCCTTTGGGGTTCATGTGGACGCCATCGCTGGTGAGCTTATTGCCGCGTGTGGTCTTCTGCGCAACGGACTTCTGCATCCGGTCGTTGAGGTCGGCGAGCAGATAATTGCGTTCTTTCGCGAACTGACGGAGGAATTCGTTGTAGGGAGCAAGCTGCTGATTGAGCTTATGTGCGGGATCTTCCTGGATCATGGTGGCGGTGAGGATCATGATCTTGATCCCGGCTTTTTCCACCTTGTCACAGAGTGCGGTGATGTTCTTTTTGTAATCTTCCAGCGGAACTCCGTTTGCCCCGTGCCAGACGTCATTGACGCCGCAGGAGAGGAGCATCCACTGGGGTTTCTTTTCGATGACGGCTTTATCCACGCGGGCGAGCATACCGTTGGATTTGTATCCGGAGAAACCGGCACAGAGAGGCACAGCTTCCACACCGGCACGTTTGAGTCCGTCGATGACCAGGTGGATGAACCCGCCGGGTTTGGAGTTCCCGCCCTGCGTGATGGAATCGCCGAGGAACGCGATCTTGTCGCCGTTTTTCACGGGGATCTCATTGGCAGAAAGCATGGTGCCGAGGGTAAGGACTGCGACGGCGAGAGTGAATACAAATTTCATGATCAGATTCTCCTTGATTTGGATGTAACAAACGGCACAGTCCAGAGTTGGACCGTGCCGGATCGTTCAGAAAGGTACTGCTGACGTGCGTTACACGGTCATGAGTTCTTTTTCTTTGTCAGCTGCGAGGGCATCGATATTCTTGATTGCAGCATCTGTCATCTTCTGGATCTTATCCATGAGATTCTTCAGATCATCTTCTGTGATTTCGCCGCCCTTCTGGGCTTTTTTCGCAGCTTCGTTACCGTCACGGCGCACATTGCGGATGGAGACTTTGGCTTCTTCCGCGCGGGATTTCACCTGCTTGGAGAGCTGTACGCGACGTTCTGCGCTCAGCGGGGGTACGGGCAGACGGATGACTTTGCCATCATTGACGGGGGAGATCCCCACATCGGAATTGATGATGGCTTTTTCGATAGCGGTCATTGCGCCTTTATCCCAGGGCTGAATGCAAATGGTCTTTGCATCGGGCGTGGAGATCCCGGCGAGGTCCCGGAGACGGGTCTGGGAACCGTAATAGTCGACCATGATATTTTCCACGATCGCGCCGGAGGCTTTTCCGGTGCGGATGGCGGAAAAATCGGTACTCATGGCGGCGGTGGACTTCTTCATCTGTTCGTCCAACTTGGCAGGAAGTTCAGTCATAACACTCATAATTTTACTCCGTTCTTGAAAGTTTACACTTGTTCTGGTGCACTATACAGCCGTTTTGTGCAATAATCAAATCATAAACCGGAAAAATTTCATTTTTTTTTGAATTTTATTTGGAGATTCCGCTTTCAGGATGTATATTACCAAATTGCAGATAATTTCTATGGAGTCGTTTTTATGAATATTCTGTTCGTATGTACCGGCAATACCTGCCGCAGTGCCATGTGTGAGGCGTATTTCAACAGCCTCTGCAAGGCTCATGGCTGCGCAACACTTGCTGCTGCTTCCGCAGGGACCGATGCCTGGGAAGGCGAATATGCCTCGCCCATGAGTGTCTCTGCCCTGGCGCAATACGATACGGAAATCGCAAAGCACCGCGCACGGCGTCTGACAAAGGAAATGCTGGAAGAGACGGATCTTGTGATCGCCATGACGGAATCCCACCGGCAGCGGGTGCTGCATCTGGATCCCCGGCTTTCCCTGCGTACCCGGCTCCTCGGCGAATATCTGCAGAGCAATGCAGGGCCGCGCGACATTGCGGATCCTTACGGCGGGACAGCGGAGATCTATTCTCTCTGTTTCTCGGGGATGAAAGATGCGCTGGATATATTGTTTGAACAGTTGAGAAAAGTTGCAAAATAACCAAAACAGACAAGGAGAAAGTATTATGCAGCAGATCACAGATTGGCATGGTAAAACAGGGATCGCAGTCGGGATCGCTTCCGATCACGGCGGATTCGAATTCAAGAAGAAACTCATCACGTTCCTCCAGGAACAGGGTTTCGTTTGCAAAGATTTCGGACCCTTTGTCATGGATCCCCAGGACGATTATTCCGATTTCGGCAGTGAACTGGGCAATGCCATGATCCGTGGTGAGATCACCGCCGGTGTGCTCCTGTGCCGTTCCGGTGTCGGAATGGGCATCAATGCAAACCGTTATGCCGGGATCCGTGCGGCTGTCGCATACAACGAAAAAGTGGTGAAATCCAGCCGCGAACATAACTGTTCCAACGTGCTTGTTCTGCCTGCGGACCACATCTCCGAAGAAGAAGCCGTTTCTTTCCTGAAAACCTGGATCGCCACCCCCTTCTCCAACGATCCGCGCCACCTGCGCCGTCTGGAAAAAGTCGATCGCAAGTCCTATGATGATATTGCCGCCATCCGCAGTGCTGATCCCGAAATCGCACAGTGGATCGATACCGAAGCCGCACGTCAGAACGACGGACTCGAACTCATCGCTTCCGAAAACTTCACCAGCACTGCCATCCGTGCCGCACAGGGCAGCGTACTGACCAATAAATACGCCGAAGGTTATCCCGGACGCCGTTACTACGGCGGTTGCGAATTCGTGGACGAAGTGGAAAGACTCGCCATCAAACGTGCTTGCGAACTCTTCGGTGCCGAAGCCGCGAACGTGCAGCCCCATGCCGGTTCACAGGCGAATATGGCTGTCTATTTCGCTCTGCTCAACCCCGGCGATACCGTGCTGGCTATGAGCCTGGATCACGGCGGACATCTCACTCACGGACATCCCCTGAACTTCTCCGGTAAACTGTTCAACATCGTTCCCTACGGTGTGTCCCGGGATACCGAAGTGCTTGATTATGATGAAATCGAACGTCTCGCCATGGAATGTAAGCCCCGGATGATCCTCGCCGGTGCTTCCGCATATCCCCGGGTGATCGATTTCGCACGCCTCCGTCAGATCGCTGACAAAGCAAATGCGTATCTCTTCGTTGACATGGCCCATATCGCCGGTCTCGTTGCCGCAGGCGTTCATCCCTCTCCGGTCCCTTATTGCGACGTGGTGACCACCACCACACACAAAACACTCCGCGGTCCCCGTTCCGGTCTCATCCTCTGCAAGGAAAAATACATCAAGGCGATCAACTCCAATGTGTTCCCCGGTCTGCAGGGCGGTCCGCTCATGCATGTGATCGCGGCAAAAGCCATCTGCTTCAAGGAAGCCATGAGTGATGACTTCAAGGCATATCAGACCCAGTTGGTGAAGAACGCTTCCGTTCTGGCAAATGAACTGACCCGCCTCGGATACCGTATCGTTTCCGGCGGTACCGACAATCATCTGATGTTGGTCGACCTCCGTCCCAAAAACGCAACCGGTAAAGAAGTCCAGATCGCTTGCGACAAGGCTGGTATCACGCTCAACAAGAACATGATCCCCTTCGATCCGGAAAAGCCCATGGTCACCAGCGGGATCCGTATCGGTACCCCGGCTGTCACTACACGCGGCATGAAAGAAGCGGAAATGCTCAAGATCGCCGATTTCATCGACCGTACCGTGAAGAACAAAGACAACGACGAAGCACTCGCCGCGATCAAGGCAGAAGTCCGTGCATTCGCACAGGCATTCCCCATGCCCCAGTTCTGAGGAGTTTGAAGCATGATCGATATTAAACTCATCCGGGAAAATCCCGATCTCGTACGGGAAAACATCCGCAAGAAATTCCAGGATGCCAAACTTCCCCTCGTGGATAAGGTCCTGGAACTCGATAAGCAGAACCGCACCATCAAGACCGAAGTGCAGGCTCTCCTCGCCAAACGCAACGCCGCCGGAAAACAGATCGGCGGACTCATGAAGCAGGGCAAAAAGGAAGAAGCCGAAGCACTGAAAGCACAGATGGCTGCCGATGGGGAAGCCATCGAAAAACTTTCCGCCGACGAGAAAAACGTGGAAGAAGAACTCACCAAAACCATGATGATCATCCCCAATATCATCGATGCTTCCGTGCCGATCGGAAAAAACGATGAAGAAAACGTGGAAGTCCAGCGGTACGGTGAACCCGTTGTCCCCGATTTCGAGATCCCCTATCATACCGAGATCATGGAATCCTTCAACGGGATCGACCTGGACAGCGCACGCCGTGTCGCCGGGAACGGGTTCTACTATCTCATGGGCGGGATCGCGCAACTTCATTCCGCCATCCTCACTTACGCCCGTGACTTCATGATCGATCGCGGTTTCACTTACTGCATTCCGCCCTTCATGATCCGTTCCAATGTGGTTTCCGGGGTCATGAGCTTTGCAGAAATGGAATCCATGATGTATAAGATCGAAGGGGAAGACCTGTTCCTCATCGGGACCAGTGAACACTCCATGATCGGGAAATTCATCGATCAGATCGTGCCGGAAGAACAGCTCCCCATCACCCTGACCAGTTATTCCCCCTGCTTCCGTAAGGAAAAAGGCGCACACGGTCTGGAAGAACGGGGCGTTTACCGTATCCACCAGTTCGAAAAACAGGAAATGATCGTCATCTGCAAGCCGGAAGACAGCATGGAATGGTTCGGCAAACTCTGGCAGAATACCGTGGATCTCTTCCGGTCCATGGATATCCCCGTCCGGACTCTGGAATGTTGTTCCGGTGACCTGGCTGACCTCAAAGTCAAGTCCGTGGACGTGGAAGCATGGTCTCCCAGACAGAAGAAATACTTCGAAGTGGGTTCCTGTTCCACACTGGGCGATGCCCAGGCGCGCCGCCTGAAGATCCGGGTCAACGGCAAAGACGGCAAATATTTCGCTCACACGCTGAACAATACGGTCGTTGCACCTCCGCGTATGCTCATCGCGTTCCTGGAAAATCATCTCCAGGCAGATGGCTCCGTTACGATTCCCGAAGTGCTCCGTCCCTACTGTCACTTTGACAAACTCACGCCCGTGAAAAAGTAAGCGGTCTGCCGAAAATAACAAAGCTGCTGCCAAACCTTATGCAAGGTTGAGCAGCAGCTTTTTTTTGTTCGGAAAGAGAGGGCGTCAGAGCAGACGGATCCGCGTATGCACCCGCTGGAGCATGTAACGATACATTTCCGGCGGTGTCAAAGGGTCCGGATCATATACCACATTGCCGACTCCGTCACCGACAACCGCAGTCGTCCCTTCCACTTCGCCGTCTTTTGCGGCTGCCGAACTCATGTGCAGGAGATCCCACAAGCCATTGTTCCAGTGTACCACGTCCATATCCGCTGGCCAGTTATTATTGTTTTTCCAGTCGCTGACCGTGCGCAGAGTATATTGGAGGAAACGGGCGTTGTCATCGGCGTAGAACACCTCCGCTTTCCCTTGCAGACGTTCTTTCACAAAAGAACAATATCCCATGCGGATGGAGTCCCCGATCAAAAGCACTTTCTTCATGACAATATCCTGTCGTTTGATTTTTCAAAAAAAAACGCTGACCGCGCTATTACACACGGTCAGCGTTCGAATCACGCATACGATCAGAGTTTGATATCCCAACCGTTACGGTAAGTTGCGCGTTTCAGCCATGCCGGATCACCGGTACCATTGGCGAATGTGCATTTCACCGGATCCCAATCGAATTCTGCATCATAAACATAGCTGATGTTGCAGAGTCCGCAGAGGATGGAGGACCGTGCACCGGTTTCCGCCGGGCAAATGGTCATTTCGCGGGAGATACAGCAGTCGATGAAGTTCTTTTCCTGGAGAGAACTCTTGTAGAGCTGAACAGGAGCGTTTTCCAGATCAAAGTACTTGTCAAGCGTATCGAGCGCATCGGCAAGACCGGTGTCTTTCTTCTGGGTGGGATCGAAGCCGTAATTGACACCGCCCCATGCCGCGATCTTATCCAGCTTGGCAACATTGTTTTCTTCCAGAGACTTGCGGATCGCTGCATTGGGTTTCACACCCTTGCCCATCCAGACACCGATACGACCGCGGTTCACCGCTACGATACCTTTCGTACCATAGAACACGGTACCCCAGGTGCCGAAGGGATTGTGGAAGATCGTGCAGCCGTTTTCCAGAATGAACTTCATGCCGAACTGACGGCGTCCGCCGTGGACCGGGTTGCCGGAGAAGGGTTCTTTGGAACGGATGATTTTCACCGGACCGGATTTATCCAGGTCGAGACCCCACTGGGCGATATCCAGGTGATGAGCACCCCAGTCACCGTTGTAACCGGTACCGTAGTTGTCGTCAAAACGCCAGAACATGGGGTAGAACTGAAGAACGCCGCGGGGAGCGCACTGGTCGGAATAGGGAGACCAGGGAGCCGGGCCGAGCCACATATCCCAGTCAACATCATCGTTGGGCTTGGATTCCACTGCGATGGACTGGGCTTTGTTGGTAAGACCATTCCATTTGCAGAAGAAACGGTGCGGATGAGACGGACCGCCCAGGTTCTTGACGAAATTGTCGATATCTTTGTTGTCCTGCGCAGATGCATTACCATAGTTGCAGTCAACATACTTCACATCGCCGATGAAACCGTTACGGACGATCATGCAGGCGGTGCGGAATTCGCGCCAGGAACGCTGCATGGAACCGGTCTGGAACACGCGGTTGAACTTCTTCTGTGCCTTCATGACCAGCTTCGATTCTTCCACAGAGTAGGTCAGCGGTTTTTCGCAATACACATCTTTGCCCGCCTTCATTGCGGCACAGGCAATATACGCATGCCAGTGGTCCGGTGTGGCGATACAAACAGCATCAATGGTGGGATCGGCAATGATGTCACGGAAATCGGCAACTGCTTTACATTTTGCAAGTTTGGATTTCTTGTTCTTCTTGTAGTAATCGTTCACCCATTCTGCACCGGCAGCACAACGTACCTTATCGCAGTCGCAGATCGCGACCACAACGGCATTTTCCTGCTTGATGATGTTGGGAACCAGCACGCTGCGGCACTGGATACCATAGCCGATAAACGCTACTGTGACTTTCTTTGCTTCCACTTTGGCAACTGCTTTTTTGGCAGGTGCTTTCTTCTTACATTTTTCCGCCATGATGTATGGCCTCCTTGTGTTGTTTTTTCTTTAACGGCTGCGCCGTTTTCTACAAATCACTTAAATGTAGCACACATTTCTGCAAATATCAAATGCAGATAGCACAATCTTCCAAAAATCTTGCATTTTTTTTATTTGGGGAGAGCTGGGAAGACTGGGAAGACTGGGAAGACTGGGAAGACTGGGAAGACTGGGAAGACTGGGAAGACTGGGAAGACTGGGAAGACTGGGAAGACTGGGAAGACTGGGAAGACTGGGAAGTTGCACTTG
>JAZNVL010000026.1:0-53885 GCA_045592785.1 Victivallales bacterium | reverse complement strand
TCACAGCCTAAAACGGAATAAAAGGGAGCATTAATGCGACCGATTATGCCGATTTTCGGCTTGACTGCGGACGGGTTCGGATGTACTTCCCGTTCGCACTCTTTAGTTTTCAATTTTTCATATTTCCTTTGACATTACCTGCTTTCTTCGTCGTTTCAGCCACAGGTGCTGTTTCTTTTTTCTTCCGTTTCAACGTACGGGGCTTGCGGACCGCTTTTACCGGCTCTTCGGTTTCCGGTTCTTTTTCCGGAGACTTCTTTTTACCGTTCACGGAAATCGAAAGATCCATGGGGATATTGCCGGTGATCCGGTGGGACCGCTTTTTGGCGGGATCCTTTTTCTCCTCTGCGACCGCAGGTCCTTCCGGGATAACGGCAACAGGCGCGGCATCGGGCTCCCCGTCTTCCGCCAGTTCGGCATCTTTCAACCGTTTGGCGTTTTCCAGATCCTGCATGAACTGCTCCACGGAATACCGTTCAGACGGGGTCCCCAGGTCAACGGATTTCTTCCCGAGCAGGGATTCCAGTATCTCTGCGGGGATCTCCGCCCGGACCCCGGCGACTTTTTCCGGCAGTTTTTCTTCGGCTTGCGCCAGGAAATTCTTGCGGATCTCTTCCATTTCTTCGGGCGTGGAAACACAGGCAAATTCCCCAATCAATTCGGTATCGTCCGGGATCTCTTTGCCCTGCGCCCGCAGGATCTTGATCAGATGCTGTTTGAAATCTTCCGGCAATTCAGAGATCGGATGGGCTTTCCCGGAGGAAAAACGGGACATCATTTCTTCAAAGTCGGCAAAGGCAGGCGGGACCTGCTCCGCCGGGGAGGATGCCGTTTCCGTTTTCCCTTCCTGTTTTTTTCCGGATGCGGATTCTTCCGGCAACTCGAATTCGTAGACTTCATCCGGATTGTTTTTCCGGCTCTCTTTCTCCGGTTTTTCCGCTTTGACCGCTTTCTTCGGGACTGCATATTCCAACAGCGGCATGATCTCACTCATAAAGTGGTAACGCACACAATTACAGATGTCCGCCGGGATCTCTTCCAGGTCTTTTTCGTTGGCGGCAGGCAGGATCACATCCTGCACGCCCGCACGGATCGCCGCAATGACTTTCTCGCGCACGCCGCCGATGGGAGTCACAAGCCCGCGGAGCGTGATCTCACCCGTCATGGCGATCTTCGGCCGGACGTAACGCCCGGTCAGCAACGAGACCAGCGCGGTGACGATGGTCACCCCGGCAGAGGGGCCGTCTTTGGGTGTTGCGCCGTCGGGCACATGGATATGGAAATCATATTTCTGGAATACATCCTGTCCGATCCCCAGTTCATCGGCATGACCGCGCACGAAAGAGAACGCGGCGTACGCACTTTCTTTCATCACATCACCCAACGATCCGGTCAGGCGCAGATCGCCCTTCCCCGGCATCTTTGCGGCTTCCACAGGCAGCGTGACACCGCCCACACTGGTCCAGGCGAGCCCGGTGACCACGCCCACACGGGGCACGGATTCCGAGGGATCCTCGGTGAAACGGTATGCCCCCAGAATGGTGGGGACTTTTCCCGCATCGATCAAATATTTTTCGCCGGGGGAAATGGAGCCTTCCACGATCTTCCGGGCAACTTTCCGGCAGAGTTTGCCGAAGGTGCGTTCCAGATTGCGGACTCCGGCTTCCATGGTGTAATGGGTGATCACATCATCCACCGCCCCGCGCGTGAAGGTGATATCGCCGGACTTCAGCCCGTTTTCCTTCATCTGACGGGGGATGAGATATTGCCGTGCGATCTCATGTTTTTCGAATGCCGTATAACCGGGAAGACGGATGATCTCCATACGGTCACGCAAAGGTCCGGGGATGGCTTCTTCCACGTTTGCGGTGGCAATGAACATCACGGAACTCAAATCGTAATCCACTTCCAGATAATGATCGTTGAACGCCACGTTCTGCTGCGGGTCAAGCACTTCCAACAGGGCAGATGCGGGGTCACCGCGACGATCCGTACCCAGTTTGTCGATTTCATCCAGCATGAATACAGGGTTGGAGGAACCGGCTTTTTTCATTCCCTGAATGATTCTGCCCGGCATCGCCCCCACATAGGTCCGGCGGTGTCCGCGGATCTCCGCTTCGTCCGACACGCCGCCCAGCGAAACGCGTACGAATTTACGACCCATGGAACTGGCGATGGATTTACCCAGGGATGTTTTCCCCACCCCCGGCGGTCCCACGAAACAGATGATGGGCGATTTCTTTTCGGTCTTCAACTGGAGAACGGCGAGGAATTCCAGGATACGTTCCTTCACATCCTGCAAGCCGTAATGATCGTGATCCAGGATCTGTTCCGCTTCCTTCACATCAATGCGGTCATGGGTGAAGTCGGACCACGGAATATTCAACAGCCAGTCCACATAGGTGTAGGCGATATTGTATTCCGGTGCCATCTGGGGGATCACTTCCAGCCGTTCCAGTTCTTTCTGGATGACTTTCACCACTTCCGGCGGCAGGGAAAGCTGTTCCATCCGCTGTGTGAATTCCACGATATCCGGCGCCATGCTGCCCTCGCCCAGTTCCTTGCGGATCTCTTTGATCTGTTCCCGCAGGAAGAAATCGCGCTGGTTCCGGTTCATGGTCGCCTGCACGTTCTGCTGAATGGAATTGCCCATCTGCTGGATCTCCACTTCCCGGTTCAACAGGATGAGCAGAAGATTCAACCGTTCGTGGTAATCCTCAATGGTCAGCAGGGCAAGTTTTTCGATATACGAGAAGTTGATGGTATCGGCGATGAGGTCCGCCACTCTGCCCGGGTCCGTCATGTTGATGACAGAGATCTTCAATTCTTCCGGGAAGTTGGGATACTGTGAAACCAGTTCATGAAAACTCTTTGTGGCATTGCGGATCATCGCCACCGTTTCCACGGTATTGGGTATCTTGTATTCCACCTTGTGGACTTCCGCTTCCGGACCGTGATCGGTCTTCAAACAGCGTTCCATCTGCACACGGGAGATCCCGCGGACAAGCAGCCGCACAGTGTTGTCCGGGAATTTCAGCATCTTGATGACGCGGACCATGACCCCGACACCGGCGACCTGTTTTTTGTTCAGCTGCCATACACTGACCTTGAATTCGATTCCCTGCGCGGCGGGTGGAAAGATCCCGCGTTCCGTTTCCATATTGGGCATTTCCGGGAAGATCGCGGCGAGACGATCTTTCTCCATGGCATATTCCAGCGTACGGATCGTATCTTCATCCGAGATCATGAGCGGGGTCAGCCCGTAAGGAAAGACCGTGGTCCTGCCCATGGCAAGCACGGGCAGACGCAATTTATCCTGCGGATTCTGTTCCGGTGCCATATCGCTGTTGACCGTGATCGCAGGTTTATTATTTTTCTGTTCAGGTGTTGCCTGATTTTCTGCTTCGTTTTTCTTTTCTTCGTTCATAATAGCCTTTATCCCCCTCCGGTTGTTACTCTATCTGTGTTACCATGGTAATTTACTGCAAAAAAGCAAATGTGCAAGTTAAAATCTTAAAAAATACATAGAAAAGAAATGTTATTTGACCGTTTTCCGCAAAAACAACAAAAAACGGCTGCAAAACGAATCGTTCTGCAGCCGCTGTCTTAACGCAGAGAGTGTGTGAGGTCAGTTGTAGAAATTGATCTCGCTGACTTCAATTGCACCGCTGTCGACAAAGAATGACACCACGCTTTCCTGCATGTCATAGTATTCTGTCACGATGGTGCGATCCCCGTTGATTTCCAGGTCAAGCACGTTCGAAGTCCGCACGAAACGGAAACGGATCTCGTTGTTTTCGAAAGGAACTTCCACAATGCTTGTGCCCAGCATACTCACGGAATTTTTTTCCGGATTGAACGTGATGAACGCTCTGTAATCCTGTTTCTCTTCCATGACGACGAACCCGAATTTTCTGGTGCCGGGCTTGAATTTCAGCACGCCGTCCATGCGGAAGTTTCTGGGGACTTCCCCGAGATTCTTCACGCTGAACCCTGCGGACTTGCTGACCGCGAAACCGTCGGTCTTCTTCACGAAATCACAGGGCAGCACTTCATTGAGGAACATCGTCCCGAGGGAACCATCCGGCTTCTGAACGAGTTCGCGGAAAACGATCCTGCCGCCGAAGATGTGATGTCCGTTCACCAGAGAGGGGACCCAGCCCACACCGATACGGCGTCCGTCTTTCCAGGGCGCGGTCTTCATCACAGCGCAGAAACGGGATGCGGGAGCATAGGGCACAGTTTTTGTCCAGGGACCGAGGGGGGAATCGGAAATATGGAAGAACGTTTCCCAGGAGATATTGCAGGAATAATAATATTTGCCATTCCATTCAAAGTAATCGGCACATTCCGGAATACCGTCGGTGGTGAGCCAGGGTTCATGTTCTTCGTAATGGATCATATCTTTTGTGGTGTAATGTGCCACTTTACCGTGACGGAATCCATCCGTTTTGCAGCCGGAGGACATCAGCAGGTGGATCAGTCCGTCATCGGTACGGAAGACCTGGGGATCACGGAACTGTCCGTAGCAATCGGCGGGAGGAGTCAATTCGGGAATATGATCCCAGTTTTCGAAGTGATCGCCGCCGTCATAACTGACACCGATACGGAGCTGTTCGCCGGAATAGAACATGGAACGTTCGGAGAAGAACACGAAGATCTTCCCATCGACTTCCAGCATGGAACCGGTACAGTTGCTGCATTTGCCCACGCTCAAATCAACACCCAGGGCAATGGGTTTGTGTTCCCAATGGATCAGGTCTGTACTCACGGCATGGGCATACTGGTGTCCGCCGAGTCCGCCGATGATGGGATGATTGTGATGACCGCAATCAAGCAGATAGTACAAATGAAAAACGCCATCCTTACAGAACGGCATACAATCCCCGGCGAAAAATGTATTTCCGCCTGGCTTCCAATGGTTCAAACCGGTATTGCTCATGCTGGTTTCCTTCGTTTATATAAGCTTTTTCAAATGGGGACAAAGCTGTTCCCATATCGTTTATGTTTTACTGGTAAGATACCACATAAACATGCAAAATACAAGTGTAAACTTGTTGCATTTTATTGTTATTTTGTGATACACATGAAAAAAAGTACGGATTTTTACGGATCTTTACGGATCGGTACGGAGAAAAAAGAAGCCTCAAACTCCGTACTCATCCGTACTCATCCGTACTAATCCGTACTAATCCGTACCAATCCGTACCAATCCGTACTCATCCGTACTCATCCGTACTCATCCGTACTCATCCGTACTCATCCGTTCCCATCCGTACTCATCCGTACTCATCCGTACTCATCCGTACTCATCCGTACTCATCCGTTCCCATCCGTACCCATCCGTTCCACAAAAAAAAGACTCCAAATCAGTATTTCACTGAAATGGAGTCCGGTTTATATTGCTGCGCTTTATCAGAACTTGATATATGCGCCCATATCCAGGTCACGATACACCGGCGCGGGGAAACCGCAACATTCCGCTCCGCCTGCACGGTTCCGGATGATATTGATCTTCCACTGGGTCTTTCCGGGTGTGGGAACAACGCCGCCGAAATCCGTGAAGGGCAGAAAAACTTCCACTGACCAGGTGTCGTTGGCTTTGTCTTCTTTCACCGTTGCGGTCCAGTTGGGATTCCAGCCGCCCTTGTCGTTTCCGATGGCATCATAGGTTCCGCCTGCGATGTTGACACCCAGCTGCCGGAAGGGCATACCATCGCCCAGGTCCAGGAAGAATTCCACGTTGGCATGATTCCAGAAATGCACATCACGGCCCTGTTCCCCGCGGATCAGTTCGGGAAGATTGGCTTCCCTGTTGATAACACGGAAATGGAGTCCTTTTTCGGACCAGTACATACGGACATCGGTGGGCTTGTGTTTGTTGTTATGACTGGTGACAGGCAGCTGGGGCAGTTTGTCGAAATCGGTTCCTTCCGGATGTTTCGGCAGATTCAGGATGTAGGCTTTGCCCGCGGTCTTTTCGTAGGTATCCACCCATTTCCGGAAGTAGAACTGATCCACTGCCAGATCGGCTGCCGCTCTGATACGCGCCTTTTCGTCCGGCATGGCGGCAATGGCTTTTTCCGCTTTATCCAGCAATGCGGACATGGCTTTGATCCGTTCGGGATTCAGCAGATTGATGGAGCAGCCGTTGGGAGTCGTGCCGAAGTAACTGATATGCAGATCCATGGCATCCCAATATTTCCCCATGGAGGTATGATATTCATACATGGCATCCGCGCCTGCCGCATAAACGTATTTGCAGAAGTCTTTCACGATGTCGTTCACATCCAGATCCGGATTCCAGACCGTCATGGCAAAAACATAAGCGGGCAGCCGGATACAGATATAATCGGCGGTTTCTCTTCCCGCGCCTTTTTTCGGACGGCGTGCGAGGTATTCCGTTTTCACGCGGACCATTTTGTTATCGCGGAAGAAGCGGGAGGATTTCGCAAACTGATTGTGCATGGGCAGATACATTCCCGTATTGAAAATGTCAAACTCATAGCCGTAAATCCCCATGGGGGCTTTCTGCTGCCAGCGTTTGATCTCATCCAATGCATTCTTATTGACCGAACACGCCGGATCGTTCATCCCGTGAATATAGCAGCGGTTGTAAAGACAGTACTCCACATATTCCAATCCCGTCACCGGGATGTCGGGGATCGCACGGAATTCCTGGTACGCCAGACCTGCCGCCCGGATATCCGGACATTCTTTTTTGATCTCTTCGATCAGTTTGGCGTAGTAGATATACCAGCGTGCGGACCGGTTGGGGTGTACGGTACATTTCGGACATTCACAACGCATGGTGGTGTCGGCGGGGAACGCACAGAGCAGTTCCGCACCGCTCCGTTTGATCATATTCACATGGCGCTCCACGATGAACTTCGTGAATTCCGGATTGGACCAGCAGCCGGAGCCCCCTTCCTTGGCACGGCGTTTGCCGCCGATCACGGCAAACCAGTCCGGATGCTTGTCGAAATCTTTGGAGTCGATCCCGACAGAATGAGTTCCTGCGGTGACGACCGAGCCTGTCTTTTTATACAGTTTCCCGTTGATCAGACCGGAATTCATGAACATACGGAACACGCCCTGTTCCACCATGTAATCCCCGTGATTCCCGCACGGAGTCAACGAACGGTAACGGATCTGTGCCTTGTAATTGAATTTGATTTCCGGCACGGTGAATGATTCCTTTGCGGGCATGAATTCGCCGTCGGCACCGGGCCAGAGCCAGCGTACGCCCAGGTATTCCCGCAGGAAGTGATACACAGCAAACGTCGCACTGCGCGGATTGCTCCCCGCAAGATACAGATTGCCGTCAAGGGTATACACCGCGATCTCATCATCCGCAGGATTTGCGTTCTGCAGTTTCAAGGCTTCCGCCTTTTTCCCGATGAGTGCAGTTTTGACCGCACCGATCACCACATGATTCCCGGCGGCAACCGTATCGGCTTCGATCACCGGGATCTCGACGCCGGAGATCTTCTTCACCGCCGTGGCGAATTCCCCGGCTGCATACTTGTTTTGTGCCGTTGCATTCACAGGGATCACGACTTTCCAATCGCTTTTCCCCTTTTCGAACAGCGGGGATGCTGTCAGACAGGCTCCAGCCATGCAGACCGCCAAAGTCAGGAATGTCTTTTTCATTTCTTGTCTTTCTTTTTTCATTTCTTGTCTTTCTTTTTTGTCGCTTTTACGCCATCACGTTTGACGACTTTGTTATACTCAATGATCGCGTTCATCAGACGGACCGTATTCCCAAACAATCCGCCGGAAATCACCACCAGCCCTTTTCCGCAGGGACGGCAGACGATGCAGGGTCGGTCCTGCAAGGTTTTGTCGGGCTGTTTCGCCAGAACTTCCCAGCTTTCCGGCGAAGCGGGAAGCAGCACGCCCGCCGGTGTGGTGATATTGGGGAACTTGTTGGGCGCGGTGGTAAGGAAAGGATGGATATAGGAATAACGGCGCATCCGGCTTGTGCTGTCCAAATATCCCATCTTATAAGTGGGATCATCGAAGAAGAGATGGAGTTTGTCAAGCCAGTAATACGCCCAGAAATAAATGACCGTACCGTTCTTCACCGCAGGCAGGACGACCTGACGGAAGGTTTCCGGCGTGATCTTGTTCTGGTACGTTTCATACACGATCAAGCCCACGTCTTCCAGATTCGCCTTCTTCAGTTCCTCTTCGCCACGGATATTCTGTGCCTGCCAGCCGTTGGCGACAAGTTCATTCCGTGTACGGGTGTAGAATCCGCTGGGCGTCTTCGGATCGCGGGAGATGATCACCACGGTTTTCCCCGGTTTCGCCACGGTGGAGAAGTTGATGATCGCAAGATTGTTGTATTCTTTATCCGGAACTGCGGTGAATGCGCAGGCTTCCGCACTTCCCGTTGCACGGCGGATGATACTCATCTTCCACTGGGTCCCGTTCACCGGAACTGTATCACCGAACGCCGCAAAGGGCAGGAAACATTCGGCGATCCAATGGTCTTCTTTCCGGTTGTGTTTCACCGTGACTTTCCAGTCCGGATTCCAGGAGGTATCATCCCCGACAGCATCATACGTTCCGCCGGCAGGAGTGACCCCGAGATGACGGAGCGGACTGCCGTCATTCGTATCGATAACGATCTCCACACCGGCACCGGACAACGCGACATCGCGGCCCGCTTTTCCAAGTGCGAGTGTATCCATGCCGGCTTCTTTGCACACCACGCGGATGTGCAGACCTTCATCGGACCAGAACAGCCGGACATCGGTGGGTTTATGGGTGTGATTGATGCTGGAAACGGGTTGTTTGTCGATTTTATTGAAATCGAAATCCGTCGGACATTTCGGCAGGTTCAGCGTAAAGACTTCGCTCTGTGCCAGGTTGTAGATCCTTTCCCAATCCGCAAAAAGACATCTGTCGACTTCAACTTCCACGGCTGCCCGTTTGCGTGCCTCTTCATCCGGCATGGCGGCGACCGCTTTTTCTGCGTTCCGGAGCAGTGTCTTCATGGCACGGATCCGGTTGAAACTCAACAGACGGGTGGAAATGTGATCCGGGCTTGCCCCGAAGTAGGTAGGATGCTGTTTCATACTATCCCAATACGATGCCATGGTCATGTGATATTCATACATGGCATCCGCCCCTGCCCCGTAAACGTACTTGCAGAAGTCCCGCACGAGCTCTTTCACATCAAGATCCGGATTCCAGGCTGTCATGGCGAATACATAAGCGCTCAAACGGGCGATGATGTAGGCAGCGGAATCTTTCTTCATCCCTTTCTTCTGCAAACGGGCGGGGTATTCCGTTTTGAGACGCATCATATTCAGTTTGCGGTAGGTCTTCGCGGAAAGTGCAAACTGATTGTGGATGGGCAGATACATTTCCCGGTCGAATACGTCAAACTCGTATCCGTACACGCCCATCGTGGCTTTCTCTTTCCACTGCATGACATGCGCCATCGCTTTCCTGTTGGTCGGACACGTTTCATCGTCGAACGGGTGGACGTAACAGCGGTTATACATGCAGTATTCCACATATTCCAGGTATTGCAGATCTTCTTTCGGCAGATCCGGGATGTTGCGGAACTCCTGATAGGCGATCCCGGCAGCACGGAGTCCGGGGAATTCCTTCTGAAGTTCTTTCACCATCTTGGCGTAATAAACATACCAGCGCGCAGAGACGTTCGGGATCTTCGTGCAGTCCGGACACTGACAGCGTTGTGTCGTGTCGTAGGGGAACGCGCAGAGGATCTCCGCATTGGACGCCCGGATCGATTTGGCATGACGATCCAGTACATGCTGATTGAATCCCGGATTGGACCAGCAGCCGGCGACACCACCGCCTTTCTGCCGTTTCCCGTCGATCATGGCAAACCAGTCCGGATGCTTGTCAAACTCTTTGGAGTCGATCCCAATGCTATGCCCGCCCACACGGCGGACCGTCCCCGTCTTCGCTTTCACTTTCCCGTTCTGCAGTCCCGCATTCATGAACATGCGGAATACGCCAAGCTCAATGACAGGATTCCCGTGATTCCCGCACGGAGTCAACGCACGGTAGCGGAACGGCGGCTGATAATTGAATGCGATCTCCGGAATCTTGAAAGATGCCCGTTTCGGCATGAATTCACCATCGTTGCCCGGCCAGAACCAGCGAACACCCAGATATTCCCGCAGGAAGTGATACACGGCATAGGTCGCACTCCGGGGATTGTTCCCTGCAAGATACAGGTTCCCCGCAACCGTATGGACCGCAATGGCATCATCCAGCAGATTCCCTTCATCCAAACTCAGGAAGGGCGCCATTTTCCGGACCAGTTCGTTTTCTTTCAGGGAGCCGATCACGATGTTATTGCCGGGCTGAAGATCGTCCGCATAAACGATCGGGATCTCCACACCGGAAATCTTTTTGATCGCCGTCACAAATTCTTCCGCCGAAAATTTATTGACGTTGGAAGCCGTCGCGGGGATCACCACCTGCCAGGAAGTCTGCCCGTTTTCGAACAACGGGATCTCGGAGGCGTACACCACTTCCGGGACCGGCGCAGGCGCAGGGAGTGCCGCCTGTTTCTTTTCGGTCTTGACCGCAGACGTTTTCTTCGGTTCCGGTTCCGTTTTCTCACAGGCAACGCCGGAAAGGAGCAGACACGCCATCGCGGTTGCAAACATGGTAGACCGGAGTCGGTTCACATGCCCATGAGCAGAGCTTAAAACAACTTTCGTTTTCATCATTTACATTCCTTATGTTTTTCTATCGTTCAAACAGAAAGTACGGATTTTTACGGATTTTTACGGATTTTTACGGATCGGTACGGAGAAAAAAGAAGCCTCAAACTCCGTACTCATCCGTACTCATCCGTATAAAAGGTCAACGGGATATTAACCGGGGTAGTCGTCGTAGTTTTTACCGTTGGCTTCCCAGGTCACCGGACGGCAGATCGTTTCCTGCGCTTCCAGATGACCATCCACAAACAGATAGTTTGCTTTATCACTGTGCCAGTACCCCACACAGTTGCGATCATACCCACTGGAGGATGTCCACGGCTTACGGGAATTTGTCATCGGACGCCGGTCAACATTCCCCCAACCATCATAGTACATAACAGAGTCCTTCGGTATTTTCACATTTTTGATCCGGGGAGCACTCCAGTATTTTTTATCGTTGGATGCCTGATTGACAAAAAAAGCGGCAACGATCCCATAACTCCGGTTCGTCTTTGTACCCCCGGTCGATGCGGTGGTATCCACGGAAAAATTCATGGGATGCGGCTGGGGACAGACAAAGGGTGTTCTCGTTTTCAACACGGCTTTCGGAGGCAACCAGCCATGATTTCCGCTTTTGTCATCATACTTGAAATAGAGCTTTGTCAGATAGTACGGCCAATAGCACACGATGGAGAGTCTGATACAATACGGCGGATAAAAGCCGTCATAATCGTGAGAATACATGACGGCGATCGTCATCTGCTGACGCATGTTGGAGGCACAGGAGGTACGCGTGGCGTGTCCTTTTGCGGTACCCAGTGCAGGAATCAGCATACCCGCCAGAATGGCGATGATAGCGATCACAACGAGCAATTCAATCAAGGTGAACCGGAGTCGGTTCACCTGCCTGCAGGCAGGGCTTAAAACAACTTTCGTTTTCATCATTCTCAATCCTTTTGTTTACGGTTTTGAAAGTAATTTTTTTTAATATTATACCTAAAAAAATTGATTTGTCAACTGTAATTTTGTTGCATTTTTATTGTTATTTTGTGATATCTTAAAAAAAAATTACGGATTTTTACGGATTTTTACGGATCGGTACGGAAAAAAAAGAAGCCTTAAACTCCGTACTCATCCGTACTCATCCGTACTCATCCGTACCAATCCGTACTCATCCGTACAAAAATCGTGTCAGCGTTTGACCTCTTGGCTGTAAGCAAGGATATTCGCCAGGAAGGGCAGCGCATTGCCGTAAAGTTCGCCGGAGATCACCACCAGTCCTTTGCCGCAGGGACGGCAGAGAATGCTGCTCTGTTCTTCCCCTTTGCCGGAACGCTGTTTTGCCAGGACTTCCCAATGTTCGGGTGTGGCGGGCAGCAGGTATCCGGCGAGTCCGATCGCCAATGCTGTGATCTTTTTCATATTTTACACACTTTCTGTTATATTGCAATACACCCGGAATACCGTTTTTCAACTGCGGGACCGGAATATTTTCCCGGAACGCAAAGAAAACATAATGTCGTATATTTTCCGGAAAAATAGATATCCCCTCCCCTTGCAAATCCTTTTTTCACGCGTATTGTAAACCGTATTGCAACACTTCAAAAGGAGGGGATTCCAATGAAAAAACACGGTTCAGTCAGAAAAGAGTGGGCAAAAGAACGGACCATGGAGCGCATGTTCAACCCGGATGAGATCAACTGCAACAGAAAGTTATATCCGCGCACGGCGGATCCCCGGGGACAACGTCCGGAAGAAGACCGTGCGGCAGCCCGGGCACGCCGTCACCGGGTCCGTGAACTGCGGAACGATCCCGGCATGGGCTCGTAAAAAAATGCGCTGTTCTCCCGTTGATTTCCGGGTAAAACGGGGCAAAAAAACGGAAAAAAAGATAAATTTTTGATTTTTTTTGCATGGAAAGGGGTTTTTGCGTTTGACTTTTCAAAAAACTGTATTTATTGTACGAATGTTTCCGAACCCCGAAACTCATCAGGGGCGCTCTTGAAAAACATCCTGCGCCCCCCCCTGTCCTTCACGCAGCCGCGCATGATATAAAAAACCTCACGAAACATGGAATACTTGCACAAGACTCATTGTTTAAGATATACCCAATATTTCAACAATAACAAACAACATTGGAGGAAAGAGTATGAAAATCTCGTCACCGGAAAAGATTCGCAACTTCGTTGTCGCTGGTCACAATGGATGCGGCAAGACCACTTTATGTGATCTTATGCTGTATAAAGCCGGCGCAGTAGACCGGCTTGGTTCTGTGGATGCGAAAACGAGTATTTCTGACTTTTCCCCCGATGAACAGGAAAAACGTTCCAGTATTTATTCCTCCTACCTCAACTGCAACTGGGACGGCATTCAGATGTTCTTCACCGATACCCCCGGGTACGGCGAATTCGTCGGCGAAGTCATTTCATCCTTCCGTTCCTGCGGATTCGCGCTCCTCGTCGCGGATGGTGTGGAAGGGATCGAAATCGGATTCTCACGCGCATGGAAATATTCCAAAACATTCCTGCTGCCCAAACTCATCACCATCAACCGGCTCGATCGGGAAATGGCGGACTTCGACCGCGTTCTCGCGCAACTGCAGGAAACTTACGGTGCACTGGTGTGCGTGCCCATGACCGTTCCCGCAGGCAGGGAAGGCAGCATTGAAAAGGTCATCCACGTTCTGCAGACCCCCGACGATGAGATCCCTGCGGATATGAAAGATCTCGTTGCGAAGTACCGGGAACAGATCATGGATGCCGTCGCCGAAACCGATGAAGCACTCACCGAAAAATATCTCGCCGGGGAAAAACTCACGCCCGAAGAAACCACCAAAGGACTTCATGCCGCCGTGAAAAGCGGTGCCCTCGCTCCCGTTTTCGCCACCATTTCCGGCAAGGATATCGGCGTGAAAGAACTCCTGGATGGTATCGCCGAAATGATGCCCAATCCTCTCGAACGCGTCCGCAAGACCGATGACGGAAATCAGATGGTCCCCAAAGAAGATGGTCCCGCCGCCGCATTCGTCTTCAAGAGTGCGCTGGATCCCTTTATCGGGCAGATGGCGTATATCCGTGTCCTTACCGGGACCATCCGTTCCAACAGCGATATTTACAACCTCAATACCCAGAGCAAGGAACGCATCGGACAGCTTCTGCTGCTGAACGGGAAGAACCAGATCCCGGTGGATGAAGTCTGCCCCGGTTGTATCTGCGGGATCGCGAAACTCAAAGCGACCAAGACCGGCGACACGCTGGGCGATTCTCTCACCGAAAATCACGCCATGCCCCGTCAGATCTATCCCGATCCCGTCATCTCCTTTGCAATCTACGCAACCAAGAGCGGGGAAGAAGATAAGATCGTCAACGGCTTGCAGCGTCTGGCGGAATGTGACCCCACACTGGTCATCCAACGGAACGACGAAACCCACGAAACCCTTCTGTGCGGTATGGGCGAACAGCATATCAACAATGCCGTCAAGAACCTGAAAGCATTGGCAAAAGTCGATACCGATTTGCAGCTGCCCAAGATCCCCTACCGCGAAACCGTCACCGGCAGAGGCGAAGCCGCTTACAGACACAAAAAGCAGTCCGGCGGTCACGGTCAGTTTGCCGAAGTTCATCTGCGTATCGAAGCCATCCCGGAAGGCTTTGAATTTGTCAACGCCATCGTCGGCGGCGCCATCCCGAAAAACTTCATTCCCGCTGTGGAAAAAGGCATCCATGAAGCCATGGAACGGGGTCCCCTCGCCGGCTGCGTGGTGGAAAATGTCCGCGTGACCGTGTTTGACGGCAAATATCACCCCGTGGACTCCTCCGAAATGGCGTTCAAGATCGCAACACGGCGCGCCTTCAAGGAAGCCATGGAAAAGGCGAAACCCGTTCTCATGGAACCCGTGATGAACGTCCGGATCATGATCCCGGAATCCTATACCGGCGATATTACGGGCAATCTGAACCATAAACGCGGCCGTATCCTCGGCATGAATACGGAAGAAGGCTTGCAGGTATTGGAAGCCGAAGCACCCCAGGCGGAAATCCAGAAATACGCCACCGAACTGCGGTCCATGACCCAGGGCAAGGGTTCCCATGAGATCTCCTTCGCCCGTTATGACGTGGTACCCGCCAACGTGATGAATGAGATCATCAACAAGTTCAAGGCGGAAAATCAGGAAGAAGAAGACTGATCGTAATCGAACAGGAACAACTCAAAGCCGCCGCCGGAAACCAAACGGCGGCGGCTGTTTTTAAGGAACAAAAAGAAATGAGCGAAGTACAAAGCAGGATCGATACCCTCCAGAAACACTTTGATGAAGTCTTTCACAGAGTCAACGCAGACCCCATCTATCATTCCAGAGAGGAAATCGCAGACGCGATCAGCGACAATCTGCGGTACTTCGATGCAGACCGGAAAGCCGATCTGGCGGAAGTCTTTTTCGCCCTGCTGGAACAGATGTATGACCGGGTGGAACACCCCGGCAGCGGAAACAGTTTCTGTGACCCTGCCGCCGCCCCCGGTGACCGGTTCCCCGAAGTGGAAATGCTCTGCCGGGACATCATGCCCATGGCGTGGGCGCTTTCCGCCGAATGGAATCCGCCGGAACTGCGGAACACATATTGCGAATATTTCCAGTCATACAGTCAGGAAGAATCTGCCGTGATCTTTGAAACGCTGGAATTTTTCGCACAGCATTTCGAAGAACTGGGGAAATCTCCGTTCTACGAAGATGTGCGGGACTTCTGGCACTGCATGGCGTATACCCCGGAAGCCCTGCGGGAGGAAGATGATGAGATCCGCAGCAAACTCCTGGACGTTCTCCTGGCAAAGAAGATCGCCTCTCAACAGAAGAAATCCTGACCATGAACATCAGCGGAAGAGTCACTCAGCATGATAAATACCAGGTGGAGATGAAATTCGTCTGCCCCATCGATCATTCCCGGAAGGTCAATGATTATCATATCGATGTGTTTTTCTTCATCCCCCGGAACCTGCAGGTTGATGCCCAGAGTTATCCGAAAGAAAAGTTCTACGCCGATCTCACGGATTATCTCCGGCTCAAAACACCCGAGATCCATATCGCCGACCTGGCAAAAGAGGAGAACAACGTCTTCCGCTCACTGGCAACCTCTCTCCGCAATGCCGGAGAAGATGCCACGGAACAGCTCAAGATGTTCTGTTCTGTAGCGAAAGTCGCGTTCCGGGATGGTGCCGCTGCGCTGCTGGAACTCCCCCCGGCAGAACGGGCGGAGCAGCTCTCCGGATATCTGGATCATGTGAACACGGTTCTGTACCGTTACCGTGCCTTGCGGCAGGAATTCCCGCAGGAGGAACGTTTTCTGGTGGAACTGTTTGATCTTGTGGATGAATTTCTCAGCGTGACGGCGAACGCGTACAAGTATCAGCTGTGGAAACAGTTCGATGCGGACAACAATGTCATTGCCGTCATCCGGGAAAGTGCGGAACGGGAGATCGCATACCGCAAAGAACGCAATTATCCCTCCGTGCCCGATCCCGCGGGGGACAACGCCGAACTTCTGTACCGGGAAAGTACCATGAAAAAGACCATGGCAAGTGTATTGTACCTCAAAACAGCAGTCCGGAAAGCCGGAGTTCTGCTTGAAAATATTTTTCTTTCCGTCGCCGCCGCCATTGCCATGATCTTTGTGACGGGGATCGCCTTTCTCTGGCGCGGACTCTTTCTCGAAGAATTTTCCCTGTCCTTCTTCATCGTGTGGGTGGTGGCGTATATGTTCAAGGACCGGATCAAAGCTCTTCTGCAGCAATGGTTTTCCTCGCACCGTGCCGCGTATGCTTATGACTACAACATGAAGATCTACGACGCCATGGACCGCAAAGTCGGTGTCTGCCGCGAAAGTATGACCTTCCGCTCCGAAAAAAACGTGGATCCCATCCTCCGGGAACTCCGGGACAGATCCGCATTGAGCCGTCATGTCAACGGCCCGCTTTCCGAAAATGTCCTGTGCTACCGGAAGCAGATCGAATTATTCACGAAACAGTGCGGGACCATCTACCGGACGTTCCAGGTGGACGGCATCAATGACATCGTCCGGTTCAACGTCCGGGACTGGCTCCGCAAGATGGATAACCCCGTTCGTCCGGTGTATTATCCGGCAGCCGACGGCTCTCTCGGGGCGTTGAAAGCAAAACGGCTGTATCACATCAATATGCTCATCCGGTACGGCGGCAACGGACAGGATGAACGCTGCATGCGGTTCCGTCTCGTGCTTGCCCGTAACGGGATCAAATCCGTGGAACAGGTCCGTCACCGGAAGAAGAAGTCGTGATCAGATGAGGGAAAGACGGGTCCCCATGGTGTGACTGTTGCCCGGGAGCAGGACGAATGCACCGCTGCGTGCATTGGCGGCTTCCACACAGACCATGCCGGGATATTCGTTATCGCCGTAGTCCACCATGCGTTTGGATTTTTCGATCCAGGGATTCCACACCACCGCAGAGGCACAGCCGAACCGTTCCACGCGGATCATGCGGTTTTTGCCCGGGTCATCCACCGTGAGGATCTTATCCCCGCACTGACAGACCAGGTCGGTTTCCTGTTCGAAATAGATCTTTCCATCCCGCAGACCGGGGAAGAATGGCTCCGAAAGTTCTTTGCTTTCCAGTCCGTTGACCGTGATTTTGGTAATGTCGGAAATGGCGAAATAACTGTGGAGTGCTTCGGAAACGGTGACGGGTTTCACGCCCACGTTCCGGGTCGTCATGGAGAGAGTGAGCGCGGCCCCGGCATTGATCCGGAGTTTCGCAGTCAAGCCCAGTTCACTGCTTTTGTCAAGGGTCAGAACGATGGAGGTGGAGCCGTCGGCTTCCGGAATGATCTCATCCATATCCCAGAACGCGATCCGGGCGACACCGTGGGCGGGTGTTCCCGCAGGACCGAACCAGGGCCAGCACACCGGGATCCCGCCGCGAATGGGTTTGCCGGGCGTGAACCAGGATTCCCCGGAAACCCAGAGGAGATCTTCCGCGCCCGCAGGAGTGAAGGAAAGCACATGGGCTCCGTGCGTGGTGAATTCCGTGACCCCGAACTTGTTTTCGATGCGGTAGACGGGCAGTTCCCCCCGGCTTGTAATGGTGATCCCGAACTGTTCGAGGACGGCGATAGAATATTCTTTTGACATAATGACTCCTTGTGTTTGATTGAAATATACCATACAATACCCCCAAAAATGGCAAAAGCAAGAGAGAAAAAGCATTTTCCCCGAAAATACTTCGCAGGTCACTTGAAATAAATTCTTCAAAGGCTATATTACCCCGTAATATCCAAACAACAACCAAGGAGTCCGATGTATGAAAAAGATGTTCTCTACGCTCGCTGTTTTCACCGCCGCAATCGTCTCGCTCACCGCTGCCGAAGTCATTCAGCTTCCCGCACCCGATAAGACCGGCGGCAAACCGTTGATGCAGGCGTTGACGGAACGTCAGACCAACCGGGATTTCAAGAAGGATGCCCTCGCCCTGCAGGATATTTCCAATCTCTTCTATGCGGCATGCGGGATCAACCGTGCGGACAGCGGCAAGCTGACCATCCCCACCGCACTCAACATGCAGAACCTGATCGTATACGCCGCCATGGAGTCCGGACTCTATCGTTATGATGCGAAAAAGAATCAACTCATTCCGGTGAAGGATGCCGATTTGCGCGGCTACACGTTCATGCGGAAGGAAATGCCGCTTTCCGCGCCCCTGGTCATGATCTACACCGCCGACATCTCCAAAGGACGGGATGCGGATTCCACTCTGATGATGTCCAATGCCCATGCCGGGTCCGCGTATCAGAACGTATACCTTTACTGCGCCTCCAAAGGGCTTTCCGTCGTGATCTGCGGCGGTTTTGACAAAAAAGTATTGGCAAAGCAGATGGGCATCACGGACAGGCAGGCGGTCCTTTACACCCAGATCATCGGCTGGCCCGCAAAGTAAAAGCAATCCCACAGAAAGGAATACATACTCATGAAAGTTGCAATTATCGCAGACCTTCTCGGCGTACCGCTGTACGACTCGATCACACTTGCCAAACAACTGGGCGCAGACGGCGTACAGCTTTATGCAGTCGGCGGACGGTGGAATCTGATGGATTTCTCCGAAGCCGAACTGGATGCCCTCGCCGATGAATGTAAACGTCTGGATATCGCCGTCACTGCCGTTTGCGGTGATCTGGGCGGTCATGCCTTCGAAAACAGACTGGAAAATCCCGAACGGATCCGCAAAACACAGCAGATCTTTGACATTGCGGAACGGCTCGGCGCGAAAGTCGTCACCGGGCATATCGGCGTGATCCCGGAAGACATCAACTGCGAACGGTTCGGCATTCTCTGTGAATCCCTGAAGGAAGTCGCCGCTTATGCCAGCAGCAAAAACATGCACTTCGCCATCGAAACGGGTCCGGAACATGCCGTCACGCTGAAAAAATTCCTGGATGCCGTGGATGATCCCGGTCTGGGGATCAATTATGACCCCGCCAACCTGAAAATGGTGTTGGATGAAGATGTGGTCCAGGGCGTAAAAACCCTCAAAGGACATATCGTTCACACCCATGCGAAAGACGGGATCCATTACAAAAAATGTGACCCGGTCAAGATCTATACCGCGTTCGCCGAAGGCGGATTCGAACAGCTCCTTTCCGTTACCGGACAGCTCTTCGAAGAAGTACCCCTGGGCAAAGGACAGGTCCCCTGGAAGGAATACATCGCGGCTCTTCATGAGATCGGTTATGATTCCTGGCTGACCATCGAACGGGAAGTGGGTGCGGATCCCGTCCGCGACATTTCCGAAGCTGTGAACTTCCTGAAAACACTCCCCGGAGTGCAATAAAATGGCATTCCTGCTTGGACTTGATATCGGCACCGGGAAAACGGCGTGTGTGATCGTTGACTCCGCAAAGGGGACACTTCTCCATTGCAGCAGTGTGGCGCATCATGCCGCCATCGAACCCGGAATACAGGATCCCGCGATTCATCTCCGGGTCGTCCGCGATCTCCTGTTGGGGATCCCGCAGGAACTGGTGGAAAATGTTTCCGCGGTCGGTGTTACCGGGCAAATGCACGGCGCGGTCCTGTGGAACGAAACGGAAACGTCTCCGTTGTATACCTGGCAATACATCGTGCCGGATCTGGAGGAGATCCGGAAGACGGCACCGGAACTCCGTCACGGATTCGGGATTGCCACCCTCGCCTCCCTTGCACGGTCCGGACACCTTGCAAAGTACACCCGTTCCGCCACCATTTACGATTATGTGGTCTGGCATCTCACCGGATGCCCCAAACGGGTCTTCACGGATTACACCGGAGGTGCAAGCTGGGGTGCTTATGACCTGACAGAAAACAAGTTCAAGCTGGACCTCATCCAGGCTTTGCATATCCCCATTTCCATCCTGCCGGAAGTTGTACGCCCCTGTCACCGTGCCGGACACATCGTGTCGGGCTGGGGTCTGCCCGGCGGAATACCCGTCATGGTCGCCACGGGAGACAATCAGGCAAGCGTATTTTCCGCTTCCCGCGATGCCGCCTCCGAACTGCATTTGACCCTGGGGACCGGCGCACAGCTTTCCGCCATCACGGAACACATCGGAACTTCCGGCGAATACCGGCCCTATCCCGGCGGACGTTATCTTGCTGTCGGTTCGCCCTTATGCGGCGGTGCATCCTGGGCATTGATCGCCTCGTTCTACCGGGAGATCCTTGTTTCACTGACAGGGACGGCACCGGAAGGACCCGAACTTTATGACCGGATCGATGCGTTGGCACTGGCGGAACTCGAAAAGGATGGTCTGCCGGAAGTGGCACCTCATTTTCTCGGGGAACGGTATGCGCCGGAACTCCGTGGCAGTATCACCAATATCGATCTTGGCAACTTTACGCCGGGAAAGATCGCCGCGGCATTCGCTCTGGGCATCGTCCGGAATCTGCAGCAGTCGCTCCCCGCAGAACTCACAAAGGGCAGAACGAAACTGTTGTGTTCCGGCAATGCGGTCCGCAAGACAAAAGTTTTGCAGAAAGCCTGCCGTATGGTCTTCGATCTGACACCGGAATTCCCCGAAGGAAAAGAGGAAGCCGCCTGCGGTGCCGCACGGATGGCGGAAGAATTACTGGAATGACCGTCTTGTAATTTCGTTCACCTGTGGTATATTACCCATAATGTGCGCGGCTGGTGAAATTGGCAGACACGCAAGATTTAGGTTCTTGTATCGTAAGATGTGCGGGTTCAAGTCCCGCGCCGCGTACCATTTTCTTTTTCCGCCGCCGGACTCTCTTTTTCCGGAGCAGTCATGGTCGCTCCCGCACTGGCGGCGATCACACAGAAAACGGCACACCATTGCATCAGGCTCAACTGTTCTCCCAGAAAGACCAAGCCCGATAATGCCGCACAGACCGGTTGCAGACTTTGCAATACACTGAATGTCTTGGCGGTCAGACGGTTCATGGAGATCAATTCAAAAAAGAGCGGGAGAATACTGGAAAATACGGCAACACCAAGCCCGATCAACAACAGTTTCCCGTTCAGACAAAACAAATCGCCGCTGATTATACTGAACGGAAGGGAAAGAACGGCCGCCACCAACAATCCGCAGGTCAGAGCATCCGTACTCTTCATCGTTCCCGCAAGCCGTCCGGTGGCAATGATATAAAATGCCCATACCACCCCGGCAAAAGCCACCAGCATCACGCCGAGCCAGTCCCCTGCCCCGGAATTCCACGGCACGATCATCAGGATCCCCGCCGCCGCCAGAAACACCCAGAGAAAGTCCAGTGCTTTCCGGGACGCAAGCAGGGCAAGTGTCAGTGGTCCGATGAATTCGACCGTCACACCCACCCCCAGCGGGACACGCTGGATCCCGTAGTAAAATGAAATGTTCATCCCGCCGATCGTCAGCCCGTAGAAAATAATACTCCACCATTGTTTCCGGGTGTAAAGATGGACCTTCGGACGGTTGATAATGGCAAGAATGATCCCGGCAAGCCCAACCCGGAGCGTGACAGCCCCGGCAGGTCCCAGCAGACGGAACAGATATTTGGCTATCGATGCCCCGCTCTGTACGCTGATCATCGCGCTCAATATTGCGGTGACAGCCAATTTCTTATTCATAATCATGTTCGATCTCTATCTGTAAAAAAAGCCGGGACATCATCCCGGCATATATATATCATGGCGTGCAATCACACAGAAACCGTTTTCACGGCGATCAAATTCCGCATCCTTGCGCACCATGCAGGGGTCCGTTTTTCAACGGACAGCGTATAATATACCATACAAATATCTTTTTTCAACTTGCATTTTCCATTTTTTGATATAATGTATCGGGGAACAGAAACAAACAAGGAGTCTTCATCATGGCGGAAACACAATTCCGGTTCCTGAAGTGGTTATGGAAAAAAGATCTCTTCTGCAGCTCGCTGCTGTTGCAGAACGGAGCACACGCCATTCTCATCGACACCGCAGTCAGAGAAGCGTTCGAACCCCATTTTCTCCCCGCTTTGAATGACATCGACGGACTCAAACTCATGGTCATCAACACCCACGATCACAGCGATCATGTGGAATGCAATGAGCCGATCAGAAACACATTCCCCAAGACCGTGTTTCTTCAACGGGAGCAGGTCCGGGAGGGTTCCATCGTGGAATGGGGCGGCATCCGGCTCCGGGTCATCGAAACACCGGGACACTCTCACGACTCCATCTGTCTACTGGAACCGGAAAGCGGTACGCTCTTCACCGGGGATTCCGTACAGGGGATCGGGACCACGCTCATTGGATATCCTCTCTGGGATGACTCTGTCTCCATGATCCGGTCAATGGAAAAACTTCTCCACATGGTGAAAGCCGGTGAGATCCGGCGGATCTGTGCCGGACACCCCTTTCTCCCCGGGGACGGCAGCGGCATGTATGATGAAAAGCAATCCATCACGCTGCTGGAACATTCCATCCCGATCATCCGTGACTATCTGGCAAGCGCAAAGACTCTGCCGGAAGAGATCTCCACGGAAGAAGCCTGCAAGCTCCTGCTGGAACGTCATGGTGCCTCACAGGATCCGGATTGGCGGGAACTGGCTCTCATGCAGACGTCACGGCTTCTTGCCTGGCGCAAAACTATTTCACTTTGAGCAGCTGATCCCAGTTGGTGGTGTAACCCGGTGACAACATATCCCGGCGCATCTGCCAGGGTTTTTCGATGCCTTCCGACAGCGTAAACAGAGTTCCGCGCCCGAATTTCGCATTGATCTTGTCCACCGCCTCATACAACGGGGAACGTTCCGGGGCTTTCTGCTGCGCAGCAAAAAGATCGTCCTGCACGACCGCACCCGATTCCAACCCGAAAAAGATCACGCCGGACTTCTTATACCGTCTGCCTTCCACAAAGATCCCGCGCAGTTTCGGGCGGATCGCGGTCAACATACGTCCGGTATCATCCGTGGGCGCATCGAATGAAACCGTGGTGGATGTCATCCCGGCAGTTTGTGTATCCGGTCCGTATTCCGGATACATCTGAAAGTATACGTTCACCCCGGCGGCACGCTGTCCTTCCTTCCGCAGTTTCTCCGCCGCCCGTGCGGTATAGGATGCCACCGATTCCTCCAGATCCGTGAATTCCGTCACCGGGTGTCCGAACGAACGGGAACAGGATATACTTTTGGAGAGTTCATCGGGCACTTCCTCTTCCACGCAGGGGATCCCACGCAATTCCAGGATCGTTCGGGCAAGCAGAACGGAAAATTTCTTCTGCATCCGGTTCACATCCTGACAGCTCAACTGCCACGCATTACGCAATCCCAACCGTTCCAGTTTCGGCGCAAGACGGCGTCCCACGCCCCAGATTTCCGAGACGGGCGTACGGGAGAGGACTTCTTGTCTGTCTTCCGGCATGACGTATACCCCGGACGGCATTTTCTTTCCGATATGATTGGCGATCTTCGCCAGCGTTTTTGTGGGAGCGAACCCGACACCGCATGGGATCCCGACCCATTGCAGCACGGTTTTCCGTAACTGACAGCCGAAGGAATAGAAATCGGCATCCTCGGCAAGCCGGGGGTAAATGAAGGCTTCGTCAATGGAATATTGTTCCACTCTCGGCACAAACTCGGCAAGGGTGGCGATCACGCGCCGGGAAAGATCACCGTATAATTCATAATTGCTGGATTTCAGGATCAACCCGTACTGATGGATATACGGCTTCAGTTGAAAGTACGGCGTACCCATGGGAATATTCAACGCTTTGAACTCATAAGACCGGCTGATACAACAGCCGTCATTGTTGGAGAGAACTGCCACAGGTTTTCCTTCCAGCGAAGGATCGAATACCCGTTCGCAACTCACAAAAAAGTTGTTGCCGTCCACCAGACCGATCATGTTCAGCCCCGTTTGAACTGGTGGATGCACGCAGTCACCACACCGAACAATTTCAATTCCATGCCGTCAGTAAAAACGATCGGTTTGTATTTCGGGTTCGCTCCTTCCAGATACCATGTGTCATCCTTCCGGCGCAGATACTTTACCGTAAACTCATTGTTCACACATGCGATCACGATCGCACCGGGGAGCGCCTCCACCGATCGGTCCACCACAAGAATATCTCCCGGCCGGATCCCCGCACCAAGCATGGAGTCCCCTTCCGCGCGGACAAAATATGTAGCGGCAGGTTTCCGGACCAGAAGCGCGTTCAGGTCAAGCGGCGACTCCATATATTGTTCCGCCGGAGAAGGAAACCCGCATACCGCAGGGGCTGCCATCATGGGCGGTTTGACTTCGTCTGACATGAGACACACTCTTTTTCCGTATCACGCCATCAGAATACCGATCACCAACAGCATACATTCCGTGAAGTAACCGAAGAAATTAAGTGTATGCCGGTTCACCGTCCCGCTCTGTTCCGAAACGAGATAGCCGGCGTACTTGCTCATGCCCCAGGCAACCAGAAATGCCATGATCGCACCACCCAGATGCAGGGAAAGAATACCCGCCGCCAGCAGGACCGCAATCGTGCTGTACCAATGGAACATCTGGTATTCCGGCGGACAGGGAATGTATTCCTGCCAGGTTTCGCTGTCCAGTTTACCGGAAAGTTCCGCCATCACAAGGAATCCGCCCGTCAGCGCGAACAGGATCCAGCACGAAGCATCGTTCCAGGTGAGGAACCCGAACAACACGCCGCGGACCAGAAAGATCGTGACCGGGATGATCTGCATGGAGAAATCCGGTTTCTTCGAAGATTCGTCTTCATCAAAGTCAAGTGCTTCCGCAGGAGATGCACCCGACTGACGATGCGCGATCCATGCGCATGCGGCTTTCAAACCGCTGAATCCGCGGATGAATTCCAGGAAGAACGAACCCGCCACGGCAGCGAATAAGGATGCCGCCAGTTTTCCCATGAAGAATCCGACAATCCAGGTGGCAAGCACCACCATCAACCCGGCAGCAGCTCCCGCAACGGGGACCATCCAGCGTGCATTGGAAGGCACATTATGTTCCGTGACAGCCGGAAGACCCGGGATGCGTTTTTTGAAGAAACGGCACCATGCCCATGCGAATGATGCCTGATATTCGTGAGAGATCATATTTCATTTCCTTTCCTGATGATTTCCGGCAGAAGCCGGTCATATTCTGTTGTCATGATCGTTCGAACGTCCTCCATGATCTGTTTCCGGTCTGCGCCCTCCGGCGCATGGTAAAGATCCAGAAGATACATATCGCATATCACGCGTCCATTTCCCAGAACGCGCCAGAGATGCGGAAAAAATACATCGTCGCCGTACCACGCAGGATTACGGTCATGTTTCTCATCCCAACGGTAAAAGATCAATACCGGCTGGATCGGGATCTGCGTACCCGCAACAGCCTCAAAAGACGTGGATTTGAACGGCAGAAGTCCCGATCTGCCATCGGTACTGGTCCCTTCCGGATAAACGATCAACGGAATCTTCTGTGTCAGTGTCTCCCGGAACTGCGCAAGCGTTTCCCGGGATTTCCGCGGCGAGGTCCGGTCGATCCAGATGGGTTGCGCAAAAGAAGTATACAAACCGAAAACAGGCCAGTTTTTGATCTCTTTCTTCGGCGTGAAACGAAGTCCGAAGACTGCCCCGTGAACAAATACATCCAGATATCCCAGGTGATTGGAAACAACCAGACCGCCTTCCGCCCCGTAACGGCTCACATCCCCGTGCACCCGGAGTTTCATGCCGAAAAGACGTACAAGGCCCCTGCCCCAGGGCTTCGTCTGCATCGCCATACGCCGTACACGGTCTTTCCGCGGCAGGTGAACAAGCAGAGAATAACTGCCGTGCCAGATCGCCCACAGAAATATCAGGGGGATCCGGTAAAGACGGCGGAAGGCGCGGAGCAGAAAAGACATCGTTCACGCCTCCACTTTTACATTGAAATGACGGCTGTACCGTTCCGGCAGACGGGCTACGTCCAGCAGAAGCAGGTAATCCACCGTACCGAATTCATAATCGAAGGCAGGGGGACCGCATATCCGCGCACCAAGCCGGAAATATCCTTTCAGCAAAGGCGGCATGAGTTCCCGCATCCTGGCGGTATCACGGAATAACGATTCCACGGCGGAAGGCGTGGCTTTTTGGAGTTCGTATCTCTTGACCGGTTCCGCAGTGACCGCACGATCAAGCAGGTCATGGACTTTGAAATATTCGTACAACGCCCATCCTGCGGCACTCCGGGTCTCTTCCAGACTGACACAGCCCATCAGATAACGCATACCGGAACGGCGCATGATTTCGGCGATCCCCATCCACAGCAGCGCAACGACCGATCCGTCACGATACGCCGGATCCACACAGGAACGTCCCACTTCCAGCGTCATGGATAACAGCGGATCCAGTCCGCTGATCTGAAATTCCCGGGAAGAATACAACCCGGCGACCGATTGCTGTCCGGGAATGATCCGGTAAGTTCCCACCGGTTCCCCGGTATCTTTCCGATACACCATCAAATGTATGGAATGACGATCGTATTCATCCTGATCGATCCCGTCGTTTTCTGCCGATTCCAACCCTTTTCCCTGTTCCTGATTGAACACACGGTAACGCAGTCGCTGGGTCGCCAGAACTTCTTCCGGTGTCTCCGCAAATTTGATCCCATAGGGATCCTTTTCTGCGATCAATGCCGGAGTCATGAGTTTTGTTGTCAATTCGTTCCACAACGCATTCAATGTTTCACCTGTGATCTCTGTTTAAACTGTTGCAGACCTGTCCCCTGCAAGTCTCTTGTAATGTAATACACTGTTCTGCTTTTTTCAAGCGGAAAAATGATTTTTTTCACCCGGTAATAAAAAAAATCCCGGCAGTCGTTCAAACCGCCGGGATCACTGCTTCGTTTTCCGGATGGATTACAGAGAAATATCGTCGTCATCCTCTTCTTCATCTGCGCCGCCGGCACCGCCGCCATGCGCGTTATCCGCAGCCGTCGTTTTGAAGGTCGGCAGGAACCGGTAATACACTTCCAGCATCAGCGTACACATGGAAGTGGACCAGACACGCTGTCCCATCACAGTCCCGAAACTGCCGACGGAACCTTCATGTCCGCCGTTCCGGGCCTTCGGATCTTTCCCATATTTGGCGATCGGGGAATCCCAGAAACCTTCCCGGTCCTGTTCTTTCGTCAGCGTCTCACGGAACGACTTGTTCCAACGGCTCCAGATCTTGCCGTCACCGCTGTGTCCCTGGAAGACTGCCTGTGTCATGTAGTACCAGGTGTAAAGGGGCATAGTTCCTGCGGCCCCGGGAGCCGATCCGATGTGTTTCCAATCCATTTCCAGGAAGGAATCCGGATCCCCGTATTTCAGTTTGAAGTTTTCGATAAACTTCATCCCGGCACGGGCTTCTTTTGTTTTGCCTTCCCCGAAGAGCTGCAGACAGAGCGTACCCACACTGGTCATGGAAATACTGGCGCCCAAACCATTCACGGAGTTGGTATAAGTGAAACCGCCCTGCTTGGTGGCATAATTGGTGGTGCGGATACATTTCACACTCTTTTCGATCGCTTTGCTCAAGCCATCCACTTCACAACCCGCCGCATACGCAGCCTTCATCGCCTGATAATTCCATCCGGCAAGAGACAGGTCGCAACGGTAGGCGCCCAGGACACCCACCCCGACGACTTTTCCTGTCTTCGGGTCGATCCCGGCTGCGATTTTCGCATAATTGTAATCGTATCCGCCCATGGGGTTCTGCCCCTGAACAACGGTATTGATGACCTTGTTCATCGCCCGTTCCAGCATGGGGATCTTGGTCATGGCGTATCCTTCCGCAAGGGCATACGCCAGCATGGCAAAGGAATATCCGTTCCCGTAAGCAGGTCTTGCTCCCGGAGGTGCGGCTTCCGCCCATCCGGAAAGTTTTTTCAGCGCACGCAAGACGGTATCGCCGAACTCTTCACTCTGCGGCGTTTCACCATGCGCAAGGAATGCAAGGGTCGCAACCGAGGAAACAGCCACATTGGCAGGTGTATTGGGATTCCCTTCCCCCCAGGAACCGTCTTCATTCTGCACTTTCTTCAACCAGCGCAAGGCTTTCAGCACAGAAGCCTCACCACGGCTGGATCCACCGTACATCTTCAAGCTGGATTTGATCCCGCCCGCAGTACGCTGCCGCATGAGCCCCGGCATTTTCAATGCGGAATTGCTGGGCGTGGCGGTAAGAGAGATCGCGGGCGCAGGCACGTCGGACATTTCAGAACCTGTCGTCACGTTATCCACCGAGGTGGTCAGAGAAACGGCTTCCGTGGTGATCGTGGGACGTTCAAACGGGACGTCGGTGGGGTTGATCACTTCCGTGATCTCCTGCACCGGTTCCGGCGGCGGAGGCGGAGGAGGCGGTACAGGCTTGACTTCCGTCATTTCCACCTGAATTTCTTCCGCTTCCTTCTGGGGCGGTTCTGTCACCACGATGGTGGCGGCAAGGATCAGGATAACGATATGAACAGCCAGGGAGAGCAGAGGTCCGCCTGCATGTTTCTTGAAGTCATCCAGTGTGATGCTGTTATTCTGGAGGTAATAGGGAACAGACTGCTGATATTCAACGCCTTCTGTTTCTTCATACTGCTGCTGCATTTCATCATATTCTTCGTCCGGCATAAGTAAATCCTTTCGCTGTGTGTTATGTCTAATCTTCTGTATTATATACCATAATTTGTGAATTTCAAGTATTTTTCTGCAATTTTGTTAATTTTTTTGATATTTTTTACTTTGCGTTGATTTTTGCATTTTCTGTGCTATATTACCCGAACACAGAAAACAAGCTCGGAGACAGTAAGATGACCAATTCAAATCAGGAACAGATCGCAAATGCCATCGCATATCTGAACAGTCACCCGTGCCCCGTCCTGCTGGTCCCCACGGAAACCGTCTACGGTCTTGTCTGCCCCTGGGATAACGCAGAAGCCCGGGACCGCATTTATGAAATGAAACAGCGCGATGCCGCGAAACAGCTGGCGTTGTTCCTGCCCTTTCCCGAAGCGGCACAACATTTCGTGTCAGTGATCCCGGAAACCGCAAAGCGCATCGCGGCACGTTTCATGCCCGGTCCCGTAACACTGGTGATCCCGGATGATAACGGCGGAACGTTCGGCTATCGTGTTCCCGATCATCCGCTGCTGTTGCCCCTGCTCCGGGAATACGGGAAACCGTTGGCATCCACCAGCGCGAACCGTTCCGGGGAACCGGCGGCATTGCAGGTGGAAGAAGCGTTGAAAAGTCTGGCTTTCCCGCCGGATCTTATTCTGGATGGTGGCGTGATCCCTGCCGGTTCGAAAGCCTCCACCGTGATCCGGGTCTTCGCCGATAATACATGGGAGATCCTCCGTCCGGGGCCCGTGACAGAAGAAATGCTGCGGGATCTTCTTGTCTGATCAGGCGTTTTTCGCCTGTTTCCAAAGGGAATCCAATTCCTCCGGAGATACATCAGCGGGAGATTTTCCCTGTTCCGCAAGACGTTGTTCCAGCCATTGAAAACGGCGTTGGAACTTATCGGATGCCCGTTGCAGGAGTTCTTCTGCGCTCGCCCGTTTACGGAACCGGGCAAGATTGACGATGGTGAACATCAAGTCCCCCAGTTCTTCGTCAATGGCGACATCATTTCCGGAATCAAATGCCGCCTGCACTTCCTGAAATTCTTCGGCGAGTTTCGCACGGACTCCGGCTTCATCCTGCCAGTCGAAAGAGACTTTTGCGGCTTTTTTCTGCATCTTTTCGGCACGCATCAAACCGGGGAGCGAACGGGGGATCCGGGCAAGAATACTGACGACGGGCGTTTTCCCCTGTTTCTCTTCTTTCTTGACCGTCTCCCAGAGGGTCAGAACATCGGAAACGGAATCCACTTTTTCGGATCCGAACACATGAGGATGACGTCGGACCATCTTATCGGCGATGTCTTTGGTGACCTGCTGGAAATCGAAGGCGTTCCGTTCTTCCGCGATAACCGCATGAAGGACCACCTGCATCAATACATCGCCCAGTTCTTCCCGCATGGCGGCATCATCGGCGGCATCCACCGCATCCAGATACTCCGCCGCTTCTTCGATCAGATTCTTTTTCAGCGACTCATGGGTCTGCTCCCGGTCCCAGGGACATCCGTCCGGGGCACGGAGACGACGCATGACTTCGACCAGCCGATCCATTTCCGTCATGACAGGACCTTACTCGTAATAAGACGCGCCGGATGTGGGCGATTCGCAAACGCGGACCCGCACGACTTTGGCAGGGCCTTCGTTATTGACGACACCGGCAAGCCGTTTGAAAATGGTCCGTGCGATATTTTCGCTGGTGGGGTTGATGTCTGCGAATGCAGGCAGATCGTTCAGGTATTTGTGATCGAATTCCGCCAGGATCTCATTGAGTTCTTTCTTCAGGACTTTGAAGTCCATGGCAATGCCGATCCCGTCCAGTTCCGGTGACTGGATAAAGACCTGCACCGTCCAGTTATGTCCATGAAGACATGAACAATCCCCGTTATACCCGCGCAATGCGTGGGCGGCGGAAAAATCTCTTGTGATATCAAGTTCAAACATAATTCATCCGTATTGCTTATTTTTTCTTGGCAAGATATTTTGCTTTGGCATCTTCCAGGATCAATCCGGCGCGGTCCGGGTCGATGGGATCATATCCCTTTTCCTTGAGGATATCCAGGAATTCCAGCCAACCGGCGTGATCCCAGGCACCGTCATGGGCTTTCACGAAATTTGCGGGCAGACGGGAAGCTGCCAGTTTTTTCAGATTGTCATCCACGGTCGGGGGTGTATTTTTTCTTGCGGCGACAGGTTTCAGCACTTTCTTCACCGGTCCTCTTTTCGCACATGTTTTCTTTGCTGCGTCCGCTTTCTGAGTCTTTGTCATTTTTCACCTCTCTGTAAACAGTTGAACATTATCAACGGAAAATCTTCCCCTCATTCCCGTAATATACACCGTTAAAACGGGAATTTCAAGCGTATACCACGGATTTTTTCCGCATCAGTCGATCTTCCGGATCAACATGTGGGGCAAAGTCATCGCTTCCCGTTCATCAAGCGCAAAAAGCCAGCCTTCCACATGCCCCGATTCCGATACAAATTCCTGTTTCAATTTCCACCCGTACTGCGCCAGATGCGCCGCATGAGGTATCCGCGGATACAATATCACACCGTAACGCGCTCCAAATGTTTTTCCGATCTCTCCATAATGCGGCGGACGACGTCCGATCACACGCGATGCGCTCAATAAACGGGTCTCCGCCGGTTTGACAGCGTAAGCAAATATGGGGTCCATACCCCACAGATAATGCTGGTCCGGATTCGAATAAAACAGGATCGGGAAGTCACTCCAATCCAGATTCACCACCGTTTCGCCCGGTTTCAGATTCGCACGGAGCCAGTCTCCCATAGCGTACACCGGACGACGGATCGCCTTTCTGCCGTCTGCCGCAGTCATCACCGCAGAGCCCCCGCCGATCATGACGGATAACAGCAAAAGAAGCAACAGGACACGGCGTTCGCCGCCTGCCCTGCCCGGCAACGGGAAGCCGTCACGGAGTGCCTGATGGAATAATGTCAGGAACAGCAGAACAGTCAACGGTGCCGCATATTCGATGGAACGCATGGCGACAAATGTCCCGACCAGGAACAGGAATGAAAGTGCTTCCAATGCCATGACTTCCGGGTCCGCATTGCGCCAACCGCCTTTTTCGATCCGGCGGATCAGAAAATAAAGTGCAACAAAAAACAGAATGACCACCGGGGTGATCATGGAAAGCCAGATCAGACCCGGCGGCATCATTTCCGTGGGACGGCTCAATTCATACGCCGCAAGCATGGGGGAGATCAACGCATCCCAGGACTGCAATTTCCAGATCCGGAACGAATGAGGGAATTGGGGATGGATCACCAATCCGGCAAGCACCGATGCCAGGGAAACAAACGGGAGAAAGATCACACGCCAGCCGTCACGGAACAACTGAAATACGGCAAAGAACAGGACAGGGATCACGATAAAATGGGGGTTGGAATAACTCCAACAGTAGAAAAAGGAAAGAAGTGCCACCAGAATATATCGCCATTTCAACGGCATCTTCCGGGACAGGATCCCGCAGATCAAAAGAAAAAATGCAACCGATAATACATGGGGCCGCAGCATGACAAGGCGGAAACACCAGTTGGGCGCGACCAGCGGAAAAAGAAGTCCGCCCGCACAAAGAATACGCCAGGGGATCCGGAAACTGCGTCCGGCATATACCCAGGCAGCACATGCCATTGCTAAAATACAGCCCGCTGGAAAATGAAAGGGCGGTGTCGCCGCAAAACCGAAGAACTGCTGGATCCGGAAAAAGATCCACAGCAGGGCATGATACAAAAGTTCTTTATCTGCAAAGGTATCATGCCATACCGAAATACCGGTCCAGGGAAATTCCTTCGCCAGAAAAACCTCCGGTCCCAATAACGCCATCCCCGCATGATAAAATCCGTCAATGGAGTTTTCGCCGCCCCGGACAAAAATAAGGCGGACCGCCATGACGGCACAATACGGGATCAGAAATGCCGCAATGCAAAAGAGCAGATCCTTCCGGTTTTCCACGGCAAAAAAACGTTTCATCAGTTCTTCCCGGTGGATCCGAACCCGCCGGCTGACCGGAGAGAATCCGAAAGTTCATCCGTTTCTTCCAGAATAATTTCCGGCAAACGGGTGATGACCATCTGTGCGATCCGGTCGCCGCGTTTTACTTCGTACGCCGTCTCGGCTGTGTTATACATAATACATTTGATCTCGCCGCGATACCCCGCATCGATCGTACCCGGTGAATTGAGAACGGTCAATCCGGCTTTCACCGCAAGCCCGCTCCGCGGACGCACCTGCGCCTCATATCCCACCGGCAATTCCAGATACAGTCCGGTGGGGACCAGTACCGGTTTCCCGGGGGTGAGTGTCACGTCTTCCGATGCACGCAGATCGTATGCCGCATCATCGGGATGCGCTTTGGCGGGTTTGAGATCCGCACAGGCGGGATCCATTTTGAATTTTACAGTTACTGCTGCCATATCAATACCTTGTCGTAATATCGTTAATGAGTGAAAGGCGGACGTTTCCGGGGGACCGGTGAAAGGAGAATCTTATCTTTTTCAAGCACAGTCACGCCGTTGGCAAACTGAACATCATCCGCTCCGGCAGATGCCGTAAAGAGGGTGAATACCTGCTGCATTTCTTCGGTGGAGTCGCAGAACACGGCAGGACGCAGCAGTGTCATGGAGTAATCGCGGTTCGCCTGAACGATACCCCATTGCTGCGGGATGGAATCCGGGATCTCCACGCCTTCAGGGACCAGCAGATAATTCTCATTGGCGATCCCCTCGGCAAGAATACGATCCAGTTTCCCCGTGAATTGAAGGTCATAACGCAATTTCTCGATCTTCCGGAGACAACGGTGATACTTCACAGACTTCGATCTGCTGTAATCCCATTCCGCCGCATCAAAAAAGAGCGAGGCATTCAGTTCCGGTTCCGTATTGCGGATCATCGCTTCCAGTTCTTCTTTGCGCTTCAACTGTTCCGCAAGATCGCTTTCCGTACGCTGACGCTGCGCACGCGGCATCAGACAGCGTTCCGGTTCCGATGCCGCCACCACCAGCAGTGTGTGATGGATCGAACGGCGGATCCCCGTGCCGGGCCCGAGACATACCGCCGCCGCATCCAGATTGATCCGCGGCAGAATGGTGCGCACCCCCTGCCCCAGAATATCCGGGTGCTTGCCTGCAAGGAATCCCAACGCCATGCGCCGGAGAACACGGTCAGACACCGGCTTGACGACATCCTCCGTAACAGGCTCCGGAAATTCCTCCACCGGTTCGGGTGCGGGGGGTTCGGGAACTGCGCCGGGAAAATCGCCCGGGTCGGCAGGAGGCCAGACGTCCTCCTCTCCGGAGTTCTGCGCAGTCCGCTGAAAGATATCATCGAAAGCATCTTCTTCCGAATCATAGACTACGGTTTCCGAAGCAGTGTTTTTCTCCAGAAGTTCCGGGAAGAAATCGAATTCATCCGGTCTGTTGTCGCTGTCTGTACTCATTGTCATACTCCTTGCAATAAAAACGGCATCCTGCCATGTTTTGACAGGATGCCGTGGATCATTCTCTTATTGAGAACCGGTCAGGACTTACTCTGCGTCGCTGGCATCCTTCATGATGTCAAGCGCATCGAGAGAGCTGCCGATGAGAGAACCCATGCTGCCGAGTGCTTCGCCGGGCTTGAGAGCGGCGGCGACTTCTTCACCGGCGGCCTTGAGGTCTTCTTCATTGAAGCCTTCATCCAGAGCCTTGATGCTCAGTCCGATACGACGGACATCCTTGTCGATCTTGATCACGCGGGCTTCGATCTCGTCACCGAGAGCGAGTTTGTCGCGGACTTTATCCACACGATCTTTGTTGATCTGGGAAATGTGAACCAGACCGTCGATCTTCTGGGAGAGTTCGATGAACGCACCGAAGGTGATGATCTTGGTGACTTTGCCCTTGACCACATCGCCGATCTTGTAGTATTCTTCGATGTTGGACCAGGGATCGTTTTCAGCCTGCTTGAGACCGAGGCTGATGCGCTGCTGCTGGGGATCGATATCCAGGATGATCGCTTCCACTTCATCGCCAACTTTCAGAACTTCGTTGGGATTGTTGATCTTGCGGGTCCAGGACATATCGGAAACGTGGATCATACCGTCGATATCGTTTTCGATTTCAACGAATGCACCGTAGCTGGTCATATTGCGGACCTTACCGGTGATCTTGCTGCCGGCGGGATATTTTTCAGCGAGAACTTCCCACGGATTGCGGGTCTTCTGACGGAGACCGAGGGAGATCTTCTTGCCGGCTTTATCCACATCCAGAACAACGGCTTCCACTTCTTCGCCGACCTGAACAACATCGCCGGGTTTCGTGACGCGTTTCGTCCAGGACATTTCGGAAACGTGAATGAGACCTTCCACGCCTTCTTCGATTTCAACGAATGCACCGTAGGGCATGATGTTCACGATGCGGCCGGAAACATGAGCACCGACGGGATACTTGGCATCCACATCTTCCCACGGATTGCGGGATTTCTGCTTGAGACCGAGAGAAACGCGTTTCTTGTCGTTGTCGATATCCAGGACCATGACTTCGATTTCCTGACCCACATCGAGGATTTCGCGGGGGTTGAGGATGCGTGCCCAGGACATGTCGGTGATGTGGAGGAGACCATCCACGCCGCCCAGGTCGATGAAGGCACCGAAGTCGGTGATGTTTTTGACCGTACCTTTGCGGATCTGACCGACAGCCATATCCTTGAGGATCTGTGCGCGCATATCTTCGCGGGATTCGGCGAGGAGTTCGCGGCGGGAAACAACGATGTTCTTGCGGTCTTTGTTGATTTTCAGGATCTTCAAATCAAATTCCTTGCCGATGTATTCGTCCATGTTCTTCACAGGGCCGATATCGATCTGGGAACCGGGGAGGAATGCTTCCACACCGTTGAGGTCGATGATGATACCGCCTTTGACGCGATGTTTCATGAGCCCCTTGATGGTGCTGCCTTCGCCATATTCGGACGTGATGCTGTCCCAAGCCTTGATGAATCTTGCCTTCTGGAGGCTGATTCCAGGCATATTCTGTTCATTTTCAATTTCTTCAAGAAGAACGTCGAGTTCATCGCCGACTTTCACATCTTCCCAGGTGTTACCGAATTCCAGTGCGGAAATAAAACCTTCGGCTTTGTACCCGATATCGAGCAGTGCACCATCCTGGCGTTTTTCAACGATACAGCCATGGACAATGGTATCCGGGGCAAAATCGCTTTTGGTTTCTGCGTTGAGCAGATCTTCCATGGAGAATTCACAGGAGGTGTCAACGTAACTTTTTGTTGCGGCTTTTACTTTTTCTTCGCTCATTTTGTTGTTTTTCTTTGGTTGTGGTTGTTGGTTTAGCGAATTTGACAAACGTATCCGGTTCATTCCGATCCGGGTACACGACTTTATTAATATAACCCCATTTTCCGGAAAATCAAGCCGTTTTTCACTTTAAATCACTCTTTTTTCCTGCTCCACTCAAAAAAAATCCGTTTTTTTTCAAAAAAAAATTTGACTTTTTCGAAAATGACTTTATAATTCATCATGATTAACCAAGTGTGGATGCCGCCCCCCGGGGTCGCATCGTATACAGGAAGGAGTTTACACCATGGTTTTGATTTGCCCCTATTGTGACATTGAACTCAATGAAAAAATGATCGAACAGGAAGACGGATGCTGTCCCGAATGTGGTGCGGTGATCACCGCTTCTACCGTCATCAGTGAGGACGAAGATTATGATGACGAGTTCGAAGATGAATACGGCGATGATCTTGATGACGATGGTGACGGGTATGACTCCATGGATGATTTCGATGATTTCGATGACGAAGAATGACCGTCTGAAATAACATCCCGATCTCTTCCTCTGTATTACCATCAATTTGATTTCGATCAACAGAAAGAAGGTACGTTATGTCTTTTGAATCCGGGTCTGTTCCCGTGCTTATCTGCCCTATGCGCAACCCCCTGCCCGAGGATTTCCTCGAACGGCTCAATGCAGCATCCGCAGGACGTCTGGATGACGTAAAAGCCGATCCCGTGATCGGGTGGGTCAGCGGACGTCATCTGCTGGAATGTGAGATCAACGAAAATACTGCGCTTTACGGCGGACACCTTCATGTCAATCTGCGCAAGGCGGAACGCAAGATCCCTTCCCAACTGCTCAACGCCATCTGCCGCCGGGAGGAACTCGCCTACATGCAGGCGAATGATATGACGTTCGTCCCCCGCAAAGAACGCAAACGGATCAAGGAAGATGCCATCGAACGGAATCTCATGAAGATGCCGCCGGTGATCTCCGCGACCCCGATCCTTGTCAACCGGGCAGAAAATGTTCTCTACTTCGGCTCCACATCCCTTAAACAATTCGACGATTTTCTGGAAAAATTCGGAAACGCCATGGGGATCGAATGTGAACCGGTACCCATCTCCCCCAATGAATTGATGGAGAAACTTTTCAACAAAACAGAAGATGACCTGCCTTCCCTCTCTTTCTCCGGTGAGGTCGGAACCGACGACGAACCCAGTCCCGGACGGGATTTCCTCACCTGGCTCTGGTTCTTCGCGGAAAACAACGGCGGCGTGCTGAAGCATCCCCAGTTGGGCGAATTCACCCTGGCTCTGGAAGGTCCGCTCGCCTTCGCATTCTCCCCCGGGAAAGCAAAGGATCCCCAACTGGCGGGCTCCGGCGAAAGCGTGGTCAAGAAGGGTAACCCCATGACCTCTGCCGAAGCAAAAGCCGCGCTCTCTGTCGGCAAGAAACTCAAAAAAGCAAAGATCATGATCGCACGCAGCGATGCCGAAAAATGGACCTTTTCTTTCGATGCCGATAACTTTGCGTTCGGTTCTCTCACGCTTCCCGAAGGCGATGAAGAAGAAATCAATGCACGGTTCGAAGAACGGGTCATCTTCCTGGATATCCTTCACAATGTATTCGAAGGGTATTTCAAGCTCTTTGCAGAAGCACTTTCCCCGGATAACCTGGCTAAAACAGAAAAAGCGGTCCGGCTCTGGACCCGTGAACGTGAATCGTTATAATAAAGGATCTGTATGAAGAAAAAAATCTCCGGAAATAAAATTTACATCTGGTGTTTCTGCGCTCTGCTCACCGTTCTCTCCCTGCTCCTTTTTCTCCCCGAAACAACGGTCCATCGGGAAGAACGGGAGTTGGCATTGCAGCAGCTCTGTCTCGAACGGCTGCAAAAACTTGCTGCGATCTGTGTGCATTACGCCAAGTGCAACAACAATGTATTTCCGGAAGACATCATGCAGACAAGAAGTGCAGCGGAAGAACTCAAATCAAAAGGTTTTCTCAAAGAGGAATCCCTGATCCTGTGTCCATCCACACGGAATACGTTCCCCCGCTCCTCTTACCACTTTATTCCCGGCATCAAGCTCTCCATGAGCAAAAAAATGCCCTGTGTTATCGAAAAATTGACCAATCACGAACGGAAACTCGGGGTGATCTATGTGGATGGCACGGTGGAACAACTGGAGCATAACTGCCGGAATTATCTGGAACTGCTCCCGCTTTTCAAAGGCATCACACCGGAAGAAAAACGCCTGCTGGAAATTCACCTGAAACGTCTGGATATTCCCTGATCGTTCCCCGGTGAAACACCAACAGGCATTTCCTGTATTACGCTGTCACTCTCAACCGAGTTTTGCTTTCACGGAAGACAACGTTTCTTCTGCTTCTGTAAGAAGTTCTTCCACAAGATCACGGATCGGTACGATTTTATCCACAAGTCCGACGGACTGACCCGCCATCAGCGACCCCTGTTCCACATCGCCATCCACCACGGCACGGCGCAATGCGCCCACCCAGAACCGTTCCACTTCTTCCTGTGCAAACTGACGGCTCACCGTCCCGGCTTCCAATTCCTTCAACAGTTTCAATTGCAATTTTCCGAACTGATCCATACCCTTGTTCCGCAGGGAACGCACGGAAACCACAGGAAGTTTGGAGTCATACTGCGGCGTTGCGACCGCATCACGGGCATTGGCACGACGGAACGCCAGTTTGAAATTCTCATGGGCACGACATTCTTCTGTCATTACAAAACGGGTCCCGAGCTGTACCCCGGCAGCACCCATCAGCATAGCATGTGCCATCATCTTCCCGGTCGCGATCCCGCCCGCAACAAACATGGGGATCTGGTCTGCAAAACGGAACAGCACCTGCTGCATCAGAACGACCGATGAGACGTGTCCGATATGACCGCCGGCTTCGCTGCCTTCCAGAATAATGGCATCCGCGCCGAACTTGATCATGCGTTCCGCAATGGAAACCGTGGAGGCAAAACACATCACCTTCGCCCCCGTTTCCTTTGCTGCGGCAACTTCCTTTTCTTTCGGGAAACTGCCCGCAAACACAATGTACGGAACCTTCATATCTTTCAACATCGCAAGCTGATCCAGGTATGCAGGCGCAATCGTGATCAGGTTCACCGCAAACGGATTACCCGTCAAAGAGCGGGTCTCCAGGATCTGTTTGTGCAGAATATCCACCGGCGCATTCCCCCCGGCAAGACATCCGAAACATCCGGAATTACAGACGGCTGCCACCAGCTGCGGTTCCGAGACCCAGGTCATCGCACCGCACATGATAGGATACTTCACATTCAAAAATTCACTGCCGCGTTTCATCAGCGGAGAAAGCATTGTCAATTCGTTCATTCTTTTAGCTCCTAAATTTGCTATAATTTCGCTTTTCCGAATTATAATATAGCATCTCTAACACGATTTGTCAAGTCGAATCGTAAAAAAAGCACAGTTTTACCGGAATTTGCAACGGCAAGATCGACTTTCAACCATACCTCCAATCAAAAAAATATTAAAGTATAAAAATAATTTTCTTGAAAAATAAAAAATAAGGAAGTATATTATATGCCTCAATTTTTTGATAAAACGATCAGGAGAATAACGTGAGTTGGTTTACAGTGGAATGGGGTGCGCTGTTTTTGATCGCCATTGGTGGTGCAGCAGCATTCTTGGCCCGGAAGAACCCGAAATGGGCGACCGGGATCGCATTGACGGCATTATCCGTCGGGGTCATAACATTTGCAGGTGCGAACTGTCGGGAATGGAGCAATGTACTGTTCTTCCGGATCCCCATTCTGGTACTTGCGCTTGCCGGCGGGTTCTTCTCCCCGGCGTATCTCAAAGGACACGGGGAAGAGCGGTCCGGGATCTACTGGTTCTTCTTCAACCTGACGGTTTCCGCCATGCTTGCGGTCACGTTATGCACACAAAAGATCCCGTTTCTTACGGCATGGGAAATTATGGGGCTTTCCAGTATGGGACTGGTTCTTTTCAACTACAAAGAGACGGCAACGGTCCGTGCGTCCTGGAGTTATCTTCTTGCCTGTGAGGCGGGCGGACTTCTTCTGATGATGCTGTTTCTTTTCAACGGGAACAGCATTGTCACCTTGATTCTGGCACTGCTTGCATTCGGGTTGAAGATCGGGTTCCCGCTGCTTCATTACTGGCTGCCGGAAGCACACCCTGCCGCCCCTGCCCCGGTCTCCGCGCTGATGTCCGGAGCCATGATCCAGCTTGGTTTTTACGGATTATATCTTTATGGATACGGCGACACCCGCAAAGACATTCTTATTGCTGGAACGATCCTGTTGATTCTGGGGTGTATCGGGGCATTGTGCGGGATCATTTTTGCGTTATCGAAAAGCAATCTCAAAGGAATGCTTGCCTATTCCAGTATCGAAAACATGGGGATCATCGCCATGGGATCCGGACTGACACTATTGTCGGATTATTATGATCGTCCGGCGTGTTCTCTCCTGGCGGGCGCAGGTGTTTGCCTTCACATGCTCAATCACGCGTTCCTCAAAGGTGGATTGTTCCTCGGGGCGGGCGCGATACAGAAAGCGATGCACGGTTCGCCCAACGTGGATGAAATGGGCGGACTTCTCAAGCGGATGCCCTTCACCGGGACCATTTTTCTGATGAACAGTGCCGGATTGAGCGGACTGCCGCCTTTCGCCGGATTCGTCAGTGAGTTCCTGATCTATTATTCGGCGATTCTGGCATTGACCAGTCACTCCGGCAGTCTGATGATCGCGGCAACTGTTGTATTGATCGTTCTTTCTCTGACGGGTGGTTTCGCCGCCGCCGGATTCACGAAAATCGCCGGAGCCATCTTCCTGGGTGAGCCCAGAAGCCAACACGCCGCGGAAGCCGTCGAAGTTCCCCGGTCCATGAAGATCGTACTGGCGACACTCTTCCTCTGCAGTATACTGATGGTCATTCTGGCACCGGTACTCTTTACGGTCCTTGCAAAAAACGCCGGGATCGGTACGGCTGACGAACTTTATCTGCCGCTGTGGTATATCGCAGGGACATCGCTTGCGGTCACGATCCTCTCCTTCCTGCTCATTTTCTGGCGGAACCGGATTCTCAAACGCGGAACACGCCGTTCCTGTACCTGGGACTGCGGTTATGCCCGTCCGGATGCCCGGATGGAATACACGGGGACTGCGTTTTCGCAACCGCTGACGGATTTCTTCCAGCCGTTGCTCCGTTCCAACCACGAAGTAACGCTGCCCGAAGGGGAATTCCCGGCGCAGGCATCCTATCGTGAAAAGACCAACGATCCGGCGGCAAAACTTTACCTCGGAATCGTACATCTTCTCGGCAGGATCGCGGAAAAAGTCCACGCGTTCCAGTCCGGATATCTTCACCTTTACATCCTGATCGCGACTGCGGCTCTGCTCCTGCTCCTCATCTGGGGATTGCTCACGGATTGGAGCGGATCCATTCTTTCCGCCATCCCGAAAGATGAGATCCGGATCTTCCCCTGGAACACCAAAGGAGGTGCCTTATGAGATATTGGCTGATCCAATTTGCATTGATGCTGGTGGCGGCTCCCCTGCTGCCCGGTATCATTAACAAAGTAAAGGCGTTCTTTGCCGGGCGCAAAGGTCCCTCCGTCTTTCAGCTGTATTACGACATGGCGAAACTTGTCCGGAAAGAATGTGTGATCTCTCATACATCCGGAGGTGTCCTTGCCATCGCTCCCTGTATTTCTCTGGCGGCGATCCTGGCTGCCGGGTGTTTCCTGCCCCACGGGACAGCGGCATCCCCCATGGCATTTGCCGGGGATGCGGTCCTCTTCTTCTATCTGCTGGGTGTCAGCCGGTTCGTAACGGTTCTTGCCGCGTTGGACACCGGATCCAGTTTCGAAGGTATGGGCGCCAGCCGTGAAATGCAATTCTCCGCCATGGTGGAAGGTGCAGTCTTCTGCATCGTGGGATTTCTCGCAGTCCTCACGCGGGAAACCAATCTTTCCCTTTCTGCCGCTGCGGTCTCGCCCGGCGCACTCCATACGGTCTCTTCGCTTCTGACAGCCGGGGCATTCCTGGTGGTCCTGCTGGCGGAAAACAGCCGTCTTCCCGTGGATGATCCGGAAACACATCTGGAACTGACCATGATCCACGAAGCCATGGTACTGGATTACGCCGGACCCGATATGGCATTGATCCATTATGCCAGTTCCGTGAAGTTCTGGCTTTTCGCCGCGTTCTTTGCCATGCTGATCCCGGGGGTGGGCGGAACATTGTACACGATCCCCGTCATCCTGCTGACTGCGGTCTTCACCGGTGTACTGGAATCCAGTATGGCACGGTACCGTTTTCTGAAAGTCCCCCAAATGCTCGCCGGTGCGCTGGCTGTGGCATTGCTGGGGTTGTTTTTCCTTGTTTTCTTTGAAGGAGGTGCAAAATTATGAGTGCCTGGATCGAAGCCCTGATGGCTTTATTTCTTCTGACCAATCTGATGCTCGCCGCATCCAGCCGTCTGCTCCACGGAATACGGATCGTTGCGCTCCAGGGGATCCTCCTGGGGATCCTCCCGCTGCTCATCGGCGGACAGCACGGCTTGACTCCTCATCTCTGGGTGGCTGCGGTCATCAACATTTCCATTAAAGGGATCGCCCTGCCCCTGCTTCTGGCATACGCCATGCGAAAAGCAAGCATCAAACGGGAACTGGAACCGCTCATCGGCTATGTGGCATCCATTACCATTGTCCTCGGGTTCTTCCTGCTTTCCTTCTACCTGGCAAGCAAACTCCCGGTTGCCGGGACAGGATACAAACTCGCCATGCCGGTCTCATTCGCAACGGTCCTCTCCGGATTGTTCATCGTCATGGCGCGCCGGAAAGCTCTTACCCAGACCATCGGGTTCCTGACCTTTGAAAACGGGATCGCGCTTTTCGGGACCGGACTGCTTCTGGATACCGGGCTGGTCGTTGAGTTCGGGATCCTGCTTGACATCTTTGTACTGGTCTTCATCATGGGGATCGCGGTTCTCCAGATCAATCACGAATTCCAGCACATCGATGCCGACCGTTTGAACATGCTTGATGAGAAAGGCGGTGAAAAATGATGACACTCATTCTGATCCTCATTCCCATCCTCGGTGCCGTGCTGATGGCTCTCTTCCGGAAAAACACAAGAGCAGTCCATGCACTTCTCATCCTCACTGCCGCCGCGCAGCTCGCCGGAATGATCCTGCTCAATATGGGCATCACCATTCCCTGTGAAGCTCTGCTCCCGCATTTGAATGCAGACCTCTTTGCACGGGTCGTCGCCACCGTCACAACAACACTCTTCCTCGGCGTTTCCATTTACGCCTGGAACTGGCTCCCCGCGGCACGGCAACACGAACCCGATGCCATGAAAGATCATATCTTCTGCATCATCCTCTGCGTTTTCACGTCCATGATGACACTCTCCGCATTCGCCGCAAACTTCGGACTCCTCTGGGTCGCCGTGGAAGCCACCACTCTGGCAAGCGCACCGCTCATCCGGTTCCACCGTTCCCAGGGCGCATTGGAAGCCATGTGGAAATACCTGCTCATCTGTTCCGTGGGGATCGGACTTGCTCTCTTCGGCACGTTCATTCTCCAACTGGCGGTCCGGGCGGGAACCGGGACCGATCACGGGATCGGGTTCGAAGCACTCCGCGCCATGAAGGAAGGATTCCACACCGAATGGTTCAAGGCGGCATTCATCTTCGCCTTTGCCGGATACGGACTCAAAATGGGGCTTGCCCCCTTCCATACCTGGCTCCCCGATGCACACAGTGAAGCCCCCGCCATGATCTCCGTCATGCTCTCCGGGGCATTGCTGAACTGTTCGTTCCTGGGTATCGTCCGGTTCCTCTATATCGCGCCGGAGTCACTCCTGCCCTTCTGCCGGGAACTCCTCATCGCATTCGGGGTATTCTCCCTCATCATCGCCGTGTTTTTCCTGATCCGGCAGACGGACTTCAAACGGATGCTCGCGTATTCCAGCGTGGAACACATGGGACTTCTCGCGATCTGCTGGGGACTCGGTGCCACCGATACCGCGCTGGCTCACCTCTCCATGCACTCCCTCTGCAAAATGATCCTCTTCCTTACCGCCGGAAATATCCTGCTTTCCGCCGGGACAAGACGCGTGGAGGCCGTGACCGGACTTTTCCACAATCATCCCCGTACCGCCGCCGTCTGGTTCATCGGGATCCTCATGATCTGCGGGATGCCGCCCTCCCCTCTGTTTGTGACGGAATTCCTTCTGATCCGGCAGGCGGGACCCGTACTCGGCGGCGTCATCCTGCTCCTGCTGTTCCTGATCTTCTGCGCCATGACACAGGTCGCGCTCCACATGACGTCCGGAAAAGAGAACAGCATCCGACCGGAATCCGCCGCCACCTGCGAGAAACTTTCCATTCTCCCGGCTTGTCTCCTCTTCCTGCCATTCGCCGCAGGATGTTACCTCATTTATAAACTCTGCGGGGTGTTCCAATGATGAAATCGATCCGGAATTGCCAGGTCATCCCTTTCGATGACGTACCGTGTACCTCTTTCGACTCCTTCCGCAAGGAACTTGCGCAGGAGATCAACACAAATAAAAAACGCATTCTCGCCTTCTTCCCGGTCGCGGAGAACGGTGAGACATACCGGCTTATCGCAGTCGTCGGCGGCGCAGACGGACTCCTCTGTGGATCCACCACTGTAGAAAAGGAATATCCTTCGCTCACGCCGGAAATTCCCGCACTCCATTGGTTCGAACGGGAACTCCATGAACAATACGGGATCATCCCCCGGGAACATCCCTGGCTCAAACCCATCCGGTTCCATAACGAACACACAGAGCCCGCTGTCACCGATTACTTCCGGATGCAGGGCGATGCCGTTCACGAAGTCGCCGTTGGACCCATTCATGCCGGAGTCATCGAACCCGGACACTTCCGGTTCCAATGTATGGGCGAAAAAGTGTATTCCCTGGAGATCTCGCTGGGATATCAGCATCGCGGGATCGAAAAAATGATCCTGGATCCCGCAAGCGTACGGAATCTCCCGCTCATGGAGACCGCCGCCGGAGATTCCAGTGCCGCTGCTTCCACCGTTTACGCCAGACTCGTCGAAGCCTTCGCCGGGATCAAAACACCAGGAAAAGCTGAAATATTCCGTCAGATCGCCGTCGAACTTGAACGCATCGCCAATCATGTGGGCGACTTGGGCGCACTCTCCGGGGACGTCGCATATCTGCCCACCGCGTCCTTCTGCGGAAGGATCCGCGGCGATTACCTGAACCTCACCGCGGAACTCTGCGGCAACCGTTTCGGCAGAGGGATCAATAATTACGGCGGGGTCAGACACAGTATCGATTCCGTTCTCCGGAAACGCATCCGGGAAAAACTCACCGTCATTTACAAAGAACTCCAACACGCGCTCGACCTTATGTTCGATTCCCCGACCGTGCTGGACCGTTTCGAAAACACAGGGACCGTTCAAAATGAAACCGCGCGGCGTATCGGTCTCACCGGACCCGCCGGGCGTGCATCCGGATTGGATGTCAACGCGCTCCGCGATTTCCCCTGCCCCGGACAGAGTTCCTTCCCCGAGCCCATCTCCGTTGCCGAACTCACCGGTGACGTCATGGCACGGGCGAAAGTCCGCTACGCCGAGATCAAGGCCGCGCACAAATGGCTGTTCCAGGTCCTGGATTCCGAAGACTGCGAACAACAATCTTCCGGCACCCGCGTGCCCCCCGAACTCTGCAAAAACGCCTTCGCAGTCTCCATCACGGAAGCATGGCGCGGCGATTACTGCTGCTGTGCCGTCACCGATCAGAATGGAAAGTTCCGCAGATGCAAAATCGTCGATCCTTCCTTCCATAACTGGTTCGGTCTGGCTATGTCGCTCCGGAATGAGGAAATCTCCAATTTCCCCATCTGCAATAAAAGTTTCAACTTGTCCTATTGCGGACACGACCTGTAAGGAGTTCTGATCATGTTGAAAGCATTACACGCAAGAATCCAGCAAGGATACCGGACCGGAAAATTCCCCGACGCTCCCCCCAACCTTCCCGAACGTTTCGTCGGACGTCCCGCCATCTTCTCCGCAAACTGTCAGCAATGCGGAAAATGCCCGACCGTATGCCCTGCCAACGCCATCACCATCGCAGAAAAAGACGTCTCCATCGATACCGGACGCTGTACATTCTGCCGGGAATGTGAGACCGCCTGCCCCCATAACGTATTCCGGTTCACAAAAGAATACCGCATGGCTGCCATGACAAGAGAAAATCTGATCGCGGCAAACGACATCTACGAACCCGAACGTCCCACGAACCGTGAATTTTTCAAATTCTGCGGAAAATCCCTGAAGATCCGCCAGATCTCCGCCGGTGGATGCGCCGCATGTGAACTGGATTTCAACGTCCTCGGCACTCTCGCCTGGGATATGGGACGGTTCGGGATCCAGGTCGTGGCTTCTCCCCGTCACGCGGATTGTATCCTCGTCACCGGCCCGGTCTCCCGCAACATGCTGCTTGCCCTGAAAAAAGGATACGATGCCGCCCCCCGTCCGGTGTGGGTGATCGCCTCCGGTGCCTGTGCGATTTCCGGCGGATTGTTCCACGATTCTCCGGAATGTTGTGGAGGCGTGGAAGAAATCCTGAAACCGGACTTATACGTCCCGGGCTGTCCGCCGCACCCTGCGGTTTTATTGGAAGGGATGCTCCGTCTGATGAACCGGAAACACGCACCGGAGTATAAAAACTGAAAAAAATTGCAGAAAAAGCCGCTTTTCGACTTGCAATTTTCCATTTTGATGTTATATTAACGAACATAGAAAACATTGCGGGGTAGAGCAGAGGTAGCTCGTCAGGCTCATAACCTGGAGGCCGTTGGTTCGATTCCAGCCCCCGCTACCAACGATTCCGGAGGATTTACAGAGATGTGAATCCTCTTTTTTATGCTCAAATTCGATGATTTACGCATTTTTGAACTGTTGCCTTTTTCCACGCTGCCTTTCATTTTTGTTAATGGTTTTTATCAGTCTTTTTTAGAAAAACAGATGCCGATTTGTGTTCGAAATTTGCACCTCAGGGAACATGAGTAACCCGTTTTCAAGGACTCTGACCGTCTTCCAACGGAAGTAATATAGCAACAAAAAAATAAAAATTCAAGAAGATTCTTGATGATCAGAAGGACAAGAATTGTTTTTTATGTTCAAGCCAGTTATTGCAATATAAAAAAGTATAGATATTTACATAAAACAAGAGATTTTCTTAGCACAGGAAGGCATTTTTACAATGGAATTAAACGGATAGATGGATATTTTTATAAGTGAACTGTCCGGAAATTCCGAACAGTTCACAAAGTCTTTTATTCTCCCATGGGGGATGGGCAGTAGTAGTAACTTTTAAGGATTGCGGGCAAACTGTAGAATTTATACTGATAGGTCTTGCCGTCATCGGCAGTATGTGCAAAATTTGCACAAGTTGAACTTTCGACCAACTAGCCATCGGCAAAAACATTCTGCAAATGCTTGGTAACTACCGAGCGATCAATATCGAACAACTGTCCGATTGCCTTTGGGTAAGCCACACATTACCGTCCTGAACCCGGACTTCAATGGTATCGGCAGAGTTGTTTTCTTTGGTAAAGACGAGAAAATCAGCCGTACTGTTACGAATTTGCAGTTTTTTAGTCATCGAAAAAATCCTTTTTCCGTTCTCTCTATGCCATTAAAAAATCATATGGAGAGTTCACGCGTTCCACTTCATATCTTATTCTGATAGGATCGTTTAATAGCTTGCAAGTTTTTCAAAAAGTAAAGGAAGGTATTCATATCAATATTTCCAAATCATATAAACAAAATTTTTAAGCCTTATCCCATTTCCCGGACTCGCCCTGCAGCAGATACTGATCAAATTCCTCGTATTTCATAAAGTTTTATCCTGTCAACTCAAATATACTATGCTTTATTGAATTGCATTTTAAGGAGTTTCATCCCAAGTGCGTCCTAGTAACAAGCGTCCGTTCTTTTTTTTATTTACTCCTCCCCATTGTTTAAAAAAGAATTTTGTACTATAAATTCGGCTTTGCTCAAGTATTTCAAGACACCAAGATTCCATCAAAGGACGTGCTCCTGGGCCAGATTCTCCTCCAACAATAATCCAATCAATTCCAGCGAGATCAATTTTGCCTAGCGAGGACAGCAATGGCTCTGCAGAAATAAACTTCACTTTGGCTGGGGTTGCTTTTAGAAAATCTAAACGTGTTATATAGTCTGCTGATTCGATGGTAACTCCTAGCCAAATATTTGGCGTCCATGTGATTTTTGAACATAAATCAACTAAACGCTCTGCTCTTTTTGTTAAAACTTGAAATTTGTGCCAATAGGCATGGTTCATTACAGAAAATAATCTGATAATCTGCTCATCAGTAATATCCTCATGAAATGTATCACTCATCGAATTTACAAAAATCATTTGAGGCTTTTGCCATTTTAAGGGTAAATTAACAACATGTTCATGAAATGTTGGTTTAAATCCATTTTGATAATTAGGATGCCCCATCGCATGAAGACGATGAGTCATTCGTTCCGCATAACAATGTAAACAGCCTGCACTTTTATGTGAACAACCGGTAATGGGATTCCAAGTTGTTTCTGTCCATTCTATTTTTGATTTAGCCATACTTACCTTTCTGGGAACGTCACCATTATATTATCTGAAAAAGTGCCAGCACGTCTCCTTTTTCCATTTGAAGTTTGAATTTTAATAACACCGTCATCATCAAGTTGTGCCAGTACGTCTTTATAGTTTTTCTTTATAAATGGAGTCCCTATACAGTGTTCCTTGTATACATCGACAGCTGTTAAAGTTTTACCTGCAAAGTGTACTAATAAATCATTTTTCAAATCTTCCAAAGGGCGATTGAACTGAAATAAAAACGGGCAACGTTCGTCCACTTGATTATATTCAAAAGATGCAACGCCTTGATTTTCTGTTGAACTTTCTTTTGCCATAATTTCTTTCATTATTTCATAACCTTTGAAATCTTTAGATACAAAAATCAAGTGATGACTAGTTCGGTTTCCCAATTCATTACGAAAACGAAATGGTAGGATATAATGTTGACATCCCCCCATTTCATTCAATGCTTCGCAAAGTTCATCAATAATTACAGCTTCTCTTTGTTCTGGCGTTGTATTTTCAACTCTTGCAACAACCTGTTCGTACCTACTTTCAAATAAAGCTTCCATATGCGGACGCACGTATGGATTTTTTATTCCCATAGAAATGCGATTGTAGTTGAAGAAAAAGATACAATCACATCCCCAGTTTTTGAGTACAGAATTAATCAGTCGCAAAGATAAACCTTTATAGCCCCATGGGTCTACAAAGAATAATGTTGGGGCAAAGCGAATGCTATTGAACCATTTGACAATATCATCACTAACAACCTCATTGTAAACTTGCGGAGGATGCTTTAGATTTGAAATATTCTGCAATTTGGCAATTTCACTTTTTAATGTACTCGTATTATTTTGATCTATGTCATTAAAAAGAGTAACCAAACAAGGAGAAATACGTGGATCATTTATTGCTTGTTGCAGTACAAGAAGAGGGGTTGACATAGCTCCATCTTTATAGCGACCTGGTCCAGAAAATAAATCTATATAGACAATTTTTTTATCAGTCACATATTTGTTTTTAGCTAATGCGCCTAAAATAACATTTGCCCATGCCCAAAAATACTTTTGCACTAATGATGCTTTTACTTTAGATTGCTCACGCTGCTCATCAAAAAAGCGAATATCTGCCATACACAGTCTCTCCTTATAAAAAATCAGACTATTATTTTAACGAATTCAAAAATTTTGTCGCTTGTGCAGTCCATAAGGTAGTATTTTCCGAAAGATTATAGAATCTGACAAGGTCGTCATAAAGCGCAGCAAGAGCTACTGGATCATTTATTTTTTCTGCCGCCTTTGTATCGATGAGCCAACCGACTTCAGATTCTTGAAGTCCAGATAAAACGTATGTCCTTACTTTTTTATCAACCGCCCAAACCGCTCCCATTTCATTAAGGCAGATTTCACTGTTTTTATAATTGGGGGAAATCAAAAGTATAGCAAAATCTGAAAAGTTAACATTATTTTGAATGTGTAGGCGAATATCATCGCCATTATGGATTTTCATTTCTTCAATGGAAGTACAAAAAATATCATCGTGAGAAATATTTGCCCCTAAACGCAACAAATTTGCAAAAGCTTCAACAACAATTTTATCTTTTGACGAATGACTTATGAAAATCTTTTTTACAGGAACACAACTTATTAATTTATCCAATTCTTCTAAAGAACGAGTGAACGCACCATATGTAAAAGCATTGATATAATTATTTCCAGAACTCATATTTCCCAGATCTGTAGCCAACAAATCCTTCCACATTTTGAATCCAGAAGGCAACAAGGGCAAAAGTGCTTTAACCTCGTTCATTAATTTTTTTGTTAGCGGTCCAACTTCGGTACTATACCTGTTACAAACATTATATTGATGACGGATTTCCTTTTTTATTGCCAAGCATTTGTCAAGCTGTTCTCTCAATGTCATATTTACCTCGAAGCGTTTCAAAAAATACCATTTGTGTTTTGCAAGACATTAGAAATAACCTGACGAATCACGGGGACACATACCGCATTTCCCAACTGTTTATAAGCAAAACTGTTTTGCGGATGCAATATATATGAATCAGGATATCCTTGTAATCTTGCACATTCCCTTGGGGTTATCCTGCGAATTCTTCCATTGTGATAAATTCCAAGTCGATTGGAGTCAGATGAAGTCAAGGTAATTGAAATGCTTTCTGGATCAAGAAATTTGAACACTTCAAACGACATATTGCCACAAACAAGATTATATTTGCCTGAACTGTCAACTTTCAAATATCCTTTGTCCAACAATGAACTGATAACTGACTCAATATCTTCATCAAAATAAAAGGTTTTGATTTGTTCTAACGTAAGGGATTTGCCATCCTGATGTGTGCCAAAGTCATGCCGTCTTCTATTGGAAACCAGCATATTCATGAAAGTGATTTCTTTTCCTGAACACTCTCCTTTGCGCCCCAAATCCCAAGAATGTATTGAATTCCCATGCCTGGTATCAATCAGACGTTTTCCGTGCAACAGAGAAAGATTTCCGTTGACAATTTTTGAAAGAGCATTGCAAAACCAATCTGAACAATCAAATAATGAGTCAGGATTGTCCTCTAAAATGTCTTTCACTAATTGATCTTTGCGATCAACTTGATAATTCCATAAATCAGGTTCTTGATTTTTGTATGAATGTGAATCGCTTGCACCGAGATTGTTTTCCAGTGTCAATCGGGGAACTGTATTAAGAGTGGCAACGATGTATATCCTTGTGCGATTTTGAGGGACCCCCATTGAACTGGCATTGATAAGGCGATACTCAACATTGTAGCCCAACTCTTTGAGATGTGCTAAAATAGTTTGAAACGTTTTGCCTTTATCGTGAGTTGTCAAGCCTCGAACATTTTCTAAAAAACAAAAAGACGGCTTATATTTCTTCAAGATTCGTTCCACCTCAAAAAACAATGTACCCCGTGTATCAGCAAAGCCTAACTGTTTTCCGGCATAAGAAAATGCCTGGCAAGGAAATCCTGCCAATAGGGCATCGAATTGAGGAATTTCATCCAGTTCTGTGACGTCAGCGTAAGGGTTGACACCAAAGTTCAATTGGTATGTTTCACAAGCTTTTGGATCAATTTCTGCACTTTTCACACACTCTGTAGCATAGCCGTGTTCCGCAAGTGCCTGCTCAAAAGCGAGTCGAATTCCACCTGTTCCTGCAAACAAGTCAATGAAACGTACTTTTTGCATTAGCAGTTCTCCTCGATAAACTTTGCCAATTTTTGAATTCCTGCATCAGAAAAGTTTACACTACAATCACTAAATTGCAAAATAGTTGATACTGCATTGCGTCTTTGAAAATTTCCAGACCCATCTATGATGTAAGCAACTTTATGTCCTTTTTTATGCAACAGCTTTTGCCGTTCTTTAGCCAACAGTGATTTTCGTTCAATAACAGAATTCGTTGTTACCTGAAAACTAATTTCAATTGCACAGGAACGGCTTGTGGTTGGATTGGATACAACGATGTCAAAAGTTGTTTCATTTTTATTATTTTGAGTAATTCCAGCGATATTGTGTCCTCCGATGACATAAGTACTCGGCAAGTATTTTTTCAATCTGGAAACACATGATTCTTCGCACACGTGTCCACAGTCATTTGCTGTAGATCCGCCTGTTATTCTACTCACATATATGTAACGTTGTTTGACAAATTTTTCTAATTCAGCAGGTTGACCAATTAAACTTCCAACAATACATTTTTGTGTCAATTCATCAGGGAGATTTGGATTGTTGATGGCAGCACCGCCCCAAAGTAATAACATTATAACATCTTTTAATTCTTTTGAGAGATTGCAATCAGACAGCAATGTATCCTTGTCAATGCAAAGTTTTTTATTTGTCCAGCAAGGCGTTGTTGTTGAAAATGTGTATGTGAAAATTTTCCCATTCCATTCAAATTCTAATTTTCCGGAAGGGAACAAGGTTGAGAAATCTTTGGAAAAGCGTTGCAATCTTTCTCCACCGATATCAGTAAGAACACTTAAATGCTTTAAAAAGATATTTGCTCGAAGAGTTGAGGTTGCAGATAGAACATCTGCCCAAGAAGTCGGGCTTGCATCAGCACATTTTAAGATACTCAAAAATTTATCTTGAGTCTGTATTAGCATTGGAATTGGATTTATTTTTGCAACCGCTTCAGAAATTTCCAGAGGCCAATATTTACAAGCATTTCGCTCCAACTGTTCTATTGTTTTTGCCATTTTATTTTCCTGTATTTGCAACTTGTTTAATCTTTTCTTGAGCAGGCGTGACGGTTTTGTCTTACCGTTTTTCCAGCGGTTGACGGTGGCGAAACTTACGCCGAGTTCACGAGCAAGGTCTTCCTGTGACCACCCCTGCTGTTGGCGGAGTTTTTTCAGTTCTTCAGCGATATTTTCAAACGTAGACATCAGCTATTCTCCATGATTGCATACCTTCATGGTAAATATAGCATCTGTTATACCTTTTGCAAACGTTTTCTCTCTGTAGCCAGCAAAAAATTTTGATTTTTTAAGATAACAGTCACGTTTTTTATTTTGAAAATTCACCGTCAGCTGTTATATTACCCGCATCAAACCGAAAAATCAAAAATAGAAAGGATATAAAAATGGCTGATTTAGTAAATGTGGTATTGGAATTTTTGAAACTTAATGGAACTATTACTGATCTTGAAGAAGACATTTTGGACACTGCGGACAAATTATTTAAGCAACCTTTCTCCCGCGAAGATGTTCAAAAAAAGGTCGGAGAAAATTATCAAAAACATTATGATATTATTTTCTCAGCAGGCTTGGTATTAGGAGGAAATTTTATGCCATTTCAAGATTTGTCCGATAAGGAACTGCGCGATAACCTCTGCGTTCAATTAATAAAATTGTGCGAAAAAGAAGACGAAGAACTGAAGAAACGCGTTGAGCAAGAATGGCAAAACAGGCTTACCAGAGAATAACTTTGAACGGGGCTGTTGCAAAACCTAATGTTTTGCGGCAGCCTCTTTTCTACGCAATTTTTTAATTATTCTCTCCATATTTATTACTTTGGGAGATTCTGCTTCAAGACCATCTGGAGCAATCCAATAATCAATTTTTCCCTTGCCTG
>JAZNVL010000025.1:0-17651 GCA_045592785.1 Victivallales bacterium | reverse complement strand
ACCTGTACATTGTTGAATGGGCCGACCAACGATGCAAGAACGGAAAATTCACCGACCGCTAAAAAAACAGACAGCGGCAAAGGAGGTATGATGCCATGAAGCGTAAAAATTTCACCCTGATTGAACTTTTGGTGGTAATCGCAATCATCGCCATTCTTGCGGCGATGCTGCTGCCCGCATTAAGCAACACAAAGGAAATGGGAAAGAAAATCCTTTGTGCAAACAATATGAAACAGGTGGGCGCACTGCACGGACAGTATACCAACAGCAACGATGACTTCATCGTACCGGACATGCAGCCCGGCGTGCTGGAAAAAGGCGGCAACTGGAAGGGCGGGTCTCATGTAACACAGGAATACCCCGAATGGTTTAATGCAAAAGTCGTTTACTGGCACGTTGCATTGTGCAAACAGATCCCCGGTTGGAAATATACAGGCTGGGGCGTCAATAACAACTATGGTCCTTACCACTCCTGGCTGCACCCGGTGGTCAAGTGTCCCAATGGCTTTTCAACGGGATTATTGTACTCCGGAATGACCGGCAGCTTCTACAATATTTTTTCCTACAGTCTGCAGAAAGGGATCCCAGACAATATCACCCGTATCACGCAGATGAAGGCACCTGCAAAAACCGTTTTCATGTATGAACAGGGCGGATATCCCATGGCGGACGATTTCGGATTCTACGCGTCGACATACATTCCCGGATCCGCAGGTGTTGATTCGACCAGTCAGGGGATCACAGGTGCGTTGAAAAGTACATATGACATCATCCGGAACGATGCGGTAAGAGGACGTCACAACCGCACCGTCAATCTCCTGTTCATGGATGGTCATGTGGAAAACATCAAATCCGGAGTCTATTACAAAACCCGTTATACGTACAAAAAATTCTACGACAGATAAAATCGGGAGTTACTGCAATATGTTCACCTGTACATTGTTGAATGGGCCGACCAACGATGCAAGAACGGAAAATTCACCGACCGCTAAAAAAACAGACAGCGGCAAAGGAGGTATGATGCCATGAAGCGTAAAAATTTCACCCTGATTGAACTTTTGGTCGTTATTGCGATCATAGCCATTCTTGCGGCGATGCTGCTGCCCGTCCTGGGCAAGACAAAGGAAATGGGGAAGAAAATATTCTGCGCAAACAATATGAAGCAGATGGGGGTTCTGCACGGACAATACACCACGAGCAATGATGACTTCATGGTTCCTTATATACAGCCCGGCGAATTGATATATGGTGGTGTCTGGAAATCAGGCACAAATATCACATACAAGCCGGCGGAATGGCAAAATGCAAAAATCGTCTTCTGGCCCATTGCATTATGTAAACTTATCCCTGGCTGGGTTTACACAAAAAAGGGAGCGGAACATGCCTCGTATGGTCCGTCTGCGGCACATTTTCCGGCACTCCTCCGGTGTCCCAACGGCTTCTCGCCGTCTGGACTTTATTGGGGCAACTCCGGGAGTTACTACAATATATTCACCTATTCATTGATGAAAGGGCCGACCAACAATGCAAGACGCGTCAGTACTGTAAAAAAGCTGTCAAACGTTCCGTTCATCTATGAACAGGGCGGTTACAAAATAGAAAACAATTATGAGTTTTACACGGGGACATACATTCCCGGATCCGCGAAAGTCGCTGCCGGTACTTACGGGATCAGCGGTGCATTGAAAAGCAGCAATCTGCAGATCCGCAATGATGCCGTCAACGGACGTCATTCCCGTACGGTGAACATGGCATTTCTGGATGGACATGTGGAAAATCTCAAATCTGAGATATATTATAGAAACCGTACGAAATACGGAAAATTCACCGACCGCTGATCGTTATTTTTTGATTTTTTGTTCTTTTCCTGCTGTTTTTTCTTGAAAAATCGCAGTTTGATAGTATCTTACCGTGATTATATATTAAAATAAAGATAACAGGAGAATGATATGATCAAACGCAGTGTGATCCCGTGGGAAGAATTCCAGTGTCCCGTATGCAAACTCTGGGCGAAAGACTGGCTGCTGCTCAGCGCAGGTGACTTCAAAGCAGACAAGTATAATATGATGACCGTCGGCTGGGGGACCATCGGCATTTTATGGAGAAAACCTTGTGCCATGATCCTGGTCCGCCCCCAGCGGTTCACGCTCCCCATTCTGGAAGAATTCCCCACATTCACCCTGACCGCGTTTCCGGAATCACACAGAAAAGCATTGAATTTCTGCGGGACAGAATCCGGCAAGGATCACCCCCGGAAAGCGCAGGATGCCGGGTTGACACCCATCGCCGCCGATGTGGTGGGCGCGCCCTCTTACGAAGAAGCGGAACTGGTCCTGGAATGTGTGAAGACGTACCGCACTGACATGGTGGAATCGGAGATCCTGAAGGAAATGATCCCCGCTGAATTCTATCCGGAGAAAGATTATCACCGGATCTTTTTCGGTGAGATCGTGAATATCAGCGGAACGGAAAAATACCGTATGCAACCGGAAGGAAAACAGGCATGAATTATTTTGTAAAGGATATCAATTCTGCGGAACACGGTCCCGTCAACGAACAGGAATTGATCGCATTGGTAAAGCAGGGGCTGGTCACGCCGGAGTGTCCGGTCAAAAAAGCCCTGATGCCCAACTGGGAAGAAGCGAAACACCTTTCGTTCCTGAAAGAAGCATTTGCCGAAGTCGCTGCACAGAATACAAAGAAAAATGCGGATGCGCCGAAACAGACCGCACCCGAAAGCGCAAAAACATCCTTCGAGAATCAGTTGATCCCGGTCCATGCGGGACTCTGGCTCCGGCTTCAGGCGTTCGCTCATGATGCGATCCTTCTGCTCCTCATTTTCGCCGGATTGGCGTTGATCGCAACGGGAGGTCTGCTGATGCGATCTGTTTCTGACACGGAGCATCCTTCCGTCAAAAAGCGGTTGGAGATCCGTGATAAAGCAGTAAAAAAGCATGAACAGGCAGTGAAGAACGCCCAGAAGAAAGCGGAGAAACTGACCGAAGAAAAAGGGGAAAAAGTCGAAGCGGAACTGCCCGAATTTCAGGAAAAAATCAAAGAGGCAAAGGCGGAGCATACCGCGAAATACAATCCCACCATCACCGATGACCGGTTGGAAGGATTTTCCTTCGGCGCACTCTGGACCAACAGCACGAATGATGCAAAGTTCGTCTGCATTTCCGCGAATAAAAACAACGCGATCTGGGTCCCGCTCTCCGATGTACGCAATGCCGCCGTCATCGTATTCATCCTCTTCCTGCTCATTGCCATCCCCGTCCATGTGGCTCCGCTTCTGTTGACTGCCCAGACCCGTGGGATGCGTTTCTACGGGATCTTCCTCTGCGACGAAAAGAATTATCTGGTGGAAGTCTATGAAAAACGGGCGTACGCGTATTGGCTTGTCGCGCTCTTCACCTTCTGGCTTACCCCGTTCTTCGTCATCATAAGAAAACCGACTCCGGCGGAACGTCTCACCGGGATCCGCGTGACACGGACTGCCGCGAAAAAACTCTGATCCTGCCATGAATGAAGATCTGTTCGTCCGACACCTGACGCAGCTGTTCCCCGCCGGTAAGGATGTTGTCACCGGGATCGGCGATGATGCCGCTGTGCTTGATCTTGCCATGCCGGACGGAATGTTGTTTCTTGCCGCCGCAGATCAGGTCATAAGGGATATTCATTTTACCGCAGAGACTGCGCTTGCCGCAGCAGGGGGAAAGCTGGTCAACCGGAACATCAGTGACATTGCCGCCATGGGCGGTATCCCGACGCACGCCATCCTCACGGCAGCGGCAAAGCCCTTCGGAGAAAACACGCTGAAAGATTTTCATGAGGGCGTTGCCCGTGCCGCCGCACGGTATGACGTCGCGATCATCGGCGGAGATCTGGCTGCGCTGCCCTCCCCCGGATTCGCAGCGACCCTCTCCATTTTCGGGAAAGTGGAAAAAGAAAAACTCTGTCTCCGGGCGAATGCAAAACCCGGTGACTGGATCTATTGTACCGGGGAATACGGCAACTCTTTCCATTCCGGACACCATCTCACGTTCCAGCCCAGGCTCGCCGAAGCACGGTTCCTCGCCGGGACGTATACCCGCGCCATGATGGATGTCAGTGACAGTCTCTTTCAGACCGTACGCAGTATGGCGGAAGCCTCCGGTCTGGCGGCGGAGCTTGCCGTCGATATGATCCCGCTCCGGGAAGGCGCGACAAGCGCCGGGGCGTTATGGGACGGCGAAGATTATGAGCTGGTGTTCGCGGTACCGCAGGAGAACGCGGGAGCGTTGGAAAAGGCGTGGCAATTCACCGGGGTGCAGCTCACCCGGATCGGACAATTCATTTCCGGGACTGCCGGAACAGTAAACGGGGATTTTCCCGAAACGGATAAAGCAGGATATGACCACTTCCATGAAACAGATTGAAACACATTCCTATGAAGAAACAGAAGCCCTCGCACGGAAGATCGCCAGTGATCTCCCGGCGGGATCCGTCATTGCGCTTTACGGCGATCTGGGCGCAGGAAAAACCGTTTTCGCCCGGGGATTCGCACGGGGACTGGGCATCACCGAACCCGTGAGCAGTCCCACGTTCACCATCGTTCAGGAGTACACAGCACCCTCCGGAATCAATCTCTATCATCTGGATCTGTACCGCATTGACAATTCGGATGCGGCATTGGCATTCGGCGTGGATGAATATTTGTATGACCGCGGAGCAGTCACGCTTCTGGAATGGCCCGAACGGATCGAAGATATTCTGCCGCCCCACACCATACGCATCTCTATCGAACACGCCGGCGAGGATCTGCGCAGGATCACGCTCCCGGAGTAAAGTCAACGATCAGCGGCAGGTGATCCGAACAACGGACCTGCGGCACACGGAAGTTTTCGATCTTCACTCCGCGGGAACACAGCACAAAGTCCAGCTGTTTCTCCGGTTTCCATACGGGCCAGGTGGGCAGGTTTCCGCTGTTCACATTCATCAGGTCCAGGACCTCACAGAACCGATCCAGTTCGTAACAGCCGTCAAGGGTATTGAAGTCGCCGGTGATGATACAGGGTTTCTCCGAACCGGAGACGATCTGCTGCAAGGCAAGGAATTGACGGCGCCGGGTCCCGCCATGCAGGGCAAGATGAACCAGAAACAGGCGGAAGGAAGGCAATTCCAGTTCGATGACCAGCCGTTTGAATCCGGCGGGCAGATAATGGTAACGGATCTCCGGCATATTCTCCCGGCAGAGAATGGCGTTCGCCTGTTTCCGAAGGATCGGGATCTTGCGCCCGATGGAATGTTCGTGATACTTGATCTCCGAACAGATAAATGCGTCATCCAGATTTTCCGCGATCAACTTTGTCTGATCGGTGAAACCGGTACGGAACGAGCCCGTATCCACTTCCACCAACGCCACAATATCCGGGTTCTCCCCGCGGATATAACGGCAGATCTTTTCGATATTACGGCGCGGCGCACGCAGATAATGATGGGCAGAAAGCAAACTCTTTCCCATGGTGCGCGGTCCGCCGGTACCGTAGGCAATGTTGAACGTCAGAAGTCTCATGGTGACGCACCCCGCGCCCGGCATCGGGAGGGATACCGGGCGTAAAAAAGAAGGTCAGCGTTTCACGCGTCCGGAAGCGTTGCCCTTCATCAGATTGACGATTTCATCCTTTCCGGAGTAATTGTAGTCGCCGGAAATGGAGTGTTTCAGACAGCTTGCAGCCACCGCATAACGGATGGCATCGGCAGGTGCATTGAATTCATCGCCGCTCAATGCAAAGATCAAGCCGGCGCAGAAGGAATCGCCGCCGCCGAACCGGTCGATGATGTCGCGGATCTCATACGGAGCATATTCGCCTTCGCTGTTCAGCGGGGCAAAGAACGCATTGCCGGATGCTTTTTCATACAGCATACCGCCCCAGTTGTTATGATCGGCGGAAATACTTTCGCGCAGTGTGATGGCAACAAAGGAAGCCTTCGGGAACTTGACCGTCAGCTTTTCCGCCACATCTTTGTACCCGGCGATATTGATCTTGCCGGATTCCACCGAAGAACCTTCGGAAACGATACCGAAAACGTCCGCGGCATCTTCTTCGTTGCCGATGATGATGTCGGCATACGCCACGATCTGATTCATACATTCATTTGCCAGATCCTTCTTGGAGGTGCCCGGACGCCAATCCCACAGTTTCTTGCGGAAGTTCAGGTCACAGGAAACACGGATCCCCTTTTCGGAGGCGCGTTTCACACATTCCAGCGTGGAAAGAAACGCGTTCTCACTCAATGCAGGAGTGATCCCTGTCACATGGATATGGGTCACGCCATCCAGCATGGCATCAAAATCATAGGCTCCCGGTCCCAACAGAGAGATCACGGCACCTTCCCGGTCGTACACCACATTGGAACCGCGCTGGGCTGCCCCGTGTTCCGCATAATAAACGCCCATACGCCCCGTCTTGGTCAGCAGGATCTTGGAGACATCCGTCCCGAATCCGCGCTGCTGTGCCATGAATGCACGGGCAATGGGGTTATCCGGCAGTGCCGTGAGATAACGGGCATTTCCGCCCATCATGGAGATGGATGCACAAACGTTGGCTTCGCCGCCGCCGTAAGTGGCTTCCAACATACCCGGCAATGCCTGGGCGAACCGTTTTTTTCCCGGCGGAGCGATCCGCACCATGACTTCACCGAACGCGGCGATCAGTTGTTCTTTCTGCATGTTCTTTTTCCTTTCTTATGAAAATTTTGTTGTATTATTGCTGCAATGAACGCTTCATCCAATAGTCGTCCATGTAAAACCCGTTCCCGATGTCGATCTTCACCGAACGGAATACCTCAAATCCGTTCCGCTCATACACCCGGTACGCCTGACGGTTCTGCTTGTTCACCGCAAGGACAAGGTGGGTGAACCCGGAGGCGCGGCACCGTTCCGCCACATGTTCCAGCATCTTTCTGCCGAATCCCTGATGATGAAAGCGGGAAAGCAGATACAGCTTATGGAGCTTGGCGTGACCCGCTCCCTCCTGCCAGGGCGACCAGACCATATATCCGGCAGGCTCACCATCCACACGCAGGATCTCGAAATGATGTCCTTCCGCCATTTCTTTTTCCATGACTTCCGGCGCGTACATCATTTTCATCATGTAGCGGATCTGCTCACCGGAGAGGATCGTGCGGAAAGTTTCCGGCCAGATCGAGTCGGCAATATCCCGGATGATCTGCAATTTTTCCGGCTCAATGATTTCTTCAAATGTTTCCATTCCGTATCGTTCCTCTGTGTTCTCGCCGTACTATATCATAGATTCTTTTGAAAGTCAAATGTATTTTCACCTTTTTCCGCTTGACATTGGGCTTTTCTGCTGTATATTGCTCTTAACTTATCAGGATCTCTGTGCATGAAACAAAAAATTCTTTCTGTCGTAATACCCGTTTACAACGAAGAGCGGACAGTCCGGGCCCTTCTGGATAAAGTCGCCGCCGCCGTTGTCCCTGACTGCACGCTGGAGATCATTATCGTCAACGACGGCTCCAGAGATGCCTCCGAAGATTTGATCCGCCAATGGATACAGGATCACGATTCCCTCAACGTCAAATACACACGCCAGGAAAATCAGGGCAAAGGCGCCGCCGTTCGCACCGGGATCATGATGTCAACCGGGGATGCCGTCATCATTCAGGATGCCGATCTGGAATACGATCCCGATGACTATGCCGCATGTGCCCTGCCCATTCTCAACGGCGAATGTAAAGTCGTCTACGGCTCACGGGAAGATGCCAACCGGAACCGGATCTATTCGTCACCCGGATTCTATCTGGGCGGACTTTCCCTCACCTTCTGGATCAATCTTCTGTTCAATGCCAATCTCACCGATGAAGCGACGTGCTATAAAACATTCGACGGACCGCTCATCCGGGCATTGCTTTTCGAAGGAAATCACTTTGAATGGGAACCGGAGATCACCGCGAAACTGCTCCGGTTGGGTTATGAGATCCGCGAAGTTTCCATCGCCTATTATCCGCGGAAATGTTCCGAAGGAAAAAAGATCAAGTTCAAAGACGGGATCCAGGGGTTCGGTGTCGCTCTCAAATGGCGGTTCGCCTCCCTCCGCAAAGAACGGAAGATCGTGGCGGAAATGGATGAACAGGGCAGAGATCACATCCGGCAGGCAAAACATGCACAGCTGGCACTCCTGACTGTCGTACTCATCGCCGTCCTCGCAAGACTCCTTTATGCCATCCCCGGGATCATGGATCCGGAACTGGTCATGCGGACCGATACCGCATCCTATCTCGGCCCCGCGAAAAGTCTGCTGCAGGACTTCATTTTCGCCTCGGAGCCGGGGGGACTTCCCACCGCCGCGCGTTTGCCGCTCTACCCGTTATACCTTGCGTTATGTCTGGGGATCAGCGGCGGCAGTATGGCGTTCTGTATCATCGTCAATTCCATTCTCGGCGGTCTGATCGCCGCCCCCGTTTATCTGGCGGCACGACTTTACGGAAACTGGAAGATCGCCTTCGCCGCGGCGTTACTCTTTGCGCTGAATCCCACCGCCATTGCGCTTTCCCCCATGATGCTTTCCGACACGTTGTTCCTGGCGTTCGTTTCCGTACAGACTCTCTTCTTCCTGAAGTTTGTACGCTCCCGGTTCGCCATGTTCTTTTTCGTTTCCATCTTTTTTGCCGCGGTGGCAGTTCTGATCCGCCCCACCAATCTCCCCTGGCTGCTCCCGGCATTGTTCGTGCTGTGGTGTCTCCCGAAATTCCAACTCCGATTGAAACTTTTCTATTCGCTCTTCGCCATTCTGATCTATGCCGCCATCGTCACGCCCTGGATCCTGCGCAACCATTCCATCGGTGCCGGATACCGTATCGATACTTTCCAGTCCGATATGCTCATCCATAATGTCAGCGCCATGGAAAGCAAACGCCTGAACGTACCCGATCCCGAATTGCGGGAACAATACATGCAGGAATTTGAAGCCGAATACGCACGCAATCCGGAAAAATACAAGACTCCCGGGGACAAACTGGATTATCAGGATCAGCAGATGTCTGCCAAAATCAAAGCCCATCCATTCCAGTTCTTTGCCCTCTATTTCAGACCCTACGTCCTCTTCCCGGATATCCCTTCTTTCCTGGAAAATCTCGGCATCACGAAAACCGGCAGGAACACCACCGATGTACTCAACCGGCAGGGCGTTTTTGCTGCTGTCAAACATTATTTTGGCGGACACTGGGGTGCGCTTGCCGTGACGATCCCCCTGATTGCGCTTGCCGGACTGCTCTATCTCTTCGGATTCGGGGAAGTTATCCGCCGCTGTTTCATGCTGGATTATGTGACCGTGCTTCTCTTTCTGCTCCTGGCGGAATATTACCTGTTCCTGCCGGGCTCCGTGCCTATGCCACGGTATCAACTCCCCGCATTGCCGTTCCTTTGCGTAATGACAGCATCCCTGTTCCAAACGTTGTCGCAACGTTTCGTATTATTACACGCCCTTTTTCGGGTAAATCAATAACAAATAAAAAAATGAAAGGAAGTCGCTATGAAGAAATTCACAGCAAAAACCATTCTGACCGGAATCATCGCCGGTGCCGCCCTGCTTTTCTTCACCGGTTGTGAAGACTCCGAAAAAACGGTCGATATGGAAGAAACGAAGGAAGCCGTTTCCGAAGGTGCGGAAGACCTGGGAAAATCCATTGAAGATGGCGCAGAAGACCTGAGCGATTCTCTGGAAAAAGCATTCAAATAATATAAAAAGGCGCAGAACATTCGTGTTCTGCGCCCCGGTAAAAAACAATTACTGAAAAGGGATCACAATGGGCGTTCTCTTGCGGAACGCATGAATACAACGGTATCCGGCACTCTTTGCCAGTTCCACAGCACCATCAAAATCCATGGCGATCTGTTCCGGCTTGTGCGCATCGGATCCGAATGTAAGCCCCACCCCCAGACGGTTTGCCAGTTTCAGCAATTCCGGCGCCGGGTACATCTCTTTCACCGGCTTGCGAAGTCCGGCTGTATTGATTTCGATCATAATTCCTTTTGCCGCACAGAGTTCCAGGACAGACTGCATTTTCCGGAGTGTGACTGCGGGATCACTGTGACGGAACCCGAAGATCTTCATCAGGTCAAGATGTCCTATGATGTTCACGGGGAACGTACTTACGAACTCACACATCATATCCGTATACTGTTCCCAGAGCGCATCCATGCCGTAGGCTTGCATCTCGGGAATGGCGTTATGATTGTCAATGGGGAGATCCGCCACATAATGAATGGATCCGATGATATAATCAAAATCTTCGTGCTCAATAAATTGCGCGACTTCCTGCATCCGCCCGGGCACATAATCCAGTTCACAGGCATAAAGCACTTCCGTTCCAGTACCTTCGGCTTGTTTTTTCATCTGTGAGACGATCTCGCGGTATTGGGGATATTCGGGGGGATTCATGCGGCTTTTCTGATCAAATCCTTGCGGTGCAGGGAGATGATCGGAAATACCGTAGAACGCCAGATCATTGCGGATAGCGGCAGCGAGAAATTCTTCCGGTTCACCGAAAGCATGTCGGCAAAGCTTGCAGTGGGTATGGAGGTCCGCAAGACGGGAGGGTACGCTCATACAGTTTTATCCTCCACTTGAAGACGGTGCTGGATGGAAGTCAACGCCTGTTTCACATCTTCGTTCCGGATGCAGGCATCTTCCACTTCTTTCACGGCATGAATGACCGTGGCATGATTCCGCCCGCCGAATGCAAGCCCGATTTCCTTGTGGGACTTATTGGTGAGTTTCCGGCTGAGGTACATCGCCATCATGCGGGGTTCCGCAATATTTTTCGGCCGCTTGGAGCCGGTAAGATCATGCACATGGAGTCCGAAGTGATCCGCCACGGCTTTCTGAATGGCATCCAGGGAAACGGTACGCCCTTCTGCTTCTTTATTAAGGATATCAGCCAGAAGAGTTTCCACCGTTTCCACGGAGATGGTTTCATTCATGGCGGAAGCATAGATCTGCAAATGGAGGAGTGCCGATTTCAGCGGACGGATATTGGAGGAAATACGCTGTGCAATGAATTCCAGAATGGATTCATCCAGCTTCAGATGCATGGTCTCCTGTTCCTGTTTGAGGATTGCCAGACGGGTCTCAAACAAAGGCGGTGTGATCTGAGTTGTGATCCCGGAAACGAACCGGGAAACGAGACGGTTTTCCAACCCCGGGATCTCCGCCGGCGGCTTGTCCGAAGTCAGAATGATCTGCTTGTTTGCGTTGTGGAGCGTATTGAACGTATTGAAAAATTCTTCCTGCAAACCGGATTTTCCGCTGAGGATGTGTACATCGTCGATGAGGAGCAGATCCACATTGCGGTAATGTTCGCGGAATTCAAAATGGGTCTTGTTGCGCATGGAGTCCACAAAGGCGTTCAAGAAGTCTTCACAGGAAGTGTAACGTACTTTTGCCGAGGGATTTCTGCGAATAACATCGTTCGCAACCGCCTGGATCAGATGGGTCTTGCCAAGCCCGGGACCGCCGTAAATATACAACGGGTTGAATACGCCGGGATCTTTCGCTGCGGTACATGCCGCAGAATAGGCGTACCGGTTGCCTTCACCCACAACAAACGTTTCGAAAGTATGACGGGCATGGCAATTTTCCGCACAGATGTTTTTCACGACGGGCGGAGGAGGAGGAACAGATACGGTTTCAGCAACCGTAACAACTTCCGGCGCTTCCACTTCGGAGTTGATCAAGGTGGGGAGGTGTCCGGCTTCGAAATCAAACGTAAGTTCTTCGCCGCAAGCGTGCATAACAGCATCATGGAGCAGATCGGAAAAATTATCCCGCACCCAGCAGCCGAAAAATTCATCGGGTACCCCCAGAAGCAAACGCTCCTCTTCCAGGCTCAGCGGTGTCATTTTGGCAAACCACTGCTCGTATGTGCTCCTGGAAGCTTTTTCCAAATATTCACATGCCCGTGACCACAGGTCCTGGGCCTTCCTATTATCCAACATAATCTACCTTCAAAATTTCCGTTTCACACGAATCCAACAAAACTTATCAACACCCGGAATCTGCCATCTCAAAAAAACCGTTTGCAGAAGTGTTTTTTATATCATTCATTTTACTGCGTTTACAGACCCCATACAGAAGAACTTCTTTGTATTCTGATGGGTTTTTACGCTCATTTTGAACTCAAAAAACGCTTTCCCGGCGCTCTATACATAATTTGCTACCATTCTTGAAAAAGTCAAGTTGAAAAGCAAAAAAAGCAGACTTTTTTTTTGAGCCTTACAACCGTCAATAATTCAATGAGATAGACGATTAGCAACGAAATTGTTAACAAGTTATTAACATTTTCACCGGATCACTATCATTATTTTTGCCATAAGACAACATCAAGTCCTCCCATAATATGCCCCGATTTTCACAAAATTCAAATTTTTTCCGGATTCTTTTCGCTTTTTCTTCGTTTTTTTATTGATTTTTTCCGTTTTGTGTGCATATTACCTGTATGAAGATTTGTTGGAGAACTTACTGCTATGAAAAAAAACAGAACTCTATTCATCGTTGATCACTGTTTGACTCCTTACGAACGGATCAATACCGCCGGGATTTTGTGCGATAAAGGCAAGATCATTGCCACCGGCAGCGCATCCGCGTTCTCCCGGAACGAAGATGGACTGGAAGTCATCGAACTGGAAAATGCCTACGCCGTCCCCGGTTTCATCGATTCCCACATTCACGGTATTTGCGAACAGGACACCACAGATGCCGCATTCGATCTGGAAACCATGAGCCGTCTGCTGGCAGCCAGAGGCGTAACAACTTTCGCGCCCACACTCGTTTCTCTGCCCACAGAGGAGATGTTGCAAACCGTAGAACGGCTTGCAAATGCCATTGACCGCGGGTGCAGTTATGCGGATGTGTGCGGGATCCATTTGGAAGGACCGTTTCTGAACCCGGAAAAACGGGGGAGTCAAACCCGGGAAAATATCCGCAAGTATGACCGTGCGTTTGCCGATGAATTGATCAAAGCGGGGAAAGGACACATCAAACTGATGACCTTTGCGCCTGAACTGGATGGAGCATTGGAACTCACCCAGCAGCTCATGGAGAACGGGATCATTCCCTCCATGGGACACAGCAATGCCGATGCGGAAAAAACGCTTGTCTGTGTGGATGCCGGGGTTACGCGTTGCACCTACGTTTTTAACGGGATGCCGCAATTGGATCACAGAAATGCCAGTCTCACCACCATCGCATTGACCGATGACCGTGTCAGCGTGGAAATGATCGTGGACGGGATCCATGTTCACCCGCGGATGGTGGACCTGGTTTACCGGTGCAAGCCGGCGGATAAACTCATCGGGATCAGCAATGCAGTAGTCCCACAGGATAAGGAGATCCGCAAACAGTTCGCCAATACGGCCCCCCGGATCATACGCAATACGGAAGGCGAGATCACGGGGACCACGCTTACTCTGGATCATTCCTGGCTGCAGCTGACAAAGTTTGCTGATATTCCGCGGGAACAGGCGGCGGCTTGTTTCAGCACGAATCCGGCGAAAGACCTGGGGTTGATCACCCGGGGCGAGATCAGACCCGGCAGAAGAGCCGATATCACCATTTTCGATAAAGAGACCAACGATGTACGCATGACCGTTTCACGCGGTCAGATCGTATATGACAGCAAGGACAATACGCCATCATGAACCCGAAAGAAAAGAATTACATCCTTCTGGATTCCGGACATTGCCGGAAACTGGAACAGGCCGGTCCTATCCGGATCATACGTCCCGCCCTCAACGCATTCTGGAATCCCACGCTCCCCGAAAAAGAATGGAACGCCGCCGATGCCGTGTTCGAACGGGAAAGTACCGGCGGGGGTGTCTGGTCCTGGAAAGTACGGCAGCCCGGTGAAGGCGACTGGACCGTCCGCTGGGGCGGAGTCAACCTGCTGGTGAAGCCCACACAATTCGGACACCTGGGCTTTTTCGCGGAACAGGCGATCAACTGGGAATGGCTCCGGGAACAGACAAAACGTCTTCCTGCGAAGTCCCAGACGCTGAACCTGTTTGCCTATTCCGGCGGTGCCACTCTTGCCATGGCGCAGGGCGGTGCCGAAGTTACACATCTGGATGCCTCCAAAGGGATCATCGAATGGGCGAAACGCAACCAGGCTCTGAACCCGGAAACGAAAGACCGGATCCGCTGGATCTGTGACGATGCCATGAAGTTTGTGGCACGGGAAGAACGGCGCGGACGCAAATACCGGGGCATTGTGCTGGATCCGCCCAGTTTCGGCAGAGGCGCACAAGGTCAGGTGTGGAAAATCGAAACCGGGATCCAGGCTCTTCTGGAATCCTGTCGCGCGATTCTGGACCTCTCCGGTCCCTGTTTCCTGCTGCTTTCCTGTCATTCCCAGGGATTCTCCCCGCTCTCGCTGGAACGGATCTGCCGGGAAGTGTTTGCGAAGGACGGCGGCAGGTTTGAGACGGGGGAAATGCGGATCCCGGAACAGACAGGGAAATCCCTGCCCGCCGGATTGAATGTACGATTCGTGAAAGATTGATTTTTTATAACAACCAAAACATAAGGTGACTACCATGGCAAAGAAAGAAACAGGAAAGAAGATCGATGACATTCGCATTGGGGTGATCGGTGCAGGCGGACGGGGCGGACTTGCCCGCAGTGCGCATAAACCGGGCAAAGGTTCCCGGGTCGTGGCACTCTGCGATATCTATGAAGAACCGTTCAAAATCTGGCAGGATTTCGTCGGGAAAGATGTCAAACTTTTCACCACAAATGACTACAAGAAAATTCTCGCAAGAAAAGATGTGGATGCTGTTTTCATCACGGTACCGGATTATCTCCACGAAGAATACGCCATCGCCGCCCTCAAAGCGGGGAAAGCGGTCTATCTGGAAAAACCCATGGCGATCACCGTGGAAGGCTGTGACCGTATCCTCAAGACCGCATACGAAACCGGAAGCAAACTTTTCGTCGGACACAATATGCGGCACATGGACTACATCATCAAGATGAAAGAACTCATTGAGTCCGGAATCATCGGGGAAGTCCAGACCGCATGGTGCCGTCACTTCATCAATTACGGCGGCGATGCCTACTTCAAAGACTGGCATTCCGAAGCAAAGAACACCACCGGACTTCTGTTGCAGAAGGGTGCGCACGATATCGACGTCATTCACTGGCTCTGTGGCGGCTACACGAAACGCGTGGTGGGCATGGGCCGTCTCTCCGTTTATGACAAGTGCAAAAACCGCCGGAAAGCCTCCGAACGCGGCGTTGCCACATGGAGCATGTTCAATTGGCCGCCCAAGTCCCTGAAGGGCATTTCCCCCGTCATCGACGTGGAAGACGAAAGCACGCTGATGATGCAGTTGGATAACGGGATCCTCGCCAATTACATGCAGTGTCATTACGCGCCCGATGCCTGCCGTAACTACACCTTCATCGGTGATAAAGGCAGAATCGAAAACTACGGCGACGCCATGGGACGCCGGATCGATGTTTATACCACACGCGGCGAATTCGGACAGCCCGATGTCTCCTATCACATGCGTGAGGTGGAAGGCGGACACGGCGGTGCAGACCCCGATATCGTTGCTGCGTTTGTGGCTTTCCTCCGTACCGGGAAAGCCATCGCCAGCAATTCGCCCATCGCCGCCCGCAACTCGGTGGCGACCGGAGTATTGGGAACCGCATCCATCCGCGGCGGGAACATGCCGCAGGAGATCCCGGCAGTGGATCCGGAGCTGGTCAAATACTTTAACGGCGGACAGGTGAAGAAAGCGGCGAAGAAGGCTTGCAAAAAGTCCAAATAATATTTCGCAGGCAATACAAAGCCCGGTATGTTTTCCGCATACCGGGCTTTTTTTGTATTATCTCTGCAAAAAATTTCATTTTCCGGTTGCTTTTCCCGGAATACAGATTATATTTATAGAATAACAAAAATCTCTGACAGTAAATTCGAAAGGAGAATCAATACATGTCACAGGAAATCATTGCGGAAATGTCCAGAGACCTGGGCAGCAGAAAAGGATATGTCCTTGCAGGCGGCGGAAACTCTTCCTGGAAAGACGATCAATATCTCTACATCAAACCCAGCGGAGTCGCCCTCGCGGTCATGCAGGCCGATGACCTGGTCAAAATGGATCGCAGTCTCCTGACTGCATGTATGGAAGCCGGTGCCGCCGCCGATCCCGCAGAACGGGAAAATGTGGTGAAACGGTATACCGATTTCTCCGTCCTTTACTCCAAAAACGGACGCCGTCCCTCCGTGGAAGCGCCGCTGCATACCCTCTTTCCCCAGAAGTATGTGATGCACTTGCATCCCACACTGGTCAACGCCATGACCTGCGGGAACAACGGCGAAGCGGTCTGTCATGAACTCTTCCCGGAAGCACTCTGGATGGGCGTGATCGATCCCGGTGCCACCCTCGCCATCGAAGCAAATAAAGTGTTCCGTGCCTGGGCGGAAAGTCACAACGGCGCGATCCCGGACGTGGTATTCCTGCAGAATCACGGGGTATTCGTTGCCTCTGATGATCCCGCTGCCATCGGCCCCATGTACGAAGAGATCTTCCGGAAACTCACCGATTACTGTCAGAAAAACGGCGTGACGGTGGACGATGCCGCAGGCCCCGCTTCCGATCCCGATTTCGTCCGGGAAAATGCGCCCGTTCTCCGCGGACTTCTGGCACAGAACGGAGTTCCCGCCGCCGTTTGCGCCATGGAACAGTTGACACTCCCCGCCGGTCCCTTCTCTCCGGACCACATCGTATATTCCAAATCCTTCCCGCTGGTGACGGATGTCATCACGAAAGAAGTTGTGGAAGAATTCAAGGCAAAGAACGGATATCTGCCCATGATGATCCAGGTCCCCGGCAAAGCCCTTTTTGCCGCCGGGAAAGATGTGAAAGCCATGCGCACTGCCGCCGCATTCATTCAGGATGCCGCAAACATTCAGAAATGGGCAGCCGCATTCGGCGGCGCACATCCCCTGCCCGATGCAGCCCGGCTCTTCATCGAAAACTGGGAAATGGAATCCTACCGCAGTAAAGTCGCAGCCGGTGCCGGCGGCGGCGCACTCGCCGGAAAGATCGCGCTGGTCACCGGTGGTGCCCAGGGCTTCGGTTACGGCATCAGCGAAGAATTGATCAAGGAAGGAGCCCACGTTATCGTGGCGGACCTGAATGCGGAAGGTGCTGCTGCTGCCGCCGCAAAACTGGGAGCCAATGCCTCTTCCCTCGCCGTGGACGTCTCCAACGAAGATTCCGTGGCAGCGCTTGCCGATGACGTGATCAGAAACTTCGGCGGACTTGACCTCTTTGTTTCCAATGCGGGCGTGCTGAAAGCCGGTTCCGTGAAAGTGCTGGAAAAGAAAGCCTGGGATTTTGTTACCGCGGTCAACTACACCGGATACTTCCTGGTGGTGAAACATTTCGCCCCCATGATGGCAAAACAGAACGCGGCATCCGGTCTCTGGAGCGACATCGTTCAGGTCAACTCCAAGAGCGGTCTGGCGGGTTCCAACAAGAACGGTGCGTATGCCGGCGGCAAATTCGGCACCATCGGTCTGACACAGAGTTTCGCCCTGGAACTGGTGGCGGACAACATCAAAGTCAACTCCGTCTGCCC
>JAZNVL010000024.1:0-5475 GCA_045592785.1 Victivallales bacterium | reverse complement strand
CGCTCCGCCTTTACTGTCTGCCGTATTGTTTATGAATTCAGCCTGTACGTTTCCCGACTGATAGTTGTAAAGAGCTCCGCCATCTGCTTTCGCTGTATTGTTGCGGAAGACACCATTGGTCACGCTCAAGCCGCCGGAGATCCAGATCCCTCCGCCATTGACTCCTGCACTGTTGCCGGAAACAGTCACATCATTCAGAACGGCATCGGCTCCGTAGGCATAAACGGCTCCGCCGTATGACCCCGCCCGATTCCCGGCAACTACCGTATTGCTGAAACTCAAAGTTCCGCCAAACACCCATGCGGCGCCACCATTTCCACCGGCAGAGTTCTGTTCGAACGAACCTTTCAACAAGTCTAAATCACCGCTGGAAATATAAATTGCTCCGCCATGATTGACAACGGCAGCATTTCCGGAAAACACAGCTGATGACAATTGGAGATCTTCGTTGTAATTATAAATGGCTCCGCCGTAAGTTTGCGCTGAATTACCGAGAAAATGTTGTTCTCCATCAAATGTGATCTTGCCATTGTAGTTATAGATCGCTCCGCCATAATAAGTTGCGGAATTTGCGCTAAAAACAGTATCGCTGACCATAATTTGTTTACCAACGTTACTGATCGCTCCGCCATAGGTCGATGTCATATCCTCATAAACCGTAAAATTTTCAAGACTCATAAGTATATCCTCTCTTACCGTTACAATGATTCAGGCAATTTCAAAATGTGATTTTTGGAATATATATCAGCAAAGATTCAAATACAAGAAAAAAATGCAAAAAAAATTGAAAAAAAGTAGATTTCTATCTTGAAAGATAGAAAAAACGGTATAAGGTACTACCTTGATATCATCGTTTTAATCCCGGAGTTTTTTTCATGAAAAATTTTGTTCTCATTTTTGCTTTGTTTTGTGCTTGTTTTGTGCTTGTTTCCTGTTCCGGGAAACAACAACCGGCATCCGTTCTGCTCTCCCGGGCGATCCAGGCGGCACAGGCGGCGAAATGGGATGATGCCGCAAAACTGGTGGAACAGGCACGGGAACAGAATCCGGAGAATACAGAGATCATTCTGTTCAGCGCACTCGTTCTGGAAAAACAGGGGCGCAGCACCGAAGCATTGTCACGGCTCCAGAATATCGCCGCTGCTAATATGAATGACTTCCGGATCCAGTACACGCTGGGACGTCTTCTGTTTCTGAAAGCGAAGTACGACCAGTGTCTTGTACCCTTGCAGAATGCATTGAACGTGCGTCCCGATGATGTGAATGCACTTCTTCTGCTGGCGAAAGCAGAGGCGCGTTTGAATCTGAAGTCCGCCGGAAAACTCTATATGCAGCTCCGGAAACGTCCGGAATTCAATAACAATCCCCTGATCAACAACGAGATCGCAGTTCTCCTGGCGATCCGCGGTAAACCCGAATCGGCTCTGCTTGTGTTCCGGGACAGCTGTAAAGATTTTCCGCTGGCGACTCTGAACGGAGCGGTCGTGCTGGATTATCATTTGAACAACAAACAGGAAGCGGCGGAATGGTACAACCGTTTTCTCCGGGAATCGGCAGGCAGACAGGAACTGGAAAATCAACGTTTTCAGGTCACCCGCAGATTGCAGGAAATCCGGTGAGAAGGCATCATGGCACGCTACATCCCCGATGACATACTGGAAGCAATACGGCATCGCGCTGATATCGTGGAAGTGGTCCAGAGTTATCTCCCCACTCTGAAAAAACACGGCGCATCATGGAAAGCATGTTGTCCGTTCCATCAGGAAAAGACTCCTTCATTCATCGTAAATCCGGAGCGGGGCACATACAAATGTTTCGGCTGCGGAAAGGGCGGAAATGTGTTCATGTTTGTCATGGAAATGGAACGGCTGGACTTCCCCAATGCGGCAGAACATCTGGCGCACCGATACAGTATCATCATTCCGGATACCCCCGTCAAACGCAAATCCTACGCCAACGGAGCACAACCCCGGAGTTCCTCCGCACCCGAAGCAAGTTATAATGTCCGTGAACGGCTCTATCAGCTTCACGAGAAACTGGCATCCTGGTACGCCGGACAGCTGGTGCAGAATCCCGGGTCTGCCGTGGCGCAATATTTTGCCACCCGTATGATCCCCAATGAGATCCGGGACCGGTTCCAGCTGGGTGCGTCGCCGGACAGTTGGGATAGTGCCATACAATTCCTGCGGAAAAGCGGATTCACCGAAGAGGAACTGATCCTTTCCGGGGTCGTTTCGCGGAAAGAGGAAAACGCCAATCATATTTACGACCGGTTCCGCAACCGTCTGATGTTCCCCATCTGGAACGAACAGGGCCGTGTGGTGGCGTTCAGTGCCAGAAGTGTGGAAGCCGATCCCCAGGGTTGGAAATATGTGAACAGTCCGGAAAACCCGGTGTTCCGGAAAAGCCGGACTCTCTATGCGCTGCATTTCGCACGGAAAGGCATCGCCGATAAAAAGTGTGCCGTGTTGTGCGAGGGACAGCTTGACGTGATCGCCATGCACCGTGCCGGTTGTGACAACGCCGTTGCCCCCCAGGGGACAGCGTTCGGCGAAGAACAGGCGGCGATCCTGCATCGTTATACGGAGACCGTATGTCTTGCGCTGGATAACGACAAAGCCGGGCGTGCCGCCGTATTCAAGGATGCCCAGATACTCCTGCCGAAGGGATTCCAGCTGAAAGTCGCCGTTTTCCCCGGGGCGAAAGATGCCGACGAACTGCTGAAAAAAAGCGGTCCGGAGGTCTTGCGCAATACCGTGGAACAGGCAGGTGATTTTTTTGATTTTGCACTTCAAGTCCTGGCGGAAGAAACCGATCGTTCCACGCCCGCCGGGAAAGCATATATCGCAAGCCGTATCGCAGCCTATCTCAATCTCATTGAGAACCCCATGACACTGGATCTTTACGCCGCATGGCTGGGCGAACAGCTCGCCATCGGGAAAGAACCCGTGCTGGCGGAAATCACCCGACAGCGCAATGAACAGGCCGCAAGAGAAGCACGGAACGCACGATATGCCGCAATGACTCCGGTCGCAGAAGTACCGGAACATATTCCGCAGCAGCCTGTGGAACGGGAGATTCCGTTTTCCGAACGTCATCCGGGCGTGGGGAAAGCATATCAGGAACTGCTGGAACTTCTGCTCAATTCCGCCGATCATGCGGGCCGCGCCGCCAATGATTTTGAATCCGGGATGTTCGACAGTTCTCCCTGCGGCAGGGCGTTGGAGATCGTGGTCCAGGCGCAGATGAACGGCGAACATGAGGATGCCGCCGGACAGATCATGATGATGCTGGCACAGCAGGATAACGTGGATCCGGCACTGACTGCCATTCTTTCCGGCAACGGAGAAGCCCGGAACCGGAAGGCGGACGAACGCATTTATCAGGGGTGTCTCGCTGCCATCGGGAAGACGTATTTGCAGGATCGTCGTGCGCAATTGATCCGGAAAGCCTCACAGCTGCCCGATGGTTCCGAAGAAAAGCGGCGTTATTTGCAGGAAGTAACGGAATTGACCCGTCAAATATTTGCGCGAAAGACTTGAAAAAACAGAAAAAGCGGTTATATTTATTGCAACTAAACACAGAGGTGACAGATATGCTCGATGCAAAACAGGTATTGGAAAAAGCACAGGAAGTTCTCCGCATTGAAGCCGAAGGCGTTAACGCAGTCCGGGAAGGACTCGGCGATGATTTCGTCCGCTTGACGGAAGCATGTATCAACGTACTCAACAACGGCGGAAAGATCGTCGTCGCGGGTATCGGGAAAAGCGGTCATATCGGACGGAAGATCTCCGCGACTCTGGCATCCACCGGATCTCCCTCCATTTTTATGCACCCCGTGGAAGCCATGCACGGTGACTTGGGTATGCTTCAGGAAAAAGACCTGCTCCTCGCGTTGAGTTACAGCGGAGAAACGGCAGAACTCAATAACATCCTGCTCCCCGCCAAACGGCTGGGCGCGATCGTCACCTGTTTCACCGGAGTGGCGGATTCCACCCTGGCGAAACACTCCGAAATCGCAGTGATCGCCCCCATCCCCAGAGAGGCTTGCCCCTTCAATCTGGCGCCGACCACCACTTCCACCGCTCACCTGGCTTTGGGCGATGCGCTGGCTATGACTCTTCTGCAACTCCGTCATTTCACCAAAGAAGATTACGGACTGCGGCATCCCTCCGGTGCCATCGGACGTGCCGTTTCCATGCACGTCAAGGACCTTGTACGCCCCGAAGACCGAACAGCCGCGGTTGCGCCCGGTACGCTGGTGAAAGACACGCTCCTGCGCATGACAAAGGCGCGTACAGGTTCCGCAGTGATCCTGGATGAATCCGGCAATGTCCTCGGGATCTTCACAGACGGCGATTTCCGCCGGGGTATTGATGATAACCTCGCCATCCTCACGAAACGGGTGGAAGAAGTGATGACCGTCAATCCTGTTTCCATTTCCGCCGATTCCCTTGCCGTGGAAATCCTCAAACTCATCGAAAAACGTCCCGTGGATGATATCGTGGTCGTGGACAGCAACGGCAAGTTCGCCGGTATGGTGGATATTCAGGACCTGCCCCGGTTCAAGGTGATGTAAAAAGCGTTGTTAAATGGTTTTACGGGGAAAAACCCTTTTTGAAAAAAGGTTCTTTTCCCCGCACCCCTTTTTCCAAAAACTTTTCCCGGGATTGCTTTTATTTGACAATAAAAGCAATCCTCATTTTTGAAAAGTAAAAACAATAAAAAACTGCTGCGCCTCTTGGTGAGGACCGCAGCAGTTTCTGTTTTGTAACAATACCGGGATCAGTATTTTGCGTCGGCGTATTCCAGCCAGCCGCCAGCCTTGACCAGAGCCAGGTCAAACCCGCCCAGTTCAAAGGAATAGACTTTTTCCGCCGCACCATTGCGGATGGTGAATGTCATGGCATCCAGATCGGTGACACATTCGGCTTCGGATCCGGCAAAGGTACGGAAGATATCGTCGATCTGCTCCGCAGAGAGCGACGCGGCGACCATACCGCAGTTGAACATGTTCTGCCGGAAAATACGGGCGAAGTTTTCCGCGATCACCAGATTGATCCCGTTACATTCCAGAACCCAGGGAGCATGTTCCCGGGAAGAACCGCAGCCGAAATTGGACCGGGTCACGATCACACTCTTGCCTTCGATATCCTTTTTGGGATCGAATCCGGCGAGAAGAAGGTCTTCCAGACAGTAAGGTTTCAGTGCCTGCTTGGTGGCTTCCGTCAGATATTTCGCAGGTATGATTTCGTCCGTATTGATATCGGACCGGTCAAGAAACAGAATTTTACCACTCAGATTTTTCATAATACCGTATCCTTGTGTTAGCCGTGTTAATGTCAAAACCATTTGACATTTTTTAGTTAAATAGTTCTAAAAATCAACATTTTATCAAAAAATATTGATTTTTCCTTATATTTTTGTTGAAAAAAGGGTAACAAAAGAGTCTCTTAATTGAAGGTTATCCTGTCC
>JAZNVL010000023.1:0-58774 GCA_045592785.1 Victivallales bacterium | reverse complement strand
GACTTTATTTTGCTCTTGGAACGGAGTTTATTACTCTTTAAGAAAGAAAAATCCCGAATCAAAATGGAAATGGGATCTTGCCAATGTCATTGCCTGGATACTGCTGATGCCGTGTTCTATTATAGGTTATATGATTTATCGTGGAGTTTTTTGAAAAATTCTGTCATTTTCAGAATAACAAACTCCCATATATCGGTAGAACAGTAAAACAACATCCGAGGTAAGAAAAATGGAAAAATATGATTTTGGAAATCTGAACGGCGAACAGTGGGCACAACTGCTCTGCGAACATCCGGAATTTGCAACAGAATGTAGTTGGGAAAAGTTTGGCAGCGAGGATTGGTGCTGGCTGTTGTCAGAACGCCCGGAATTTGCCATGCATTGCAATTGGGGAAAAATCGAAGGTTATGAGTGGAGCGTGCTTCTGGCAGAACAGCCGCAACTGGCTGAATTTTGCGACTGGGAAAAATTGGAGGGTTTTGATTGGTGCATACTGTTGTCTGAATGTCCGGAATTTGCCGACAAATGTAACTGGGGAAAACTTGATGGGGCAGATTGGAGCATGTTGTTGCCTGAGCAACCGCAATTTGCCAATTATTGTGATTGGAAAAAACTCGATGGCAATGATTGGAGCAGGCTTTTAGTTGCAATGCCGCAGTTTGCCGACAAATGCGATTGGGACAAATTGGATGGTTGGCACTGGAACAATATCCGTTTCCAGTTTATGAACAAGCGTAGTTTGAATAAGCAATAAATGGAAAGCTTACTAACAGAATGAAATCGTTGATAGCAAATCACTTTTTTACATTCATACTGCCAATTTTTCTCGTAAGCGGATGCGGTTCAACTCCTCCCCAAATAGCGGATTGTTTACTGGGGAAATGGCCCTTTGAAGTTGATCAGGAAATCGCAAAAATCAATGACAGAGTTGTCGGTGGAATAGACGAAGACGGACTTGGAACCTATTATTGGAAGACGGACGAATATTTAAAATCTCCGAAAGCTGAAAATCTCCGGAAAGAAAATTTCAGTCAAATCATGCGTATTACCAATGCAGAATATCAGCTGGCGTTGGAAAAATTGTTGCAAAAAAATTCTTTTAAGTTATGTTCAGAAAAAGAAACGACCAGTTTCTTAAAGAAGCATGACATCTATGGATATGAATACTTTCCAATCGTTCATCTCTGGAAATTGGATAGTGATATATATTTACTTATTTACCACGGCGGTGGTTCAAGCGGAGAACGTTCTTATGATTTTTATTTCAAAGATATTGAAAAATGGGCAAGTTTTGATTATCCGCCCAATGCGGAGCAAATCAAAAAACTTGCAGCCCGCATCCGTAAAGCGGATGGAAGAAGAACAGATGAGATAGAAATTTAACCGGAGTTTATTATGGACAGACGCAAATACATTTTGAAACGGTTGGAAAAAGAACTGCGGTCCTTGGAATACAAAGAACCTTTTTTGTCCCATGATGGTGAGCGTTTTATTGCCGTTTTCTTTCCGATGAACCCTCAAACGGAAAATTTCTATCCTGTCCAAATTAATTGGCTCATTGACGATGAAAATGACATGATTCTTTTTCATGCGGAGCGGGAAGAGAGCGTGAACGCAGAAGAAACCGAAATTCTGCAATTTTGTAATGAGTGGAATAAGAAGTGCTATGTAACCGCTGTTTATGACAAGGATAACGGTGGCTTGTATCTGGATTACACTCTGCCTTTGCCGGAACGGGTGAGCAATATGTATTTGTCTATTCAAGTTTATCACAACCTTGCTTTTGCCGCCGAAAAATTCTTTAAGGAAGCTGAAAAATTCAAATGGATGGAAAAAGAAACTGAAAATAATATCAAGATGGGAGAAACTGAAGAATGAAAAAGGATGTGTTTTTATTGTTTTTAACATTTTTATGCATTGGACAGCTGAGTGCATCACAAGAAAAATGGGATGCGGAAATCGCAAGGCATGAAAGGGAAATGGAAGTTGTAAAACAATATTGTCTGAAAAATATTGATGACCCGGAAATGATTTTGTTATTCTCGTTCTATCAAGGAAAAGAATGGTTACGACGTGCGGCTGATCTTTATTATGGACCGGAACATTCTTTGCCGGGAAGAAAGGAATATTTGAAAGATACTTGGAATAAAATGAATAAAAAGGCTCTCGGATGTTTCCGGTTGATTTATGATAAACGTTCACAGCTTTCAGAAAACAACCGCCGCATACTTGGCGATTTGTACTACCATATCGGCGTTGCCAAAAATAGACAGGAGAAATATAACATCTCCAAGCAATGTTTTCTGATGGCATTAAAAGAATTTGAAATACGCAACAGCATTGCCCCATCAATTGCACAGAGGGAAAAAATTGCAAACTGCTATCATAAACTGGGATTGTGTTACCTGAAACTTCAAGAATACAATGCCGCCCTTGAATATATGAAAAAATACCAAATGGTCTATCCAAAAGATTCATGGATTCAAAAAGATATAGAGCGCATTGAACAGCAACTTAAAAAACAAAATGATGGAGATGAGAAAAAATGATTGGAAAGAATTTTAAGGTTAATGTTATTATGCGGGTAATGCTGTTGGCTGGCAGTGTTTGTGCCGGCGATTTAATGAAAGTAACTCCGACAAAAGAGAATACAGCATCATCTTCTGTTTTGTGGCAACAGATGGTTTCTGACACAATGCAACAAATCGTTGATAAACAAAATCCTGCCGCTGCTAAAATTTTGCTCTATGATATTCAGCAGAAAAAAATAATTGCATCAAAAACATACGGTCGATCAATGCCGCCGTTTGCGCCGATGTCACTGCTCAAACCGTTTGTCATTACCGCAGCTCTGGAAGCCGGAGCAGTAACAACGGATGATTTCATTGATTGCGAAAACGGCAGAATTTCTGTTGAAGGCAGAATGTTGCTTGATGTTCATAAATGGCAAAAAATTACAGTGTCAGAAATTCTGAAAAATTCAAGTAATATCGGCACATGGAAAATTGCCAAGAAACTTGGATTTTCTCCATTGGAAAAATTTTTGGCACAAATTGGATTCAAAAAACATCTTGCTACAAAAGAGGGGGATTTGGAATTCGCCCGTTATGCCATTGGAGCAAAACATCTTGTATCACCTGAAGACTTGATCTCTGCCTGGGTTCATTTACTGAAATATCCACAGACAATTGTTGCAATCAGGAATCCGCTGGGAACAACCTCTTTTCATTTACAGGATAATCAACACAAATATACTTACGCTGTCATCGGGTATCTGCCAGTAAAAAATCCCCGATACATTCTGCTGCTGACGGCACATGATTTTACTAAATCCAGCGGAAGTACGCAAGGGCTCAGCTATATGTATCAGCGATGGAAAGATTTGGAAGCAAAATTCAACAGAGAGGTGAAATAATGAAATATTTTGTAACAATGTTGTTTGCCGTTGCGTTATTTGCTTCCGTTACCGGCTGCAAACCGGAAAACTCTTTCCTGGGAAAAATCATTTTGCCGTTACAAAAAAACAATATTACTTCTCTGGAACTTGTCAGAATAGATCCGGGGGAATTTATGATGGGCACTCCGCCGCAGAAGCAATCTGGAATGGGGAATGAAAAATATAAGAAAGCCTCCATAAGCAGCCATTTCTGGATCGGCAAATTTGAAGTCACGCAGGAGCAATGGCAGGCTGTTATGGGGAATAACCCGTCAAAAGTCAAAGCATTCGGACATCCGGTAGAATCTGTAGGCTATGAACAGGCTTGGGAATTTTGTGAAAAACTCAACAAACTTTATGCCGATAAACTTCCTGCAGGTTACAAATTCTATCTGCCGTCAGAAACCGAGTGGGAATATGCCTGCCGTGCCGGGACCACAACTGCGTTGAATAATGGAAAGAATCTTTCCGGTGAAGGCAAGTACAAACAGCCGGATGCTAATTTGGATGAAGTGGGCTGGTATGAAACAAACGCTCAAAAAAGTCATCATCCCGTCGGCTTGAAAAAGCCCAATGTATGGGGATTGTATGATATGCACGGCAATGTCCGGGAATGGACACGCAGCTGGGATTTGACATGGTATGTCAATGGTGGCGGTAGAAAAATCACCCGTGGCGGTAGTTTCTTTGATATGCCAAATTTCTGCCACTCCGCAAGTCGCACCAGTACCAACTCCTGCGGACTTGGGGATAACCTTGGCTTCAGGGTGGCATTGGTAAAAATTACCGATATTGAACGGGATGAAGCCGAAGAAATTCCAGAACCAACAGAAGAAGAATATAATGGAGTAAATCAATGAAAAAAGAAATGATCTCATTCGCTATCGGAGCAGGAGTTGTCGGCTGTATTTGGGCTGGCACAGCTTTTGTCAAATGCGAATCAAAATCTGCATCCCCGGAAACCGTGCAAAAAAATATTGCTGTGCAGCCAAGCTTGCGTAAACAGTCTTTGCTAGATGTTTATTCGGCAATACCGGACAAGAACTTTCCAGGGCTCAAACTTTACAACACGGATTTTCTTATTCCGTGGAATCGTACCGTAATTACCAAGTATGCTGTTTTTGATGATCCCAAAGAAGATTATGGCAGCGGTAATGCCCCTATGAGTGCATTTATGTTCAAGATCGACGAAAAAGGTAAATCTCACTATTTTATGACTGCCGGAAGACAGGGAGGGCAGATTTCTGAATTGGTCTATCTGGGCGAAAATAATGAGATTGAAAAAGTCGAACCAGCGGGAAACGGCTATTTGATGGCAACTTACAAAGATCCCAAGGGGCGAATCGGCAGAGGATTTGTTCCAATTTCTTATCTGACCGGATCAGAACCGACAGAAGATATCGGAGTAGCTCAAGATATTCAACTTGATTCACTGCTGAAATATGCTGAAAAGTGTGACCCGTTTGTGTGGGAAATGACCGCAGAAGAGATGTGGAAACTTTTGCAGAAATCACTCCGGGAAAATGATAAAATGACTATTGCAAAAATGATCACATTCCCGATGGATTTCTGTGGTGAACGCATTTACACCCGTGCAGAATTTGTGGAAAAATTCGATGAGATATTTTTCACGGCATATAAAGATTTTGTCCTGAAAAGCGATGCTTCAGAAATATGGTACAGCTGGCGTGGTGCAGGATTGCCTGATCGTTGTTCCTGGTGTACAAGTGCTTCCAAAAGCGAAGCCGGGCCGCTCTCATTGTATCCGGAAAGATGGTTGAAGCTTCAGGACGGGAAGTAAAAATAAAATATGAAAAAATCAAACCAAATATTGGCAGCAATAATGGTGGGAAGTGCCTTGTTGTTGGGGATTGGCAATCTGGTAATTGTAAACTCTTTGCACCCGCAGAATTTCAATCTTGCAATATTGCATCTCGTTTACGGTATTGCTGTCGCGACAACAGTTTATTTTTTCGGCACAAAGGTTTTATTAAAATCGGCCCCTTATCTTATGGGATTTGAATTGCTGCTCCTATTTGGATGCCCGCTCTTTGCGTATGACAACAATGGTGCTATCTCGTTCGGAAGTTTCAGTCTCGTTCCCGAACTGCTGGCAATGCCTGTATTGTGCTTGTTTTGGGCATATATCAAAAATAAATCTGCAGGCAAAATTTCCTGCAAAAATTGGATTATCCTTACGATCGTTACTTTGCTGACTTTCTGGTTGACTATGGCAGTATCTTCTATTCCAATGATATTTTTCATTATCGTTCTGTGGGTAATAATGCTGTATCTTATCGGAGTAAATTGGAAACCATTGACGATTAGTATAATCGGATTGGTCATGGGATTTATTTCTATAGTTGTTGCGATTTGCAGAAGTCATCACTGGATTATCACCGATTTTTTAAAAAATTGTTCTGAATACAATATAAAGACAACATATCATACCTGGATTTCACTTAAAACGTTGAAACATTCTGTATTTTTCGGACAATGTCAATTCCCTTCGGATATGAGTCAAACGCACAAGATCTCTAATGCCGTTGCGAATTCAGCATTGGTTGCCGGGTGCGGTGAGTTCGGGTATATTTTCCTGATTACGGCATTGCTTTTGATCGTTGCGATAATCATTTCCTGCGTAATGATAACGGTGCGGTGTAAAACTCCCACTGCCAGATTACTTGCCGGTGGAATGACGGCAATGATTGCATTGGCTGCCTTGATGAATACCCTGATGATATTTGGGCTGCTGCCATTTTGCGAAATTGCATTCCCATTTCTTTCATATGGCAGCAGTACAATGATTTCCAATGCATTTGCACTCGGTTGTATGCTTGCTGTCAGCAAAGAGACAAACAATGAAACGATTCGCGAAGCAAAAGCAACGCTGAATAAACTTTGGATTTTTATTGCACTGCTGTTTGCTGCTTGTCTTTCAACACTCAAAATTTCACATATAAAAGGACAGCAGAATATTCTTGACAAAATCAACAATCTGCCAATGCCGTTCACCTCCTGGACAGTAGCTCTAAGCGGATACACCGTTCAAAAACCATATTTCTGGCAGTTTAAGGTTAAAAATGATATTTACCATGCCGCTGTTATTTTTGAGGATTATCCGGATGGAGTATGCTCTGCTTCTCAAAGGTTTCTTTCCCTTTTTATGGTATGGGAAAATGGGAAGGTATATTACAGACAAGTTATCGAAAATGCCCCGGATCATATTAAAATCACCAGTTGTAAACAGAGCGGGCAGTCAGATGGAAGCGTCTATCTTTTTCTGAATTATGATTGTACACCTTATTTTGTTGATGAATTGGACGATGATTTCATCAGTCCGGTCAGAGACAGCAAGTACCGTATCGAATTGCCTGTAACGGAGCATTGGCATGCATCAATCGAGGATTTTGAATCACTTCCTATTGGAAATTTGACGATAAAAAATGGAAAGGCCTGTGCCACGCGCCCTCCGGATAATGAAAAACCAGCAGACGGAAATAGGGATTACCGTCATAAATATGCTGCCTATCAGATTGTATTTCCCCATTGTTATGTGGTGAAGCAGGGAAACCATACTTTCCATACGGCATTGATTGATCGTCAACACGAAGATCTGCTGACATTTTGTATTTGGAAAGACCGGAAACTGCATGCTGTATATTTGCTGGATCACTACGATCCGGCTCATTCAAGCCCGGACAGAATGAAAATTGAATCCGATCAAAAAAAAGGTATTGTTAGGGTGCGTTATGCAATCACGAATGAGTTTTACGGGAAGCCCTCTTCCGAATATTATAAGTACAATCGCATTGTAATTGACCTGCAAAAATCCGGAACGTATGATATGCGTAAACAGGAATACAATAAGTGTTTCACACACAGCCCGCTGCTGAAAGAAAAATAATGTCTACAAAAAAACGAGGTCATACTCCTGCTACTAATCATAGGACACTTGCTTTTCGATTGCAGAAATAAATACTGAATTGTAATATCTCGTTTTTGAGTGTTATGCTTTTTCTGCGCAAATCATAAAACCACTTAAACGGCAGAAAATAGCAGAAAAAAAGAGTATTTTGAGCGTGGAGGTATTGCGATAATTGCCGTTCTTGCGGGGATGCTTCTGCCCGCATTGAGTCATGCAAAAAGTTTTGCGAAACGTTCCCAATGTGCCGGGAATCTCCGTCAGCTTGGGCTGGGCTTTGAAATGTATGCCTCCGATAACACCGAATACATCCCCTGGAGCCTGTACTGGTACGTTTATACCGGCGGCAGCAACAAATATCAATACTGGCCCGATGGCGGCGACAAAGAGTGGCATGTCGCGCTTCAGCCTTATTTCAAAATTAACAGTGATGATGAATGGCGCAGCCTTAAATCCATCATTCATTGCACCGAGATCCCGCGACAGGAAGTAGCGTTCGCACCCGGCATGGTCGCCGTAAACAGTTATTACAGCGCAACGTTCGGGATCGCACCGTACATCCACGGGATGCGACGGAACAAATTGCCAAAGACCGGATACCGGTATATGCTGGTCACAAGCAAAGTGGGGAAAGGCGCGTGTTTCAGTGCGTTGACATTCCCGGGGATGAATCAGGTGGGGGAAAGTGCCTATTCCACCGGCGATTTCCAGTATTCACGGGATAAGGGAAGACACAACGGGACCACCAATGCGCTGTTTCTGGATGGCAGTGTGGAAGTCATGACCGCACGCGCACGCTGGACACAGGCCGAACTTTACAACAACAACAAGCCGAACATGTTCTGGCGCATGAATTTCAATTTCGATAACAAGACCCCCAGCAAGTATTCCTGTTATTGAACAAAAACCGCCGCCGGACGGTTGAATGTGTAACTCCGGTTGTATGCCAGAATGTAATCCGTTCCGTCGTATGCCAGACGGACAAACTTCGTTTCCCGTTCCGTGACGCATGATGCATCCCCGGAAAGCAGACGGTATTCCGGTCCCGGTGCTTCGCATTTCCCGGAAAAACGATCCGGTCCCTGCCGGAGCGGATACCCTGCGCACAGCCAATGATATGCCAGACAGAACAGAACCCGGTCATCCGGAGCCGTCGTGAGGAACTCCGCAAGAAAGAGAAAGCGTTTTTTCAGATCGAACAGCGTGTGGAACGTTCCGCCCTGTTCCCGGAAGAATGTGAACAACGCGGCAAGATCCATCCGCCGTACCGCCTCATGCAAGTCCGGATGATTGTAGGTCAGATCCAGCAGACGGGAGAAATGCCGCACGTTCAGGATCTCTTCCGCCGTCATCGTGTCACTTTTCATCACATCATAAGGCGTATCCGGGGCGTAACGGATCCCGTATTCCGGCGCGATTTGCCGCAGGGGAGTACCCGGCAGCACTTTCAATATTTCCAACTGGATCTCCGCAGGGGCCGCCTGACAGAGTGTCATGACGTCCCGCAGCAGGTCATTCCATGTCTGACCGGGGAGTCCAGCCAGCAGATCCACATGGGTTTCGAACGCGGTACATCCGGTGAGGAAACGCAATCCCGCCAGAGCATCCTCCGGCGGACTTTTTCTGCCGATATTTTTCTGCACATCCGGGGAAAGAGTCTGGATCCCCGCCTCAATGTGAAGTTGTCCATGCCGTGCCTGACGGAGTTCCTCACGCAATTCTTCATGGAGAAACTGGGGATGGATCTCCAGATGAAAACGGATATCGGGGAAGTCCTCCCGGAACATCCGGAGCAATGCCGCGCCGCGGCTCTCCGGCAGATTGAAGGTACGGTCCAGGATCCGGATCTCTTTCACCCCCTTCGAACGGAGCAGAGACAATTCCTGTGACACCTGATCCAGTTCCTTGAACCGGGTCCGGGTATTCCCGCTGGTACAGTACAAACAGCCCATGGGACACCCCCGTGACGTTTCCATCTGCACGAATGGTTTATCAGCACAGAAAAAGGGATCCTCCGCCGGGAACGGGGCAGTGTTCCATTCTTCATAAACAGCATTGCCGTCCGCCGGAAAAATACTGCCGGACTCCACCGGATCGAACCGGAGAAGGTATTCCCGGAATACGCGTTCCCCCTCCCCCCGGAACAACGCATGAAGGAATGGATACTCCTCCCGCAGCAGCACAGCACCCTCCCCCAGACATTCGGGTCCGCCCACGGCGATCCGGCAATCCGGGCGCAGAACATGGAGCCGTTTCAGCACATCCAGTGCGGTATTCCGGTTGAAAAGATAAAGGTCAGCGGCGACAAGTGCGGGTTGTTTTTCTGCGATCCGGACCGCGGTTTCGGCGGGATCTTCGGCGATGGTCATATCAACCCGTTCCCAATGCCATTGCGGGAGATCCCGGCATGCGGCATGGAGCATGGGCAATGCCAGTGACGAATGAGAAAAAGAAGAATTGACCGTGAAAAATACCAGTGTTTGTTTCTGCATCATAATACCATACTCCGTTCCACGATACTATACGCCGGAAAAAAGAAAATGCAAGCTCATCCGGAGCGTTTACGGACAAAAAAAACGGACGGGCGGAGTCATACTCCATACCCGTCCGTCTGTTCCAAAATCTTACCGCACTTTGATGCGCTTGCCGCCGGCAAAGGCAGATTTCTGTTCCAGTTCAATGATCCGGATGGTTTCCGCCGTGGATTCCATGGAGGCGATCTCCGGACGTTTGCCCTTTTTCACACAGGAGGCGAAATAGGCGATCTCATTGAAATAATGGTTCTGTTTGCTCCCGGGACGGAGTTTCTTCACCTTTTTATCCATCTGATAAAGCCAGGCATTATCGGAGATCTCAATGGTCCCTTCCTCGAAAACGGCAAACATGGCACAGGAGAATCCTTTGCGCGCCCAGCTGCCTTCACAGGTCACAATGGGACCATCTTTGTAGGTGTAGTTGGTGACGGAGTCATCGATCCCGCCGGACTTCACCACGACGCCGTAAGTGGAAAGTTCGTCGGGCATTCCCAGTACAGACAGCACAAAGTCGATATCATGGAGATGCAAATCCATCAAAGCACCGCCACTGCGTTTCACTTCCCGGAACCAGCCGCCGGGAAAACTGCCGCACCGATAGGAACTCAAACGGAGCAGTTTGCCGTAAGTACCTTTTTCGTATGCGTCTTTGATCAGCTGAAAGTGTCCGTTGAACCGGAGACACTGTGCGATCATCAGGAACTTTCCGGTCTCGTTGGAAACACGGATCATTTTCTGTGCATCGGTGGAATTGAGTGCCATGGGTTTCTCGCAGAGAACATGGAACCCGTCCTGCATGGCACGGATGGAGTATTCGCAATGAAGGTCCGATGGGAGGGCGATATCGATATAATCCACCACGCCTTTTTCCGCTGCCGCCATTTCGTCATAGGAAAGATATTTCCGCAGAACGCTGCTGTCGGAACTGCCGCTGCTGCCGAAGTTCAATTCGGCATTTTTCTGTTCAAATTTCGTCGGGTCGATATCGCAGACAGCGACCAGTTCCACATCTTTCTGGGTACTGTACTGCGCGGCATGGACATGGCCCATGCCGCCGAAACCGAGGATCGCGGCTTTCAGTTTCTTTTTCGCCATGTCAGCAGTCCCCGAGTTTCAGCAGTTTTTCCTTGAGGAAACGGACCGCTTTCGTGATGTCGCCCACCGGGTCATCACCACATTCCCGTTCGATGGTCAGGAACCCGTTGTAACCGGAGGCTTTGAGCGCAGCCAGATAGCCGTCCCAGGGGACCTGGCCTTCGCCCAGGGGAACTTCTTTGAACCCGGAGGGACGGGCGGCGATCTGCCGGAGAGTGCCGTCGGTATTCCGCAGGCCGTAGAAACGGGCGGGACTTCCCACAAACTGATTGATGGCATCTTTTGCGTGGGTATGCACGATATAAGGGGCAAGTGTCACCGCGGCATAAATGGGGTCTTCGCAAGCAACACCGCGCAGGTTCGCCGGGTCAAGATTGATCCGGATCGCCGGGGAATTCACGTCTTTGATGAAACGGACCAGCACATCCGCCAGTTCGGGTCCGGTCTCAATGGCAAACACACAGTTTCTGCTTTCCGCATACGCCGCGGCTTTGCCCACGGATTCCACCATGATGGGGTACACCGGGTCTTCCGGAGATTCCGGAATGTGACCGATATGGGTGGTGACCACTTTCACGCCCAGTTTTTCCGCCACATCGAATACGCGTTTCATCTTTTCCACCCGTTCGTCACAGGCGGGATGATACTGGAAACATCCGAACCCGTCACCGCAGATGGCAGAGATCTCGATCCCGTTCTTGTCGCAATGGGCTTTCAGGTCCGCGATCTCGGCATCGGAACAGGTGAAGAGATCCAGTCCGTCTTCGCCGTGGGTCATGTTGATCTGCACGCCCTGTGCGCCGATCTTTGCGGCATACTCGATACATTCATAGAAAGGTTTGCGGAGCAGTTCCGCGATCAGTCCAATTTTCATATTGTTCTCCTGTTGATTGGTTTACAGTTTGATATAACTTTATCTCCATTTTTTCATTTTGAAATGAATAAAAACGACATTTTACATAGATAAAAACTGCATTTTCTCCTATTTATGACTTTTTTACACAAAAAGGTGCTGTTTTTATGCAAACACTATCTTCTCAATCGGCAATGTGAAAGGTATCCCGCCATTCCCGGGGGCTCATCCCCAGATGCCGTTTGATGAACCGGGAAAAATAGAATTCATTGGTGAACCCGAAGTCTTCCGCGATCTCCCGGATCGTTGCATTGGAAACGATCAATTCCTGCGCGGCTGCAGTAGCCCGGATCCGGTTGAAAAATTCTTTTGGGGAGACTGCCATTTTGCCCGTGAATTGTTTGATGAAGGATTCCTTTCCCATTTTCATGATCCGCGCCATATCGTCAATGGAAAGATTCCGTTTCGGTTCCTGACGGAATGTGTCGAAAAGCGGACGGAACATGAGTTGTTCTTTCAGGTGTTCTTCCAGATGTTCCTGTTCCTTTTCCACCACGGGGAGCAGGAATTCACACAGGAGTTTCTGTTGACGCATCACTTCGAGGAACCCGGTCCGTTTGCCGAAAACAAGCGAACGGAATTCCGGCATTTTTTCAGGCGCATATCCCTGATACATGTCCCTGCAGAAGGAGATGATGCCCGGATTGGAGTAAAACGTCAGCGTGAAATGGATACTGATCAGTTCCAGTCCGTCATACTGTTCGTGTTCCACCTCATGTCCGGCGGGGATGAACAGCCAGTATCCCGGTTTCATCACAAAGGTCTGCCGGGGATCGGAAATGCGGCTTTCCTTCGTTCCGCCCTGGAAGATATAAACGAAACGGTTCAAAGGCAGCGCCCTGCGCCAGTGTCCGGTGAATCCGCCGTAATACACCTGATGGATCTCCAGCGAAAAAGCCTTTGCCAAACTGACAAGTCCGTTCAACGTTTTGCTCATACAGCACAGCTCCTTGTTATTTTTCAGAAAAGATACACCGTTTTCCGTGAAATGCAAATCATTTTTACAGGAAAGGATATGTTTTTTACATTTTCAGACATTGCAAAAGTTTCTTTTACAGTGTATAATATGGGTATGAACTACCGGAAAGGACTTCCCATGAACAGATATGAAGCAAATCCCGCACGCTGGGATACACAATTCGATAATGCCGTATATTCCGAAGACAGCGGCATGGAAAACGCCGCGCTCTGTGAAAAAGTGATGCAGCTTTATGAAGAAGCGGAAGCAGCAGGAAAACCTTTTGCTGTGACACGGGCGGAACTCGTGGCGTTCTATCTGGATCACGCACGCATCGCCGTCAACGATTTCGATATGTTTGTCACTCTGGTTCAGCGTACTTACCTTTCCTCCGTCCGGTTCGGCAATCCCATGATGCACCTGCAGGGAGTACGCAACCGGAAATTCCTGTCTGAAATCTCCGGCGAAGAAGCAGGATACACCGTCTGCTGGCTGGATTTGAGTCATACCTCCCCGGACTGGGATGCCATTCTCACGCTGGGGATCCCCGGACTTCTTGCGCGGGCGGAAAAACGGTTTGCGGAAACGCCCTGCCCCTTCACGGAATCGGTGAAGATCGTCTATACCGCGTTCCGCCGTTTCACGCTGCGGTTCGCCGATGTGGCGAAAAAGGGTAATCGTGCCGATCTGGCGGAAATGCTCCGGTTCCTCGCCGATAATCCGCCCGAAACATTACAGCAGGCGTTACAGCTGGGACTTCTCTACCGTCATTTGCAGGAGATGGAAGGACAATGGGTCCGCTCCATGGGGATCTTCGACCGTCAATATCTGCCTTTCTACGAACGCGACATCGCCGCCGGACGTCTCACGGAAGAATCCGCGCAGGAACTGCTGGACTGTTATTTCTCCCGTTTCCAGGCGGAATCCAATGGAAAAAGTGCGGGCGCACCCTTCTGTTTCGGCGGGTATCTCCCCGGTTCAACGCAGGACGGCTGCAACACGCTGACCCGTCTCGCCTGGAATTCCATGCGCACCATCGGGAAAGTGGATCCGAAGTTCTCGCTCCGTGTGAATCCGGATACGCCGGACGATATCATGATGCAGGTCGCCTCCTGTATTCAGGACGGCAAAAACGCCACCGTGTTCGTGAATGACGTCACAGCCCGGAAGATGTTTCTGCGGAACGGGAAAGAGGAATCCGATCTGGCGAACTGGATCCCCATCGGCTGTTACGAACCCGCCATCATGGGCAAAGAACTCTCCTGTACCATGAGCGGACTTTTCAATTTGGCAAAAGTGGTGGAAAAGGTCCTCGCCGATGGCAGGGAATACGGTTCCTTCGAAGAATTCTTCCAGGCAGGACTCGCGGAAATGAAAGCGGCGCTCACCGGCCTCATGGCAATATCCAGGCAGAAAGAACAGCGCTGGAATGATGTCAATCCCACGCCCTCCATCTCCGGCACATTCCACGAATGTATGGAACGCGCCAAAGACGTTTCCCAGGCCGGGGCAAAATACAACACAAGCGGGATCATGTTCGCCGGGATCGGGACCGCGGTCGATTCCTTCTCCGCCGTCAATTACCTGGTCTACGAAACGAAAAAATGTACGCTTGCCCAGCTCCGGGAGATCCTCGCAACGAACTGGGAAGGCGCAGAAATGCTCCGGCAGGAAGTTATCGCACGTTCCCCCAAATGGGGCTGCGGAAATGCGTTCGCCGATACCCTCGCAAAGACGATCACCGATACCGCCGGGGAACTCATGATCAATACCCCCAACGCAAAAGGCGGACACTATCAGCTGGGCTTGTGGTCCATTGATTACAGTCTCCATTTCGGCAAACAGACCGGGGCTACCCCGGACGGACGGAAAAATGCCGATCCCATTTCCAAGAACGCCGGCTGCACCATCGGGTGTGACCGGGAAGGGATCGCGGGACTGCTGGAAAGTGCCGGCAAACTCGATTACACACTGTTCGCCGACGGCTCCGTGCTGGATGTCATGCTCACGCCCCGTCATGCCGCAGGTCCGGAAGGGGTGCAGATGATCGCCGGGATTGTCCGGAAATATTTTGCCGATGGCGGATATGCCATCCATTTCAACATTCTTTCGCCGGAAACCTTGCGTGCCGCACAGAAACACCCGGAACAATATCAGAATCTCCAGGTCCGCGTTTGCGGGTGGAATGCACGGTTCGTCGATCTCTCTCAACCCATGCAGGACTGCATGATCCGGGAAGCCGAAAGCAAAGACTGATCCCATGGAATCCGCCCTCATTGCCGATATCAAACGCATGACGCTCCACGATGGTCCGGGAATCCGCTCCACCGTGTTCGTCAAGGGCTGTCCCCTGCGCTGTCTCTGGTGTCATAACCCGGAAAGCATTTCCGCAAAACCCCAGGTACTCTACCACGAAAACCTGTGTCTCCATTGCGGGAACTGCGATGCGCTCTGCCCTGAACAGGCGATCCACTGCGGCATCATCGACCGCAGCAAATGTACCGGGTGCGGATCTTGTACCGCTCAATGTTTCCGCGAGGCTCTGACTCTCTCCGGCAAGACCATGACCACAGAGGAAGTCTTCCGGTCCGTCATGCGGGATACTGCGTTCTACGGAACCGATGGCGGTGTCACCATATCCGGCGGCGAACCGCTGCTCTACCCGGCATTTACCGCGGAACTCTTTTCCATGCTCCGCAATGCCGGGATCCATACTGCCCTCGATACCTGCGGCGAGATCCCGTTCGCGCATCTGGAAACGGTGCTGCCCTATACCTGCCTGATGCTGTACGATCTCAAAGGAATGGATCCGGTCCGGCACAAAGCGAATACGGGCAAAAGCAACGAACGGATCCTGGAAAACCTGCGGGAACTGGGCAGACGGAATATCCCCATCGAAGTCAGAATGCCCATCATACCGGAACACAATGATTCTCCGGAGGAACTCCGTGGCGCCGGGGATCTCCTGAAAACGATCCCCTCACTCACAAAAGTCAAACTCCTCCCCTTCCACAGTATGGCGCGGAATAAATACGCCGCCGCGGGACTCCCGGATACCACGCCGCAGGTCGCCCCGCCCGACCGTGATGCCATGGAACGCGCAAAGCACCTTCTGGCACTCCCGGAAGAACTTGTATATATCGGATAACAAAAAAAAGCCCGTCCACAGAAATGGGCGGGCTTCCTGGTTAAACAGCGGTTCAGCCGACTTTGATCTTGTGTACTTTCGCCTGTTCCGATTTGGGCAGGGTCAGAGTCAACACGCCATCCTGGGTGGCGGCTGTGACTTTCGGAATGTCAATGCTGTCCGAGAGCTGGAACTCCCGATGGAACGTGATCCGGCGTCCCCCTTTGCGCAGATTGCTTTCCGCACGCATGGAGAGAACACGATCCTTGATCTCGATGTTCACGGATTCCCGGCTTGCGCCCGGGATCTCGAACCAGATGGTAACAGCATCTTCGCCGTCCAGCACATCCGCCATGGGCATTACGTCACAACGTTCCATTTTCATGACTTCCATTTCTTCCTGTTTGTTGATCGCTTCGTTCATAATCTTATTCCTTTCTGTTATCCGTTTACTGCTACAATACGATGTCCGTTCTGCACCGTTTCCCGGGGGAGCGTAACGGTCAGTACGCCGTCACGGTATACCGCTTGCGCTTCGGTCCCCTTGACAGGCACGGGGAGCCGCACGGATTCCGTAAACGATGCCCAGGAACGTTCCCGGCGCATGAAACGGCCCTTGTGTTCCTGCGGACAACAGGTGTGTTCCGCCGTGATGGTGAGCTGATCACCGGTGACTTCCACATTGATCTCCTCCTTGCGGAATCCGGGAATGGGGAGAGAGGCTTTGACTTCCTTCTCGCCTGTTTCCACTTCCATCCGGGAGCCGATACCGCAGTTGTTATTCATCAACTCCGGCGAAAAATCCGTAAACGGGGAAAACATGTGACGCAGAAAACGGTCGAAATCGTTGATCATTCTCCGGTCAGCCCACTTGCTGTGCATTAATTCGTTCATACTCGTTCCTCCTTCTGTTAATGGTTGATTGGTTGAACAGGTGTATATGAGCAATTCCCGTGCCAACTTGTTTTTTGCATCTTATGGGTCATTGTGTCACATTTTCAAAAATATTTTTTAGTGTCATTTTGTCTCATTCTCCCGTTTTTTACTTGATTTTTTCAAAAAAAGTGTTAAATTTAATAAAACGGAACAACGTAAGGAGCACAGAGCATGAAACCGGGTGAACTCATGGATTGTCCGCATTGTGGAGAAAATACGTTTCTCCGTCTGGAATCGGTCATGGATGGCTGGACCAAGACCGGGGAAGTGCTGAAATGTTCCGCCTGCGGTGCCGTGGTCGGCACACCGGAAACGGCTCCGGCCAAGGGGAAGGAAAAGGCGAAAGATAACAAGCGGTCCGCCCTCGCCGCGCTGTTGGGCGGAGATGATACGGAACCGGTAGTGGATGCGGGATTTTTTGCTACGGAAAAACGGTTCTGCCGTGACTGCGAACACCGGATCATGACGGCGTTCCGGATCCGTTGCGGGAAGACAAACCGGGACGTGGGTCCCATGGATGATTGTCCGGAATTTGTCCGGCGCAAATCAGAATAACAGAACGAAGGAGAAGAAAAATGGTGATCATTGAGCCACACATTCACATGTTTTCGAGAACGACGGATGAATACTGCGCCATGTATAATGCAGGGATCCGCGCCTGCGTGGAGCCTTCTTTCTGGCTGGGAGCGAACCGGGAATATGCGGGGAGTTTCTTTGATTATTTCAAGATCATTCTGGATTTTGAAACGGTGCGCGCCGCCCGGTTCGGCATCGATCATTATGCCGCCATCAGTGTGAATCCGAAGGAAGCGGAAGACCTGGGGTTGGCACGGGAAGTCATCGCCGGACTGGATCGTTTTCTTGCGCACGAACGTTGTCTTGCGGTGGGAGAGATCGGCTTGAACAACATCACGGAGAATGAGGCGAAAGTTTTTGCAGAACAGTTGGAGATCGCGAAAAACAAAAATCTTCCGGTCATCATCCATCTGCCCCATTTCAACAAGACGAAAGGGATCGACTGGACCGCGCAGATCGTGAAGGACTCCGGCATTTCCCCGGACCGCGTTCTTATTGACCACAATACGGAAGAATGTATGCGTGCGGCGCGTGAGACCGGGTGCTGGACCGGGATGACGGTCTATCCCATCTCCAAACTGGATCCGCCCCGTGCCGCCAATCTGGTGAAGGAATACGGGACAGACCGCATGATCATTTCCGGTTCTGCGGACTGGGGTGTTTCCGACCCGTTGAGTCTGGTGAAGGTGTGCAAACACATGGAAGAACAGGGATTCCCGGAAGCGGAAGTCAAAAAGATCCTCTTTGAGAACCCGAATGACTTCTATTCCCGTTCACCGCGCTGGAAACCGAATTTCGACATCAAGCCGCTTGACCCGCGTGAATTTCAGCGGTAAGCGTTTTCTTATTACATGGTGATCAGGTTGTACTGATCGCTGCCCAGTCCGATCTTCACGGCATATTCGATGGTATCGCGCCAACGGGTATTGCCGTGAGCATCATCGAACACATCCTCGCCCTCCGGACAATCATCCAGCCAGGTATTTTTGAGGCGGGGAGCCTTATTGCACAGATCACATGCCGCCACGTCAATGGCAACGGGATCGAATCCGGCAAGGATCCCGATATCGGGCAGGATCGCAGCATCGTTTTCCCCGTGACAATCGCAGTTGGGCGTGATGTCGCACAACAGACAAACATGGAAATGAGGACGTCCGTTCAGGACTGCCGCCGCGTATTCCGCCGTCTTTTCATCCAGGATCTTGTCATGCTGTCCCCAGGTGGCTGCCAGGGCATCTTTCGGACAGGCGGAAATACAGCGTCCGCAGCCCGTGCATTTGTTATGATCGATGGTCATTTTCTTTCCTTCCGGCGTGAGCGCATCATGGGCGCAATTTTTCGCACAGATGCCGCATCCCACGCAACGGTTCGCGATCACAACGGGTTTCCCGTCGCTGTGCATTTCCATTTTCCCTGCCCGGGAACCGCACCCCATCCCGATGTTTTTCACCACGCCGCCGATCCCCATTTTCTCGTGTCCTTTGAAATGCGTGAGAGAAAGGAAGACATCGGCATCCATGATGGTCCTGCCGATCTTGGCGGTGGTAAAATACGTTCCGTTGGGGACAGGCACATCCACTTCATCGGTCCCCTTCAAGCCGTCGCCGATGAGGATCTGACAGCCGGCGGTGATCTGATTGAACCCGTTCATGGCGGCGGTATCCAGATGATCCAGCGCGTTTTTCCGTCCGCCGACATAGAGTGTACTGCAATCGGTGAGGAAAGGTTTTCCGCCCAGTTCCTTCACATATTCGGCGATGGCGCGTGCGTAATTGGGGCGCAGGTAAGCCAGGTTTCCGGCTTCGCCGAAGTGCATTTTGATCGCGGTGAACTTATCGGTGAAATCGATGGATTCGAAGCCTGCTTTTTTCATCAGTTTCTGAATTTTGCAGAGCAGACTTGCCCCGTGGAATTCGGTACGGAAATCGGTGAAAAACACGTCGGACTTGCTCATAATATTGTCTCCTTGTTGTAAAATGGTCATCACTTTGCCATAATATAATATGCCGGAGTCCGTTGTCAAATCCGGGGAATGTGTTTTTCCTGATTTTTTACCAGAGCGCGTTGATCCCTGCCGCTTTCAGGATCATGCCCGCTTTTTCCATATCCTCCGCCGTGGGTGACGGGACTTTCGGCATGGTATCGGGCATATTGACGGCATGGTATTTACTTCCGGCAAGTGCGTGATACGGCAGCAATCGCACGGCTTCCAATTTGAGTTTACGCAGGAAATCCGCGCTTTGCGCCAGCGTTTCCGGGGCATCGTTACACCCCGGGACCAGCGGGATCCGGATCTCGATCCGGCAATCATGATCGGAAAGCCATTGCAGGTTGCGGCAGATCAGCTCATTCCCGCTCCCGGTAAGACGTTTGTGTTCCGCGCTCACCGGATGTTTGAAATCGATGAGGAACATATCGGTGTAAGGCAGTACCCGTTCGAAACGCCCGGTCTCCACATTGGCGCAGCTGTCCACTGCGGTATGGATCCCGGCGTTTTTGAGTTCACGCAACAAGGCTTCGGCGAAATCGATCTGCATCAGCGGTTCGCCGCCGGAGAGCGTGACACCGCCCCCGGATTCCCGGTAGAACGCCACATCAGCCAGTGCGATCTTCATGACATCCGCCACGGTCATTTCTCTGCCGTACAGTTTCAGTGCATTGCCGGGACACGCCGTTTCGCACTTGCCGCAGACACGGCAGAGTTCCGGGGCGAATCGGTGCTGTTCCCCGGGGAACGTATGGGCGTTGACGGGGCAGACATCGGCACATTCACCGCAGGAAAGACATTTGTGTTCGTAGTATCCCATCTGGGGCTGCGTGGAAATGCTTTCCGGGTTATGACACCAGATACATTTCAGCACGCATCCCTTGAAGAAGAAGGACGTACGGATCCCGGGTCCGTCATGAACGGCAAACCGTTTCGGTTCCAGCAGAAGACCTTTGATCTCACTCATACCGTCACTCCGCGATGCGCAGTGCGCGTGTGATATACATATCCTGTTCCTTCTCGTTCAACTCGACGAACCGGACATTCCAGCCGCAGACACGGATCTGCAGGTTCTGGTACTTTTCGGGATGGGCTTTTGCATCGATAAGTGTTTCCGCATTGAAGACATTGAAATGGATTTGCATCCCGCCTTTGGCATAATGCGAGTAAATGTACGCCTTCATCGCTTCCAGTCCGTCTTCGCCCTGCACGGTGGCGGGGTGCATCATCACGTCCAGCGGGAAATCGCCGGGCAGATCGTGATAATCCATGGTGCAGACGGAATTACTCAATGCAGTGATACCGTTGGTATCCGCGCCCATGGTGGGGGAGAGATTCTTGGAGAATTCTTCTCCGTCTTTCCGTCCGTCGGGAGTGGCAGACGTTTTTTCGCCCTGGACGATGAACTGCCGTGCGCAATGACCGGATGCGGAGAAGGTACCGCCGCGAGCGTTAGGCACGCCCAGGATGCGTTTGGAAGCGAATTTTGCAAGCAGATCGGCATACTGATCGACTTCCGGGATGCCGTTTCCGTATTTTTCCTTCATGTGAAGCATTTTGAGACGCAGTTTTTCCGCCCCTTCCCAGTTCCGGTTCAGAATGTCACGGAATTCTTCGAGGGTCAGGAGTTTCTCATCGAACACGGCTTTTTTGACCGCCATCAGGGCATCCACGGTGGTTCCGAGTCCGCACAGAAGGAGCCCGGACGATTTATAAACGGTACCCCGCGCGAAGGCATCGACCCCCAGTTTCAAACTGTTGTCAACGGTACTGGAATAAAGTTGTCCCGGGTTGATGAATTCCAGATATTTTTCACTGACGAGTGCAATCTTGATGACCGTCTTGATGTTATCGTCCAGATACGTCAATACGGCTTGCAGGAAATCGTCAAAGGACTTCATCTCTTCGATCTTCATGGCGCCGCAATCGCATTGATAATCCCCGATTTTGGAGTACCCGTTATTCATGGCAAGCTCCACACATTTGAGCATATTCACATGTCCGGCAGCCGTCTCGTTGGAGTTCCGGGGCGCCAGTTCATAACAGCCGGTGACATTGAACCGGCGTGCTTCTTCGGGGGTACACCCTTTGCGCAGGAGCAGTTCCTGTGCATTTTCATCGCTGACGAAAACGAGACTGGAATTATGATCGCGCACCATACGCAGTGCCTGTTTCATCAGCCAGTCGGGGGTATGTTTCGCGATCTTCAACTGGATCTTCGGCGTGGGGATCGCCAGTTCGTCGAAGATTTCCAGGATCAGCGCGGAACATTCGTTATACAGCGTGCCGCCGTCGGCGGATGTCCCGCCCAGATACAGGGGGTGCCCCCAGTAATTGTTGATGGAGCCCCACTGCATGAGGAAACAGGCAATGAACTCGCGGATCTCGTCCTGCGTATACTGTCCGGATGCAAGAGCGTTCCGGTAATAAGGCAGCAGGACATCATCCAGGTTTGTCAGGGAGCGGACCTGCATGTGATCCACATGTTCGGCAAAGAAGAAGAACAGATAGATCATCATGAGGATGTCATAAATATCCTGCGGCGCACCGGTCCGGAGTTGTTCCAGACAACGGATCTCCCGCTGGATCCGGGGATCATCGCCATGCTTTTCCTGTGCGTAAGCGATCAGTCTGCCGATACATTCGATGACGGCATTCAGTGTGATCTCGATCCCGTCGAAATACGCCGTCACGCTTTCCGTAAGCGTTCCGTTTTTCTCATGCTGCGCCCGGTAATCCCGTGCCCGGTCCCGGAGTCCCGGGAAACCGAGAGCGAACACATTTTCCCATTCCGGCACGGAGTGATCGAAGTCGGGCCAGATGGTATGCAGTCCGGCTTCCTGCCGTTTATTCCAGAGATCGCCCACGGTATCCTTGATGTATTTATCATAAATGCCATGGTAAAGATGATCGATCATGGGTTTCAGCGGACGGAGATTGCGGTTGCAGCATCCGAAACCGGGATAACAGTCCCGCGGATTCACATCGATCTGCATATTCCGGCAAACGAACTCGAAACAACGTCCTTTGATAATGGGGACGGGCTGATCCGCCATGGTTTTGGCGTAATCCAGCGACTGCTGCCGGATCTCTTCATTGGTCAATCCGGTGGCGGGATCCAGTTCCGGGTTACGGAATTTCATCGTCAGATACTCTTTGTCATTTTCAAATCCGGGGTAAAGCATATCGTTTTCCTTTCCTTATCGGGTTCATTTTCTGTTTCATACAAGACCTTCCGCCTGCCGGAGGGGAACGCGCCGGTCCTCTGCCGGATTTTCGTTTTTGTGATTTTCCCAGGCACGGCGGAGTTCGGTTTCGCTCCACCCGCTTTCCGGCACAAAAACAACATTCTCATACTGCTTTTCCACTTGCGTTCGTAATTCATTAAAGGGCGCGTATGTCATCTGCGGTTTTCCTTCTGTTTGTACATAATATACTCCGTCTTCCCGGATATACCATTACAAAAAAAGAAAAAAACATATCACTTTGTGATTGCATTACCAAAATAACATGCTATATTATGATCATAACAGGAGGTATTCTGCCATGCTTGACCGTAATGACTTTATCCGGATCTTCAATCATGCACGCTTTTTACTGCGGCATTATGCCCTGGGATATTATCCCGTCGCGCCCGAAAAGATGAGTTCCATGCCGGTCAACCGGCTGTTCATCCCCCTTGAAAACCCAAACGGGGAAAAGAACTTCATTACGGAAGCAGGGAAGACCCATGTACTCACGCCGGGGTATCTCTACTTTGTTCCTGCGTATCATCCAGCGCAATTCCGGCTGGATGAGACCTTGTTTTTTCTCTCCATTCAGACCAATGTGGAGATCTTTCCGGGCGTGGAACTCTTTTCCGACTGTCCCCGGATGACCGTGATCCCCAATCCGCCGCAGGTCGCCGAATTGCTGGATCTGGTCCACGCCGATGAAACGCGCAAACATACCGCCGCGCTGCGGGCGGGAACTCTTGTTTTCAGTATGCAGTCCGCGCTTGTGGACTTCTATTCTCCCGAAGATTTCTGGAAACCGCTTGCGCTCCACGAGTTCGCCCCGTTGACGGAATATCTGCGCAAGCAGGGGAATGCACGCACATCCGTCAGTGATCTGGCGGCATTGCAGGGTGTCTCACGGGAAACATTCACCCGGCATTTTTCCCGGCGGACCGGGCTCACACCGAAAGAACTGATCGACCGTTTTGTGATCCGGCATTGTCTGGATCTGCTCAACGGCGGACATTCCGTGAAAGAGACCGCTGCGTTGCTCCAATTCAGCAATGAGTTTGTGTTCTCCCGTTATTTCAAACGGAACATCGGGGAATCTCCGCGATACTGGCTCAAACGGTCCCGGTTCCATTCCTGACCGTTACACCGCACCTTTTTGTCCGGCGACCACCGCTGCCAGCTGATTCCCGGCGGCAAGCGGAAAACAGAACATTATTGAAGGGAGCATGGCATCCGGGATCAGCACGGAAACCGAACTCAAACTGATTGGAGTGGCGCGTGCAAGTCTGGAGGAATTGCTGGAAGATTACCGGGACCATCTGCGAAGCCGTAAGCTGCAGTTGTGGGAAAAGGACGATCCGCGCATTCTGCAAATCCGGCAACTGGCGAAACTGAAAAATAAGTCCTGTGAGACTTATAAGTCTTATTTACCCGCAAATGATCCGGAACTTTTCTGCAACGTAATGATCTCACTGATCCACCAGACCAATTTCCTGCTGGATCGCCAGTTGAAAAGTCTGGAAGCAAAGTTTGTGCAGAAGGGCGGGTTGCGCGAACGTATGACACGAAGCCGGACAGCGTATCGGGACAAGCAAGCCGATTTCTCCGGAGAACTCTGCGGGGGTTGTTGGATCGGACCGCATTCTGACAGCGTGAAAATTCCGTCTTTTTTTCAAAATTCGATTTGCAATTTAGCGGAAATGGTGTATATTGATAATATGCACTCGTAGCTCAGCTGGATAGAGCGATTGCCTCCGGAGCAATAGGTCGTAGGTTCGAATCCTGTCGAGTGCACCATTTTTTTGTCTTTTTGAACTCATTTTCCACATTTCCTCCATTTTCTGACCTGCCTTGAAAAACTGATTTGCATGACACCTGCAATCAAAAGAAAATTTATTTAGTTTAACAAATAACTCGTTATAAAACTTGACTTATCCGTTTTATATGCTATTTTATCAACAGTTATATCTAAATATAAATCACTTATGCAAATATACAGAAAAGGATCTCTATTATGAGCTGTCAGCCGTATCGTGCTTATTATACCGCCATTTCCCCTTTTACGGAAGCGGGGACCGTCCATGCTTCCCTCTGGAAAAAAGCAATGACCATCACGGACTTTTTTCATGAAGAAACGTTGAAGAAAAACAGAGTCAAATGTACGGTGAAACTGTTGTTCGATGACGAATTCCTTTATGTCTGCACAAAAGCCGTTGCCAAGGTCCCTTATATCGCCCCGCAGGAAGAAGGCGCGCCGTTCTATTGCGGCACACATTTTGAACTGTTTCTGCCGGCAGCGGAAAACGCGGCATTGCGGATCGCGTACCGTCCCGATGAAGAAAAGCAGATCCGGTATGACAACAGGGAAGAAAAGGTTTCTCTGCCCGGTTTGAAGATCGTAATGCAGAACAGAGAAAAGAACGGTCTGTATGAATGGGAGACCTGGCTTGCAGTCCCCTTCCGTCACATCACAAAAGAAGGAACTGCGCCTGCCACTTTCGGGTTCGGATTGATGCACAACAACTGTCAGGCGGAAGGTCCGGTCCAGTACGAAAGCCATGTCATCAGCATTGCCGATATTTCTTCGAAGCCGGGGAGCTTTTACCTCACGTTCCCTGTCGAACTGTGCCGGGAGGGGAAAGCGGCGGGCGGGACCTGTTCCGCCCGGAAGATTTTTCTGGAAGCGAACAGGAATGTAACCCTCACGCTTTCCCCGGAGAAGGCATCAGGCAATTATAAAAACATTCTCGGCATGAACAATTCGCCCCGCATTTCAGCCCATGCAGCCACAGAACCGGAAAAGGAACTGTTCAAACGTCTGGCACCGGCAAGAGTTCGGCATCACGATGCGGCATTGGTCGATCCGGGCTATGCACTGATCGATGTCAGCCGGATCTTTCCGCTGTTCCATGCGGATCATAACGATCCCGCCAACTACGATTTCGGTCCTACGGATTTCTATCTGGAACAGGTGATGGATTGCGGTGTGGAACTGGAATTTCACTTTACAGAATCCATTGAACACTCCGCCAGAAGATTCCGGGTGTTTCCGCCGTCCGATCCGGAAAAGTGGAGTGCGATCTGCATCAATATTCTGCGGCATTATTGCGAAGGCTGGGCAAACGGGAAAACGTGGGATATCCCTTATGTGACTCTCTGGGAAGAACCGGATAACTCCCATCTGTTCGATGGTCCTTATGAAAACTATCTGCAACTCTACAAAGAATTTTCCATACAGCTCAAAAAGGCGTTTCCCCATATCAAAGTGGGGGGTCCGAATACGATCCGTGTCGCCCCTGTCGAAGAATTTCTTGCGTACTGCAGAGAACACTCACTTCCGGTGGATGTCGTTTGCACAACAGGATACGCCAGAACTCCGGAGTTTTACGTCGGCAAAATGCAGGAACTGCGCAAACTGGCAGATAAATACGGATTCCATGATGCCGAACATTTTCTGACGGAATGGAACATGTCACCCCGTGACTGGGGCCGCATGGATCTGGACAGGAACAAGGCTGACTCCATGCAGCAGGCAGCGTTCTCTCTCGCCACATTGATCTCTCTGCAGGACCTTGCGGATATGGCGTATTATTACATCTGGGCGGCATCGGGACAAGCCTGGGGACTTTTCAACTTATGGCGGGAACCGTTCAAGAACTATTACGGTCTTGTGTTCTACACCGATTTTGTAAGGAAGGATCTGAAACGGGTCCCGACCGCTGTATCTGCCATTGATGCAAAAGTCTATCAGCATTGCGGCATCGATTCCAAAGGAAATGTGCACATGATTCTCTCTCTTTACGGTTCGGCGGCGGAGGAACTGACTTTTATGCTTCCCGCAGAATACAAGACCTGCACCGTTAAAGTCCTGTCGGATGCGTTCCCCTCCGGAGAAGGTGTCATTACGCTCAAGAGCGACAGGGACGGCGCGTTTCATTTCCCGCTCGAAGCAAAACGGTTCGGGGTCTACGCGCTGGAATTCCGGAAATAACGGAAAGAATTTCTGCGGAGCCATTGTATACGGTTTGCAATTTTGGTAAACGGGATTATATTTCCGGAAAACAACCAACCGGAAACGGACCATGATCTGCAAACATATTACGATCCTTATTTTTCTGTTGACTGCCGTCTGCGGTCTTTTTGCGCAGCAGGAGACGATGGTCTTTCCTGCCAACACGCCGTTATACCGTACGCCGGACCCGCAGCAGAATCCGGTCATCATTCTTTTTGAAGAAAAAGAATTGCAAACCGGAGAATGTAAAAATGTGCGATACGATACCGGTCCGCTGCTTCTGCCGTTGAAATTCTATGAAACAGCATTGCCGGGTGTGGGGATATTCTGGGCGGCACCGGGGCTGGAATACAGCAAAGCAACCGGTTCGGAAACTGCCACACTTCATCCGCGACAGAACATCCCGCTCTGTGACCGGGGGATCGTCCTGCTGTTCCTGGCATTGATCTGTGCGGTGATGTATTTCTCCGGCAGACTGCAGAAGATCCGGAATATTCTGCCCTATGCGGGGATCTTCCTGTTCTGCGCCGGCTTGTTCTGTTTTTCGTTGGGCAGGAGCGGGAATGTGATCCAGGGCCAGGCGGATGATTTTTCTTATTTTGAGATCGCCTGTGATGTCCTGCATGGGGATTTTTCCGGACCCTGGCGATATACGGTAGGCTTTCCGCTTTTTTACATTCCCTTCATTCTGCTGCAGAACGCGTATGAATTTGACAATTTTTATATGCTGTTTCTGTGTTTCAATGCACTGACGGTCACACCGCTGTTCCTGTGTTTTGCATTTTCCTTTTTCAAAAAATATATTTCTCACGGCAAAGCATTTTGTGTCATCCTTCTGTGGAGTCTGCTGGCAATTTTCTGGCAGTTCCGTTATTTTGCGGCCGGAGATCCGCAGGATTACAACAGCTACATCTTTACCGCTTACGCCGCGCCGCCAGTATTTTCTCTGGACTTTACTCTTTACAGTTTATACACCTGGTTCGGCGTAAATTGTGTCAGCGATACGGTTGCCGCCATGCTGCTGTTTGCCGCACTCTTTCTGTTCGTCAGCATGAAACCGAACCGCCGGAACCTGCTCTTATTTTCCGCATTGTTCGGCCTGATCTGTCTGGTACGCCTGAATAACATTTTTTATGCGCCTGCGTTCTTTTTTCTCTATCTGCAAAAATACAAAGATGCGCTCCCGTTCACAAAAGAATTTTTCCGCATGGTCCTGCCGCCTGCCGCGCTTTTTCTTGCGATCGTTTCCATACAGGCCGTGACCAATTTCCATCATTTCGGCTCCCCGTTCACCACGCCGTATATCCTGCATGATACCAATATTGTGAAATGGAACAGTCAATTTCTGATCGCCAATATCTCATTGCTGTTCATCAGTAACAAAGCCTGGTTCCTCCCTGCCCTGCTTGCGGTTTTCTTCCAGAAGGATCGCAGGATGAAATATTTCTTCATCCTGTGGTGTGCACCGGTCATCCTTTTCTTCATGGGCTACGGCTGTACATTCAACAGTCCGATCCGTTTTCTGCTTCCGGTCTTCCCTGTGATGGCATTGATGATCGTGACCGCTCCATTCTGGCAGCAGTGGAAAAACGGGCGCAATCTGCGGCTTGTCCTTCTTCTGATCGCATGTGCCGCATTGACTTGCCCGTGGATGCCTGAACCGCTGAAAGACATGTGCGGACAATGGAATCTTACTGGACGGGTCACGGAGATTTTAACGATGGTTGGCAGCATCCTTGCGGGCCTGACAGCACTCTCTTTCGTCGTGGAATATGTGATATATCGTAAGAAAAACGAAATGGAGGAAGCGCGAGAAATGCAGCCGCTGCTTCTGTATGGTGCACTGTTTCTGCTTCTGTGGTATGAACCGACAGCATACGGCGTATTTGCATTGTTTGCCGGAGTCATTCTTTATTACGGATGGAAGATGTTCCGGGATATACGCGAAAACTGGAAAAGCGCCGGAGATTGAATTTGTATTTTTCCTGATACATGCTATATTACAACAGTAACAGAACGTAAAACCCACAACATCGGATGAAGATCATGCTGGAACATTATTGGAAGAGTTGGGAACTTACAGCTCCCGGATTCGAAGATGCCCACAAATATATCAGAACGATCACCCATGACGCACCTTCTGCAACTGTGATCTGGAAGACACGACACAAACAGGTGGTCACCGTGGAGATCCCGGAAGAAATCAAGGTGGAAGATGTTCAAAACCGGAATGTTGTGTGGAAGGATTATTACGAAAAACGTTTTTTCCGTTATCTTTTCCGCCCTTCTCTGGCATACCGGGAATGGAAAAACTACGTTCTGGTGGAATCGATGGGGATCCCTGTCGCGAAACCGCTTGCGATCGGAGAATACCGGAAAGGACTCCGTCTCACCCGCAGTTATATTCTGACCCGTCGGGTCATGAATTGCAATGACGGCAGGGTATTTTATCCCTCCTCCGAACGTAACAGTGACCGGAAGAGTGCCATGGAATTTGCGGAACAGAATATGCGTTATCTGGGGATCCTGCACCGTTGCGGCTATACCCACGGCGGTTTCCACCCCCGGAACGAATTGTTCCATGAAAATAATGGAAAGCTGGAAGTCATCTGGATCGACCTGGCGACCATCCGTAAGCCGCGCCCCTGGGAAGTCGCGGAACGCCGTGCGACAGACTTGCGTGAATTCTGTGATCCGCTGCAATTTTCCGCAGAAGAAAAAGAACGTTTGATGCAGATTTATAAAGAAACGTTGGCGGAACAACAATAACAATTACCCGATTACAAATACTGGAGTTGACAATGCGTTTGATTTATATTGCCCTTTTTACCGTTTTGAGTTTGATCCTGACCGGATGCGTGGATGTCAGATACATCGGCGATGTCTATCCTCCCACCGAACATGTCCGGTTCTACATGAATGAGAAAGATATTCCCATCAATACCTATCGGGAAATGGGAATTGCCACTGCCTCGATCGATGAAGAGGATGCGGCACTTTATTCCGGCAATGTGCTTTCCGACGCTCTCCGTGAAAAAGCAAAAGAAGTGGGAGCCGATGCCATCCTTATTGAATCAAGCGAAAGATATAAAGTCGGGACCAGACACTCTTCCAGTTCCGATACATTCTACACCGAACGGCACAAGAGTAAAACAAAGGAACACCATAACAGGCATCACAGCCGGGAGAAACATAAGAGCAAGACCTATGGTCATATTGACACATACTCTTCCGGGACCAGTTATGACATACAGCGGGATGAAGTCCGGGCGAAATTCCTGAAATTGAAGAGTGCAGATCCGTTCGATCAGAAGCCCCAGAGTGCAGGCTCAACAGAGGCCTCCAACTGATTCTCCAATCCGTCATCCAAAACGTAAAAAAAGTCATTCCCGGTCAGTTCCTCCACCGCCTCCACAGACACGGCAAATGAATGAAGCCGTCTCCATGACGGTTCGTTGGGAATGACAAAGCCGATCATTTTATAAGGCGGCGTAAGGTCAAAAATAACCTTATAAAACGCATAGGGAACGGGTATATCTGTTTTGCCCATCTGTTTCGCATCGTCTTTGAAAATGGGACCGGTTATGATGTATAATGTTTTCTCCTGCAATGCCCATTTCCGGACCGCAGTTTCCAACCGTTTCCAGATCCCGCGATTACAACCCGGTATCTGCGGAGAGATATTCGTCATATAGAAACTGTGTGTCATGGTCTCAACGGAATACAACATATCGGCGGCAGGCGCAAGATGTCCGCGATCATATCCGGTCCTTGTATAATCCCGGGGTTGCACCGGGCGGAACCGGATCGCCGGATCCGCACGGAATCTGTTTCTCCGTTTAACTTTCGGCTTCAATATATCTTCGTCCCGGAGGACATAACAGACCCATAATGCCTGCCGGTATTTATTACTGTATCCGAGGGCGAACCCGCGCCGGGGCAGGATGGTATCTTCCACCGACGGCAAGCCGTAAACGAGGTGCGGATAATCCAGCGGAAGCGGAAGTTCTTCGCTTTCTTTTTCCGTACTTCGGCAGGAGGCAAACAGCAGCAGAGGAATCAATAAGAATGCAAAGATCCACTTACGCATCGTTCAGAATCCAAATAAATCGGGCTGCTCGGGCGGAAGATCCTGTACTGTCTCTGTCGCCGGATTCTGTTCCGAAAGCCATTCCTGCAATGACAGAATACGGATCCCCAGTTTCCGCGCTTTCGTCAGTTTTGAAGAATTCTCCCCCGGATCTGCGGCAACAAGCAGCGTAAGCGAGGACGTAACGGAGTCCGCCGGTTCATATCCGGCACGCTGCGCCATTTTTTCGTAATAGGAACGTTTCTCCGGCATTTTCCCGGTGAAACAAATGGTTTTTGCTGTGCCGTCGGAACGTTTTTCCACCATGGTGACACATTGCAGCAGTTCATCCAGTTCCCCCGCACTTTCCCGGAATTCCTTCACAAGAGCTCCCGCCCGTTCCGGTCCGATGCCGTCAATGGCGGAAAGTGCTTCTTCGGAAAGCGTTCTCAATTCTGCAAAAGGATGCGCCTGCAGGATCATTTTTGCAATATTGGGTCCGACACCTTTGATATTCATGGATGCCAGGATCTGCCAGTCGGGAACTGTTCGCGCCGATTGGATCTCCTTATAAAGATTCTCCGCCGAGAGTGCGGCAAAGCCTTCCACACGGAGAAAATCCGATACCGTCAACCGGAAAAGATCCGGAAGTGAACGGACGGAAAGCGTCTTCATAAGTTTGCGCAACACCGGCTCACCCAGACGTTCGATGCCGATATTTTTTACCGCAGAAAGCAGAATACGCAACCGTGTTTCGAAACAGTCCGGGTTGATACAACGCAGTTCCGGCAGTTCCCGTTTCAGCACGGACCCGCAACAGGGACACGTTTCGATCAGGCAGGACATCCGGTTCGCGCCAGGTTCCGCAGAAACGATGTACGGGATCACATCCCCGGCGCGTTCCACCGTCACCAGGTCGCCGATATGCAGATCTTTATCCAGAATGTTCTGTAAATTATGAAGGCTTGCATGACGGATCGTAACGCCGCCGATCTCCACCGGGTCGATCTCCGCCACCGGGGTCAGACAGTTTTTTCCGAAACTCCATTCCACGTTCCGCAACATGCTCTGACAACGGATCCCGCTGAACTTGAATGCGATGGCACCCCGGGGATGATGGGCAGTATTCCCCAGAGAATCCGCGTATGCCTGATCGGCAAATTTCAATACGATGCCATCCATGGGATACGGCAGAGCTTCGATGGTTTCCAGAAATCCCTGCCAATCGTTTTCCAGTGTACCGAACGTGGACCGGTACGAATGGAGCTGATAATCCACCAGCGTGAGTTTTGCCCCCTGCTGAAGCATGGGCGTGATGTCTTTCAGTCCCATGATGCCCGCCGCCGCGTTACGGGAATTTTTGTAACGTTGTCCGTTCCGGTTCCGGATCCGGGTGTAAAGCGTGCGGAAATCATCTTCCCGGATCACGATTTCACCCCTGGCATCACCGCGGAACTGTTCCAACGGCATGACACCGGACTGATGCTCGATCACGATCAACGGTGTTTTGTCGGAGATATTCTCCCCGGTGAAGCCATCGCCGCGTGTGGAAAGCACCCGGTGTTCCCAGAGTGCGGAAATACCATCGTACTTGGGCTGCACCAGAAGGACTTCCTCCTTCGACCGTGCGTATTTGCGTGCCCAGTCCATCACTTCGGCAAGGGAATACGCTTTATCCAGGGAAAGCATGGGATCTTCGTGGATCACCTTGCCCTCCCCTGCGACCGCGACAGCACCCACCTGCCGGAGTACGGGATGATCCGGATCGATGGCGGCAAGAGCGCGGGTAAGCAGATCGTAATCATCGTCAGAGATCTCCGGGGTGTTATCCTGCCAGTATTTCTGATTGTGATATTCGATCTGCGCGGCGAGTTCTTCTGCCGTCATGCGGAACGGATCATAAGGAAGCATGGCTGTTTCCTCTGCGCTCAATACAGTTCAAAAGTATAAATGCGGGCTTCATCCAATCCCCAGGTGATTTCCGGGATCAGGCGGACAGCCGTGACTTTTTTCTCCACCGGGATCCGCACGAGACGGCGGTAGTTATCTTCCTGGTAGTGGATCTCTTCCCATTCGGAATCGGGTCCGCCGGTCTGGATCTTGATGGAAAATTCCTTGATCAATTCTTCGGGCAGTTCCACATTGTGTCCATCGATGGGATACATCGCAGGCATCCGTTTGCCCTTTTCATTGCGCAGATCGCTGTCGAATACGAGGCGGATACCGTTGACTTTCGTGGGCGCATCGAAATGATATTCAATATAGCTCCCCGGATCCGCCGCAAAATACTGTTTGACTCCATCCACGTCACGTTCGATCCCGTTCCGCAGATATTCCACATCGTCATCGCTTTCCGCCTGCAAACGGGCGTTTTTCGTCAAGTCGTTCATGGGCTTCACATGCCAGGGGATGTAACAGTCGTCATCCATCAGCATGTTCTGCAATTCCGTGATACGTTTCTCATACACGCCACGGGGATCCAGTCCGTCACGGACACCGATGGCTGCCGCCGTTCCGACCGCCTGACCTTCGATGGCGCAAGTGCCCATGACACGCGTGGTGCTCATGGCGACATGAGAGCAGGAAATATTCCGTCCGGCGAAATACAGGTTTTCAATATTCCGGGAGTAAAGACAGCGGAAGGGGATCCCGAAGGGACGCGGGGTCAGGTGGAAAACAGTCGGCGGACCGTCGAAATAGAATGCGGCGGGGTTGTGGTCATCGAAATTCCATCCGCCGTACGCCACGATATCATCGAATCTGCCCTGTTTTTCCACATCGGACTGGGTCAGCACATGATCCCCGATGTAACGGATATTTTCCCGTTTTCCGGGGAGTGCGCCGATCCATTCCAGATCGTAATTCTTCGCCGGGTTCTTCTTATTGTTTTTGACCAGATGCCACACACCGTAAGCGATTTTCAGCAGTTCATCCCGGATCTCTTCGGCATCACCGATGGTATCCATGATCCCGCCGTATTCCATCCACCAGAAGTTGTTGTCGCGATGGATGTTATAACCGCGATGAAACCCTTTTTCTTCAAACACATGTGCCCAGGGCGGCGCATCGAACGTGGTCTGACGGTCCAGCTCTTTCACCTGAATGAGAATGGAGTTACCCATAGTCTTGTTGTCCGCAACTTCCGGCGCGTAACTTTCGTTGTATTCGCTTGCCGCTTCTCTGCCGCAACGATATTCCGCCCCGCTGAAACGCAAAATGGAATCACCGGAACAATCCGCAAAGTATTTGGCGGAGATCTCATACCGTTTCTGAGTGGTCAGCTGCCACGCTTTCACCGCTTTGATGCGGGAGCCGTCCATGATGACACCATCGCAGGAACAGTTCAGCATGAGTTTGAGATTTTCCTCCCGGCTGACAAAGCCCTGCAGGACGTGGTCCCAGATATTGTAATGCAGCGAGGGATTCCAACGCATGTTTTCCAGTTGCAGTTCTTCCAGAATACCGGCTTCCTTGTTATTGATCCCGTGACAGCCGCAGATCCACATACGCACTTCACTGGATGCGTTGCCACCCAGCACAGGACGATCCTGGATCAACACCGTTTTCGCACCCCGTCTTGCTGCCGCGACTGCCGCGCAGATCCCTGCCATACCGCCGCCGACGACACAAAAATCGTAAGACTGTTTATGAACCGTTATATCCGTTGTTATCATGATTTTACTCCTGTATTAATAGTTGAAAATAACGTTATAAGGAGTAACCTATCACAACTTTCTGAAAAGTCCAGAAAAAAACGGAAATATTCTGCGTTTTTATGTCAAATAAAAAGCAGTGGATTAGAAACACCAGGCTCCATGACGGAAAATGGCGACCCGTTCACCGGCGGGAGTGATCCCCGTGATGTCCAGATCCTCCGCACCGATCATGAAATCCACATGGATCATACTTTCATTGATCCCCAGTGCGTGCTGTTCTTCCAGAGAATATTTTTCGTAATCCCGCAGACAATTCCCGAACCCTCTGCCCAACGCCACATGACAGCTTGCGTTTTCATCGTAAAGCGTACTGTAAAAGAGCAGTCCGGTGTTATTGATGGGGGAATCCCAGGCGATCAAAGCACATTCGCCCAGATATGCGGCACCCTCATCCATGGCGATCATACGCTCCAACGCATCCTGTCCTTTTTCCGCATGGACTTCCACCGCTTTGCCGTTCTCAAACCGGATGGAGAAGTTTTCGATAAGCGAACCCTGCCAGGAGAGCGGCTTGGTGGAAACAAGTACCCCTTCCGCTTCGCCCCGTTTCGGCGAGGTGAAGATCTCTTCGGATGGGATATTCGGGTTGAAGACACGCCCGGAAAGATCCGTTTCATAACCGCCGGCGAAAACGCCTTCCGGGATCAGACCGACACGGAAATCGGTCCCGTTGGATGACTTGTATTCCAACGCGGTGAACCGGTATTGATTGAGTTTTTCACAGCGGGCATGGATCACCGCATTGTGTTGTTCCCAGTTTGCCAGCGGATCCCCTTCCGCACGGGCTGTTTTCAGAATGGCATCCCAGAGTTTTTCCATGGCATCTTCCACCGGAATACCGGGGAAGACTTTTGCTGCCCATTCCGCACCCGGGACCCCGGCGATGCACCACTGATGACGGTTTTCCATGGCATCACGGAAGGGTTTGATCATGGGGAACCGCGCCATTTGAGCGCGGGCACGTTTTCCCTGATCGATCCCGTTCATGCCGTCCGGGTCATCGGAATCCAGCCACAGGAGCGCGGGGAGAGTTTCGGACCGCCATTTCCAGCGTTCCAGTTCCCACTGATCCATATTGGAAAGCGTTTCTTCGCTCTGATAAGTGTACGCCAGTTTTTCCAGCGGCATATCGGTCCAGTTCACCACGACTTTGGAGGCTCCCGCCTGATAACATTTTTCCACCACCATGCGGACGAACGCAGGCTGATCCAGCCCGGCGATGAGAAATACCGCCTGCCCGGGCGTCAGGTTCAATCCCGTCTTCACGATAAGATCGGCATACGCTTCCAGTTTCTTTGTATCCATGAAACACACTCCTTACTGTTGCTGTTGTTCCCATTGCTGCAAGGCTTTGCAAGTCCCTGCGAATTGACATGTTTTACAGTTTGCACGATCCTCCGTGCAAGGGAAATCCCGATAATCGACCAGAGAGTCCTCATGCACAAGTGCAAGCATTTCCGCCGAACTTTTCCGGATGATGTTACGGATATCCGGGTACGGATCCAGCGGCACGAAATCTCCTGCACCTTCCTGAAAAATAAAAGCGGATGCCGTCGCGCCGCGACAGTTGTTCCATTTTGAGCGGACAAATAACTGAAACAGGGCAGCCGTCACGCGGGGTGCAATATCCTCTTTGCCCCGCTCCCCGGGGACGTCGCAGAGAAGCATGTGGAACTTCCGTTTTTCGTGCCAGACGATACCCGGTGCAAACCAGACGGGCCATTGTTCGAACTGGAAGGAAAGGAATGGATCCTCCAGTCGCAAATCAGTAAAATCCAATGCAAGAATATTCTGAAAGACAGATGACTTTGTAAACGCAGCGTACGCAGCCGAAAAGGAATCCACAGCAGTCTGTTTGAGTTGGATCAATGCGCCGGTACGGTCTTCCGCACAAAGAAATTCCGTGATCGCAGGTTTCTTGGGATCATCCACATATTCCCGGTTCTCCAACGAGAATTGAAGGTCGGATACCGATTTACCAAGATAACGCAGACAGACTCCGGAAAACATCCGTTCCCGTTTCTCCTGCGGGACCGCCGCCGCCTTCCGGAAACCGTTCTGCAAGGCAAGATGAAATGTCCGGGCGAGCCAGAGCCGGAACGGCAAACGGTATTTTTCCACATAGGCACTGCGGATCAGCGGGTGCGCATAAGGATCCCACCCGCCCTGGGCAAGATAATACCGGATGAAACACGCCCGTTTGCATTTCCGGAAAAGTGTTTCCCGTGCATACGACCAGGAGAAACGGGAGGCTTTCCGCGTCCCGTCAAATGCCGCTGCATCCAATATATCCCGCTCAAAATCCCGTGTATTCATATCCGTTGATCAGTTGCCTGCGGGTAAGTAATATGCTTTCCAGGGTTCCGGACGGAAAGAATGACTCCCATTTGCGCCGGGGACCGTGATACGGACTTCCGGCTGGGAAACGAATCCATTGAACTCTTCAAAGATCTCTTTGAATGAGGCCTTGTTGGTGTAATCCACCACATTACCGGCACCATGAGGAAGTCCGGCAAGTTCTTCCGCTGCTTTCACCGCATCTTCGAAATAGCCCAGTTGATCGATCAGCTTTGCGGCAAGTGCCTGTTTGCTGTCCAGAATACGGCCATCCCCTATTTCGGTATTGCGGATCTGTTCCGCCGGGATCTGCCGGGATTCCGCGATCACATTGACAAAATCTTCGTAGGAGTTCATGACCAGCTTCTGGACAAGCTGCTGTTCTTCCGGAGAGGATTCTTTCCCCGGATGCAGCATACCTTTCATCTTACCGGAGGTATACAGGACAGGTTCCACCCCGATAAAATCCAGCAGCTGATGCGCATTCCAGGTGCTGATGATCACACCGATGCTCCCTGTCAATGCCTGACGGTGCGCCACAATCTTCTTTGCGCCGACAGCAACATAATATCCCCCGCTTGCCGCCATGGAATCAATATAGGCGACCACCGGTTTTCTGCAACTGCGCATGGTGTGCCAGACAGTGTCGGATGCTGTGACTTCACCACCCGGTGTATTCAGGCGGATAAGGATCGCTTTCACTGCGGGGGTCTTCTCCGCTTTTCTGATCTGCTTGCAGATCCGTTTGGCAGAAGCAAGCTCCGTATCGAATACATTGCTTTCGGAAACGATCACACCTTTCACATCAATGACAGCGATCACATTCTCCGTTGTCACAACAGGCTCATCATCTTCAAACGCTTCACTGATCCCCTGGATCAAACCATAGAACAACAACCCGAAAAATACCAGTACCGCAAAACAGCCGCAGCCCAACACCGCAAAACAGGATTTCACAAAGGAAAACACCAGGGGCATTCCATCCTTCGGCGGAGCCTGGTATTTGGGCGGCGGGGGAGGCGGGGGAGGCGGCATTTCAAATTTTTCTTCTTCCATGATTTTATTCTCCTTTTACTAAAAATTGTTCTGCTGTTGCCCGGTCAAAGACCGCAGGCCGGTCGGTCAGACAATTTGCACTCGCCGCGGCAAGACCGCAGCGAAACGCATCCTGTAATTCCGTACCGTTGAGTATTTCCGAAAGCATGACACCGGAACAGGTATCGCCGGAGCCGATCGGGTTCACGGGAGCTGCGACAACAGGAACGGGGATCCGGATGGGGGTCTCCCCCTGTGACAGAAACGCGGGATTTTTCCCATCAGTCACGGCAATTGCTTTGATCTTGTATTTCCGGAAACAGACATCGAATGCTTTTTCCGGTGTATTTTCTCCGCTCAAAGCGTACAGTTCGTCCAGGTTGATCTTGAGAAGATCCACGCCCAGTTCCAATGTACCGGCGATCCCCATGAAAGCATCCATGAAGACAAATACATTCCGTTTGCGGGCTTCGGCGGTGAGTTCCGCATAAAACGTCTCCGGCACACCCGGAGGATACGTCCCGCACAATGCCAGTGCATCCGCAGTTTCCAGACTTTCCAAAATGGCATCGAACATGGCAAGCAATTCCTGATCCGTCACCTTCGCTGAAGGCTCGATCAACTCTGTCATTCCGTGTGTCGCATGACACAACACCGTATTGCAGCACCGGGTACTGCCTGCGATCCGGATGGAACGGTGAGGGATTCCCTCGGCATCCAGCCCGGCGAGGAGTTTCTCCCCGTTTCCACCGCCCGCGAATTGAAAGACACGCCCATCCGCCGCGCCCCAGGTACGGATCGCACGGACAACGTTGATCCCTTTTCCGGACGGCATTTCCATCACACGCTTCGCCCTGTTGACAGTTTCCGGAATAAAATGTTCGAAATGCAGTGTTTTCTGCCATGCGGGATTCAAGCCGCAAACGGTGATCATTTTCTTACTCATTGCACATTCTCCGTGGTTGGGGGTGTATTTTCCGTTTCAGGCGGCATCGCTCTTCTTTCCTGCATATTATTCCGGATCTGCCGTAACGCTTCCAGGTACTGCCGGGCGGATTTGAGATCTTCATACTGCAACAGAATGGTATCCAATCGGCCCAGGATCTGCGCAGGCTCCATCAAATAGAAAATTTCCAGCCGCGGCAGCTGTTCCGGATAAGGCAGATCCACACTGCTGTACCCGATATCACTGAGCAGACGACGCAATTCATCACGGAACATCGTGTCACGGTGTTCCTCAATACGCTGCGTAATATATTCACTGTAAGGCTCTTTCAACGGTTCCGGGAGATACATCATGTACCGTTTTGCATTCCGCGGGTCATTTTGCAGTGCGATCCCGGTACACCATAACGCTCTGCTCTCCTGGGAAAGCGGAGTAATTTTGAGCAGTTCCCGTTCCTGTTCTTCCAACTGAAGATCAAGGATCGTGAACTTCTTGCCATTGCTGTTGTGCAGCAGAATATACGGTGACTGCACCAACTGGATACGCGCAGGATTTTCCTTGCTCCAGGAATACAACGGTTCCGATGCAGGGCTGAACAGGAATTGCACTTCCTGATTGACGTGTTTCTGCATCAGATTTGCAAATGCCGCGGGGATCCCTGCACATTCTTTCAATATGGCTACAAACCGGGCATCTTTCAGAATCCCAGTCTTCCGCTCATAGGCTTCCCGTGCTCTGGTATAATTCTGGGAAACCCTGGATTCTTTTGCCGCCAGAAGCGGGATCACTTCTTTCACAAGAAATTCCCGGGTCATACGCGATAACTCCTGGTATTCCGCCTGTTTCTTTTTCAATACAGCGATCCGTTCCTGCCGACGGGAACGACTTTCATGCACAAGCCGTGTTTCTTCTTCATAAACAGCAATGGCAGCATTATAATCATGTTCTTTGGAAAATTGGTCCGCCGCCTTATCCAGCTGTGTCATCAGCTTCCTGACTTCCTGTTCCTCTGCCCGTTTCAATTTCACCAGAAGATTACCTGCTTCTTTCCGGATCGATTCCACTTCATCATTTTCAAAGGGATTCAGGTTCAGGATCGCATTAGCAAAATCCTTTTTCGTCTCCAAAGCCTGTATTGCTTTGCTGCGGGCATTTTTCCAGGCATAATCCCGGTCATAGATCACAGGTGGCGGTGCCGGTATTTCCGGCTCCCGTGCCACCTCTTTGCCGCTTTTATCCGGCAGAATGGTAAAGAAAAGAACCGCACACACAATCACACCGACTGCGATCCAGAATTTACGTTCCGGTGTCAACCAGGGTTGCACATAGCTGACTTCCACTTCCCGGACCGGGACCAGGAATCCGCCATCTCTTGCCACGGTCAATGCCAGTGTCTCATCGTTGGTGGACGGCAGTTCCAACCCCTGAACAAATGCTTCCAGATCCTTCTGCAATTCTTCCGGTGTCTGATAACGGTCCACTTTCCGTTTCTGAATACAACGCATCACGATATATTCCAGATCGATGGGAATATCCGGACGGTACACACCGGGGATACGCGGCTCCTCTTCCAGGTGCATGCGGCGCAACTCCTCCCGGTTCTTCGCTTCAAACGGCAGATGTCCGGAAAGAAGCTGATACATGGTCATCCCCAACGAATAAATATCCGCCCGGATGTCGCAGTGTTCGGCATCGAAAGCCTGTTCCGGTGCCATATATTCCGGCGTACCGAGAGAAAAGAGTTCCAGCGTTTCCTCTTTCATGCTTTCCGTGATCCGCGACGTTGATTTCTTATCCACCGGAGGCTCATATTTGGCAAGCCCAAGATCCGCCAGCTTGTATTCCCCATCCGAACTGATCATGATGTTGTCCGGCTTGATGTCACGATGCACGACCCCGTTTTTCTGCGCCGCAGACAACGCCTGACAGATGGCAATGGCGATATCTGCCGTCTTTTGCGGTGTCAGCGGACCAGACCGCATCAGCAGGTCGAAGAGTGTCCCGCCTGCGATGTACTCCATAACAAGATAGAGATTGCCGTCGTCACCCTTGTCGAAGTCGTAAACTTTCACCACATTGGGATGATCGATCTTGGCACAGATCCGTGCGGATTTGATAAAACGTTCTTGAAACACTTTGTTATCCGCCAGTTCCGGGGAGAGCACTTTCACTGCAACCGGAATGACAAGCGTGGGATGTTTCCCCTTGTAAACGCGGCCCATACCGCCGCGCCCGATGAACCGTTCGATCTGATACGGTCCGATCTGCTCCGGCGGTTTCGCATCGATCCCGGAATAATCCTGGAGGACCGTGACATCATCCAGAGCGAACCGGGCGTGACAGACACATTCGATATGCCGCCCGCGCTCCACATGTTCCAGTTCGGTCTGTTTTTTACAAATGGGACAGCAAATGATCATGAGATGGACCGTTTCCTTCCTGATATTTCATCTTGATTTCTATGCATAAGCTGTCTCCTGTTGCTATCTTGGTAAATGTACTTCATAAATAGAGAAAAACAAGTTTTTTTGTGAAAAAAACAGAAAAAAACATTTCCGGCATTACGGGGATAAAAAAACTCCGCTGTTCCTGTGAGGAGAGCGGAGTTTTTTCTTGCAGATCCTGCGTGATCAGCAGTGGAAGTATTTTTCCACCAGTTCCAGGATCTTTGCCTGATCATTGCCGATGTCGGCACGCAGGGTGCGGTCGTCAAACTTGCGCAGTGTGGAGATCAAGCCATCGATCATGGCAGGCGCAAATACGCCGTCCGCTTCGTAATAGGCACGCTGTTTTTCCAGACAATCCGCAGATGCCGCACAGCTGTCCGGAAGGACATTCAGCGAATCCAGGATCGCATTGTTTTCGTCCTTGTGGATATTCACGTTGACATACGTCTTCGCAGCGATATCAAGGGCATCGGGGTTGGTGAAACCATGACGGAACGCAACCGCCAATCCGGCGAGAAGCAGGAAGATATCCGCGGAAGCATCCGGAGAACGCATTTCCACGGTCTGCTTCTGGGAGGTATCGTAAGCCGCCGCCGCTTTTTCGTTCGGGTTCACCTGGGAACACAGATCTTTCTTGCTGGTCCAGCCCAGAGGAACGCGGACAAGTACCGAACGGTTCCGGTCGCCCCAGCAGATGTTTGTGGGAGCTTCCTGATGGGGAACCAGACGGAAATAGCTGGTGGGGTTGGTGTTTCCGAATGCGGTGATGGAGGGAGCCAGTTCCATGAGACCGGAGATGGCTTTCTTTGCATCGTCGGAAAGCGCGCCGTCTTTCTGCATGAGATTGATTCCGTCTTTCATCACGCGGAAGTGGATGTGCATACCGGACCCGGCTTTGCCCACTGTGATCTTGGGCGCGAATGTCACATCCAGTCCGTTCTGATATGCCAGGTTGCGGATAATCCATTTTGCAACGGTCAGCTGTTCCGCAGCTTCTTCGGCATTGACGGGCAGGAATTCAATTTCGTTCTGTTCGTAGATCTTGCCGTCAAGAGAGAAGTTACCGACTTCGGAGTGACCGTATTTGATCTTGCCGCCGGTACGGGCGATGTAGTTCATGCAGAGCTGACGGAATTCCCCGAACTTGGCGTAGGGGGCGGATTCATGATACCCCTTCTGGTCCACCGCAGGATAACATCCGTCATCGGGCGCGATCACATAATATTCCAGTTCGCCCATTGCCTGGAATTCCAGACCGGTGGCTTTGGTGAAGGCTTCACATGCCTTGTGGAGCGTGTACTCGGGGGAGCTGGACAGCGGTTCACCATCTTTGTTGAAGAAAGAGCAGAGGAAGTTGATGGTGGGCAGTTCGCAGAATGGATCGATATATGCGGTACGGAACCGGGGGACCACATACAGGTCACTGTTGTTTGCTTCGATGAAGGGGAAGAGACTGGAACCATCCACGCGTTCGCCGCAGGAGAGGATCTCATCCAGATATGCGGCATCGTTGATGACGAAGTTCAATGTTTTGAGTCTGCCGTCGGCGGCGGGATATTGGAAATTGACGTGGCGGATCTCTTCCGCAATGATGAAATCGATGATGTCTTTTTTCGTGAAATCTTTCGGCGCTTTGCCGATCCGTGCGGACAACTCATGGCTTGTGTAATTGAGATCTGCCATAACAATACCTCTTTCTCCTGTTGATAAGCGAGAACAATTTTAAGGGATCTTTACCCGTTCCGGATAAAAATTCCGCTCGTTAATGATGTGATAATCTCCGGATGAGATTCCTCAACCCTATAATTTATCCTTTCCTGTCCCGTTTTTCAAGTCCATGCCGATAATTTTTTGGGACTTTTTTTTGTAAAAAATATTGAACATCGCAACCTTCTGTGGCAAATTACGAAAATAAATCCGTTGAAAAGCTTGAAAATTTCATTTTCCGGGTGTATGCTACTCCATTCACAGATAATCTGGAAGGAAAAACAATGGGTATGCTCTCCTCATACAAAGCGGATAAACTGGCAGGCTGCCTCGGACAACTTCTGTTCCTGGCTGTTCTGATCGCGGAACTCATATTGGCGTATTACGCCTTTGCCCGCGGCATGTTGCCGTTACTGTTTTGCGGGGTACTGCCCTGCGGCGCGCTCCTGGCGATCCTGTTCGTAAGGATCTATCTGCCGTCCATTGCAAGCAGTATTGCCTTCGGATTCATCATGCCGCGGATATATCTGAAAGACGCTCCGCTGGTCCTTTCTCCCTTCGCCGGCATGATCACCAATGAACGATACGCGGAAGCATACGCCGGACTTCTCCCGCTGGTTCAGGAATACCCGGGGAACCCGGATGCGATCCTTCTTTTTGCGAAAGCGAGTATGAATATGGAAGGATGTGCAGAAGTCGGATTCCAGGCAATGGAACAGCATTTCACACGCAAACACCGGGAGAAATCCCGGAATTATATGGCGTTGCTGCTGTATTATGCCGACATGGCAATGCAGTATCAGCATACCGGGTCTCTGGCAGATATTCTCGAAAACGAATTACAGAAAAAATATTATACGGAAGCGGAAAAGAAAGCCATCGGGATCCGCTTGCAAGCAATCAGGAGAATGTAATATGGCTATCGAAAGTCTGTTGATAAAAGCAGTCAATTCCGGTTATTCCGATCTCTTTGCGGCAGCAGGAAAATATCCTTCGTTCCGCTCCCGTGGAGATGTGATACACGACAACGTGTTCCTCTGTTCCGATGAAATGATCACCGCGTTCCGCCGGGATGTCCTGTCTGCGGAACAGGAGGAGATCTACCGGAAAACCGGATCCGTGGATGCCTCTTACTCCAAAGATGATCACCGGTTCCGTATCAATTTCTATGCCACACTTTCCGGCGCGGCTCTCGCGGCACGCCCGATCCATTCCGGGAACAAAATCACATTCGAAACGCTGAACCTCCCGGTGGAAATACAGGAGATCTGCGATGTCACGCGGGGATTGATCCTGATCGCCGGGACCACCGGCAGCGGGAAGTCTTCCACCATGGCGGCAATGATCAATTATCTGAACCACACGAAATCGAAGCATATTCTGACGCTGGAAGATCCCATTGAATTTCTCCATGAAGATGTGAAAAGTTTCGTCTCACAGCGGGAGATCAATACCGATACGACCAATTTCTCCGACGCTCTCCGAAGCGCATTGCGGGAAAACCCGGACGTCATCGTCATTGGTGAAATGCGGGATACGGAAACCATGCAGACGGCACTCCATGCCGCACTCACCGGACACCTGGTCATTGCCACCGTCCACACCGCCGATACCGTACAGGCTGTCGAACGCATCGTGAATATGTTCCCGGAAAACCGGCAGACACAAGCCGCCATCGATCTGGGAATGTCTCTGAACGCCGTACTCGCACAGCGTCTGGTCCCCACTGCCGACGGGAACGACATGATCCCGGCAGTGGAGATCCTCACCGGTTCCCCTACGGTCCGGAAGCTCATCGGAGAAATGGATTACAGTTCGCTGGATGATATCCTTCATCAGAACAGCGGATACGGCATGATGAAGTTCAACCGTGCCCTTTTCCGCCTTTATAAAGAGGGCTTGATCACGCTGGAAGCGGCGCGGGAGGCATCAAGCGCACAGGAAGAACTGGATCTGCTGGTCAAGGGCATGGAAAGCGGCGTGGATATGTTCCGCAATCAATACGGGAACAGCAACGGGGAATCCGGCGGGCCCATGGTGGATATGCGGAAACTGTTGCGGACCGCATTGAACAATCAGGCCAGCGACCTGCATCTTTCCTGCGGGGTCAGCCCGGTTCTGCGTATTCATGGCGAACTGCGGAAAATGGAACTGCCCCCGTTGACCCGCATGGATATCCAACGGCTGCTCTACAGTATTCTCAATCAGCATCAGAGGGTTGAACTGGAAAAGAAGAAGGAGCTGGATTTCGCACTCTCCGTCACCATGAACAGAAAAGACCATCCGGACAGCACCATGACTACACGGTTCCGTGTGAATGCTTTTTATCAGAGAGGCAGTCTGGGTGTTGTCTGCCGCGTGGTCAATACGGTCATCCCCACGCCCGCACAGTTATCTCTCCCGCCGCAACTTGTCCGGATGGCATTCAAACAGCAGGGACTCATCCTGATCACCGGTCCGACCGGAAGCGGGAAGTCCACCACGCTTGCCAGTTTGATCGATCAGATCAACCGCAACACGGCAAAACATGTGATCACACTGGAAGACCCCATTGAATATGTGTACGAAAATGTCAACTCCGTCATTGAACAACGGGAACTCCATGAGGATACATTGAGTTTTGCCACGGCATTGCGTTTCGCTCTGCGGCAGGACCCCGATATCATCATGGTCGGTGAAATGCGCGACAAAGAGACCATGGAAGCCACCCTCACCGCCGCGGAAACCGGACACCTGGTCTTTGCCACCATCCACACCAATAATGCACCGCAGACCATTGACCGTATCGTGGATTCCTTCCCCACCGATCAGCAGAATCAGATCCGCTTGCAACTGGGCAGTGTACTCCTGGGCGTTTTCTCGCAACGCCTCCTGCCGCGTCTGGATGGCAAAGGCAGAGTCGCCGCGTACGAATTGATGGCGGGAACACCACCCATTCTGGCTCTGGTCCGGGAAGGCAGGACTCATCAGCTTCAATCCGTCATCGAGACCTGTTACAAAGATGGGATGCGTACGCTGGAAAAATCTCTGGAGGAATTGTATCTGCAAGGTCTGATCTCCGAAGAACAAAGGAGATCCTACCACGCGGATTATCAGCAGCCCAAGAGTTATTGATATGCAGAATTTTCATAAAACGAAAAATACACTTGAAAAAACGCTGCAAATAAGTTTGATTTTCGCGTGTATCATGTTATATTAAATCGGTTGATACAATACAGAATATGGAGATCTCAAGATGTCTGACTTTTTTAAACCGGTATTCAAATGTACAGCGACCGGCGATGCCATGATCACGCGCCGTCTGCCTGTCGAAGGGGAATATGACGGGTTCCGTGAAGTAAGAGATTTTATCCTGCAGGGCGATTTCCGATGCAGCAATCTGGAAACAACGGTTCACAATTATGAATCATACGGCGCCGCACGAAGCGGTGGAAGTTGGCTGTGTTCCCCGCCCGGCGTGATCCGTGATATGCGGAAATTCGGCTTGAATGTGATCTGCACTGCCAATAATCACGCGCTGGATTATTCTTACGGCGGCTTGCTCAAAACACTGGAATATCTCCAAAAAGAAGAAATGCCTTTCACCGGAACCGGACGGGATCTCGCAGAAGCCGCAAGACCCGTTTACCTGGATACTGTCAGCGGACGGTATGCTCTCATCGGATGCACCATGACATTCAATCCGGAGGAAATGGCGGGGGAACAGACCGCCGCCCTCCCCGGTCGTCCCGGTGTCAACGGTGTCCGGGTCTCCAAGAAATTCCGTGTCCCCCGGGAAGAACTGGAACATCTCAAGCGGATCGCGGATTCCCTTGCGCTTAACGCGTACGAAGAGATCATCCGTGCGGAAGGATATCTTCCCCAGCTGCAAGAAGGGGAACAGCCCTTCGGCGATCTCATGTTTGAAGCCGCAGAGAAAGCGGAAGTCGTTTCCACGATCAATCCCGTTGATATGAAGCGCATCACCGATGCCATCGCTGAAGCCGGATTCATGGCGGATTATGTGGTCGTTTCCATGCACACGCATTTGATCGTGGGCAAAGACAAGGAAGCCGTTGACATGGTCTCCCGGGATTTCGCACACAAATGTATTGATGCAGGCGCCGATGCCATCGTTGGGACCGGGCCTCACCTGTTGCGTCCCATGGAGATCTACAAGGGGAAACCTGTATTCTATTGTCTGGGCGACTTCATCAATCAGCTGGAAACGATCCGGCGCGCCCCGGACGGCATGTTCGCCAAACAGAAACTGGACGGTAACGAACGACTGGATGTTCTGTTCAACAACCGTTCGGGCAACGGGAAACGGGGCTTGAGTTACAGCAGAGTCATGTTCGAATCCGTGATCCCTTATTGGGAAGTGGAAAACGGCGAACTGCGCAAGCTGACTCTGCTCCCCATTGAAGAGCATTTCGCATTGCCGCGTTCCCGCAACGGATGGCCCCGGAAAGATACGGCATCCGGTATTCTGGAACGGTTTGCGGAGATGTCACGCCCCTGGGGTATCGATATCCGGATTGAAAACGGGATCGGAATCGTGAAATTATAAAGAAGGCTTGATCAATATGCTGAAATATACCGGAAGTTTCCCTGTCACAATGATGGCAGATCCCCAATGGCAGACTGCATTCGCACAGTCCGCACTGAAACGCGTTGAACTCTCCACCGGAGGAACACCCGACGAAGAATTTACGGAAAAACTGGTCCGTGATCTCCTGCCCATGCAGGATGCCGGGGTCCTGAAAGCGGAAAGTCTTCACCTGCCCTTTTATCCGTTCGCCGGGATCAATCCTTCCGTTTTTGATGAAGAAGTCCGGCAGCACACCGTACAGCATTTCACCGGGTACATCCGCCGTTTCCGTGCATTGCAGATCCCCCATATCACGATCCATTGTTCCGGCGAACCCAATGAGACGGATCCCGCACAACGCCGGAAGCGTATGGAGCAGATGCGCCGCAGTTGCGAAGAGATGCTCCCCCTGATGCAGGAACTGCATTGTTCGCTGAATCTGGAACTGCTCCCCCGTACCTGTATCGGGAATACCGTGGAAGAACTCCTCGCCATGGTGGATGGATTCCCGAAAGAACATATCGGGATCCTGCTGGACGTGAATCACGGCATGGATCGCGGTGCCGCCGTCCCCGAAATGATCCGGATGTGCGGCGAACGGTTGACTGCACTGCATATTTCCGATTACGATAACGTGAATGAATGTCACTGGAACGTGGGCGAAGGGATGTTGGACTGGGTCGCCATTCAGCGGGAACTGAAAGCGATGCCACAGGATCTGACCGTGATCATCGAAGTCAATCACCCAGCGCTTCCCGCAGGACGGGATTACAAGATCGATCCGGCGTACTCGATCCGCAACATCGAACGCAACTGTATGAAACTGGAATACGCGCCGGAAATGCAGGAATATCTGGACCGGATCCGCAAAAACGATTTCAACGGTTGAGTCCGCCGGGCGGGGCAGGTCTTTTGAAGTCCCGCAGTGAGGGAACAGCAAACCCGAATCGCAGCGTGTTTTCCCGTGGGCAGACGGCAATACATTTCATACAATGAATGCAGCGGATATCGCGGACCGTCCCTGCCCGCGATATGGTCACGCCCATGGGACACCGTTTATCGCACAGTCTGCATGAAATACATTTTCCCGGCGATCTGCGGATGGTAAAGATCCGCAGAAAAGAAAATGCTGCCGGGTCGTGGACTTCGCAGGATAATTTAGTGCATCTTTCTTGTTTTTAAGTTCTTATCCATCATAAAAGAGTATATGGAACGATCAATCGACTGTAACGTTGCATATGATCCAGTCGGTTTCGTCTCTTTCCTGAAGCATGACAAAAGTCAGAGTTGTATGTGCGACCTCCGTTGAAATCAGGACCTGGGCACAGGCAATATCATGTCCGTTTTCCGCATACAATCTGTATTCGCGAATGATTTCCCATGATCCATCCAGTTCATACAGGATCTTGCGCAGCATGTAAGAAGTATCAAACAGCATTTCTTCATCTGCATTTTCCGCAAATTTCTGCAAATAGAATTGGTTATCAAACATCTTCTTGTATACCTCGTAATTCATATCGTCTTCCGATGGTGACCGTACCAGATAGAGTTGATAGGCATCACTGTTGTTTTTCAAGCTTCTCAAATATTCTCTGATACATATTTCAGGAGTGCCAATCTCCGGACTGAAAGGCAAAGACGGATCGTATGTACTGCTTGAATCCGCATCACAACCGCAGAATAACAAAGAACTGAATACACAGAAAAGACAGAATACTAACCGGAAATATAATTTTTTCATGAACAAGTTCCTTTTCATCAGGCAAGCATGCCGCTGTTTTGCAAATTGCAGCCCGTCATTTACAATCATTTGTGATCTCATTTTATTCTCCTGTAAAAAAATCTATAGCGTAATATAGTATCTTTTATTTTGAATTACAAGCATTACGGAAGAAGAAAACGGTAAATTTTTAATATTGTCAGAATCACCGGATCCCGCAAGAAGACATATTTACATTTCACACAGGTCTTTCATTCTGTTTTCCGGACCTGTGGAGAGAAAACTCACACGATCTCAGCAGCTTCCGCCACCCAGAAGTCAAGCATCTCTTCTCCGCGCCATTTTCCGTTCAAAAACGCATAATGCGCCATATCCACGTCCACCCACTCGTGCATACGGGTAAAGCCGTAAGCACGCCAACGGTTGAAAAAGTCATTCAGTTCCTTCCCGTCAACGATGTTCTGCAGCATGGCTTTCCGTTTCAAACGCAGATATTCCGTACAGAAACGGATCCTTGCCACCCGGTACGCCCGGAGCGGGTCATTGCTGACCGCATTTGCGGCACGGGACAGGATCTCATCGTAGACGTCCAACATACCTTCCGCCAGGAAATCCTTAACGGGACGGTCATCGAACCCGACATGGATATTCTCCTGTTCGCATTTATCGCATACGGCATTGATGTATTCGCGGACTGCACCCGCAGCTGCGCCGTAAAAATACTCCAGGAATTCCGTGATATGTTTTTCCACATCGCAATAAGGATCCCATAACAGTTTTGCCACGATGTATTGCCGCAGTTCCACCAGGTCCGGACCGGCACCGTGTTTGCTGTTGCCCTGTTCAAACACGCCCTTCACATTGTTTTTGGCAAAGAATTGCATGTTCGGCTGCAGTGTACGCCAGTTGGGATGCGGGGAAGCATAATGGGAGAAACAGGTGATATAGTCCCAGATATACATCCTGCCGCAGACTTTTGCCCAGTTCCGCAAGTCCGTCACAAAGTCCGAACGGGTGCCGTCCGGATGACGTACACCGCGGGTCGTATCGTCACAGGTCTCCATGGGATGAGAAAAACAACATTCGATGGAACAGAGCCGGACACAGACATTTTCCACCGGACGGGTCTTTTTTGCCACTGGACGGGTGTATTGATACGCCAGTGTATCAAAAATCACATCCGGGAATTCCTCTTTCAAGGCAGTTGCGATTGCATTAACGAACCGTATCATGGTCCCGGCGGAAGACCCTTCCTCCCTATCCACCTTCGCACATTCCGGACAGGTGCAGAACGAGAAATTATCCATCTGGGAAATGGAAATAAGGCGGCACTGCGGACGCTTGTGCAGAATCTTCCGGACATTCTCGATGGCGATCTGCAGGACATCCGGATTCGTCAGACATGCCTGCATGCAATGTCCGTTTTCCGGCACATAGCGGACACCGTCACGCATAGCAAAATATTCCGGATGCGTCTTGCCGTATTCTTCCAACGGCAGAAGGTTATTCATCGTGTGCACAAAAAGAGCATATCCCATGTTCTCACCGAATCGTTCCGTGATCGGCGCACCGTTGATCCGGAGCTTGACACAAAAACGCTGATGCGTGCGGATTTCTTCCGTATCATGATAACGGTATTCAAAAACCGGTTTCACCGTCTCATCCCATGCCGGAAGTTCCGGTTCCGGAATATACGGCACATATTCATCGTTCGAGGTGAAGAAACGACATCCCAGACGTTCCAGCAGTTCGTATACCCCGTAAAGCAGTCCGCGTTTCCCGCCGGAAACCGTCAGACTGCGCTCATCCGACGTAAAACGGAACCCTTCATCGCCCAGTTCCGGATCATTGATCTGTGCAAACGCAATGATCTTCCGTTCCGGATCCGGAGATTCCACGATCCGGAATGCGGTCCCTGCCATCAATCCGAGATAATAACGTGCCTCCCGCGCCGCAAGTTTCGTTTGCGGTCCTTCCTTTGATATAAAAAGATCGACCAGTGCCTGACCGTTTTCTGCCAATTTCATGGATGTTCCTCCATTGCTTATATGTTATGAACTGTATCCTGGAGTGATTTCTTTTACAAATTCACTCCGGGATATAATATAGTGTATCCTGTCTGTTTGTCAAGCGCATGATAAAAAAATGACTTCCCTTCAACATACGTTACGCAGTCCACATCTGCATTTTCAGAAAGTGATCCTATATTACGCTGCAAGGGGTTATGCTGATCCCGGTATCGTATGTTTAACAGAAAAGGACGATGAAAATGGAATGGAAACAACTTGATTTCAATGTATATGTCAACGGGACGGAGATCCCGCTTTTCCGCGTGAATACAACGTTTACGCCCGGTCCCGTCTGGCACGGCGGGAAACGCAACGAACCGGAACTTTTGAAGAACTGTTATTTGAATTCCCTGGCACTGGCGAAAGAAAACAATTGCCGTACCATTGCATTCCCCTGTATCAGTACCGGGGTTTACCGTTTTCCGAAAGAGCCGGCGGCACAAATCGCCCTTGAAACGGTGCGGGATCATGCGGTTGCGCCCATCGAAAAAGTGATTTTCTGCTGTTTCTCCGAATCCGATGCCGAAATCTACCGTCAACGTTATGCGGAAATGAACAGCATCTGAAGAACATCAAATGGTGGGAAACCTTGAAGCAAAAGTCTGTCAGTATTCTTGTAGCTTATCAAAAACAGAGTGTTTCAGGATAAGATCAGTTCGCTGCGCTGGATGATATGATCCTGGTATACCTTATCAAGTTCCACAAAACGGCCGCTCCAGCCCCAGACCCGGACGATCAGTTCCTTATAATTTTCAGGATGCAGCTGTGCGTCACGCAGCACATTGCTGTTTAACGTATTGAGCTGAAGTTGATGCCCGCCGAGACGAATGAATCCGTCGATCATGGCTGCCACTTTTTCTTCGGCATCCGTCGAACTGAATACGCTGTCATGGAGTTCGATTGTCAGCGGTCCGCCGTTGCAGACAGCGGTCAGATCGGGAGCCGTAAAAGCCCGGATCACCGAAAGAGGTCCTTCCAGCGGTACCCCTATGGACGGAGAAAAGTTGGCAGAAAACGGTTTCCCGGCCATACGTCCGTCCGGAGTGGCGGGGAAATTCTCGCTGTGCCAGATATAATACATGGCACTTCCTGTACCGGGGCGGATCACACCGCCCTGCCCGTTGGTCAGCCCGTCCCATGCCTCCGCCCAGAATGCAGTGAGCAGTTTCAGACATTCAGCGGCACGTTCGGAATCTCTGCCGCCCAATTTCGGCATCCGGCAGCGCAGTTCATGATGCAGAACGGGATCGGATGCAAAATCGTCATCCAACACCTTCAACAGTTCCGGCATGGTCATTTTCTTCGTCTCAAAAATCACTTCACGGATGGCGGCAAGTGAATCCGCAGCCGCACTGAATCCGGTTCCATGGATGCCCCAGTTGTGATAACGTCCGGCTTCTGTGATGTTCCGTGCCGCTTCCAATGCGACCGGACAAAGACAGGAGATAAAAGCGGCAGGCATCACGGTTATATTTTTGTATTTTTCCACGAGCGCGACAGCGCGTTTGCGGAACTCCTGTTTCAAATCGGCGCAGAAGGAGTCAAAATCAAGAGCACGCGTATTTCTTGCGGCAGTCATCAGAACATCGGGCAGAGAAATACCGTCCAGATTGACAAATTCGTGGCATACTCCCGGGATCACGAATTCCCAGCAGGCAGCACAGGAATAATCGCGTGCATCTGCAAGCGCATATCCCCACTTCTGCAATGCGGGGATCACCACATCATCGTTGGAGTACTGGGGAAATCCCAGTCCTGCACGGGTAAGACGGCTTCCCAATGCCAAACGTTCCCGCGGCGTATTTTTATTGACACGGAAATTGATCTTCGGATCGATCAGTTTCAGTTCGCAGGAGGCAAGCAGGATCTTTTCGCTCAATGCGTTCCAAACGTCACAGCCATCGCGGTCACAGCCGCCGATCATCAGACTCTGTCCGTTATCGCCCTGCTGGACCCCGATGTAAAGATCGCTGTCGATATTGAAAGTAAGGAAAAACTCTTCCAGCAATTCAAAAGCTTCCTCTTCCGTAATAACACCATGTTCCATGTCATGCCGATACCATGGGTACAACAATACATCCAGCCGCCCTGCTCCGATATGATATCCGCCCTCACACCACAAGGTGTAATGCAGGACCCGGAACAACTGCAACGCTTCCTCAAAGGTCTCCGGGGCACGGGTACATATCGCTTCCAGATTGGCAGCGACCCGGTCGGAGCCCTGTCTGCGCGCTTCGGTGATGTAACGAACGATCAGATCGAGCAGAGCATCCACGCTTTCAAGTGCACATTGCAGAAACTCTTTCTGTTCCTTCTCTGCTGATGACATACGATCGACGATTTTCTGCCGGAAAGCGGGCAGACCGATGGACATGACCGAACCGTAATCGGGGGTGAAGTTGAAGGGAACGCCTTTTTCCGAATAGGAAAACGTTTCTTTCAACGCGGAAAGTTCTTCTTCCGTATACAGTTCCGGCAGATTGGAAACAGTACGCATAAAAGCGATACGGCTCCCCGGGATCAAACAGGGGATCTCCGCTTTCAGTACGGCTGCAAGAGCCGCAGAAGTCCGTTTAACAGGCGGCGTATGATCCGCAGCAAACTGTTCTGCCAAATGCCAGTCGATTTGACGGCGCATGGCGTGATGATTTCCGTCGAGCACATATTGACGAAGCACAACGATCCGTGGTATCATTTTATTCTGCTCCTTGTTGCAATCCGTAAAAGATCCGATTCTTCTTTCGTTACAAAAAGTTATATCATATTAAAGATAGCATGGAAAACGGATTTTTCAACAGAGAAAACAGAAAAAAATCACTCTGCGGAACGTTTTTTGCAGAACAGCAGGGAAATCCCCACGGCGGGCTTTTTTTTATTTTATATTTTTTGCGAATGTTTTATATTTTTTGCGAAAAGAATTTGCATCCATTGTGTCCGGTGGTACATTAAGGCAGAGAAAGCAATTATGCTTTACAAAAACAAAAAACAAAAACATAATGGAGAGTATGGGCATGGATTATTTTGGCGGTAAACGTTTGAAAATGGGTATCTGGGGTCTGGGACGCGGCGCTGGATTCGTTAACAGCGCAAAAGCGTTGGGAATCGATATCGTCGCCGGGTGCGATTTCCACGACATGGCACGGGAAAAATTCAAAGCGATCTGCCCGGATGCCGTTCTCACGGCAGATGAAGATGAATTTCTCAAAATGGATATCGACGCGGTGCTTATCGCAACGTACTGTCCGGATCACGCAAAACACGCCATCAAAGCACTGAATGCGGGGAAGCATGTTATGAGCGAAGTGACCGCGTTTTTCACGCCCGCCGACGGTGTCGCGCTGGTGGAAACGGTGGAAAAAACAGGTCTTGTTTACAATCTTGCTGAAAATTACCCGTTCACGAAACTTCACATGTATCTGGCGAAACTCTACAAGGACGGAGTTTTCGGCGAACTGACCTATGCGGAATTCGATTACGTCCATGGCGGGGCGAATCCCTGCGTATCGTATCCGGACGGCACCCCTGTGGAACCGGGCAATCAGCTCCATTTCTGGCGCGGATGGCTCAATTATCACTATTACTGCACACATTCTCTGGGACCTGCCATGGTCATCTCCGGTCTGCGTCCGGAAAAAGTGACGGCGTTCCCGGAAGATGTTCTTTCCCCTGGATGTGTTCACGGGAAAGGCCGGAAAGTGGATGGCATCATGCCGAATCTTGCGGCATTCGCGCCCTCTCTGATCCAGATGAGCAACGGCGGGATCGTCCGCAACTTGATGGGCGGCTCCTCCGCGGACAGTCACATGCGGCGGTTCTTCGGCACAAAGGCGGCAGCCGACGGAAACCGGTTGACTCTGGGTGCCGCATCTGCGTACGGGACCGTGATCGACATTAATCCCGAATGGGAAGACATGGGAAAAGAAGCCGAGAATGCCGGACACGGCGGCGGGGATTTCTGGGAACTTTATTACTTCGCCAGACAGATCCTGACCGGCGAAAAGGCTCCCTGGGATATTTACGCTGCCTCCGATGTGACATTGGCTGGGATCCAGGCTCTCCGCAGTGCCGTCAACGAAGGCGAACCCATGGAGATCCCGGATTTCCGCTCAAAAGAAGTGAGAGACCGTTATCGCAATGACCACTGGATGGCTCCGCATATCGATACCGCCCGTATCTTCCCGGACGACCAGGATATTTCCATCACCGGGGATTTTGCCAAAGCATGCAAAGAAGCCTTCCCGCTGATCGGGCTGGTGCGTTCGGCGCTTGACGGGATGAGGGTCTATGACGCTGTCTGTAACGAACAGAAGATCATCGTCATCAACAAAGTCAAGGAACTGCGTGCAAAACTGCCGGATATCGTTCAGAATTACAAGCGTCTGCGGAAGATCGCCGATGCCTATCCGGAATCGCCGGGCGGTATCGCCCTGCTCGAAAAACTGGAACTGGGCGAAGAAAAACTGGTCCTTGACCAGGCGGCACTCACCGAGAAGCTCAATAACTTCCTCTTGAACGCCTGATCTGCGGCCTCCTTACCTGCCCGTTCTGTCGCAAATATATTTTTCATAAAAACGTGAAAATGTATTTGCTGTTTCAGCAACGGGCATGTATTTTAAACACAGTATAAAACAGGAAAATGCCTGTTTTATGCTGTCCGGTTCGTTGCGCCCGATAAACTCCGTGAAAACGTAAAACGCTATCGGCTACAGGAACGTCAGCTGTAGAAAAACGGCTTTCCTGTTACCGCAAACAATTGAGACCGTTATTAAAAACAAATCCGATCAGGCAAGAGCCGACTTGATGGACTTCAGCACCAATGGATTCCCACGCTTGCCGGACATTGCTTTTTTCAATAACCAGCAGAGCTTTTTCAAGATTATTTTGAGCGATGAGTTCAATATCGTTCATTTTCGTAAAATTCCTTTATCTGTCGGAAGTAATATATCATTTTTTAATGCGTTTTCAAATATCTAAAGGTAAAAAGGCGTAGAAAGGGGCGTGTCGCGGCTCTTGTTCCCTTGGTCGGCTCGCGTTGTCCGGCAGCTCTCCTGTTTGCCGCCGTGTTGCCTTGTTTTTGCAACCTTTCCAACTCCGTTTTTGCAGATTGTATATACTCTTTCCGCATAGACCTTTGATTTTAAAGTAAGAGGTGCGAAATTACGGATTTTATGCTCTTTTTGCTCAAAATATGTGCAGTTGATTTTATTAACACCCTATGCCGTATTTACTGCGGTATTATGGCTTATTTGCACAATTTTAAAATTATCTGCATAAAACACACTTGAAATTATGCAGTATAGCATTATATTATGGGCAGATAAAATAAAATCGTGGAGATGGATTTATGAGAAAATTTGATTATTCGGCATTTCCGGGAGTGTTGCTTACTCCGGAAATCAGCAACCTTTTATCCGCCATTCACGAATATCGCGGGAAACAGGATTTGTACATTACTGCCAAAAAGGATATTTTGAAAACGCTGCTTGAAGTTGCAATCATTCAAAGCACCGATGCTTCAAACCGTATAGAAGGTATTTTTACTTCTGATGTCCGTTTGAAAGAGCTGGTTATGAAAAAATCACAACCGGTCAACCGCAATGAAAAAGAGATTGCCGGATATCGGGATGTTCTTGCAACGATCCACCAAAGTTATGAGTATATTCCGCTGACACCAAACTCTATTTTGCAGCTGCATCGTGATTTGTATTCCTTTCAAGCTCCCGGCATTGGAGGACATTGGAAAAACAGCGATAACTTGATTGCAGAAACGGATTCCAAAGGCAATCAGCATATCCGTTTTACTCCGGTAACTGCGTTTGAAACACCACAGGCAATGGAAGAACTCTGCACGGCTTACAAAAACGCTCTTGCCACCGGTGTTTGTGACCCATTGATGCTTGCAATATTGTTTATTTTTGATTTTCTCTGCATTCATCCATTTAATGACGGCAATGGACGCATGAGCCGTTTGCTTACTTTGCTGCTGCTCTATCAGAATGGTTATATCGCAGGAAAATATATCAGTTTGGAAAAACTTATTGAACAATCCAAAGAAACCTATTATGAAACATTGCAGCAGAGCAGTGTAAATTGGAACGATGGTACGAATGATTATATGCCCTTTATGCGTTATATGCTGGGCATTATTCTCAAATCTTATCGTGAATTTGAAAACAGAGTTGAACATATTGTGACCGGAAAACTCAACAAAACCGATCGCATCCGATTGATATTTGAACAGAAACTGGGAAAAATCACCAAGTCGGATATTGCCAACACCTGTCCTGATATAAGTATTTCCATGATCGAGCGGACTCTGAAAGAGATGCTTGACAAAGGTGAAATCATTAAAGTCGGATCCGGCAGAGCAACAGCGTATGTGAAAAAATAATATGCCACGTTGATTATAAATTTATGCATTACAATATCAAGGTGAATGATGATGATAAAATGCAATATCTGCCACAGGGAAGCCGAACAAACAGCTGTAAAGCAGAAACATTATGCGTATAATTTGTTATGCCCGGAGTGTTTGTTTCTTGCCAGACAGCAGAAACAGCCAGCCGGTCCGGAAAAAATGATTCTGCGGATACTCCATGAATACCTCGTAAAACACAAAGTTGTTACAGAAAAAAAGTTTTCGGTTTGGAAAACTATGCCGGATTTCCGGGATAAAAAATGTCCCGCCTTTTGGACAGAAAGTATTTTCGGTGATTTTCTTAAACGTGAATATCGTGTGAGTTATCTGTTCAAGGGGAGTGTTGAAACAGCAAAAGAGTTTGCATGTTCTTTGCAGTCGGCTTTTGATGAAGCTCACGGCAACTCCAACTTGTTTGAGTTTGATTCTAAACATTTGACATTTTCAGTAACGTCTGTTTTTCAAATCGAACGCGATGAAAAAATTCCCGGATTAGTCCAATATTGCTGCGTAGTGGAGTTCTGATGAAACGAGTTTTTTTATTGCAGGTGCGATCGGTCGGGGAATTTACATATCGGGAGTACTTTTTCCGTTAAACCTTTTAGGGAAGTTGAATTTGAATATGTCACGGGAGAAATAATGGAAATATATCTGGCAATTTTATTTTCACTTCTTATTACTGGATTGATTTTTCTGATCAATGCGATTTGCTGTCACACATGGTTATTTATGCTCTGCATTACAATAACTTTATATTTAAGTCTTCCTGTTGAAAAAAATAAAAATTTCTATTGACAATATTATGTAAATATGTTATATTACAACGGACAACGGAACAATTTATGAAAAGGGGCCACTATGCTTAAATGACTTTTAGTTGCTTTATTGGCACTGCCCTTTAGCGTTTCAATCTCCGGTGAACCGAATGCGATTCAGAGAACAAAATAATAACGGGAAAAAACGCATCAGAGAATGGCTGTTGGAATAAAAAATATACAACAGGAAGGTGATTTT
>JAZNVL010000022.1:0-39502 GCA_045592785.1 Victivallales bacterium | reverse complement strand
GATTATGCCGATTTTCGGCTTGACTGCGGACGGGTTCGGATGTACTTCCCGTTCGCACTCTTTAGTTTTCAATTTTTCATATTTCCTTTGACATTACCTTGATGTTTTTTGTCATTTCACGGGATAATTTACAGCTGCATTGAATTATTTCAAGAAGAAAATACAAGAAAAAAAGATTTTTTCAGGATTTTTTTAATATTTTTCCAATTCCGGAACTTTTGATTTGTTTTATACATTTTTGTTATCCGATTTATTTCAATGCTTTTGCGATTTTTATTTTCTTTATTTTATACATTTTTGTAAAATACAACAAGTAACAGTAAGTTTTTACAATAACAAAATGAAAAAATTTTTCCTTTTTCGCTTGTTTTTTCCGGTAGATATGTTATTATTAGAGAAGATAAATCAACACACCCTGGAGAGAGAAATATCACCTATGGCTATTCAAATCGTTCGCGGCAATAAAGCAGAACTTCTGGCGGATTCTCTGATCGATGCTGTCAGAAATGATATGAAACACAGCAGTCTGTTCGAGCCGCTGGAGATCATCGTGCCGAACAAAGGGATCGCACGGTTCCTGAAACTGCGTTTTGCGGAAAAGTCCGGTGCCGTCGCCGGAGTCGAGTTTCCCTATCTGATGTCATGGCTCACCCGTCGGGTATTGAACCTGCCCGGCTCCATCGGGGATCACGGGAGCGATGCAGCCGATGCAGCGGATTATCTGCCGGATCTCCGTGGCGAAACCATTGCCTGGCGTATCTGGCAGAAACTGCCGGGCTTGCTGGGATATCCCGAATTTCAAAGTCTTCACCGTTTTCTTTCTGACGGAGATCCACGGAGATTATGGAGTCTTGCCCGGATCCTGGGGGAACAATTTGACCGGATGATCCTGTTGCGTCCGGACTGGATCTGTGCGTGGGAGAACGGCGATGAACCGGACGACATAGCCTGTCAACCGGAAGATATCCGTGCAGAAGCCCGGATGCAGGGAATATTATGGCAGACCATTGCCGGAGATGACTGGAAGGGAAAGCATTTTGCGGCACGCATAATGAAAGAAGGAAACGGGTTGCCCAAACTCAATGGGACGGTCCGGATCTTCGGTTTTTCTGCGATCCCGGAAAGCGTGCTTGCGCTGTTGGAACGGTTATCCGGAGAGAATGAGATCGTTCTTTACAACTTTGATCCCTGCGAAAATTACTGGGGCGATGCGGTTTCCAGAAAAGCGGAACTCACCGAACTGGAACGTCTCTGGTTTTCCGGTGATGGCAATGACGAAAACTTTGAAGAACTTGCCGCTTTGTTCCACCAGAACAACCGTCTTCTCGGGTCATTTGCCCGTGCCGGACGGGAATTGTATTTGCGTACGGCGGAATATAAAGATGCGGGCGCTGTATTTTCGGATCCATCCGGCGCAGGTATTTTGAGTGAAGCACAGAACCTTGTACTGCTGAACAGTCCGGCGGGAAATGACGGGACACCGATCTGCTGTGATGCGGCTCCGGGACATATCCAGATCCACAGTTGTTATTCTGCGTTCCGGGAAGTGGAAGCCCTGCACGAATATCTGCAAAGCCGTTTTGCGGAAGACCCCGCATTGCGGCAGAAAGATGTATTTATACTTACCCCGGATCCGGAGTCGTTTGCGCCGTTGATCGATGCCGTATTCCACAATCCCGGGATCCCGGAAGAGAATCAGCTGGAAATCTCCATGACCGATCTGAAAAACCTGTATCAGCAGACCGAACTGCGTACACTCTTCAAGATCATGGCGCTCCATAATACGGAATTCACGGCAAATGATGTCTTTTCCATTCTGCGGCAGGACACCATTATGAAACACGCAGGATTGGAAATCGAACAACTTGAACGGTGTGCCGAAATGATCCGATCCTCCGGGATCCGCTGGGGGTGGAACAAAGCAGAACGAATGGAATCGTATCCCTACAGCGAGACCAGCTGGTGTGCCGGATTGAACCGGTTGTTTGCCGGGTTCGCTCTGGATGAAACGGTTCATCTTCTGCCGGAGACACCCGAAGGTGATATTCTGCCCGTCTCCTGTCTCGGGGATCCGGAAACGCTGGGTATTCTGGCAAACCTTGTGGAGAAACTCCACGATGCCGCCGCCATGTTTGCCAAACGGGACCGGGGCGGTGTTACGCTGGATGAATGGCGTCGCGATCTGTTGGCGCTGGCGGATGACTTTTTCGGTTCTGATGCGGCATTGCTGCCACTGCTCCGTCAGGTATTGAGCAATCTGGGCAATGAACTGCGGACGTTACAGGAACCGGTGCAGATCCCGGGGGCGATCCTCCCCGCTTTGCTGGAAGCTCATGTCAATGCGACAGCAGAAAACAAAGGCTTCATGACAGGGAAAATCACCTTCGCCGGACTCCGCCCCATGCGCAGTATTCCGGCAAAGATCATCTGTCTGATCGGCATGGGACACGATAAATTCCCGTCCAAGCCGCCAAAGTACGGATTCGATCTGATCCGGCGCGTTCCCCGTCGCGGAGATCATGACAGCAGTATGGATGACAGACAGCTCTTTCTGGAACTCTTTCTTGCGGCACGGGAACATTTCTATATCAGTTACACAGGGCGCGGGATCCGGGATAACAAACCCCGTCCGCCTTCGGCTTGCGTGGATGAGTTCATCCGTTATCTGGAATCCACGTTCGGCGAAAAAGGATGTTTGAAAGTACAGCATCCGTTACAGGCGTTCTCCCCGGAATATTTTCTGCCGGGAACGCCCATCCCCGGACATTCGGAAGACCTTTGTCTTGCTGCACGTTTCCTGCGGGATAATGCCGTGAGCGAAATTGCTCTGATGGGCAATATGACACCATTCAGCGAACCGCTTCCTGATTCTCTCTGCACGGTCACGCCGGAAAATCTTTGCTGGTTTTTCCGTAATCCGGCACAACAATTCTGTAAGGAAAGACTGCAAGCTGTTTCCCTGCAGAAGACGGGAGCGAAGCTGGAGGATTCGGAAGAATTGGCAGTTCCCGAAATGGACAGGGATCATTTGCAATGTGTATATCAGATATTGGAAGGAAACGATGGTGACCGTGACGTTTCCCGAGCGGAAATCATACGCAAATTCCAGGCGGATGGATGTTATCCGCTGGCTCCTTACGCCAAAGAAGATGAGGGATTCAAAGAAACAATCAACGTGATCGAAATGATCCGGCAGGAAGTCAAGGCGTTGCAGAACGATGCCGTCGTTTTTCCTGCGAAAGAACTTGTCTTCAAGGTCCCCGACCCGGAAAACACAGAGATCATACTCCATTTGCCGGAAATGACCTTGTACCGTCAGCCCGATGGTTCCCTGCTCAATACCATGATCCTGTTCAACGAGTACTATTTCAATGACGACATCCGGATCCGATTGCAGACTCTTGCCGCCCATACCCTGGCAGATACAGATGTAACGACAAAACTGTTCACAGTCACAGGAACGCGGGTAAGTTGTTCGGTCGGCAGAGATGTCTCCACGACCTGGCAGGAACTGCTTGAGATCTACGCCGAAGGAATGTGCCATCCCGTCCCGTTCTTCCCGAAAAGTTCGAAGGAATATTATGATGTTTACACGAAAAACGATCCAAAGAAGAAGAAGGACCCTGTGTTAGAGGCATCAAAAAAATGGTATTCCACCACATACGCGGCGAATGAAGATCAGATTTTCGCCCCGTATTTCGGCAAAGAGTTTCCTTTCGGCGACTCATTCGTCAAATGCGCCATGCGGGTCTACTCATTCGCTTCGGTTGTGGAAGAAAAAAAGGAGAAGGAGAAGAAGAAAAAATGAAAAATACGATTTTTGAATATCCTCTCACCCCGGGACACTGTCTGATCGAAGCCTCCGCCGGAACAGGGAAAACATTCACGATCAAAGAACTGTACCGTCGTCTGATCCTGGAAAAACGGTTCAAAGTGAATGAGATCCTGGTCGTCACCTTTTCCAAGGCTGCCGCCGCGGAACTGAAAGAACGGATCGTGGGCGCATTGCATGAGGCATTACAGAAAGGCTGGGAAGATAAAGACGGGCACACGGTTTTTCCTGATACCGGCGAACGTCTTCTGCTGGAACTGGCGATCGCCTCCTTTGATGAAGCGTCCATTTCCACCATTCACAGTTTCTGTCAGAAAGCGTTATCCGATTTCGCAATGGAATCCGGAGAATCATTTGATCTCTCCCTGCAGGAAAACTGCGATGATCTGACCCTGCAGATCCTCCGGGATTTCTGGCGGGAGAAGTTCGGCAGTGAACGGAATCTGCCGCCGGTACTTTTCACAGACCTGCAGAAAGCGATCAAGCATTACAGTGCCTATGCCAATACGCCGGAAGAAAAGCAACGTTTCCCTGAAATGACGGATGCCACCCATCAGCTCTGCCGGGAAGCATTGGATTACCTGCAAACACATACCCCGCTCAAAAAAAACACCGCCGGCATCATCACGTTCGATGATCTGGTCCAGCGGTTGCGGAAGGCATTGGAAATACCCGTGGCAGGAGAACGTCTGGCGTACCGGATCCGGAATCGTTACAAGGCGATATTCGTGGATGAATTTCAGGATACCGACGAAGCGCAATTTCAGGTATTCAATCGTTGTTTTCCTGCGGATTCCGACGTTATTTTTTACATGATCGGTGACCCGAAACAGGCGATCTATGCGTTCCGCGATGCCGATATTTATGCCTATCTTCAAGCAAAAAATCAGATTACGGATCCCAGGAAACGGTTCACGCTTACAAAAAACTTCCGCAGTTCGCCCGATATGATCCGGGCAGTCAATGTACTCTTTACCGGATCTCCGGAGATCGAGGTCGGAAAAGAACTGGATAACGCCTTTTTGCAGGAGGGTATCCCTTTTGTTCAGGTGGAATCCGGAAAGAAAAAAGAAGACTTCCTTATCACAGAAAAAGGAAAACCCGTCACAGTCCCGATCCACGCACGGTTCCGCTCCGGAGCAAAGACAAGGCTGGAATCCATTATCATTGCCGATACCGCAAAAGAGATCGCATCTCTACTGTCCGCGGAACGGGATGTCCGAATCGGACCGGAACAGCGGGCGTTGCACCCTTCCGATATTGCGGTCCTGGTGCAAACACATGATCAAAGTGCAAGCATCGCCGCGGAACTGCGGAAATACGGGATCAATGCCGCCAGCGGCAAGGGTAAACAGGTTTATGAAACACCGGAAGCCGAGATGCTGGAATATCTTATGCTTGCAACGATCTCTCCGCGCGGGGAACTGGTCCGGCAGGCATTGAGCAAGCCGTTCTTCAACATCCCGGTGGAAAACCTTAATTATGCCGCAGCCGGGGCGGCTGATTCTGCGCTGGAAGCCTGGCTTCTTTATTTCCGCGAAAAAGAAATCATCTGGCGGGAAAAAGGGATCGCGGCTTACATGACCGCACTGCTGGATTCCCCCCCTGCCACCATGTCCGTCACCCCGCGCCGCCATATTCTCATGAGCGAAAACGGGGAACGCGCCATGACGAATTATTTGCATCTGATGGAACTGTTGCGTCTTTTCGAACTCACGAATGATATGACTCCGGAATTCATCCTGGAATATCTGCACGAACTCCGGACCACCGGCGCAAAAACCTGTTCCGCCGATGCCGACAGCTCCACCGATCCGCAGTCCTCCGAAATGCGGCTTGACCGGGATACATCCACGGTACAACTGGTCACCCTTTTCGCATCCAAAGGATTGCAATACCCCATCGTGTTCATCCCCTTCCCCGTCAATAGCGAAGTCAAAGCCGATTATCCCTGTCATGTCCGCAGAAATGACGGAACCTACTTTTCATTCAGCAAAAAGAATGACAACACGGCGATCGACAATTTTGCCATGGAAGAAGCATTGCGCAGTCAGTTGCGACTCCTGTATGTGGGAATCACACGCGCCGAATACCGGTGTTATATCGACTTCATTTTCGCCAATTCAAACCAGGGAAGCAATATGAATAAATCGGCATCCGGTGCCCTCCTGCTCCCCGCCGATCCCGAACAAACCATCGCGGAACGGATCCGTGCCGTTCTGGGGATTCCCCGGGGAGAAAGTGATTCATTCGCGCCGTGGACAAAAAGCGAACATGCCGATCTCATCCGGGTCGAAAATGAGATCACGCCGCCCGTCATCGGCACATTGCGGAGAGAGGAAGCCGATATGCCGCCGCTTTCCCATAACAAACCGCCGGTGATCCCCCGCGACTGGCACATCATAAGCTATTCTTCGTTCCATTACAAAAACGACTCCGCCGCCATCCGCGACCTGGATAAGGATCAGAAGGATGACGGTCTGCCGCCGCCCCGGGATGGCATCACGTTCCGGGATTTCCCCGGCGGGACCAATGTGGGGATCCTTTATCACAACATGATGGAGAAACTGGCGCGGAACAGAGCGTTCCGTATCGACGGAGAAGAACTCTCACACTTCTGCGCAAGCAATCTGAAAGCGCAGGGCACGATCGAAGAGCTTCTCCCCCTGCGGACCGAACAGCTGCAGGACGGGATCCGTCGGGCATTGCGCACGCCGTTGACGCCGGAACGATTCCGGTTATGTGATGCGGAACAATACATCCCGGAACTGGAATTTATGCTGGATATCCCCAGGCATATCTCCCTGTATCATATCGTGAAGATCCTGAAAAGCTCCGGCTCCGAACAGGTCCGGAACGCTTTGCAAAATGCCAACAGCGGGAATACATTCACTCTCACCGGACTCATGAACGGGTTCATTGACCTGATCTTCCGGATCAATGGCAAATACTACATCGTAGACTGGAAGACAAACCGATTGGGTTCCTATTCGCAGAGCGCAGTGAATCAAGCCATGACATCGGAAGGGTATCTTTTGCAGGCTTATCTTTACACTACAGCGACAGTACCCATACTCCGGCAGCGGGATGACTCGTTCTCTTACGAAAACGATTTTGGCGGCGTGATTTATCTCTTCCCCCGGGGGTTGGATGAACACGGTCGCGGCATCTGGTTCGACAAGCCCCCTGCCGATTGCATCTCGAACATGCTTCAACTCTTCTATGGAGGTCAAAGATGATCCACAGCGCACATTTCCAATTTCTCGATTTTCTGCTGAAAAACGGGATCATCAACCCCGTTGACCGCCAGTTCGCAAACTTCGCCGCACGGCTCGCCGGAGAACAGGAACCCGGAGTCGCCGCCGTCATTGCAGCCGTGACCTGCCGCGCACGGACACGGCACACGAAAAGCGGACTCTCTGTTCCGGTTTCCATTTTCCGCTCCTTCGATTCTCTTCTGGATTACCTGGACCTCGCAAAAACAGAAATCCCGTCACACGCCGTATTCACCCTCGACGGCGTACCGGACATCTGGACAAGTTTGATCTCCGCCGGTGGAAATACTCCCATCGTACGAACGGCAACAAAGCTGGCTCTGCACCACATTTATCAGGGAGAACTCCGGCTCCTCCGATTCCTCGCGGAACGTATGAATGCTGATGTCCCGCCCTGTGAAGTGGAACCGCAGGATTACACTGAACTGCCATTGAAATATCATCAACGGGAAGCCGTTTGCAGGGCTGTCAACAGCCGTTTTCACATCATCAGCGGCGGACCCGGGACCGGTAAGACCACGATCGTGGCTCTGCTTCTGGCATTGCGGCAGGAAGTTCTGGATCCGGAGAAAAAAGTCTATCTCTGCGCACCCACGGGGAAGGCGCAGGCCCGCATGAGGGAAGCCATTCGCGATGAACTCAAAAAGTTTACCGGGAAAGTCCCGGAAGCCATCCGCGAACGGATCCTCGATCTCCCCTGCTCCACCGTTCATTCCCTGTTGGAATACGATATACGGACCGGCGCGCCCCGGCGAAACCGGGAGAATCCGCTTGACTGCGATCTGATCGTCATCGACGAATGTTCCATGATCTCCCAGATCCTGATGACAGATATCTGCGATGCGCTGACGGAAAAGACCTCCATGCTCCTGCTGGGTGATAAAGCCCAGTTGTCGTCCGTGGAACCCGGGTCCATTTTCGCCGACTTTATGGAGATCGCCGAAAATTTCCCGCAGGCATCATCCCGTTTGACAGAAAGTGTGCGGTTTGCCCCAGACAAGGGGATCGGCAAGCTGAAAGATATGCTGGAACTGGTCACACCGGACAACGCACAGGATGCCTGGGGTTGTCTCATTGCCCCCTCCAGCCGCCCCCAACTGCTCCATTCTGAACCGGTGGAAAAAGAGAAGTTGCAGGAGTTTATCAAGGGCTGCATGTTTTCAAGAGAGGATTTCGGCGGCTGGCTGACGCCCGACGGAACACCCTGGTTCAAAGAGGAACACCTGAATGATGCGTGGGAACGTTTTGAAACGCTCCGTATCCTTTCTCCTGTTCATACCGGGACCTGCGGAGTCAGAAACCTGAATCATCATGTCTGTGAGATTCTGGACTTCCCGGAGGGAAATATTTCCTGCGGCATGGTCTTTCTCATTCTGAAAAATACAGCACAGCTGCAGATCTTCAACGGGGATACCGGCATGGTCTGGTACGGAAAATCTCTTACGGAACCCGCAACACTTTCCGAAGGGAAAGCGGAACATCTCCCGCTGTATGTTTTCTTCCCCAAGACCGACATCAACGGCGAGCGGGTATGGCACGGCGTACAGCCGGGACTTCTTCCGGAACATGATGATGCCTATGCGATCTCTGTGCACAAATCCCAGGGGAGCGGATACAACCGGATCCTGTTCTTCCTCCCGGAAATGCAGTCCGAACACAAAAAATCCTTATTGACAAAAGAACTGCTTTATACCGGGATCACACGGGCAAAGAAGCAGACGGAACTTGTTTGCACGGAAGAGGTATTCAAGGAAACAGCGGTACGGGAAACGCTCCGCGGAAATGCCCTGATCGAAACGTTCGAGATCATGCAGAAATGATATTCAGGTGAACAGCCAGATCATCAAATGTTTCAAATGCCGGAGTTTCAATTCAATAATGCAAGCCAGAGTATGATAACAACAGACACTTCCGGCTGCACCGATTTGTAACAGTATACTCCAGATCAACCATGTTTTCATCTTCGGAGAAACAGGGTATTCCATTTCTGTCTTCTCTTTCAGAAGGAAAAATGCCGTCAGCATCAGACAGAACCAGGATGCCGCGTACCATCTGCCGAAATCATAGGCTATCACCCCGGCGAGGATCGGAAACAGAGAACCGCCGGCAAGCACAAAGATCTTGCATTTTGCAAACCGATCCTTTTCCTGCATAAATGTCTGTTTGATAATATATAATGGCAGAAAGGAAGATAACAGGAAGAAACAGCCGCCGGTCAGGATCCGCGACCAATTCCATGTAAAGAAATTTCTCCACGTTTCAGAAAGATGTGTAACGTAAGACGTGGGCTCATTCTCATTTCCTGCGTATGGGATCATGGCTTTTGCAATATCGCTGTTATTATTTGCAGTCAACCAGACGATGATCTCATTTCCGGACGGCATATTCTGCCGCATGATATAAAGAATACAAACTGCCGCAACGGATCCAAGTACAGACGCCGCAACAGGGAGATAACTCAACGCTTTCCGTGGTTCGATTTGATAAAAACTCCATGCGATCATCAGGGGAGCATACAGGAAAAGAAAAACCTCGTGGATCATCACACCGACAGGGAACAGACACAATATGACAAGACTTGCAAGCAGTTTTTTCCGGTTGAAAAGAAGAAGACAGATAACAAAAGCGATCATCAGCAGATAGACATCAAATCTTCCAAAATCCCAGAAGGGGAAAAACAGTATCGGACTGAACAGAAGCAAAGCAAAAAGCCACATTGATACGGTGGAAAAATCGGTCTTTTTCATACAGTGATAGCAAAATATGATCAAGCCGACACACAATGCGACCTGTAGAGTGAACATACAGAAGTAAAATGTATGAGGATGCACATATTCAACCGCAAACGTCCGTAATGTCCCGATCAATGCCCGGGGCATGAATGCCAATTCATACGACAATTCGTAATGTGCCCGGCAATATCCGTCCAGGGGAACATAAAACACCGGCATATTCTGTTCAAGGATCAATAGAATGCGGATCACTGCGATAAAACATATTCCCAGCAGGGTATCCTTCCGCTGCAAAAACTCTTTTACTGTCATAACCACTCCTTTGTCACTTGTAAAGACGTAAATACTCCATCAGTGCGAAGTTGTCCGTCATCCCGGCAATGTAATCCGCAATGGTGCGTTCCACGCCGTCTTTTTCCAAACGGGATCGCGCTGTTTCTCCCATGATCGCGGGATCTTTCCGGAACGTATTGAATAGAAATTCGATTCGGGAAAGGGAAAACGCATTGAGCTTACTCAACTCTTTTCCGAAATACAGGTTCTCATACAGGAATTTTTTGAGTTCCTGCGTCATCGTTTCAAATTCCGGCGAGAATGAGACCAGGTTCAACGGCAAGTTCTCCACCGTCTCCGGGGTGTCCGGTGCGTATTCCGATAACAGTTTCGCCGAATGACGGATGGCATCCCCCACCATGGCATCGATCAGACACCGGACAGTATAGGCGGAAAACCGTTCTCCGGATCGCGGAGTCAGGTTGTAAGACCGTGCTTTTTCTCCGGCAAGCTGCCAGATGGCAATGGGTTCCAGCATATCTTCTGTCAACAGTCCGGAATCCAGACCGTCATCCACATCATGCCCGTAATACGTCAGGTCGTCCGCCAGGTCTGCGATCTGGGCTTCCAGCGAAGGACGGGGCGAAAGCGCGATACCGTCAAGAGACTTCCGGTGTTCCGGATGCTTCAGGAGTCCGCTGCGGACTTCCAGTGTCAGATTGATCCCGTCATACAGCGGGTATTTCACTTCCAGCTCATCAACGATGCGCAACGCCTGCAAGTTGTGATCGAATCCGCCGTGATCCGCCATGACTTTACTCAATGCCCGTTCCCCGGCATGTCCGAACGGGGGATGTCCCAGGTCATGCGCAAGGGCGATGGTCTCCGTAAGATCTTCATTCACGCCCAAAGCACGGGCGATGGTCCGCGCGATGGCTGCCACCTCGATGGTATGGGTCAACCGGTTCCGTAAATGATCGCCGGATCCGCTGAGGAAGACCTGGGTCTTGTATTCCAGACGGCGGAACGCGTGACTGTGCAGGATCCGGTCCCGGTCCCGTTGAAATTCGGTCCGGAACGGATGTGTTTCCTCTGGATAACGGCGTCCTTTTGAATTGCGTGCGGTATGAGCGTAAGGAGCCAGATTATTTTCTTCGGCGCGGTACAGATCTTGCGTAGTGTTCAGCATATTATTCCTTCCAAAATTGTCATGCAGGGGTTAAATATACACTTCCGGCTGTTTTTTGCAAGGTAAAAAGCGTTTTTCTTTGAAAAAAATCTCTTTTTTTTCCATTTTTCATTTTACTACTGCGGAATCTGTGCTATATTTCCATGTTCTATAAAATCATGTAATTTAACACAAGGATACACAGTATGGCTCTCTGGGGCGGAAGATTTTCTGAGGATGCACGGGATGCAGTCCGTATTTTCACCGAATCCATCTCCTACGATAAACGGCTTTACCGTCATGACATCTGCGGCAGCAAAGCACATGCCGCCATGCTGGGCGCAGCCGGGATCATTCCGAAAAAATCCGCGTCTGCCATCGTTGCGGAACTGGATAAGATCCGTGCCCGGATCGATGAAGGCGACTTCACGTTCACTGCGGAACTGGAAGATATTCACATGCACATCGAAAGTGCATTGATCGAAGCACTGGGCGATGAAGGCGCACGCGTTCACACCGCCCGCAGCCGTAACGACCAGATCGCCCTGGATATCCGGCTTTATCTCCGGGATGAGATCGATATCATTCAGGAGAAGATCCGGAAACTTCAGAAAGCACTCTGGACCAAAGCCGATCAGAACGATAAAGTCATCCTCCCCGGGTTCACTCATTTGCAGCACGCACAGCCCGTTCTTTTTGCCCATCACCTTCTGGCGTATGTGGAAATGCTGGAACGGGACCTGGGACGGCTCGCCGATGCAAGAAAACGGATCAATATCATGCCTCTGGGATCCGGCGCCATCGCCGGTTCCACGCTGCCCATCGACCGGGAATTCGTGCGGAAGAAACTGAACTTCCCCGTCATGACCCAAAACAGCATGGATGCGGTTGCGGACCGGGATTTCGCCTGTGAACTGCTTTCCGCGCTCTCGATCTTCGCCATGCACATCTCCCGTCTTTCCGAAGACCTGATCCTCTGGATGAGTCAGGAATTCTCTTTCATGACCTTCGGCGATGCCTTCTGCACCGGATCCAGTCTCATGCCCCAGAAGAAAAACCCCGACCTGGCGGAACTTTCCCGCGGGAAAACCGGACGGGTCTACGGCGATCTCGTTGCCATGCTCACCATCTGCAAAGGACTGCCCCTCACTTACAACCGGGATCTGCAGGAAGACAAGGAACCGCTCTTTGATGCCATCGATACCGTGGAAGGGATCCTCTCCGTTTATCCGGAAATGATCCTCTCCATGAAACTCAATCCCGACCGGATGCACGCGGCGGCATCGGAACCCGGTCTCATGGCGACTGACCTGGCGGAAGCTCTGGTCCGCAAAGGCGTGCCCTTCCGTCATGCGCATCATAAAGTCGGCGCGCTGGTCAAATACGCACAGGATAAAGGCAAACCGCTCGATAAAGTCACGCTGGCGGAAATGAAAAAGGTCTTCCCCGAAGCCGATGCCTCTATGAAAAAACTTTTCTCACCCGAACATGCAGTAGCAGGACGCGAGATCCCCGGCGGTACCGGGTTTCAGGCCGTCCGCGGACAACTGGACAAATGGAAAAAAATCTTCGAAAAAAACTGATCTTTGCCCTGACTGCTCTCTCGTTCACATGCACAGGCCTCCTTTCCGGCACGGAAATCGTCCGCAAGCCGGCGGGGGAACCTTACACCGATGCCAATACCGGGGTCTCCTTCCCTGCCAGAATGGATACCTTCGAAAAAGTCTCTGTGCGGATCAATCCGGATCCCCGGTACGGCACCGTGATCGCTTACGAAAATGAAACGGGGACCTTTGCCGATGTATTCATCTACCGTCTGGAAGCGGATGCCGCCAAGCCGTTGACGACACCGTTGTATCAGGCCCATGTGAAGGAAACGATCCAGAAGATACTGATCATGAATCAGCAGTCAAAGCAGATCAAATCGGTGAAACAGCTTCCGCCGGAAAATGCACCGCTGATCAATGACATGGCGAAATTCCGCATCGTTGTGCAGGATGAAGCGTTTATTTCCGTGCTTTATCTCATGTCACAGAAACAGCACATCATCAAGATCCGGATCACTTATTCCGAACAGATGGAAACCGAACACGCCGCGGTTCAGGAATTTATCAAACTCATTCTCGCCGCTGTCAATCATAAACCGTAATCAAATCAAACTTAACAGGAGATAACAACATGCTCGAACCACTCGCAAAAAATCCGAAATTCCAAACCCGTAAAGGACCGGTGGTCCTGGTCATCATGGACGGGGTCGGTATCGGTAAATATCAGGAAGGCGATGCCGTACTGGATTCCAATACACCCTTCCTTCACTACATGATGGATAAACTGCCCATGACCACCCTGAAAGCGCACGGGACCGCCGTGGGACTTCCCAGTGATGCCGATATGGGCAACAGTGAAGTCGGACACAATGCCATGGGTTGCGGCCGCGTTTTCGCACAGGGCGCAAAACTCGTCACACAGGCGATCGAAACAGGTCGCATGTTCGAAGGCGATACCTGGAAAGAACTCATCGGCAAAGTCAATGAAAAACAGTCCACGCTCCACTTCATCGGGCTCTTCTCCGACGGGAACGTGCACAGTCATATCGATCACCTCAAAGGCATGATCACAAAAGCACTGGCGGAAGGTGTCAAATCCATCCGTCTCCACATCCTCCTGGATGGCCGTGACGTTCCCGAAACCTCCGCTCTGGATTATGTGGATCCCTTCGAATCCTGGCTGGCGGATCAGGCTGCCGCAGCCGGTGCCGATTGCCGCATCGCTTCCGGCGGCGGACGTATGGTCATCACCATGGACCGCTACGGTGCAAACTGGGATATGGTCCGCAAGGGCTGGGAAACCCATGTCGCCGGAAAAGGCAGATACTTCAAGAACGCGCACGAAGCCATCGAAACGCTCCGCGCTGAAACAAAAGCCATCGACCAGGATCTGCCGCCCTTCGTCATCTCCGATGACGGCGCAACTCCTGTCGGCGCAATCAAGGACGGCGATGCCGTTGTTTACTTCAACTTCCGCGGCGACCGCGCGCTGGAAATCAGTCAGGCGTTCGAACAGCCCGACTTCGACAAATTCGAACGGACACCCTACCCCCAGGTCTATTATGCCGGCATGATGGAATACGACGGCGACCTGCATATCCCGAATCATTATCTGGTGAATCCGCCGGAAATCGACCGCACGCTGGGTGAATACCTGGCAACGACCGGGATCACGCAGCTCGCCATCAGCGAAACCCAGAAGTTCGGACATGTGACCTACTTCTTCAACGGGAACCGGTCCGGCATGTTCGATCCCAAGACCGAAAAGTATGTGGAAGTCCCCTCCGACGTCGTTCCCTTCGAACAGCGTCCCTGGATGCAGTGCGCACTCATCACCGATCAGGTCTGCGATGCCATTGCCGAAGGCAAATATCAGTTCATCCGTCTCAACTTCCCCAATGGCGACATGGTCGGTCATACCGGTGTGTATCAGGCGGTACAGACTTCCATGGCAGCTCTGGATATCTGTCTGGAACGGATCTACAACGCAGTGGAAAAAGCCGGCGGTGTCATGATCATCACCGCGGACCACGGTAACGCCGATGATATGTACGAACACGATAAGACCGGTGCCGTCAAGCTGGATAAGAAGACCGGCGCACCCAAACGCAAGACCAGTCACTCCCTCAATCCGGTCCCGGCGATCATCTTCGACCCCGCCAATGCAGGGGAATACAGCACCACATTGAAGACCGGACTGGGCATCAGCTCCATTCCCGCAACCGTGATCGACTTCCTGGGTTACGTTCCCCCAGCAGATTATGATCCCTCCATTGTGGAAATGAACGGAATCCCGTAAGAGACAGTCAAAAAAAATTGAGGCAGCTGCAGAAATACAGCTGCCTCATTTTTTTTGCTTTGAAAAGAAAGTGTTACACCTTCTTGCGGTAATCCGCAGGGGAGATCCCCGTCAGACGCTTGAACGTATGGAAGAAGTTCGGCACATTGGTATGACCGAGCCGACGCGCGGTTTCCGCAATGCTGATATCGGAACCGCAGAGCAGATCGATAGCAGTTTCCAGATAATACCGGGTCAGAAAATCTTTCGGCGTCACCCCCATAACAGAGTGGAAACTGCGGGAGAATGCCGCCTGGGTCATATTCATTTTCTGCGCCATGACGCCCACGCGCAAAATGGCGGGCTTGGCGGACTCCATATATTCAAACACGTTCTTGAACTTTGCACAGAATTCATATTCCGTACGCAGGTCCGCCCAGTTCCCGGTCAGATAACATGCGGCAATATGAACAAGAATCGGAAGTGCTGCACTGGCACAGCGCCTTTCCCACGCTTCTTTTACAAACTTTTCATCCGCAGGTCCCTCCGGGGTATACAGAGGTGCCGCATGACGGAATAAACGCTGTCCTGTCCAGTCAAGAACGGAAAAATGGGCGTAATACAAAAGAGAATTCGGGTAATAAGTGACAACAAACGGATGGCCCGGGGAAACGATGTAACGTTGTCCCGGTTTCATGACAATGGTTTCTCCGGTATCTTCAAAAAAGATTTCCCCGCCGTTTCTTTCAAAGTACCAGAAGCGGGAAAACGGAGAGGCGACATGCCGGAAGGAAGCCGACTCCTGACGGTCACTTATCCCCCAGGAATAAAGCGTGGAACGCAATGTTGCATGAAAACCGTCGATCAGGAAAGACAATGCCATACTACTCTGATACAGCGTGGCATTGATCCGTTCTTCTTCTGCAGAAATGTAACCGCATACATCAACCATGACATGTACTCCTTGTTATTATTTGAGACTCAAAAGCAGCAATGCAACAACACCAAAGACGAGGGCAATGATCTTGTTGCGGGATAATTTTTCTTTCAAAAAGAAAAAGCCCAGGACCGCGGTCAGGATAAAACTCATTTGCGCGATCGGCAATACGATACCCGCATCACCCAACGACTGCGCCTGCGCCATGAAAAAGACGATCCCGAACACAAACAAACCGGAAAGTCCTCCGTAGAATGTCAGTGACTTCACCCCGCCGGACTCCTGTTTGCGTTCCCGGAACAGCCAATAGACCGGTCCTCCCAGCACCCAGCAGAAACTGTTGATGAGATTCACTCCGTTGGGCGTCGCACCCGCATAATCAAAGGCGTATTCATAAGAAAGCCCCATGCCAGCCCGCAATACGGATGCAATGATCACAAGCACAAGTCCAAGCATCTTCTTGTCGTGATTGCTGTCCCCTGCCCGTTCCGCTTTCGTCGGAAGAAAAAGCAGGACCGCCAGCAAGGCGAACGCGATCCCGATGTATTGATACCAGGGATGCATCTCATGATAAAGGATCGCCGCACCCGGAATGACCAGAGCCAGGTTCAAACGGTAGATCGTGGAGCAGATCCCTGCACTCTGGTAACTCATGGATTCGATCAGCAGAATGTTGCCGACAACAGAAAACAAGCCGGAAATGATCCCCCACACGATCACCGGTCCCCAGCCCGCCTCCCCGCATTTATCCGGGAGAAAACAGGCGAAGATCCCCCACACGATCCCGATGACCATGACAAAGAATCCGCGGGATCTGGGTTTCCGTGCAAAAAACTTGAAAAGCAAATCGTTTGCAGCGGCACAAGCCAGACAGCAGAATGCAAACACGATCGCCATAGATCACCTCAATGATTAGGGCAGTTCTTCAAACCCAACTGCTTTGATATCGTATACTTCCGTTTCCGCAAGAAACAATTCCAGAAACTCGGTCGGCATGTGGACGTGGGGCGCACCCGGCGCAATGTTGTGTGAGAAAAATGTCACCTGTTTGTTCTCCGCGGCTGCACGGCGGATCACATTCACGATCTGTTCCGGGTCTGTATTGTAATACTCCCCGATCCCGACTCCATTCATCACCCGGTCGTCAGAGAGCGATGCAAGCGTACGGTAAATGGGTTCGTGATCCGGCAGATACACTTCTTTCAATCCGCCCAAACCGGCACGGAACCGGTTGAAATACGGTGACAGCAGTTGATCCGTTTCTTCCGTTCTGCGGTTGTTGGGATAGCCGAAATACTGTACAGGGAAATCATTGGCATTGCAAACATCCACCTGGGGAAGGATCTCCTGTTTCAGATATTCTTCCGCCCCGTGTTCCGCGATGAACTCCGGCGCATTGGCATGGGTCAGAGAGTGAAGTCCCACCGTATGACCATGGGCACGCAGTTCACGCATGGTGGATAACGCCGTATCGTCGATGGGACCATGAACAAAGAATGTGGCGTGTGCGTTATATTTTTCGAACAGCGGGATGGCATCATGCCAGCCTTGAAAATTTCTGTCATCAAAGGTAAAACAAACGATACCATGTTGAATTTGATCCAAATCCAGTTTCATTGCTTTCACTCCTGAATTATTTTATGGAAGTCGGGTCTCCAACGGAAGACGGGCTTTTGCATCCAGAGACAGATCATCAAACAGTCCGGCACGATAATAATAATAACCGAGTCCGCCGACCATGGCACCGTTATCCGTACAGTATTTCTTCTGTGCCGCGATCAACCGCAGATCACGGGGTCCGGACTCCAGAAAACGGGTGCGGAGTGCGGTATTACACGCCACACCGCCGCAGAGGATCGCAGTCTTTGCCCCGAAACATTTCGCCGCATCAAAGGCTTTCCGGCACAATACATCCACGATCGCTTCCTGATAGGATGCCAGTGTATCATGCAGCAGATCACCCTGGAACATCCCGGCGCCGCCATTCCGTTTCACATGATACAGCAGTGCCGTTTTCAACCCGCTGAAACTGAAATGGAAACGGTTTTCCGGGTCAAGTGCCTTTCCCGCCGATCCGGTGAGAGAACGCGGAAAATGGAACGCGGCGGGATTCCCCGTTTTCGCCAGCCGTTCAATGACCGGTCCGCCGGGATACCCCAGATTCATCAGCTTGGCTGCCTTGTCAAAGGCTTCCCCTGCCGCATCATCCAACGTGGTCCCGATCAGTTTCGCCACCTTGTCTTCCTGCAGAAGAACGATGGACGTATGACCGCCGGAGACGACCAGGGCGAGCATGGGGTATAACGACGGATCATCGATGGCATAACTTTCGTGATCCAGAAAAGTCCCGCAGATATGAGCGAGAAAATGGTTGATCCCGATCAACGGGAGATCGTAGGTACGGGAAAAACCTTTGGCAAACTGGATCCCCACCAGCAACGCGGGGATCAGCCCCGGCGCATGAGTCACAGCCACAGCGGAAAGCTGTTCCGGAGTCACCCCGGCATTTTTGAGAGCTTCCTCCACCACAGGGTTGATCGCAGTGAGGTGTTCCCGCGCTGCCAGTTCCGGGATCACGCCGCCGTAAGGGGCATGTTTCGCGATCTGGGTGGCAACGGAACAGGAGAGCACACGCTGTCCATCTTCCACAACGGCAGCGGATGTTTCATCGCAGCTGGTTTCAATGCCGAGGATCAGAGCCATGATTCATTACTTGTTGTATTTGAGTTCAGGCGATGCACCATTCACGGTTTCACGGGTGATGATACATTCCTTCACATTCTTTTCCGAAGGTACGCGGAACATGATCTCCATCATCAATGTTTCGATGAGCGAACGCAGTCCGCGGGCACCGGTACCTTTTTCGGCGGCCTTCTCTGCCAGGACTTCCAGTGCATCTTTGCGGAATGTGAGTTTCACACCTTCCATGCCCAGAAGTTTGGCAAACTGACGGGTCACGGCATTCTTCGGTTCCGTGAGGATCTTCATCAACGCTTCTTTATCCAACGGTTCCAGAGATGTGACCACCGGAAGACGTCCCACGAATTCCGGGATCAATCCGAAATGGATCAGATCTTCCGGTTCCGTACGGGCAAACGCCTTCTTCATATCCAATTCTTCATTGGCGCGCTGTTCCGATTCCTTGCCGAACCCGAGAACATGTTTCCCGACTCTGCGCTGAATGATCTTATCCAAACCCACAAACGCACCGCCGCAGATAAACAGAATATTTGTAGTATCCACACGGAGATATTCCTGTTCCGGATGCTTCCGTCCGCCCTTCGGCGGCACGTTGGCAACGGTCCCTTCCAGGATCTTCAGAAGAGCCTGCTGCACCCCTTCCCCGGAAACGTCACGGGTGATGGAAACGTTATCATTCTTCCGTGCGATCTTGTCGATCTCATCCACATAGATGATACCCAGCTGGGCTTTGGCAATATCAAAATCCGCCGCCTGCACCAGACGGAGAATGATGTTTTCCACATCTTCACCCACATACCCGGCTTCGGTCAATGTGGTGGCATCGGCGATGCAGAACGGGACATCCAGCAATTCAGCCAGTGTTCGGGCGATAAGCGTCTTCCCGGACCCGGTGGGACCGACGAGAAGCACATTGCTTTTTTCCAGCTTCACATCGTCACTGTCATCCTGCGCATGGAGCGTCTGCAACCGTTTGTAATGATTATACACCGCAACGGAAAGAGCTTTCTTGGTCTTTTCCTGTCCCACAACATATTTATCGAGGGTCTCTTTGATCTCCATGGGCTTGGGGACCTTGAGACTGGAAATGTAATTTGCCATGCTCTTTTCCGGCTTTTTCTTCCGGGATGCGACATCTCCATACATCTGACTGCAGATATCAACGCAGTGACGGCAGATCCCGACGCCTTGCTCCGTGACGATCATCTGTCCCGGTTCCTGCGGTTTTCCGCAGAATGAACAACGTACTTTATCCTTATCCATGTACGACCACCACTCAATCCTTATCGCCGGGACAGGCTTTGTGTTTCATGGCGATATCCACCAGACCGTATTTCGCCGCTTCTTCCGCAGACATGAAATTGTCGCGATCCGTATCTTTGGCAACTTTGGCTGCCGTCTGACCGGAATGATACGCAATGATACCGTTAAGACGGGTACGCAGTTTCAGGATCTCTTTTGCCTGAATATCGATATCGGATGCCGTTCCCTGCGCACCGCCCCAGGGCTGGTGGATCATGATACGGGAATTGGGCAACGCAAAACGTTTGCCTTTGGCACCCGCACAGAGCAGGACAGCCCCCATGCTTGCCGCCTGTCCAACGCAATAAGTGCGGACATCGCAGGAAAGCATCTGCATACAGTCATAGATGGCAAGTCCGGCAGTTACAGAGCCGCCGGGCGAATTGATATACAGGTCGATATCCTTCTTGGGATCTTCCGATTGAAGAAAGAGGAGTTCTGCAACAATGAGATTGGCAACGTTGTCATCAATGGGAGTGCCAAGCAGAATGATACGGTCTTTCAGAAGACGGGAATAAATATCATACCCGCGTTCACCGGAACCGGTCTGTTCGACAACCATAGGAACGTAAAAAGATTTGCTGCTCATGGATCAAAACTCCTTTCTTTCACCAAACACTGAATTATGCCCAGATCGCTTCGGCAACGGTATGAAGAGTCTTGCCCATGAGGATGTCTTCACGGACTTCATCCATACCATTGCTGCGTTCCAGGTTCTTACGGACATCTTCTTCCTTGCTGCCCGTATACATGCACATGTAGCGGATCTGTGCATCGACTTCTTCGTCGGTGACAGTCACGTTTTCCGCCTTGGAGATCGCACGGAGGATCAGGAACTTACGCATATATTCTTCACCGGCTTTCTTCGCATCGGCAAGGTGTTTTTCCTGATCGTTCTTGAACGCTTCCACATCTTCCTGGGAGCGGACAAGACGGTTCACGATGCGGTTGAATTCGCGCTGTGCGGCTTCGTTGACCAATGCTTCCGGCAGAGCAAATTCGGGAGTCTTTTCCAACAGCATTTCCTGCAGTTTTTCCTGCTTCTTCTGGGCTGCTTCGCCCTGCTGTTCCCGTTCTGCCATTTCGCGGAAGTTCTTCATCATTTCATCCACAGATTCGATTTTCATCTTTTCTGCGAGAGCCTGATCGTCTTTCAGTTCCACTTTGCGCTGTCCGTCATTGATTTTGACTTTGTATTTCACGGAAACGCCGCGGAGTTCTTCCTGACGCCAGTCAGCGGGATATTCCGCTGTGAATTCATATTCACCGCCCTTGACGCCGCCTTTGAGAGCCGCGTTCATGCCGGGGATCTGTTCCGGTTCGATGATGTGCAGCCAGGATTCATCCGCTTTCACAGCGCGTGCGAGAGCGGGAGCTGCATCTTCGGGAAGAGCGTAATCGGATTCATAAGAAACCTTGAGCATGTCGCCATCTTCCACGGTCTTATCTTCCAGCGGGAGATATTCTGCGTAGATCTGTTTCATGTAAGCGAGACGGTCCGCAACGCGTTTTTCCACATCATCCACGGTGATCTCGGGCTTTTCGAATGCTTTGTAATCGGGCAGTTCGATGGCGGGAGCGACTTCCACCGTGATGGTGAAGCAGTAATCTTTACCGGCGGCAGGCTTTTCCGGAGCATCCATTTTGCCGAATGCAACGATATCGGTCTTTCCTTCATCTTTCTTGGAGAAAACGGCGAACCCGGTCTGCTGGAGACTGCGTTCCACTTCTTCCAGGATGTAATCAGCACAACGTGCTTTGACCATGGCGAGAGGGGCTTTGCCGGGACGGAAGCCGGGCATTTTCGCATATTTGGAGGCGGCCTTTGCAGCTTCATTGAAAGCGGCATCGACACCTGCTGCGGCGACGGTGAACTTGATTTCGTTGGCACAGGGTGCCGTTGCGTTGCAATCGAAAGAGATTGCGGACTCGATAACTTCTTGACTCTTCATTTTTCGATCCTTTGTATTTGTTAAAATGATTATACGCTATTGTCAAAACTATAATATAGCCCATGTTTTGGTAAAATTCCACCCCGGAAATGAAAAATATTGCGACTTATTGCAAATTTTTTTTGATTTTTTTTTATTTTTGGACTTTCAAAATGAGAAAATGGCATTATATTATATAAGCCGCGTCCAGACTCTGTGATTTTATTGATCATGATCCGGACATCGTTATATCGAATTAATCAGGAGTAAAATGTAATGGCTGGAATTCCGAAACTAATCATCTTATCCGAACAGTTTCGCGGAAGAACATTCGAACTGACCAAAGATCAACACACGGTCGGACGTGTTGATGAACGGGATATTTGCATTAAAGATCCCACGGTCAGCACTTATCACTGCCGTTTTGTCAAAAGCGGAAACACCTACATTCTGGAAGATCAGGGATCGACCAACGGAACCCGTGTCAATAACGTACCCGTAACATCCCAGACACTTCAAACCAGCGATATTCTGCAGATCGGTGGCGTGGAGATCCTTTACGATTGCGATGACAAATCGGTGACAACTGTCGTTCAGCAGCAGACAAAGACTGATATCGACATCACTGCCGCCAATACCACGCAGCAGATTCGCCGCATGGAACAGATGGGCTTTGCGAAACGTAACAAGAGCAACAGTGGTCAGAAACTCATGCTTGCGATCCTGGCACTGCTCGCGCTCCTTGTCATCGGTCTTCTCGCATGGCTTATCATGAAATTCGGGATGCAATCTTCGGGTCAGGCTCTTGTGATCAAACCGCAGACACAACAGAACCTCGTGCTTCGCGCATAAGAATCAGGCAGTTTTTACGTTATGAGTCAACAGCAAGACAATCGGGGCAAGCAGGGCAATCGTCCTCCTGTGGCGTTGCTTATATGGTTCCTTATCTTCCTGGTCGGGGCGACCGTCTTCATTTACCAGTATAATCCAGCCGCTGGGAAACGTGTGGAATGGACGCCTTTCGAATTTGAAGATAATCTGGTCAAAGGCAATATCGTTTCCGCCAATATCATGCCGGAATCCGATAAGATCCTTTATATAGAAGGTAAATATGAACTGAAAGCAGGGGAAACAGCCTCCGGCGATACCGATCTGACGGTTTCCGATGCGGACACCTCTGCGACTCATACTTACACCACACGGCTTTATGCCACCGATAAACTCATTACGCAACTTCAGAAAAACGGGGTCAAAGTCACTTATCTCCAGCGGGACAACTGGTACAAAAGCCTCATCGTCAATGTGGTCATCGGGATCCTCATCGTCGGGTTCATCTATTTCCTGTTCTCACGGCAGATCCGCAATGCGGGTAAAGGTGCCATGCAGTTCGGAAAAAGCAAAGCACGCATGATCCTCCCCGAAGAACACGGTAAGAAATTCAGCGACGTCGCCGGTTGCGATGAAGCAAAAGAAGAAACCAAAGAGATCGTTGATTACCTCAAGGATCCTCTCAAATTCAAAATGCTTGGCGGAAAAATCCCCAGAGGAGCACTCCTTTCCGGTCCTCCCGGAACAGGAAAAACCCTGATGGCAAAAGCCGTCTCCGGTGAGTCCGGCGTACCCTTCTTCGCCATCAGCGGATCCGACTTCGTGGAAATGTTCGTCGGGGTCGGCGCAAGCCGTGTCCGCGATATGTTCGAACAGGCTCGTAAACATGCGCCCAGTCTGATCTTCATCGACGAAATCGATGCCGTGGGCCGTTCCCGTTTCACCGGTATCGGCGGCGGACATGACGAACGCGAACAGACGTTGAACGCACTGCTCGTGGAAATGGATGGTTTGGAAACACAGGAAGGCGTGATCGTTCTCGCAGCGACCAACCGCGCTGACGTGCTTGACCCCGCCCTGCTCCGTCCCGGCCGTTTCGACCGTCAGATCGTTATTGACCTGCCCGATATCAAAGGACGTCTTCAGATTCTGGAAGGTCATGCCAAGACCATCAAGCTGGAACCGGCTGCCGATTTGAGTGTAATCGCGAAAAGCACGCCCGGTTTCAGCGGTGCGGACCTTGCCAATCTCATCAACGAAGCCGCACTGCTTGCGGCAAGAAACAACCGTACTGCCGCCACCCAGAGCGATCTGGAAGAAGCCAGAGATAAAGTCTGTTTCGGCAGAGAACGCCGCAGTCGGCAGCTCCCCGAACACGAACGCCGTCTCACCGCCTGGCATGAAGCCGGTCACACCATTGTAAACCTCTTCTGCGATTACGGCGTGCCGCTCCATAAAGTCACCATCATCCCCCGCGGCAGAGCATTGGGTATGACCATGATGATGGAACACGAAGACCGTTATTCCCGTACCCGGCTGGAAATGCTTGACAGCATCGCCATGAGTATGGGCGGCCGTGTGGCGGAGGAACTTGTTTTCGGTGACATCACCAGCGGCGCACAGCAGGATATTTCCCATGCCACTGACCTGGCACACGCCATGGTCTGTGCCTTCGGTATGAGCGATAAAATCGGACCGATCAAATATGATTCCAGATCCGAACACATTTATCTGGGCAGAGACATCACACGCAATGAGTCCTGCTCCGAAGAAACACTCCGGGAAATCGACAAGGAAGTTGGCCGTATCATCCGTGAAGGACACGAACGTGCGGTGAAACTCCTGACCGAACATCGGGATATGCTGGATAAACTGGCGAATGCGCTTCTGGAAAAAGAAACCATGTCTGCCGCAGAGATCCGCACCCTGCTGGAACTCCCTGAAAAAGAGGAAATGCCCCGCAGTGTACCCAATACACCGGAGACTCCCGCTGTATGACCGCCGCAGAAATCCTTCCCCTGATCCGTCAAGCGGATGGCGGGGTGGATCTGCCATGCAAAGCCCAGCCCAGATCATCTCGAAATGCGCTGGGCGAACTTTATGGTGATGCGGTCAAAGTCTATCTCACTGCACCGCCCGTGGACGGCAAAGCGAATGCGGAACTCTGTAAATTCCTGGCGAAGGCTGCCGGACTGCCCAAGAGTGCAGTCAGCGTTGTTTCCGGCGATACATCACGCAATAAATACGTCCGGTTCCTGGGGATCTCCCGGGAAGCTCTCGCGGAGAAACTGGCATCATGCTGACGGCTTACGATCCACTCCACGGACTCACGGAAAAGGACACCGTACTTCTCGCATTCAGTGGGGGGATCGATTCCTCTGCCGCCGCATATCTCACCATGCGGACAGGATGTCGTGTCCGCGCGGTATACATGGATCTTCTGCCGGGGAAAGACCTCTCCCGGGTCAAACTCGTTGCGGAACAGTTGGGGATCCCGTTGGATATTCTGGATCTCTCCGATGCCTTCCGGGAGAAAGTCATGCGGTTCTGCTGGGAGGAATATGCCGCCGGGCGTACGCCAAATCCCTGCGCCATCTGCAATCCCGTTTTCAAGTTCGGCGTGCTCACGGAATACGCGAAAGAACAGGGCTGCTCCGCTCTCGTCACCGGGCATTACGCGCAACTGCATAACGGAATGCTGTATCGCGGTGCGGACCGGAAGAAAGATCAGAGTTATTTCCTTTTCGGTTTGCGTGAAGAACAACTTTCATTCAGCCGGTTTCCACTCGGCGCAATGACGAAGGAGGAAGTCCGGCAGATGGTCACGGAACTGGGCTTGCCCAATGCTTCCGATCCGGAAAGTCAGGATATCTGTTTTGCCTCACCCGAACTCCCGGTGGGCGAACTTCTCCGTCAGACATTTCACGGCGAGATCACGCCCGGCGTATTTACGGATATGAATGGAAACACACTTGGCAAACACGCAGGGATCCATCTTTATACCCCCGGACAACGGAAAGGAACCGGGGTCGCACTGGGAAAACCGGCTTATGTCCGGCGGATCATCCCCGCAGAAGCGAAGGTGGAACTGGTCACGGACCAGTCTTTCCTGATGAGCAGCGGACTGCGTTTTCATGGTCTTGTTGTCCACGGGACACTCCCGCCCTCCCCCTTCCGCGCACTGGTGCAGATCCGTTACCGTTCCCTCCCCGTTCCGGCGGAAATCACCTGCAAGGAAGACGGGACCGGCGTGATACGGTTTGAGACACCGGTACGCGCAGTGACACCGGGACAGGCGGCAGTGATCTACGATGAAGACCGTCAGATCGCAGGCGGCTGGATCACAGACATCCTTCCCTGATAAAATAAACTGCTGCATGAGCGAACGCGCTCACATATAAGGCAGTTTTACTTTTTGACGTCCTTTTCCGGCACGTCGCGTTTCACGGTGAATTGAAAAAATAAATTTACTGAAAAATTTTATAATACGACAAAAAAACGATTTGACATTTTTCAGAGCTATGCTATATTGATTTCAATGACTTATTCAAACAGATAAATCAAGCAAGGAGAATATTGCAATGGATTTAAAAATTACACACGGGAAAGGAAATGCCCGGAATTCGGAAGGGGCATTCGTCGATCTCAAAGATGGGTCCACTTTGTTCATTTACACCAAGTACAGAGGCTGTTGGGATGACCATGCGGTTGCCGACCTGGCACAGATCATCTATTCCCCGAAAACGAAAACCTGGTCCAAACCGAAGATTCTGGTGCGGAACAAAGCGATGAATGTGATGAGTGTCTCTCTGCTCCGTCTGCAGTCCGGTGCCATTGCATTTGCCTATCTGGAAAAAACATATTACAAAGAATACGATTATGTGGATTGCCGTCCCATTTACCGCATCTCGCAGGATGAAGGCAAGACCTGGAGCGAGCCCGTCCCCATCCCGAAAACGCCGCCGGCGTATTACGTTATCGCCAATGACCGTCTGATCCAGCTGAAATCCGGCAGGATCCTGCTCCCCACATCGTTGTATGTTCCCTCTCCGGTCCCCCAGGGGATCGCGTTCTGTTTCTACTCCGACGATGACGGCGCGACCTGGCACAAATCCCGTCAGACCTGTTATCCGCCCCAATGGCTGCGGAGCGGTTTTGCGGAACCGGGTGCGATCGAACGGAAAGATGGATCGGTCATGATGTGGTTCCGTACCAATGGAGGGTGTCAGTACAAGGCATTTTCCACGGACGGCGGCGAAAGCTGGAGTGCGCCGGTCCCCGCGCCCGAATTTCAGGCTCCGGAATCCCCCATGAGCATCAAAGCCGATCCCGCCACCGGAGATTGGATCGCCGTTTGGAACGACCATGATCCCCGTTACGGGATCCCGTACGACCGTGGTTCCTGCGGCAGAACGCCGTTTGTGATGGCATACAGTCATGACGAAGGAGAAAGCTGGGAGGATCATACGGTACTGGGTTCGGATATCGGACACGTTTACTGTTATACAGCCATCCATTTCCCGAAAAAGAAGAAAGGACATGTTCTGCTGGCATACTGCTGCGGACCGCTTGACAACTGGTTGGGTGACTGTCAGATCGAATTGCGCAAGCTGATCAAAAAGTAAGAAATCGCTCCGCATCCACGCGGGAAAATAATCAGGCTGCTGCAGAACACATGTCTTGCAGCAGCCTGTTTTGTATCAAAGGAAAGCAGGTCGTCAGATGACGGTTCTGCCTTTGCGCCGGACCGCGATGTTGTTTTCCGCATCCATCACAAGGACTGTGGGGAGATGTTCCGCGGCTTCCGCCTTTTCGTAAGACGCAAAACACATGATGGTGATGATGTCACCGATGCGGCCGCGGTGAGCGGCGGCGCCATTGAGCCGGAAGATCTTTGTGCCGGGTTCGCCGGGGATGGCGTAGGTTTCCAGCCGTTCGCCATTGGTGGCGTTGACGACGAGGATCTTTTCATAAGGAAGAATGTCAGCGGCGGCGAGGATTTCCGGATCGATTTCCAGGGATCCTTCATAATCCAGGTCGCAATGGGTGATATGTGCGCGATGAATTTTACCTTTGAGTAATTGCATCAACATGACAAAAAAATCTCCTTCCGGACACAGTTTACCAGGTTATGACGCGGAAAATGACGAAAAAACCGCATCAAACGCTATAATATAGCACTACTTTTCAATTTTTTCAAAAAAAATAATTGCGAAATTGCAATATTTGTGATAAATTACCGGTATGTCATGAAAAATCAGATCAAACGCAAGGAGAAAGATCATGCTTCAATTGTTGGCGGCTACTTCGAACAAACATAAAATACAGGAATTTCAGGATATGTTCCGGGATCAGCCCGAAAGTCTGCGTATCCTTTCACCCGATGACGTGGGCGGTCTGCCCGAACTCATCGAAAACGGGGCGACCTTCGAAGAAAACTCCGCCATGAAAGCGGAACAGGCATCCCGGTATGCCGATATTTCCGCGTTTGCCGATGATTCCGGACTGGTGGTGGAGGCTCTCAACGGGGAACCGGGAATCTATTCCGCACGGTACGCCGAGACCAACGAAGGCCGCATCGCCAAGCTGTTGAAAAACATGGAAGGCGTGACCAACCGCAAAGCGATGTTCGTATGTGTCATCTCTCTGGCATACCGCGGACATCTGGTGGCGCAGTTCCGGGGGGAAGTACACGGTGTCATCGCGCAGGAAGCCCGGGGAAATGCCGGGTTCGGATACGATCCCATTTTCATCCCGGACGGCTATGACAAGACCTTCGGGGAACTGGGTTCGGACGTAAAAGACACGATCAGTCACCGTGCCCGGGCATTCGCACAAGCCGCGGATTTTGTCCGCGCGGAACTGGAAACCATGGATGATTTCGAGTTTATCTGATGAAAAAATATTTCGTTCTCCTTTTTCTGCTTGCCGCCCTGCCTCTGTTTGCGAATGAAAGCAAACAAACAGAGATCGATTTCACCGGATCCCTGAAACCGGGGCATACCTATCTCTACCGGGTCCGGTCCAATCAGACCCGGAACTGCGAGCTGAAACTCCTGGGTGTCGCCCAGCCGCCGTTGCGCAGAGATGTCAGAGAGATCCTGCTTTCCGGGAAACTGTATTACCGTGGTGAACAGCGTACGGGGAAGGAAATCAGCACAGAATATGAGTTTGAGATCTTCTCACTGCAGGCAACGGTCAACGGAGTACGGAAAGACTTTCCCGAACTGACCGGGCGTACCGTGCTTGTTTCCCGGAAGAACAACAAAACGGAATACCGGTTCCGTCAGGCACTCACCGGAACGGAACTGGCGGATGCCGTCATGGGCGGTCCGGCGATCCCGAAAGCCGATGGTAAAATGGAAGCGGAAGCATTGGCATTGTTCCGTACCGTATTCGCACCCGGCAATGATCCCATCATGAACTACATGGGCGCGAAACGGAAGATGGAACAGGGGAAACATCTTCCCATGGATATCACCCCCATTCTTGCTGCATTGCATCAACGGGAAATCCCTGCGCATAAGTCGACAGTGGACAGCTTTGCAGAATATTCCGGGGTGACGATCCTGGAAGGGCTCCCGGTACATCGTGTGAACCTTCTGGCGCAGGGGAACGGGATCCCGGGGTATGACTTCAAGTTCGAAACCTCGGTGATGATCCCGGTAAAAGCAGAGGATGCGGTGCATGGTCCGGTGCGTATATCCCGCAGAGTGATGGAAGTGGTTTCCACGCTGCTGCCGGAGGACAATCCGTTTTTCTCCGGAGCCACGCTGGAAACCGTCTCCAATGATATGACCGACCTCACCATTCAGCGGCAGAAAAAGTGATCATACTTCAAGGAATGACTCCCGGGAACGGTGTGCGTAAACCGACTGCACGATCCCGAGATAGATCATATTCGTGACCAGAAACGTTCCGCCGTAACTGATCAACGGCAGCGGAAGCCCCGTAATGGGGACCAGACGGATACACATACCGATGTTGATGACGGTGTGTACTGCAATCAGGGTCCCGATCCCCACACACAGATACCTGCCGAAGGCATCCGGCGCAAGCAACGCCGTTCGCAGAATGGAAAACAGCAGCAAGCCGAACAGCAGAAGCAGGGAAAAAGAACCGATGAACCCGGTCTCTTCCGAGATCACAGGAAAAATAAAGTCCGAATTCGCCACCCGTTTCGGCAGATAGCCAAGCATACAATGGGTCCCGTTCATGAATCCTTTTCCGTGGATCCCGCCGCTCCCCACTGCAAATTCGGACTGCCGGGCATTCCACCCCCGGTTCAACGGGTCGCGTTCCGGGTCCAGAAACGTGTGGATACGTTCTTTCTGGTAGGGGCGCATACAGCGGTAGGAAATGGGGACCGCCACCATAACGATCGCCAGCAGGATCAGGATATACCGTATTTTCAGGTTGGCGGCAAAAGCGATGGCTGCCGTAATGGGCAGAAGCACCAGCGATGTCCCGAAGTCCGGTTCCAGAAAAACCAGCGCAAACGGGATCCCTGCGATCACCATGACAAGCAATGCCCAGAGCGGACGGTTGATATCCGCCCGTTTGAATGAGAGTACCCAGGAGACACACAGGATCACCGCCAGTTTGGCGAACTCGGACGGCTGAATACTGATCCCGCCGATCTCAAGCCAGCGGTGTGCACCGTTCCGTGCCTCCGTGAACAGCACCAGCACCAGCAGTGCAAGTGCAAAGGGGTAAAAGGCTGCACCGCCCGGGCCCAGCCAGCGGTAATCAAAAAAGATCAGAAAAAACCATAAGACAAACCCGGCAAGAAAGTAAACGAGCTGTCTTTTCCAGAAGAGACCGGCACCGTAAAGAGCCTGTTCCCCTGTCCCGTAGATAAAAAGGATCCCCACGGTGACGAGAGCCAACATGGGGAGTATCTGCATCAAATCGAAACGGGAGAAAAAACTGCGGATGGCAGAGGCAACAGGACCGGATTCCTCCTGCTGCCCGCGATTCCGGTTTTCCTCTCCGTTCAAAAGCGGAGAATGAAGATTACTGAGTCCCCGCCTCTTCATGTTCCGGACTCTTGCTTATTCGCCGATCCGGAAAGTCTGATCGCGTTTGGGACCGATGGAGACGATACCGATCTTTGCTTCCAGAAGTTCCGCGACATGTTCCAGATATTTCTGTGCATTGACGGGGAGATCCGCCCAGCATTTTGCTTTGGTGGTATCACACTTCCAGCCGGGCATGGTTTCGTATACCGGTTCCACTTTCGCCAGATCTTCCACATCCGCCGGGAAGTAAGTGATCTCTTCCCCGTTCAAACGGTAGGCAACACAGATCTTGACTTCATCCAGTTCATCCATCACGTCCAGTTTCGTCACGGCAAGCAGGTCAACGCCGTTCACCATGCAACTGTGACGGGACGCAATGATGTCCAGCCAGCCGCAACGACGGGAACGTCCGGTGGTCGCACCGAATTCGCCGCCTTTTGTACGGAGGAATTCACCCATTTCGTTATCCTGTTCCGTGGGGAACGGACCTTCGCCGACACGGGTGGTATAGGCTTTGAGAACGCCCCAGACTTCATCAATGGCACGGGGCGGCAGACCGGTCCCCCCGCAGGCACCGCCGCTGGTGGTGGTGCTGCTGGTGACAAAGGGATATGTTCCGTGGTCAATATCCAGGAATGCACCTTGTGCGCCTTCGAGGAGGACCGTTTTTCCGGCTTTGGCAGCCTGATTGACGGTGACGACGGTATCTTTCACATAGGGGAGCAGCCATTCAGCGGCGGCCTTCACATCCTGCCATGCGGCATCCACATCCAGGAGTTCCGCGCCGAAGGGAGTATAGACTTTATTGTATTCCGCCGCCTGTTCCCGGAACAGAGCTTCGAAACGATCCATTTTCAGCATATCACAGGCACGGATGCCCACGCGGTTGGCTTTTGCGGCATAAGCAGGGCCGATCCCGCGTTTGGTGGTCCCGATTTTCTTTTCCTTGGAAGCCTTGTTTTCGTTATAGGCATCCAGCAGTTTATGCCAGGGCATGATAAGGTGACAACGGGAGGAGAGCTGAATGTTGGAAATATCCACATCCTGTGCCTGAAGTCCCTTCATTTCCTTCACCAGTTCCACGGGGTCGACCACAACGCCGTTCCCGATCACGCAGGCGGTATCCTTGCGGAGTACGCCGGAGGGAACCAGATGCAGCACAAACTTTTTGTTTTCCGTTTCCACAGTATGACCGGCATTATTGCCGCCCTGAAAACGCACGACCATTTCTGCGTTGCGTGTCAACACGTCAATGATTTTACCTTTACCTTCATCGCCCCACTGGACGCCGACCAGTACGCTGACTGCCATAATTCAATCCGTTATCTTTATGGTTTTGCCGGAAAAACGAAGCGACGGAGACTCCCGGCGAAGTCATCCGCGCGCAATATTTCGTAAAAAAGCATCTGAAAAAAACAGACACCTCTATATTATAGCCCATAATTGAAAAATTTCAACCCCAAAAAAGAAAAAGTTGAAAAAGTATTTTTTTTCAGTTGAAATTTTCAGGAAATATGATACATTTCTGCACTGATGAATCATGTGTCAACCATAAGGACTGAAAATATGAGCAAAAATCAAAACGAATGTTCGCTTTCTGCCGCCGAACTCAAAGATGCCATGACAGCCATCGGGGAACGCGCAAAATACGCGTCCCGCATCATGGCTAATGTTTCCTCCAACGATAAAAACAACTGGCTCGCCGCCATGGCGGATGCCCTCGTCGCAAATACACAGGTGATCCTGGATGCCAACAGCATCGACATGGAAAACGGGAAAAAGAACAACCTCTCCGCCGCCATGCTGGACCGTCTGCTTCTCACTCCCGAACGGGTCAAAGCCATCGCCGATGCCGTGCGCCATGTGATCACATTGGATGATCCTGCGGGTAAAGTCCTTTCCTCCCAGGTACGCCCCAACGGACTGCGTATTGATAAAGTTTCCGTGCCCATCGGGGTCATCGGAATCATCTACGAATCCCGTCCCAATGTGACCGTGGATGCAGCCACTCTCTGTATGAAAGCAGGCAATGCGGTGATCCTCCGCGGCGGTTCCGAAGCATTTCATTCCAATATGGCACTTGCCGACTGTATTTCAGCAGCCGGGATCGCCGCCGGGATGCCGGAAGGCGCGATCCAGCTTCTCCCCTGGACCACGCGCGATGCCGTCAATATCATGCTGAAAATGGATCAATATCTGAATCTGATCATTCCCCGGGGCGGAGAACGTCTCATCCGGACCGTAGTGGAGCAATCCACGATCCCTGTGATCAAGCATTACAAAGGGGTATGCCATATTTTTGTGGACGAACAATGCGATTTCGAACGCGCTCCGGATATCATCGAGAACGCAAAATGTCAGCGTCCGGGGGTATGCAATGCGCTGGAAACCCTGTTGATCCATCGCAATGCCGCGGCATCATTTGTCCCCGCCTTGGTGAAACGCATGAAGGAACGTTCCGTAGAGCTGCGCGGCTGTGAAAAATTCTGTGCGCTTGCCGGAGCCGATGCGATCTCCGCCACCGAAGAAGATTACTATGCTGAATATCTGGATCTGATCCTTGCGGTCCGGATCGTGGATTCGGTGGAAGAAGCCGTGCTTCATGTGAATAAATACGGATCCGGACACAGTGACTGCATTCTTTCCGATATAGCGGAACATGCGGAATACTTCCTGAACTGGGTGGATTCCGCCGCTGTTTATGTGAATGCCTCCACCCGTTTCACCGATGGCGGTGAATTCGGCATGGGCGCAGAGATCGGGATCAGTACCGACAAACTGCACGCCCGGGGTCCCATGGGATTACCCGAGCTGACCACATATAAATACAAAATTTACGGCACGGGCCAGACCCGTTGACGTTTTCAGCAAGACCCATAACGAAACAAGGCAAATTTTTTATGACAAGCAAGACCGCCGCTGTCCTGACTCTTGGCTGCCGCTTGAATCAGGCTGATTCCGCCCTCATCTCCGGACGTCTCCAACGTTTGGGCTTTGAGATCGTCAACATTGAAACCGCAAAGAGCAGTCCCAACGTGATCGTTGTCAATTCCTGTGCCGTGACTGCCATTGCGCTGAAAAAATCTTTACAGACCATGCGCAGCATCCGCGCCGAAAACCCGCAATCCTTTCTGGTGTTCACGGGCTGCGGCGCAGAAGTCGCTGCCGATTCGCTGAAAAACAGTGACGTTTGCGACTTACTGGTCCCCAACGATAAAAAACGGGATCTGGAAAAAATCCTGCCCCGCTATCTGGCATTCCTTGAAATCAAAGCGACGCCTCCTGCCCCCGCCGATGATGATGTCTCGATCTTCCGGGAAAATGCACTCTCTCTGTACCCGTTCCGTTCCCGTGCGAACCTGAAGATCCAGGATGGCTGTTCCAATTCCTGTTCTTATTGTATCGTGCCGCAAGTGCGTGGCCCGGAGCGTTCCCGTGATTTTGCGGAAACGCTGGAAGATTTCCGCAATCTGGTGAACTCCGGGTTCCACGAGATCGTGCTTTCCGGAGTCAATCTCTGCACATACCGGTGCGGTAATGAAAATCTGGCGACTCTCCTGAAAGCATTTCTGGATGTACCGGGTGACTGGCGGATCCGTATCGGCTCCATGGAACCGGGCAGAGTGATGCCCGAAGTTTTGAAAGTCATTGCAGGCTCCGACGGGAAGATCTGCCGTTTTCTCCACATGCCGTTACAGCATGGCGCAGACCCGATCCTCATTGCCATGAACCGGCACTGTCTGACAGAGGAATACGCCTCTTACGTCAGCATGGCGCGGGGAATGATGCCGGACGTACACATCGGTTCTGATCTCATTGTGGGCTTCCCCGGGGAAACGGAAGAACTCTTCCAGCAGTCTTTTGACTTTGTCAAGTCCATGAATTTCGCCAATCTCCATGTGTTCCCGTTCTCTCCCCGTCCCGGGACAGTTGCCGAAAAACTTCCGTCGGACATCACGAAAGATCAGATCAATGCCCGTTTGGAACAGTTGCGGCAATACAAAACAGACCTCTCCCTTGCCTTTGCAAAAAGCCAGGAAGGCGCAAACGAAACCGTTCTTGTGGAACTCCGGAAGGGACCCGCACTTTACGAAGGGTGGTCCGGCAATTATATCAAGACCCGGATCACCAGTAAGGAGGATATTTCCCGGAAACTGGTACAGGTCAAGTTCTCCAATCTGCTCGCCAGTGGAGAAATGGCTGCCCGTCCGGTCGGGGAGAAGGAATGAAAAATCCCCCCGTTGAACAGAATACATCCACCGGGAAACAGGTCCGGGTTATCGGCTGGATCTTTCTTGTGACCGGATTATTTTATCTGTTCCAGACGGGGTGCGATATGGCGCGTGCCGGGCGGATCGTATTTGATCTGACCTTTCTCAATCTGCTGGCGGGTCTCGGCTTGCTTCATTACCGGAAATTCTGGCGGATCTATGCCATTGTTGCCGCCGGACTTTTTACCGTGTTTCATCTGCTTGCGCTGCCCGCGATCCTCTACTTCATGTCCCGTGCCGGTGATGCCGTTTCCCTGTTGTGGATCGGTGGTTCCGAACAGCCCTCCTGCGGCTATTTCTGGTTCATTTTCCTGTTTGAGATCCTGGCGTTATGCAGCATGATATGGAGTCTGGTCATCCTGTTTTTGCCACGGACCGGTGCGTTCTTTCAGGAAAAAGCACAGACTCCACCCCCTTACCGGATCAAAGAGTTTCTGCTTCTGGCATCCGCTGTTTCCATTATGATCTGCGCAGGCTCCATTCTGCAGCGGACCGGGGTGATGTCAAGTTCCTCCCGCGATATCGATACCGACATCCTGCGGAATACCGTCACCGGAGAAATGATGATGCCCGCCCCGTCCGGAGTCATCACGGTCCCACGGGAAAAAGGGGTATACCGCGTTCTCACGGGATCCGCCCGGGAGGAAAACGGACTTCCTGCGTGGGTCCGGCTCACGTTCACGGTACGCGAAAACGGGGAAGTACATTGTCTTGCGGAACGGATCACGCCCCAGCTTCTGACCATACAGAAGAGCGAAAGAACGTATTCCGCGGGGGATCGGGTTTATGTCGGGATCTTCGATGATGTACTGACGGATTCCCGGTCCGGCTCATTCCGGGAATATCTTCTGAAAGAATGAACTCACTGTTTCTTCCGGTATGCCCCTGGCGAACACTTTTCCTGCTGCTGAAACGCGGCATTGAACACCACGGGATTCCGGAAGCCCGTACGGAACGCGATCTCCTGGATCTGCAGTTCCGTTGACCGCAACAGTTCTTTTGCCATGCGCAAACGGTTCCGCAACAGAAACTGATACGGCGTTTCGTTGCCGTAATACTTCTTCCAGCTGCGATAAAATCCGGCACGGCTCAAACCGTATTGACGGGCAAGACTCTCCACATTATAATCCCCTTCCGGTGCCGTGATCATGTGATTGATGATCTGCTGAAATGCCGGGTCTTCGGCGTTATTGTTCCGGATCATTTCGTGGGATGCACGCACTTCGGCGATCATGGCAAGCACCGTCAGGTCGATCTCATCGGCGCAGCCCGGCTCCGCCAGATGATCCAGAAGATCCGAAAACTGCTGCAATAATTTCAGAAAACGACGGGTGAAGGTGAAGGAGACGGTGGGGAACGGATAATCCGGAAGATTCAGCGTGCCGTGTTCGTAACGGATACACAGTTCATCCCGTCGGACCGTGGCAAGTGTGTGCAAACGTTTGCCGTAGGATGCGCAGGACATAGTGGGGGTGGAACATCCTTCCATCCAGATTTCGACGCCATCGGAAATAACACCTTTTTGCCCGGGATCTTCATTGAGACAGAAGGAAATATTATCGGCATCGATCACCGTATTTTTATGCCAGAAGACATGATCCCGGAACCATCCGATGGTGTGGATCTGCGGTTTTCCGCCCACATACCGGCGTAAAGGGTGCAGAAAATAGATCTTCGAAGGCTTATTCATCAAATCCATGAGACAAATCCTTTGTTTTTTGATACATATTATAAAACATTTTTATTTGCATCTTACTGTTACCGTGTTAAATTATACCAGAATCACGGAATTTCAAGTGATACATTTAACAAATTTCAAGGAAAGGTTATGATGATGAATCAGAAACTCAAAGTATCCGGTTCTCTCAACAAGGGACTTCTCTCATTCCGGGAAGTCGGTTCCAGCGCACTCTCCATGTCCGGTCTCGGTGGCGGGATCACATGCAACGGAGAAGAATACGATCTCAAAAACGCCGAACTCGTGATCGATACTCCCCACCGTGCGGAATTCGTGTTCCAGAACGGGATACGTTGGATCCGTACGCTGAAAGCAACGGAGACCGAACTGGTAATCAATAATGCCGTCCGCAACGAAAGCAAGGATGAAGTCCAACTCAAAAAATGGGCGGTTCTCGGCGTTTCGACCGAAGGAAAACCTGCCTGGGATCTTGGTACGGATCCGGCGGAAGTCCGGCAGTTCTTCTGGTGTCCCTGGACAACTTCCGTCAAGAAAGTGGGCAATGGCGATAAAGAACTGTTCGCGGTTTCCGTATGGCACATGTACAACCCGGCGGAAAAGAAAGTCCTTTTCATGTCCTTCACTTCCATCATCCGGATGTATACCACCTTCTACATGCAGATCAAGGACAACAATTACAGTTTCACTGCAAACAGCGATACCAGAGAGTACATGCTTCAGCCCGGACAGGAACTGGAAGCGGAAACGCTCCGGATCACTTACCACACCGATCCCTTCTTCCCGCTGGAAGACTGGGCGGATGAAATGAACAAAAAATACAAGCCCTGTTTCGACGGGACAGCCGGCATTATATTCGGGTCCGGCGGATGGAGTGATGCATTCACTCATATCAACAAGGCGGAAGCCGAAGAAGCCGATGCAAGATGCCGGGAAGCATCCAAAACGGTATTCGCCGGATTCGATCGTCCCATGGCATACGGCGGCACACACTACATCATGAAGGGCGGAATCCCCGGCAACTGGCTTACGTTCGAAAAACGTTATGACGGCACCGATCCCGGCGATAGGTTGAAAGAAGCGCACGAAAAAGAAGGCTGGGGCTTCAAACTGTGGTTTTCTCCCTTCTGGTTCTTCGGGGAAGCCGACGGCATCCTGGAAGAAAACAAGGATAACCTGCTGAAATATCCCGACGGCACTCCGGCAAAAAATATTTTCAAAGGCGGCTGGGAATTCGGACGGGGCAAGTTCGGCAGTGAACCGCTGACCCAGTACTACCTGGACGGAACCCATCCCAAGACCGTGGAATATCTCAAACATATATTTACAAAGTATCGGGAAATGGGCGCACGCGGTTACATGCTGGACTTCCTGGAATCCATCCCCGGAACTGTTCCCTACGACAGGAGTATGCTTCCCCTCACTGCCGGAAGAAATATCCTGCAGACCATCCGCGAGACCGTGACCTATGACACGCATCTGCAAACAGCGGTGGGCTCCATCCCGGCATACATCGGCTGTGTCAATACCGCCCGCGTGGTCCGTGACTACGGCGAAACACGTCCCCAGTATCCCTTCCCCAACTGGCTGAATGCGTCTTACTGTCAGCATGACGACCATTTCTCAAACATCCATTCCTTCACCCAGAACGCAGCTGCCGCATGGTTCACCAACAACAAACTCTATATCAATGACCTGAACGAATTGATCATGGATATCCCCGTTCCGCTGGCACAGGCAAGGCTCAACGTCACCTTCTTCGGGTTGAATGCAGACAGTCCCGTTTCTCTGGGCGATGATATCTCCCGGATGGATCCCGCACGTTTGGATATGCTGAAACTCCTGCTCCCCCGGACCACAGGCGTGCCCACTCCCGTTGACCTGTTCGATTCTCCCGAAGAAGACGGCGGCTGTCACATTCTGCGGAAAACGATCAATGCGTCTTACGGGACCTACACCCTGGCAGCGGTATTCAACTCCAAGGCAGATGCAGACACCTACAAGAAGCATCTCACCTTCGCGGAACTCCATTGCGATCCCGAAGAAACCTATCGTGTCTTCGAATTCTGGAACAATGAATACGTCGGTACGTTCAAAGGCGGATTCGATGTCAGCGTGGAACCCGGCGGATGCAAACTTTACCGTATCGCAAAGGCAGAAAAACATCCCTGGCTGCTCTCCTCCACCATGCACATCGAACAGGGAAATGCGGAAATCAAGTCTCTCGTCTGGGACGAAGAAAAACTGGAACTGCGTGCCACCGTCACTCGTCCTGCCGGGTCCCGCGGACAGCTCTATTTCCTGGTCCCGCTCCGCATGAGAGCCATCAACAACGGCAAATGTCATACCATGAGAGAAGTCTACGATATGCAGACCGTCCTCTCCCGGGAAGTCGTATTCGAAAACGATGTGGAAGAAGTGGTCATCCCCTTTGAACGCTACGAATCGGATCATGTTGCACGGATCGGCTGGCTCCCGTACACCACGGAAGCAGAATGGCATAAGTATCTGGAAGAACACAAGAAACCGGGTGATACCCGCGTGATCTACTGATCGATCCTTCTACTGCTGACAGCGATTGCAGAATGTCATGTTCTGCAATCGCTTTTTTTTCGGATAGGTACGGATAGGTACGGATAAGCATCGTATCCTCGGTACCGATCCGAACTTTAACTCATTATGTTTTGCTTTTTTTTCTTCCCGTTCTTGAC
>JAZNVL010000021.1:0-56362 GCA_045592785.1 Victivallales bacterium | reverse complement strand
GAATCGGAAAAATAATGCGGAAAGACAATAAATAAGGAAAAAAATCTTACTGCAAGACTTTTCATTATCAAAAATCGAGTCTTAAATTACAAAAAAACAAGCATGTGAAGACTTCAGCAAAAGTCTTCACGGATTTAGGTTTTATATATCTCGCGGACCATGATAATCCGGTCCGCCGCCTGCTGCATAGCCATTGCTTTCTCCCCGTTCGCTTGTGCTTACCCAGAACGAATAGAGTTTTGCATTCTGAAGCACAAAACGGAACCGGACCACCGATCCGGCGAGACGGGCAAGGTTGTCATTACGCCATTTGACTTCTACACGGGTGTGGTCGCCGGAAACAGGAAGACAATCCTCCAGTGCGAACCCCGGCAGCACGGCACCGTTTTCATCCAGAACTTCCACCCGGATCGATCCGGCAGGCGCATCCAGATTGAGAAAGAGGTGTTTGCCGTGGAACGTCACGTTCCGGGTCAGGAGTTCCCCCTGCCCTTCGGCATCCATGGAGGCAAAGCCATCCCGACGGAGGAACGCGACTCCTGTCGCTCCGTTTTCGTACATGGCATACTTCCGTCCCGTTCCGGGATTCCCGCCGAAGCCGATATAATAGAACGTGATCTTCTCTTCATCGACCGTACAGAGATTGCCGGAAGACTGAACGTATCCCCGGTCCCAACAGTCTTTTTCCGGATAAATGGCACAGGTGCGGTCCGGACGTGACCAGTGGAACCCATCCCGGCTGTACGCGAATTCCAGTCCCGTGATCTTGGGGTATCCGCTTTCCTCACAAACCTCATTCGGCGGACCGTAATGGAGCTGGAACATTCCCAACATCAGGCTTTCGTAAGGGACGGCATCCAGATTATACAACTGCGGGGGGATATTGAGTTCCGGGTCCGGCAGATCGTATTCATCCACTCCTGCCCACGGGACACTGGTCTTTTCCCGGTCATCTTCCAATGCAATGGATCCCCATTGTGAGGCGGTGAAGATGTCATCACCTTCGGCATAATCCCGCATCCGCAGCCATGGAGCCGTGAGAGTGAGATAAGACCGCAGACTGAAACACCACTTTTTCCGGAACGGATTGTAGAACATGGTACTGCGGTCCCCCGCACGCCCGGTGGCAGCCGGACGACTCCAGTGGATCCCGTCCGGGGACGTCATGACCATCCCACGCATGACCCAGCCGGCTTCCATCAGGAAGAGTTTGAAACGCTGTTGCGGATCGTCAGTGTAATAATCATGGACGACCGTCCAGGAATCACAGGTGAGTCCGAACGGGAGTACCCGGTTGGTCCCGGGGAATACATCCAGCATGGGACGTTCCCAATGGATCCCGTCTTCGCTTTCGGCGTAACAGATTGAACCGAAAAAACCGGCTTCGTACCACATCTGCCAGACATGTTTTTCATAATCATACCACACCCCTCCGCTCTTGGGACAGGCACAGGAGGGAAGACGTCCCTGCCCCAGTTCCAGTTCGGTTTCCGGTTTCAGTACAGGGTTGTTCGCATACTTCTCCGGATAATGGAAGGAACGGCGGCATGTCGTTTTTTCGATCAGGAAATCATCCACAAACAATTCCCGTCCGATCCCCATGGGGATGACTTCCGGCGGATCTTCCAGATAAGGGACGGGCAATGCTTTCCGTTCCGCAAACATTTCCAGCGGATACTGCGGTGGCCAGACTTCGGGCAAAACGATCCCATTATACAATTTGATCGTTGACATCTGAACGGGTTACTTTCTGTTTACTTTGAGTTCGTCGATCCGTACACCATTTAACCGATAGGCATATCCTGCCCCGGGATGGGCATAAGTGAACTTGCTCGTGTGTTTTCCTGCGGGGATCGCACACTCCAGCTTTTCCCAGGGAACGTCGATCCCCGTTTTCTTGCTGAATTTGTAAATGACACGGTCATCGCATTTGATGGTGAAAAGCCCGCCGTAAGTTTGCACTTTACAATAAAATGAGATCGTACATGGTCCCATGATCGTCGTTTTCAGCCAGGAAACCGCTTTCCCCGCTCCGCCGCCGCCGGACGTAACACAGGGCTTTTCTTTGTACCCGTCATCCGCACAGTAATGCCAATCCACATATTCATTCTTAACGGATTGTTTCCCTCCGGTAATCCGGACGAGGGAGGTATTGCCAAGTCCTTCGCCAATGGTGTTTTCGCCCAGAAGGGTTAAACCGCAAAATAAAATTGAGCCCAATAAAACAAGTTTGCGAAACATTTTTCTTCCTTCTATCCAACGTTATGAACTTTGAAATAATATACCTGTTGTTTATACGATTTCAAATAACGGTACATGGATTTTACAGAAAAATATTAAGCAGGGAACGCCGCTACTCCATAAAGTGCCGCTCCGGAAAGCGTGGAAACGGTTACAGGCAAATCCTTCAACGGTTCCGAAAAAAGCTTGAGATCCCGGGAGATCTGACCCCCGAGCACGATCTTTTCCAAATGAAAATTCGTGATCCAGTCCGTCAGCAGATTCGCCAAATCTTCGCCGAATTCGCACCACACCTGCAATGCTTTTTCATCGCCTTTGTGTGCGTATTGGGCAATGTCATAGACACTGGGTGCCGGATACTTTTTCAATAAGGCGCGGGACGATACAAAATCTTCGGCTGTTCCGCCGCGATAGGAACGATTCCACAAACTTACTTCATCGGCAGGACTCCCCAGCGGACAATTGATCAGTTTATTGTCAATGGAGACCGCTGCGCCCAGTCCGGTCCCCAGCGTAACACCACCGGCACGTTTGATCCCGCGCAGAGAGCCGTAATACAGTTCGCCCGCAAGAAACGCATTGGCATCGTGCATGAAACGCAGCGGTACGCCCGGATCAAGCGCGGCGGTCAGATCGACGTTGTTGATCGCGCCGAATTTGTGCGTCATCATACTCACGCCGCGATGATAATCAAACGGTCCGGGAATGGCAATGGCGATCCTGTCAACCGTTCCGGCGGCATGTATCGCCTTTTGCAGTGCCCCGATGATTTCCGCCGCCGACCGGTCTGAACAACTCGGCACCTGCGGCAGTTCGCTTAAAATACCATTATGCAGGATCCCGGACTTGATAAATGTACCGCCGACATCCATTGCAAGCACCCGTTCTCCGGCATTATTCTGTATTCTTTCTGGATCCGTATTCATCATTTTCCAATCTTCTTCTTTTACTTGAGCAGTGTCTTGTGAACTTTGCACGGCTTGGACCCGAGATTGATGATACCGTATTCTCCCATGGAGGCAGGCACCACAACGATATCCATGTGCTTCTGATGATAGCAGCATTCCGGATCCTTCTTGGAGTAGACCAGCACTTCGTCGCCTTCCACCAAAGTCAGAACATGGAACTTCCCGTTGGTGCAATCCGAAACACTGTGATCAAAACTCAAACGGCGCAGACTGAAATACATCAAATCACATTCCCCGACGATCTCTTCCTTCCAGCCGTCGCCCTCACGGATGGTCCGGGGCTTCGGACGGAGCCAGCCGTCGATCTTGGAACGGCGACGGTCCGTGACCAGCACATTTTTTCCGTGGATCGAGTGGATCGGGCGGGGTGTGCCGTCCAGATCCTTACGCAGATAATCGTAAAGTTTGAAGGTGTAACTGCCGATGGTATAGGAACCGATTTCCAGGATCACCTGATTGCGCCCGGATGCGTGGATCGTCCCGCCCGGCAGAAGATACTGGTCCCCCTGTTCCGAGGGGAAACTGTTCACATATTTGTCATAGTCAAAGGGGATATATTCTTTTTCGGCTTTGTCGATGCACTGGAAGAATTCCTCCACATCGCAATCATCCTGCAACCCCTGATAGGTCCTGCTGCCGCCGGTCTTCACGCAGTAATAACTTTCATCCTGCTGGAACGGTTCGCCGAAGTGTTCCTGATTATAAGCCTTGGGCGGATGTACCTGAATGGACATATTGCCGCTGCCGCCATAGGTGTCATCATAGTTGAACCGGATGGGGAACACATACCCGAAGTTCTTCACGCTTTCCGCCCCCATCAGATCGTTGCCGACCGCTTTGAAGAAAGTTGAAAACGGGAAGTTGAACGTCGCCGGACCGACTTTGATCTGCAAGCTCACTTCATTGGGGATCATGTCAAACACCCACGCACAGTTCCGCATGTCATCGGGCAGATTACGCAGCGCCTTGACAAATTGTCCGCCCCATACCCCTTCGATGTAAACCGGAGTACAGCGGAACGGGCTTTTGAGCTGTGCGGCAAACACGGCTTTCAGTTCCGGCAGACCGATCATTTTCAGATTTTCTTCCAGATTGCTGTCAATGTAGTAATCAATCTGATCGTTATCGATCACTTCCTTGCGGTGCTGCATCATGATCTCATAATCAAAGTAATAAAGACGACGCCACAAATAACGCAAGGTGCGTTCCTTTTTATCGCCCATGGAGGGACAGCGGCGTGCGTTGACACGCAGGACGGTATTCAACGGTGTCACATCCAGAAATGCCGTGACATCCGCGATTTCTTTCAAACAGGGCTGCAGGGAAGCCTGTCCGTAAATGATCACCAGATCGGCGTTCTCGCGCAGTGATTTCACCTTACAGAGAAACGCCTCCAGTTTCCCGGCATCGATCAGATCTTCCAGCGTGAAATGATGACTTTTCCCGAATAACAGGATCGGGTCGATAACACGATCCTCCGGCAGAGTATCTGCCAGCAGAGCATCCAGTTCATACGAAGCACGGTACACTTCTGCAAAATCCACGACTTCGATCTTTTTGCCCGCAGATTGTTCTTTGATGTTCCGGATCAGACTGCTGAAATCCGCACTGGCATATCCATCCAGCAAAATAACGTTCGGCGCACCGGAAAGCAGTTTGGCGGCAACGGCGGCATTCCCCATAACGGCGGCATTGCGCACTTCCGGAGCAAGTTGTATACGGTTGACCGGGACCGGGTCGGTGAACGGATATGGTTTGAACATGAAGCTCATTGGTTGTATCTCCTTGATTCAGTTGGTTTGTATTGCACTGTATGTTTTCAAAATATTGCTGTTGATCGATTCCGGATATTTCAATGTCAGATACGATACCAGCAGGTCAATGACTGCCAGCTGGGAAAGACGGGAGGACATGGCGCCGATCCGGAGTTTTTCTTCATCGGCGGCGGTACACAGGATCAGATCGGATAATCTGGCAGCGCGCGATTCCAGATAATTGGTGATCAGTAAAATACTGCAGGCGTTGTCTTTTGCCGTCTGTATACATTCAATGGTGCCATGACTGTTGCCGCTGAACGAAAACGCGATCAGTAAGTCGTCCGGAGTAAGCAATGCACTGTTTATTTTCTGCATTTCCTGATCGGCAAAACAAAATGCGTTGAGTCCCATCCGCAACAGTTTGCTGTATAGATCACACGCCGTAAAGTGAGAAGCTCCGCTCCCCGCAAGTACGATCCGGCGGGCGTCATGGATTTTCCGGACCGCTTGCTCCACGGTCTCTTTCTCAAGCTGACTGACGGTATCGCGGATGGATTGTGTTATCTTATGCAAGTAATCGCTCCGCAACTGTTCAAATACATCCGAACAAACCAGTTCTTCATAATTCGCATCCGAATGGACCGGGATCAGTTCACGGGCAAGATGCGTTTTCAATTCCGTAAAACCTTTGAACCCGAGCCGCTGACAAAGACGGATCACCTGGGCTGCATCGCATTTACAGACTCTGGCGACATCACTTACTTTATGACTCATAAGAAGTTCCGGCGACTTGATCAGCAGATCCGCGATCCGCCGGTTATTGCCCTTCAAGCCCGGATATATCTGTTTCAGTTTGATAACAGTAGATGATGTCTTATTCATTTTGTTCTGTCTCCTGCATGTTACTATATCATAAAAAATGACAAATGCAAGTATATGAAATCATTTTTTATGATTATTTTTTCAAAAAACCGTATTTTTCTCCGGAATACGGCTTGAATAACAGCAGAAATGGATTACATTTACAGAAATGCAATAAATCGCGTGAATGAAAGGAGCTGCATGAAAGAGAACGTTACGCCGGTAAAATGTGATTTCACCGTCGTTGGCGGCGGGTTGTCCGGGATTTGTGCTGCTGTCGCAGCCGCAAGACACGGGCAAAAGTCGTATTGATCCAGGATCGTCCGGTCCCCGGCGGAAATGCGTCCAGTGAGATCCGGATGGGGATTTGCGGCGCACACGGCAAGGAACGCAAGGAAACGGGACTTCCGGAAGAACTGCAGCTCAATAACATCTATTACAATCCGTTGATGCGGTATACTATCTGGGACGACATCACGCTGCTTCTGAACACCTCGGTGATCGAGGTGAAGACAGAGGGGAACCGCATCCAAAGTGTGACCGCATGGAACACAAATGAATACCGATATTACGAAGTGGAAAGTCCGCTCTTCGCCGATTGTTCCGGTGACGGCATTCTTGCTCTTTCCGGTGCGGAATACCGGGGCGCCGCCGCCCCGCGCGGGTGCATAGTATCCATAGCCTCCCGGCGGCACGCGTAGCGGGAGCCGCCCAATAAAACGTGCGCTTTGCACTCAGAATGTCAGTTTCACGATCGCAAAATCTGCGCAATGGAGCAGGATTGGCACTTCCAGTTCCGTCATATCTTCATTCACGGAGAAGGCGACATCTTCCCAGACGCCCTGTGCGGTCAACTGTTTCACCTGCTGCGGAGCGCGGTGTGCCAGACTCAGCTTCAATCCCACTGCCGGATCCACGTTCAAGTTCTGGATCGCGACGAGTTCAGAGCCATCCATACAGATCCCGTGTCGCACGATCATCTGTTGATCGGCATTTTCCACGCTCATCTCCAGAGTCCCGCCGTTGAGCCGGTCGAGGATCATCTTCAGCCAGCGTCTCCGTTGGGGGCGCATTGTTTTGTAGTACGGCAGATCCGGACGGAACACGGTCACTGCCACGGTGCCGCCCAGTTCATTTTCAAAGATCGTCGAGCCGGGTGCGACATACTGAAATTCTCCGCCCCGCGCGGCGCCCAGCCCGACCTGTGTCAACTCTTCCACTTTCTCATCAATGATCTTGAGTTCCGCCAGACCATCCTCCCACATAAAGGCAAGGAGTGTTTCTGTTGCACTTTCATATTCTTTCGTGAAAGCAAATTTTTCATTGTCAACGCTTGCCTCCACGCCCATATATGAAGCGAATCCCCGTTTGGTCAGAGCCACAGCCGCGGAGGAATCCAGCAGCAGTTTTCCGCCCAACAGCGTTTTGATCTCATCATCGGAAAGCATATCAGCCACACTTGATGTCAACGCATACACCACATCTTTTCTGCCCGCTTTGCCGTAATGGATGGGGAATGCATAGGGACCCAACGTGCGGCAGTTCCATTCCGCCGGAGTCAGAGCGCCTGCGCAGATTTTGTGATGATTTGCAAAGGGCGGCCGGAACAGCGGAGTCGTGATCCCTTTCCAGTCGATATCTTTCACGGTCGCGGCAAGTTCTCTGTAGAAATGACAGTACTTTGCCAGTTTGTCCTCATATCGTTTCTGGGAGCTGTAGTCCCGGGGCTGTTCGAACTCACTTGTCCAGAGTTTGCAGCCGCACAAGCCATTGAGCATGGCGTGTGTGATATGACCGTGGAACGACGTTGCGCTTTCGCTGTAATAGTTCTGCGGGAACGTGTCGGTTTCGTCGATAAAATCCTTCACCTGCGGCGCCTGATGTTTCACCATCAATGTCCCCTGAACGATCAAGTAATAATCCAACGGGTTCTGCATCCCGTAGATGGCGTTGTTGATCCGCATAAGCGGTTCGGTATCTCCTGCCAGTGCTTCCGCCACAGCGCCCACGAAACCGTATCCGGCATAGGGGGTGCAGATGGCACAGCGGATCGCCGGGTTCACATGGTCGATGGCGACTCTGATCTCTTTTGCCCACTCGACTGCCTGTTCAAGACGCTGCTGCGCAAAGAGCATGAAATCGGGATCGCTCCAGTGACGCTTCACCACCTCCGCCAGATCTTCGCGGGTATAGGTTTTTCCGGATGCTTTGTTGAACGCGTCAATGTGTCGCGGACAGAAACATTCCAGATGACGCAGTCCGAAATCGTCATCCACCAGCAGAAACTTTGCGCCAGCCTTCACGGTCTCGCTGATGGCTTCCAGTATATACGCACGGAAATCGGGATCCAGAAAACACCAGCGGGGAGATTCTGCTCCGTCAGGCTGGATGGTGTGCTGCCAGGGTTCATCGGTGAGGGGGATCCTGCCGTTCCAGCCGTGTCCCTGAGTGCTTTGGATGAGAACACCCAACTCCAGTCCGTTCAAGTCCTTCAAGCCGTCGCGGATCTTGGCGAAGATACCGCAGAGTTCCGGGATCAGCAGCCGTGCCGGTGTCCGTTGGGGGTGATAACTCAGGCACATGGCGAACTGACGCAAGCCGCAGTTCTGATATTGCCGGGTGATCTCGCCGATGGTAAAAGCCGGTTCGTGGGGATAGACTGGTACGATGTTGATAAAAGTCAGATCTTTTGTCATGATGCTGTCTCCTCAGCGGCGGGGCGAACGGTAGATCTTCGCCCGTTTGTATTGTGTGTTATAGGAATAGGAATAGGAATGAAAGATCTCTTTGCTGTTGCCGTCGCGGATCTCCCATTGCGTAAGAAGAAAACGGGCAGCATTGATAAGAAGCGATTTTTGTGACATATTTTTACCTTTCTTTTGGGGTGCTTCTGCGGAAAGTTCGAATGTCGCATAGGAACTGAAAAACAGCTGCAGGAATAGAAATACAGCTGCGGTCATGCAAGTTTTCATAAATTATTCTCTATCTGTTGAAAATCAAAAAATTACAATAGAATATCATTACAGAGTCATCTCTATCTGATATTTATTCGCGATCTTCTGCAGGTTTTCATAACTTTTCCGGTCGATGGGAATGCCGTTTTTGTTATGGAAGATCTCTGCCTCAAACTCTTTTTCACCGGGGATATAGATCCGGTCGCAGCCATCCGCTTTCGGCGAATTTTTGATCTTGAAAAGCAGGTCATCCATGTTTTTGCGGAACTCTGCCGGATCGGTGAATGCGGAAATCTTCACCGCTCCGAAAAAGTGACTGACCCGGGCAGAGGTTTCCGGTGTATCAAAGACATCCGGCCCGGCCGGCGCGCCGGCAAGCATGGCACAGAGAATATCCACCATGACAGCAAGACCGTACCCTTTGTAACCGCTGAAAAGTTCTCCGAACCCGCCGAGAGGCAGAATACCGCCGCCCTTGCGTTCCAGCATATCACGCAAAACTTTTCCGGCATCTGCTGCGGGCAATCCCGAAGCATCCACAGCCCAGCCCGAGGGCAAATCCTGTCCGGTCCGCTCATAGACTTCCAATTTGCCTCTGGTCACAGTGGTGGTCGCCATATCAAGTACAAAAGGATATTCCCGGTCAGCCGGCGCACAAAATGCCAGCGGATTGGTGCCGAACATCACATCTTTGCCGAACGTCGGCACGCCCAGGGCAGCCGTATTGGTCATGGCGATACCGATCATATCGTGTTCAAGTGCCATCATCGCATAATAGCCGGCGATCCCGAAATGGTTTGAATTGCGAATGCATCCGCACGCCATACCGCTTTTTTCCGCTTTGCTGATCACCTGCTGCATCGTTTTACAGCTGACGGGGAACCCCATGGCGCCATTGGCATCAACGGTAATGGAAACCGGAGATTCGTGCAAGATTTCGGGTATGGCATCGGGCAGCATCTGTTTACATTCAATGCCCTTGATGTAACGCATCATGCGCCCTACTCCGTGGGAGGGGATCCCGCGGGCATCTGCGGAAACCAATATTTGTGCCGAGAGATCAGCATCTTCTGCGGTGAGACCAACTTTTTGAAACATGGCGGAACAAAGTTTTTCCAACGCGGTACGATCCACCGGAATATGATTTTCAGCATTCATTTTTTATTTCCTTTAATTATTCACACAGTAAGTTTTCAGGATCTTAATATAGCACTGCAAAGAGAAAAATCAAGGTGTCAGCCTCTGTATAAGTTCAGAAAAACTCAGAATACACTGCAGTTGCCGGCAGTGTCAGTCGTCAATACTGACTTTCTCAGTCGAAACTTTATCGTTTTTTCGATCAAGTTTCGACTATGCAGCTTGATTTTTCCAATATGTGATGTATATTTGTTCTGAAGTAACTCAAGAAATCGACCAAGTTTCGACGATACGGAGATCAAGGAATATGCAATTCAAACGTGAAAAATACTTAAAACAGCTGATTGAACGTATGCACAATGGTGAGATCAAGGTTATTACCGGAATCCGGCGTTGCGGCAAAAGTTATCTGCTTTTCAATTTATTTACTGAATATCTGCGTTCAACTGGAGTTGATGATGAACATATCATTATGTTGCCCCTTGATGACGATATCAATGAGAAATATCGTGATCCGCAGGAACTTTCCGCTTTTTTGCGCTCAAAAGTAAAAAACGATTCTGCAACCTGTTACATTCTTTTGGATGAAATTCAATTTGCCATTTCAAAAGAAGAATTACGAAATCCGGATAAGCCGGTCAGATTATACAGCGTTCTCAATGGATTGCTGCGCTTGCCCAATGTGGATATTTATGTCACCGGCAGCAATTCCAAGATGCTTTCCAAAGATATTATGACGGAATTCCGCGGGCGTGGGGATGCCGTTGAAATCCATCCGCTTTCGTTCAAAGAAATTTTTGAAGCTTTTGGCGGAGACCGGAGCACTGCTTTTGAAGAATATGCCGTGTACGGCGGATTACCGCTGGTATGGGCAAAGAAAAGTGATGAAAGCAAATTCAATTATCTGCAAAATCTTTTCCGGGAAGTTTATTACAAGGATATTCAAGAACGGTACAACATCGAATTCCCGGATATTCTGGATGAGCTTGTCGATGTGTTGTGTTCTGCAATAGGCTCTCTGACCAATGTATCAAAACTGACCAATACATTACGCAGTGTGAAAAACACGAAAGTCAGCAATGATACCATCGCAGATTATTTAAATTTCCTGTCCGAGTCATTTTTGTTTCATCAGGCGAAACGGTATGACATCAAAGGCAAAAAATATTTTGAATATCCCTCTAAATTCTACTGTGAAGACATCGGATTGCGAAATATCCACTTGAATTTGCGTCAGCAGGAAGAAACGCATATTATGGAAAATATTATCTATAATGATTTGCGTATAAAAGGATATGCCGTTGATGTGGGAGTTGTGAAGATCGTTGAAGCAGGAATGGATGGAAAAACGCACCAGAAAAGCTGCGAAATTGATTTCATCGCCTCCAAAGGAATCAAAAAATATTATATCCAGTCGGCATTGAGTATGGCTGATCCGGCAAAAGCGGCACAGGAGACCCGCCCGCTTCTGGCAGTAAACGACTTTTTCCGGAAAATCATTGTTTCAAAAACTTCAATGAAACCGTGGTATGATGAAAATGGTGTGCAGCATATCGGATTGTATGATTTCCTGCTGAATGACGATATTTTTGAATAATGCAGAATCAGGCTCCCACAATAAACGCCATTGGATAAAGCCGTATCATGGAGAAGAAGTGAAATGAAAAAGCATATTTTAACTTTTATTGCAATTTGCGGTTGTCTGCTGCTGTTTGGCTGTGCTGTTTTTGAGGAAGAAGAGTGTATTCCAACAGCAACGGTGGAACAGACTGCGGCGGTATTCAATGAAGTTATTGCCCGGGATAATTGCGATATTGTTATGTGTCGTCTGGTAAAGCAGGAACACGGCACTTGCAGAACCGCAATAGGGAATGTGGTTATGTGTTATGACTGGTATGAAGTGATTTATTCCGTTAAAAACTTTTTGATGACCGGAGATAAATTGGTCATTTGCGAGCACATTGACTCGCCTTTGGAAACATACACTCCGGGTTATCGGACATATAATAATTCGGAAGTGGCTTACTTTGAAATAGATAAAGATTATGCTTCAATATCCGATCCGGTAACTGCACCGGCAGGCAACCAATATTATATTTGGTTTACCGATGGACCGGAAGGTGATTTACTCAATCCAGCCAAAATCGGTCAGGAATATGATCATTCCCCGAATGCCAAAGAAGCATTTTTCAAAGTAAAAAGAGCCTATTGGCAAAAACGCAATGTCAAAACCCGCTGGCATCAAGGTCCGCGCCAAACTCCCATACACAAAGCAGAAAAAGAAGAGAAAAAATGAAAGAATATTTTCTTATTTCGGCAGTTGCGTAATTTTTGTTAGACTTGAAAAAATGGTCATCGTTTTCATTCCTTCACCCCACAAAGAACCTTGATTTTTACACTTTTCAGAAAAACTCAGAATTCAGACAGATTTCAGACAAACCCTGGGACAAAACGGTCTGATTTCAGCATCTCGCGTGTGTTTCTTACACACTGACAGAAATATTGTAAAATACTTTGAGTCAACGAGTTTTACAAAATAATAGCAAGGATGATTTTTTCAGGTAGATTAAAAGGGGGACAAAAAAATGGCGGCTCGCTTTTTTATCTTCCCCCCCGCCATTCTGAAATGCTTTTTAGGTAAAAACTTGAGAATTTCGCTGTGAAATAAATTTCTGAAAATCACTTCACATTCCGGCAGAAAAACGCAGAGTCATTCCTGCCGCCCCATATCCCAATTTATGAACGGCAGCCACGGAATGTATGATCTGGGATTGTAATTGAACAGCCCCAGTTGAAGCCATCCCCCCATATTGAACAGACCAATTTGGATCCCACTATTGTGAGTGGAAATATTTCCGATCCCCAACTGCAAACCGAAATTTTGTTTTACAAAATTAATGAGAGAAACGGATAAAAAGTAATTTTTTTCAGTACAACCAGTCAAGCCGCATTGCAAAAAATAATTTTTATTGATTCCGGATACCGGCGCGAAAGATATAACGGCAGATTCCTGCAGCAACCCCAAACAACCCAATGAAATAAATGTATTTACTTTCCCATCATAGAGCTGGCATTTATCAAAAATTCCAAGCTGCAATGGTGCAAAATCAACATTTGAAATCAAACCACAGCTTTTATCCGTATCAACTGCGATCGGGAAATGAGCAAAAACATTCAACGTTGTTGCCAGTAATGTAAACAATAAAAGTTTTTTCATTTTTCATCGCCTTTTGCTGTATTGATGGATTTGATCAGCATTACCCGGATTTGAGAACAAGCTGTATCAAGTTCCTGATATTTTGTTTCGTCAATATAATTTGTCTTCAGTAAAAGTTCCAGCCAGTAATTTGTTTCGTTGGCTTCTTTGAGGGCGATTTGCAGTTTGGCGACAAAATCTGCTTTACCGTGAGCGTATTGCGCTTCGTGGATATTTGCTCCGATACTGGTTCCGGCTCTGACGATTTGATTGGCAACGATCGTTTCGTGCTGACTTTTCAACACTTTAACCAAATTCAGAATTTGTACCGCAAAATCAACAGATAGTGTACGCAATTTGCTTTCAGCCATAAGATGATCTCCTTCTGTAAAGTAATATATCACCGCAAAAAGAAAAATCAAGGCGGCTTGCCGCCGTGTAAGCGAAGCGCAGTAAAAAAAAACTACACCATCCTTACTCCCGTAGGGAGCAAACTTCACGGGCAGCGTAAGCTGACCTCTTCACAAGTGAAATGGAGCGATAGCGGAATGAAACGACTTCACAAGCAAGGCTTCTCTGGAGTTTGGTGAAGATGTGAAGAAAAAACTTCGTTTTTTGAGTGAAGAGCGGCTGTCGCCGCGTGAAGAGAAGACTTGCGTCTTCGTTCGCAATTTTTTTGGGCAAAAAAATGGCGGAGAGAGCGGGATTCGAACCCGCGGTACGGTATTAACCGTACGACGGTTTAGCAAACCGTTCCTTTCGGCCACTCAGGCATCTCTCCGGATACAATTTGTCAAAGCATGTGGTAAATTACAGCCAAAATCGGAAATTTCAAGTCAGAAAGTGAATTTTTTGCGTTTTTTTTGCCTTTTTTTCGATTTCATTAAGAAAATATGGGTTCCGTGACTTGAAAAATCCACAGCAGAGAGTATTGTACCACGATAACAGTAACAGTTCCCGGTCGTTCCGGGATCGTCAGATGATGTATAATATAACACGGGGTATTTTTATGAGTCGTAAAGTTGTGATCACCGGACGCGGTTTGATAACTCCTATCGGGAATGGTCTCGCCGAAAATCTGCAGAGTCTCAAGACCACAAAAAGCGGGATCGTCGCTATGCCGGAATGGGCTGAAATGGGATTGGACAGCCGGATCGCTGGAAAAGTCAATATCCCCGAAGATTGTCCCGCATTCGACCGGAAACAACTCCGTTTCATGCCCGCCAACGCGCAGATGGCGGTTGCCGCCGCGTATGAGGCGATCACCGAAGCCGGATATACGATGGAAACACTTCCCGGCGACCGGATGGCAGTCATCAATGGCTGCGCAGGCAGTGCGTACGGCGAAGTGTGCGGTTCTGTTGCCAATTATGAAAAACTCCGGAACCTGCGGCGAGTATCGGCATTCAGCGTCCCCCGTGTGATGCCCTCTTCCGCGGTTTCCAGTCTTTCCCTTGTATATGGTATACAGGGCGAAAATTATGACATCAGCTGTGCCTGTACCAGCGGAGCCATGGCGATCATCGCCGGATCCCGTCTGATCCAGTCCGGAGAGTATGATATCGTGATGGTCGGCGGCTCGGAAGAAGTTTCCTGGCAGCAGGCGTTGGGATTTAATGCCATGCGCGCGCTCTCCCACAGTTACAACGATACACCGGATAAAGCGAGCCGTCCGTTCGACAAGACCCGTGATGGATTTGTGATTGCGGAAGGTGCCGGGATCGTGATTCTGGAAAGCGAAGAACATGCGAAGAAACGCGGTGCTGTGATCCATGGTGTGGTGACGGGATATGCCGCCAACAGCAACGCCTCGGATATGGTGGTCCCCAACGTGACCGCAAGTCAGGCTGTGATGGCGAATGCGTTACGGAATGCAAAACTGGATCCGGCGGATATCGGTTATATCAACACCCACGGGACCAGTACGGGTATCGGTGACCCGGTGGAAATGGATGCGATCCGGAATGTCTTCGGGGATGCTCCGGTTGCGATCAACAGCACGAAATCGGTGACAGGTCACACGATCGGAGCGGCAGGCGCACTGGAAGCGATCTTCTGTACGATGATGCTGGAACATTCCTTTATTTCCGCGACGGCGAATCTGAATGAACCGGAAGATGCGTTCCTGTGGGCGGATCTGGTGCGTGAACCCCGTGAAAAACAATTCCGTCATGCAATAAGCAACAGCTTCGGATTCGGCGGAGCGAACGCCTCTCTTGTGATCTCGAAATACGACTGATGGCGGAATTATATCCTCCCGGCGCGTATTTACTTGCGCCCATAGCCGGACTTTCCGATCTGCCCATGCGTATGGCGTGCCGTAAATACGGATGCCGTTATGCGTTTACGGAAATGATCGATGCCGGTTCCCTTGTTTTCGGTTCGCCGAAAACGTTATATCTTGCCCGGCGCGGGGAGAAGGAAGATTTCCTCGGCGTGCAACTGGTGGGCTCGGATCCCGTCACACTGGAACGTGCCACACATATCATCAATGACATGCACTTTGACGTTCTGGACTTCAATTTGGGGTGTCCGGCGCCGAAAGTAGCAAAAAAGGAAGAAGGGATCACCTTTGCATTGAAACATCCGGATGAAGCCGTGAAAGTGGTGGAACTTCTGGTGAAACACTCGAAGATCCCGGTGACAGTGAAGACCCGGATCCATTCGGAACAGGATCCGGCGCCCACGGTCGCGTTCTGTAAACAACTGGAATCCACAGGGATCGCGGCATTGACACTCCACGGACGCATCATGCGGACCTTTTATTCGGGCCCGGTGTATTACGATGTGATCCGTGCGGTGCGGGAATCGTTGCGGATCCCGGTGATCGCCAATGGCGGCGGATTGACTCCGGCGAGTTGTCAGCCGTTGTTGACGGAGACGGGCTGTGAACGACTGATGATCGCCCGCGGAGCGTTGGGTAATCCCTGGATCTTCCGGGAAGTATCGGGCGGAGAACCGCCGACGGTGGAGGAATTTACAGAACAGCTGGAACATCATGTGCGCTCTATGATCGAATTTTACGGACATGATCTCGGGTTCCGTGTTTGCCGCAAGACGGTATTGGAATATCTTCGCGGGCGCGGGTTCCCCTCTGCGCTCCGCGCCTCGGTTTCCACGCTGATGGGATGGGATGCGTTCGGTGTCCTTCTGGATGGTATCCGGCAGGGGCCGTCGGATCGTTACTGGGAATTTCTTGAGAAATACCCGGACCAGGTGGAACGCAAGCTGAAAAAAACGGAATAATCTTTGCACTTTTTTGATTTTGCGGTTGCAGAGCGGGGGAAAGTGTGCTATATTATATAAATATAAAAATTATCAACCATTACATAATGAGAGGCAAATATGCATCAGTTCAGAACACATACTTGCGGCGAATTGCGCAAGTCTGACGTTGGAAAAGAAGTCCGGGTCTCCGGATGGATCAACAGTGTCCGCGACCATGGCGGCGTTATTTTTATTGACCTTCGCGACCATTACGGGAAGACCCAGATCGTGATCGACCCGAAGATGGATTTCTATCAGGAACTGGACCGGTGGCGTCCGGAAACGGTTCTGTGCTTCACGGGACATGTGATCGCCCGTGCGCCGGAGACCGTGAACCCGAAACTGGCAACCGGTGAAATCGAAATCGCGGCAGAAGCGATGGAAGTCCTCGGGGAAACCGAAGTGATTCCGTTCCAGATCGTAAAAGATGAAGGCGCACCGGAAGCACTGCGTTTGAAATACCGTTTCCTTGACCTGCGCAGAGATAAACTGCATGACAACATCATGATGCGTTCCCGTCTGATCCAGGCGATCCGCCAGAAGATGTGGGATCTCGGGTTCAACGAATTCCAGACCCCGATCCTGACAAGCAGTTCTCCGGAAGGAGCCCGTGACTATCTGGTTCCCTCCCGTGTTCATCCCGGACAGTTCTACGCCCTGCCCCAGGCACCGCAGCAGTTCAAACAGCTGTTGATGGTTGCCGGCTTTGACCGTTATTTCCAGATCGCGCCCTGTTTCCGTGACGAAGATGCGCGTGCGGACCGTTCCCCGGGCGAGTTCTATCAGCTTGACGTTGAAATGAGTTTTGCGACCCAGGAAGATGTGTTTGCGGTAATCGAATCTCTGCTGATGGATATCTTCCCGAAATTCACGACGAAGAAAGTGGACCAGGCTCCCTTCACCCGGATCCCGTTCCGCGAAGCCATGAACAAATACGGCAGCGACAAGCCGGACCTGCGGAATCCGCTGTTCATGATCGATCTTTCCGATCTCTTTGCCAATTCCGGGTTCAAGGCATTTGCCGCAACGGTTGCCAACGGCGGTTCCGTGAAAGGGATCCGTGTCCCCGGTGTTGTGGGCGTGCAGCCCCGTACCTGGTACGACAAGATGGAAGCGTTTGCGAAAGAATGTGGTTCCAAGGGTCTGGGTTACATCACCTGGTCGAAGGAAGGCGAACGAAAAGGTCCGATCGCCAAGTTCATGACGGAAGAAGAGATCGCGAAACTGATCGAAGTCTCCGGCGTGGAAAACGGCGATGCGCTGTTCTTCATTGCGGATAAGACCGATATGGCGAACCAGATCGGCGGCAAGGTGCTGACCCGTTTTGCGGATACCCTTGACCTCATCGACAAAAACGTGTTCAAGTTCTGCTGGATCGTGGACTTCCCCATGTTCGAAAAGGATCCGGAAACGAACCAGATCATCTTCAGTCACAATCCGTTCTCCATGCCCCAGGGCGGTATGGATGCGCTGCTCAACAAAGATCCGCTTGATATTCTGGCGTATCAGTATGACATCGTTTGCAACGGGATCGAACTTTCTTCCGGTGCGATCCGTAATCATCGTCCGGAGATCATGTATAAAGCATTTGAGATCGCCGGTTACACCCGGGAAACGGTGGATGATAAATTCGGCGGCATGATGCATGCATTCAAACTGGGTGCGCCCCCGCACGGCGGTATCGCTCCCGGTGTGGACCGTATGGCAATGCTGCTTGCGGATGAACCCAACATCCGTGAAGTGATCGCGTTCCCCTTCAATCAGCAGGCACAGGACCTGATGATGAATGCGCCCGCCAATGTGGATATGAAACAGCTCCGCGAACTGCGTGTTATTCCCCTGCCCGCCGAACTCCGTTACGAAGAAACGTACAAAGAACTGTACGAACGTGCGGAAAAAGTGCGTCAGGCGGAAGCCGCGGCACAGGCTGCAGCAGATGCAGCTGCCGGGACCGAACCCACGGTCTGATGATGAATCATCATGGCAGCGGCCCGTCGGACGAAATATGAACGTATGCCCCGCCGTTTGAGTTCGGCTCAGGCGGCGGCAATGCTCCTGTTCTTCTGTATTCCGGCTGTCTGCCTTGCGGCATTGCTCTGGAAGGGAGCCAATGCCGTGATCGACCGATACAACCGTTACGAGGCATACGATGCCTTGATTCTGAAAGCGGCATCCCGCAATGGTGTAGACCCTGCCCTTCTGAAAGCGGTGATCTGGCAGGAAAGCAAATTTGAACCGGATACGATCGGCAGCAAGGGCGAGATCGGCTTAATGCAGATCATGCCGAAGTTTGCAGCGGCAGACTGGGCAAAAGCTCATCGCCGGAAACAACCATCCAATGGCGCACTTGCGGATCCGGAACTGAATATTGAGATCGGATCCTGGTATCTCGGCCGTGCGCTCCGGCGTTGGCGGGAATACCGGGAATGTGAAACACTCGCCTTGTGTGAGTACAACGCAGGATTTCAACGGGCGGATGCCTGGAAACCGGAAAAGCCATCCGGCTCCATGAAAGGCAGGATCAAGATCGATTCCACGTCCGGTTATGTCAGCAAGATCCTGAACAAACGACAGGAATACGCCCGGGAATTCCGGAAAACATCCCCGGAGAAAGGAATGCGATGATGATAAAACACTGTTTTCTTGCAATTCTTTTCTGTATCCCGCTTGTTTCTTTTGCGGCGGGTGATGTCCCGCGAAAAGGAATCCGATTGGATTTCCGTCAGGAAAAATTGAATTGGAAAGGACGTCCGGACTCCTGGACCTATCGCGGAAAATTCGTCACCCCTGCCCCGCGCTATACCTTGGTACATGATCCGGAAAGCGGCGATCAGGTACTTCATATCGTCGCGGAAAAAGGATCCGGCGTATTGATGTATGATATATCGAAAATCGATTTGAATAAATATCCCGTGATCCGCTGGCGGTGGCGTGTCCATACATTGCCTGCCGGAGCCGATGCCCGGATCCGGGAGAAAGACGATCAGGCGTTGGCGATTTACATCGGGACCGGACGACTGACACAGAAAAGCATTTCTTATACCTGGCAGACGGAAACACCGAAGGGCTCGGAAGGCGTTTCCGTTTACAATAAAGTTGTGACGACGTATTGGTACACCATCCGCAACAAAACAGATGGATGTGGTGTATGGTATGTGGAGGAACGGGATCTGCGTGATGACCTGACGAAAAAACTGGGGAAAGTCCCGGAGGAATTGGCATTGACGATCTCGGTCAACAGTCAATACACAGGCACACGGGCATCCGTTGAACTGGATTACATTGAATTTCTCGAAGATACAAAAAATAACAGCAAAGGAGTCTCCCCATGATCGAATTCATCAAACAGACCGCCCGGGAAGCCGGATTGATCGCACTTGCAAACAGCCAACATCTCAAATCGGATCAGATACATAAAAAAGGAACCGTCTTCGATCTGGTCACAGACTGTGACCGGAAAGTGGAGGAATACATCACGGATCGGATCAAAAAACGGTATCCGGGTGCCGGGATCTTCGGGGAAGAAACCGGGAAGACCCATACGGAGCGGGAATACTGTTTCATCATCGACCCCATCGACGGCACGGCATCGTTTGTTCACGGTCTGCCGAATTGGTGTGTTTCCATCGGTGTTCACCGGAACGGGAAACCGGTGGCGGCGGCAGTGTTTCAGCCTGTGACCAACGATCTGTATTATGCGGAAGCAGGCAAAGGTGCGTTTCTGAACGGGGTGCAGATCCATGTTTCCCGCAACCGGAAACTGGCGGATTGCATCGTGGGAACGGGCTTCGCCTGTCTGCGTGCGCAATGGAAAGAAGAAAACAATCTGCAATTCTTCAGCCGGATCGCGCCGGTGGTCTCCGATATCCGGAAATACGGTTCAGCGGCTCTGGATTGTTGTCTGACCGCCCGTGGCTCTCTGGATGCCAACTGGGAACTGATCCTGGCACCTTATGATTTTGCGGCAGGGGAACTCATTCTGCTGGAAGCCGGCGGCGAAATCACAGACCTTTTCGGCGGCGATGCGTATCCCAATAAAGGGATCTTATGCTCCAACGGCATCATCCATAAGGAAATGCTGGCCTTCTTCCACGACTTCCGTTGTTTGCAGAAATAATTATTTCCAGGTGCCCAGGCACACGCTGCGCCAGAGTGTGCTGTTTGTGTCGATCTTTTTCCGCTTGCTGACGGCAACGGGGATCGGCACATGGGTGAATGCGTCACTCCAGTGTCCGATGACCATATCGGTCCTTCCCGCCATTGCGGCGTGAACGGCGTTCTGTGCCAGCAGATGACAGAATACGGCATCGGTCCCGTTGGCGGGGATCCCGCGGATGAGATAAGTGGGGTCGAAGTATTTGATACTGACTTCCGTATTGTTGTTCCGGGCGTATTCTTTGATCTTATCTTTCAGAAAAAGTCCGATGTTCTTGTTCAGGACGTTCCCGGATTTATCCGTTTCCCGTTCGCCGGTGATCAGATCCTGTCCGGCACCTTCCGCCACGATGATGACGGCATGATTTCTGCGTTTCAGACGATCGAACAGAGCGGGGAGCAGAGCGCGTTCGCCTTCTTCCAGATTGAAATGTTCTTCCGGGATGAGACAGTAATTGATATGGGTGTTCGCCAACGCGGCATACGCGGCAATGAATCCGCTGTCTCTGCCCATGACATGGATCAGCCCAACCCCGTTCATAGCACCTTTCGCTTCGTTATGGGCAGCCATGATGACGGAGTTTGTGGAGTACACCGCCGTTTCAAATCCGAAGGTGCGGTCCATGTAGTCAATGTCATTGTCAATGGTCTTGGGGATGCCCACGATACTGATATTGAGTTGACGTTTCGCGGCTTCTTCGGCGATGGCATGGGCACTGCGGAGTGTACCGTCACCGCCCACACAGAAAAGCATGTTGATGTCCATGCGGACCAGCGTTTCCAACATCTTGACGGGATCCTGGGCACCGCGGGAAGACCCGAGAATGGTACCACCCTGTTCGTGAATTCCGTCCACCGTGTTTTCATCCAGCATGATGGGCTGATATCCGCAGTCCGGGTTCAACCCTGCGTAACCGTATGGGATCCCGTAGATCATGGGCACACCGTAACTCTTCAATGCGATGGTAAGACTTTTGATCACGCAGTTCAGCCCGGGACAGAGTCCGCCGGCAGTGAGGATGGCAGCTTTGCTCCACCGGGGGTTGTGAAAGATCATCCGGCGGGGACCTGCGGCTTCGAATACGGGGATCTTTCCGTTTTTCTCGTAAATGCCGGAAAGTCTGGTGTATTCCCGTTCCAGCAGGATGGCTTCCTCATCGGAAACGAAACGGACTTCTTTTTCGGAGAGCGGCGTGGGGATCTGACAATCCCCCAGCTGTTGTATTTGTAAGAACGTACGGTCAATCATCTTCATGTATTCGCCTTTCTGTAATTATTCAATAGGATTGGGCGACATAATTACGCAGATCGCCGTCCTTGTTCAACGCTTCAAATAAAGCCGTGACTTCCCGGGCATACCGTCCGGCACGGGTCGTATTCAATATCCGTTCCACATCCCCGTCGTAATGCGCAAGGGTGCGCAGCAACGCGGAACGCCCCCCGTTGTATTCCCATAATGCCAACTGGACCTGCCAGGGGTGTCCTTCCCAGTTTTTCAATGCCTGATCAATACGCCAGACCCCGATGGTGAGATTCAATTCCGTATCGTAAACACTTCCTCTGGATGGGACTTTACGATGATGTGCCTTTGCCCAGTCGCGGACCGTTGCCATGCGCAGCTGCATGAGTCCGATCTCCCCGACGGATCCGGTGGCACCTGCTTTGAAACGGCTTTCCCGCCAGATCATGGCCTGGATGAAAGTGTTCTTCAAGCCGAATTTTGCGGAAATGCGTTCCACCGCAGCATCGTGAGCTTTTGTCCGTTTCTGCCAATCTCCCGCAGAAAGGAATAAAGGTAACAGGAAAAGGCACGGGATCAGGAATCTCCGTGCGACCGTAAAAGCAAACCGTTCTTTCAAGTTCAGAGTCATTGTCAGGCTCTCCTTCATTAAACTGTTGTTCTATATTAATATAGCACTGTTTCCGGAAAATGCAAATTTTTTGGAATTCCGGGCAAAAACCGGAACTTGATTTTCCGGAGAATCATGCTACATTAAGGCAGATAAAATCAAACGAAAGGAATCGGGAACATGGTCAAACATATTATCCTGTGGAAACTCAAAGAAGAACTCTCTGCCGAAGAAAAGGAAAACGTGAAAGCCGGGATCAAAGCCGGGCTGGAAGGATTGCTGGGCGTTATTCCTGGGATGACCGCCATTCAGGTCAATCATCTCGGGCTGGGCTCATCCAACGCGGATGTGATGCTGGACTCCACCTTTGAAAGCGCGGAAGCGTTGAAGAACTATTCGGTACACCCTGCCCATGTGGATGTGGCGAATACAAAAGTCCGCCCGTTCACACAAACGCGGCTGTGTCTGGACTTCGAAGAATAAGTCCAGAAAAAAAGACAAAGAAAAACTGCGGCGGAAACTGTTCGTTCTGCCGCAGTTTTTTTTGTGCGTTTTACGCCTCAGGCTTCCTTGGAGAATTCTTCCTTGGAAACGCCGCAATCGGGACATACCCAGGTATCGGGCAGATCTTCGAACGCGGTGCCGGGAGCGATTCCGTTATCGGGATCGCCTACTTCGGGATCATAGGTGTAGCCGCAAACATTGCATGTGTACTTGTCCATTGTTGTGACTCCTTCTGTTAGTTATTGATTGTCTGGAGAAGTTTTTCTCCGATTTGTTTACCGTAATCAAAGCAGGCCTCCATGTCAGCATCCGTCGGAACGTACTTGACCTTCAAGCCGTCATTGATGATATCCAGATTCATTTTCTGGAGATACGCATTCACCTGCGCCACCGATTCCCCGCTCCAACCGAAAGAACCGAAAGCACCCGCCACCAGATTGGCAGGGCGGAGTCCGGCAAGATAAGTCAGCACATCGGCGATGGAGGGATAGATACTGTTGTTCAGCGTGGGAGAACCGACCACCAGCGCGCCCACATCCAGGATCTCGGCGGCAACATCACTGCGGGTGTGTCCTCCCATGGACATCACGTTGACTTCCACACCGGCATGACGGATCCCGTCTGCGATGGCGAACGCCATTTTTTCGGTGCTGTGCCACATGGTGTCATAGACGACCAGTGCGCGGTTGACCGGTTTCTGTGCAGACCAGACGGTATATTTTTCCACGGGATATGCCAGAAGTTCGCCGCGCCAGAGCGGACCGTGATCGGGGGCGATGACGGCGGGATCCAGTTGGAATGAGGGGAACGCTTCCAGCAGTTTTTCCACCTTCTTTGCATAAGGAAGCAAGATATTTGCGAAGTAGCGTTTCATTTCACCTTCCATCACATTGAGATCATTCTGATCGGCAAAGATGGCATTGGTCGCCAGGTGCATACCGAAGGCATCCTGGGAGAACAGCACATGATCTTCCGCCAGCCAGGTGAACATGCTGTCCGGCCAATGAAGCATTTTCGTTTCCAGAAACTTCAACGTCATATTCCCGAGGGAAAGCGTTTCCCCGTTCTTCACCGGTGTCAATTTGGCACGCAGACCGAAATGACGGTCAAGAGCTTCCACACCGGCGGTGGATGCGAAGACCTTCCCGGGCTGGAGTTCCCGGATGACATCAGGCAGGGAACCGGAGTGGTCCATTTCCGCATGATTGGAAACGATGTAATCGATCTTTGCGGGATCGACCACGGATGCGATCCGTGCGTACATCTCTTCCTTGTACGGAGCTTTCACGGTGTCGATCAGCGTGATCTTTTCCGCCATGATGAGGAATGCGTTGTAGGTGGTACCCCGGCGTGTGGTATAGCCGTGAAATTCTTTGAGTGCCCAGTCAACGGCACCGACCCACCAGACGTTTTCTGAAATTTTGACTGCTTTCATTGTTTTTCCTTTCTCTTACTGGATCGTGTACGACCACAATCCATGTAAATTACAATATTCCCGTATCTCCATGCCTTTTTCCAGCGGCATGGGGAAGTACGCATCCGGCGATTCGCCCGGTACGATGTACTTGCGCATCCGGGTCATCCCGTCTGCTGATATGACATCGATCCAGACAATGTGATGTTCCTGCGTGGCAGGATGCAGCACAGAGCCGACTCTCACCCATACACCGGAATCCCGGGCTGCGGGATACGGTACATGTTTCTCTTTCGCGCCGTCTGTCGTGTTTGCTTTGACCGGTGACATTGGTTCCCCGCAGCAAAGGGGCGCACATGTTGTCTCACAGTCACACTTCTCCAATACTTCCACGAGCAGACCGCACTTCTTACACTTCATCAATTTTGTTTCTTTCATCAACACCTCCTTTTTTTACCGATCCACCATGGATCGTCCTCAATGGGTACTTAACATCCATTTTTCAAAAAATCAAGCAAAAAAAAGAAAATTTTTTGATTTTTTCTACTTGAAATAATATGTATCACATGGTATAGTAGCGGGATAACGCTAACACAAAACAGGAGTTCTCATGTTCAAAGTACCGGTTACCTACATTATCTCGTCCCTCGTGACCTCCAATGACAGGGCACGCAATATCGTCATGAACGAATTTGCCGCGCAGGGAGAGAAACACATTGTCCTCTCCGACGGATTGATCCGTCAATGCATCCAGGACTTCAATTTTGTGAAACAGCTGAAAAAGGAAATGGAAGAAAACGGTTTGACATTTCTGGATTCCCATGCCCCATTCGGACCGTATTACGACCTGAACTCACCGTATGAGGAATTGCGTCCCCGTATGATCCAGTATCAATTGCTCACCCTGGAGATCGCCGCGGATTTCGACGTGAAGACCATCACCTTCCATGTCGGGAACAATCATTATGATGATACGAAGAATATCCCCATTGCGACCCATATCGACAAAATAAAAAGTGCTTTGGATGTCCTGCTTCCTCACGCCGAACGGCTTGGTTTGACCATCGGCATTGAGAACATCTGGACCGGCTGCAACACGGCGGATGCCCTTCTGAAAGTCAAAGAGGCGTTCCCCACCGATGCACTGGGATTCTGTTACGATTCCGGACACGCCAATATCACACTGAAAGACCGCGGGACCGAAGAGAACGATGCGGTCATAACCTGGAAATACACCTATGGCAATACCGATGTGGTATGGCAGCCCGATCTGCTGGAAAAAATGCTGCCCCATATCGTGAACTGTCATCTCCATGACAACCACGGGATCCGGGACACACATCTTCCCCCCGGCATGGGCAATATCGACTGGTCTCATGTGATCCCGCTGCTGAATTCAGCCCCGCGGCTCCGGAACATCCAGAGCGAATCTGAAATCATTTCCGTCAGCGATCTCTGTAAACGGTTCCGCGGACTGGAAGAAAAATATACCTGATTTTTTACCGGATCCATTTGCATTCAGGGCAACCAGGCTGTATATTTTACTAAACAATAAACTTAACAAAGGATATCAGATATGTTCAAAGCTCCGCTTACTTATTACATCAGTTCCACCACACACTGGGATCCCAAGGTGCGGTCCATTCTGATGAACGAATTTGCCGCCAGAGGGGAAAAACATCTGGTCTTTTCCGATGGTCTGATCATGCTCTGTATGCGTGATTTCAGTCAGGTAAAAATGCTTCGGGAGGAAATGGATGCTGCCGGGTTGACGTTCGTTGACTCTCATGCACCCTTCGGACCGCCCAACGACTTGAACTGTCCCTTCGAAGAAATCCGTTCCCGTATGATCGCATACAACGTTCTCTGCATGGAATTTGCCGCCGAATTCGGGGTGAAGACCATCACCATTCACGCGGGCAACAATCATTATCCCGGCGGAATAGAGGTCCCCGTCAGCAAGCATGTGGATTACATGAAAGACTCTCTGGACCGTCTTCTGCCCCATGCCGAACGGTTGGGTATGACGATCTGTATCGAAAATATCTGGTTCACCTGCAATACCGGGGAATGTCTGCTGAAAGTCAAGGAAGCATTCCCCACCGATGCCCTGGGATTCTGTTATGACGTGGGACATGCCAATCTGACACTGAAAGACCGGGGCACCGATGAAAACGCGGCGGTGAAAGCCTGGCGGACCGTGGGGAATACCGGTCCCGTAGTGTGGCAACCCGATCTGCTGAAAGATATGCTCCCTCATATCGTCAACTGTCATATTCACGACAACAACGGGATCAGGGACGAACATCTTCCCCCCGGACTGGGCAATGTGGACTGGTCCTATGTGATCCCCATGCTGAATAATGCGCCCAGACTGCAATGTTTGCAGAGTGAAGCGTTCATGACCAGCGTGGGCGATATCTGCACACGGCTCCGTGATCTGGAAAAGAAATATACTTGACCCAATGAAAACACTTCTCACACTGACCGTCCTCTGTCTCTCGCTCGCTGTTTCCGCGAAGGACATTCCCCAGATCAAGAAACGTCTCCATCCGGAACGTGCCGCGGAACTCGCCCGTATCGCCGAAGAAGCATTGAAGACGTATGTGCAGGTGAAAAAATAATCCCTGTTAAGCAAAAAGATACGGGCTGCCGCAAGGAAAACGGCAACCCGTTTTTTATACCCCTTTCAGGGTGATCTGTGCGCCGTCGAACCCGATCGCAAGGGTCATATCCTCCCGCAGTTCGCCGGAAATGATCATACGCGATACCGGATTTTCCAGTTCGTTCACGATCACCCGTTTCAGCGGACGCGCCCCGAATCCGGGATCATAACCCTTATCCGCCAGATACGCGCGTGCTTCGTCTGTGATCGTCAAACGGATATCCTGTTCGTTCAGCCGGGTTTCGAACTGACGCAGCTGAACAGAGAGGATCCCGATCAGGTCATTCTTCGTCAACGGGTGGAACAGCTGGATCCCGTCGATCCGGTTGAGGAACTCGGGCCGGAAATGACTGTGGAGCAGTTTCATCAGTTCCGGGCGGAGCGATTCCGTATCGCAGTGTCCGTCGGATTCCTCCGCCGCTGTCAGCAGGAGTGAACTGCCGATGTTGCTGGTCATGATGATGATCGTGTTCTTGAAGTTCACGGTCCTGCCGTGGGAATCGGTCAGCACACCGTCATCCAGGATTTGCAAAAACAGATTGAAAACATCCGGATGCGCTTTCTCGATCTCATCAAAAAGCAGTACGGAGTACGGACGGCGACGTACCGCTTCCGTCAGCTGTCCGCCGTCTTCGAATCCCACATAACCGGGTGCCGCCCCGATCAGACGGGAGACGGAATACTTTTCCATGTATTCGGACATGTCGATCCGGATCATGGCGCGTTCGTCGTCGAAGAGTTCTTCCGCCAGCGCACGGGCGAGTTCCGTTTTGCCCACCCCGGTGGGCCCCAGGAAGAGGAAGGAGGCACAGGGACGGCGCGGGTCTTTCAAGCCCGCCCGGGACCGCAGGACTGCATCCGCCACCGCAGAAACGGAATCATCCTGTCCGATGACCCGTTTGTGGAGTTCATCGGAGAGCTGAAGCAGCTTCTGCCGTTCACTCTGCACCAGACGGCTGACGGGGATCCGGGTCCAGCGGCTGACGATTTCCGCCACATCTTCTTCGGAGACATCTTCCTTGAGGAGCCGGGTACCGTTGGCATCGTTGAGTGCTTTCTCTGCCTGTGCGATCTGATTCTGAATACCCGGGATCACGCTGTATTTGAGTTCGCCCGCCCGTTCCAGATCAACGGCAAGTTCCGCTTTATCCAGAGCAAGTTTCGCGGTATCCAGACTTTCCCGGAGTTCACGCAGTTGAAGAATGGCATTCTTTTCCGCATCCCACGCCGCACGCATGGAGGCGGAGGATTCTTTCAATTCCGCCAATTCCTTTTCCAGTACCGCAAGACGTTCTTTGGATTCTTTGTCGGACTCCTTTTTCAATGCGGACCGTTCGATTTCCAAACGCATGGAACGACGTTCCAGTTCATCGATTTCGGAAGGACAGGAATCGATTTCCGTACGGAGTTTCGCCGCGGCTTCATCGATCAGGTCAATGGCTTTATCCGGCAGGAACCGGTCAGAAATGTATTTATCGGAAAGCGTGGCTGCGGCAACGAGCGCGCCATCCCGGATCTTTACGCCGTGATGAAGTTCATACCGTTCCTTCAAACCGCGCAGAATACTGATGGTGTCTTCCACCCCGGGTTCCGCCACAACAACACTCTGGAAACGGCGTTCCAGTGCCGGATCTTTTTCGATATATTTCCGGTACTCATCCAGCGTGGTCGCACCGATGCAATGGAGTTCACCCCGGGCAAGCATGGGTTTCAGAAGATTCCCGGCATCCATGGAGCCTTCCGATGCCCCTGCCCCGACGACCGTATGCAGTTCGTCGATAAAGAGAATGATATTGCCGTCGGAAGACGAGACTTCTTTCAGCACGGCTTTCAGACGTTCTTCGAATTCCCCGCGGTATTTCGCACCTGCGATCAGGGCACCCATATCCAACGCAATGAGTTTCCGGTTCTGCAGGGATTCCGGCACATCGCCACGGACCATGCGCACTGCCAATCCTTCCACGATGGCGGTCTTCCCCACACCCGGCTCCCCGATGAGAACCGGGTTGTTCTTGGTACGCCGGGCAAGGATCTGAATGGCACGGCGGATCTCATCATCTCTGCTGATGACGGGATCCAGTTTATCATTCCGTGCGGCTTCCGTGAGGTCACGTCCGTATTTTTCCAATGCTTCGAACGAGGCTTCCGGATTTTCGTTGGTGACCCGCTGATTGCCCCGGACTTCCATCAATGCTTTCAGGATCCCTTCTTTGGTGACACCGCACTCATTCAGCACAGCGGCACAGTCTTTTGCCGTCTCATAGATGGCAAGAAAGAGATGTTCCGTGCTGATGTATTCATCTTTCATTTCTTCGGCTTTCTGCTTTGCGGCAATAAGGACCCCGCTGAAATCCCGTCCGGTATACGGATCGGAGGCGTTGCCGGAGACTTTCGGGAGTTTCCCGAGAAGAGCATCCACTTTATCCAGCAGGAATTCATGATTCACATTCATCCGTTTGAGAAGCGAAGGGATCAACCCGTCCTCCTGTGTCATGAGGGCACGGAGAAGGTGTACGGCTTTGATCTCCTGATTGCCGTATTCCAGTGCGAACTGCTGGGCCTGCATCATGGCGGCGCGGGATTTTTCGGTGAGTTTCTGCATATCCATATTTCGATCTCCTTCTGTTATTTGTTTTTGTTTCGTAATAAGCAACTCCCATGCCAACTTTTTCTTTTATTCCATTTGCATTTTTTACGAACGACGATTATATTAACACCGCCACCTTACACACAGGAGATGAAATATGAAAAAATTCTTTGTTGCCGGATTGACCGCGTTCCTCGCTCTCTTCACTGCTGCATGCAGCGTAACCCCCATGTTTTATATGCCTGCGGAAGAAGGAGATATCAGTAAGATCCCTGTCGACGGACTCACCGGGTTCTGGGAGGATACAGCAAAACATACCACGGTGGAGATAAGGCCGCTGGATAAAAATATGGACGTCGACTTTCCCCACGGTTTCGATGTCACCTGGATGCTGCGCGATGCTGAGTCCAAACCCGAAATGAAAAAAGTTTCCCTGATCGCTCTTCCCCGGAAATATCATAATGAACGCTTTATGGTATGTTTCCTCAATACGCCGAAGATGTTGAATGAAGCAAAAGGTTATTCCGCGATAAATCTTCTGATGGCACGCCCGAATATCTATCTGGTCAAGTTCGATCTCAACGAAAAAAAGGATGAACTCACGGTACAGGTCGTAACGTTCAACAAAAAAGAAGACAACTCAAAACCGTTTCACCCCGATATCAAACTGGCGGAATCTGTTGTCATGAATTCCGGCAAGGATATGGTCCGGATCATCAACGAGAAAAAATACCGGTTCGACGAAAGCCTGAAATTCGTCTTCAAGAAGAAAAATTAACGCAGTTCGCCCATCCGGAACGGACGGAATGTTTTTCTGCGTTTCTCCCGTTCTGCCGGGTCGGAAGTGAGATATTTCCAACGGTTGAAACCGAAATCATGTGGGACATAATGGCGCAACCATTGGTGGTGTAACACAAATGCGACGGTGTGTGTCTCAAAGATCCAGGGAGCCTGTTCCGTCAAATACTTTGCCATGATACGGTATTTCTCCGTCCGTTCCGGCGTATCCGGCATGGATAAGATCTCCTGATACATCCTGTCGAAGGTTTCATCCATATAGGAGATCCGGTTGCAGCTGCCTGCATTGGGACCATAGAAGAGCTGAAGGAAGTTTTCCGCATCGGGATAATCCCCGGTCCAGGAGAGACGGAACATCTGCATGTCACCGGCGGAAAGTTTCTGGAAGAACCGGGGGCGTGTATTGAATTCCGGACGCAGTTTGATACCGATGCGGTTGAGGTCATTGGCAAAGAGTTCCGCCGTCTGACGGTAAAAGGTATCGCTCCCCGTTTGATCGAAGGATATTTCCAATGGTTCCCCGGTCGCCGGATCGATGCCGTCCGGGTAGCCCGCTTTCTTCAAATATTCCTTCGCCAATTCCACATCCGGCTCCACGTTTTCTACGTCCTGCGGGGATAACGCCCCGGGAACGCCCGGGGGCACCGGACCGTATGCCGGGGTGAAACGTCCGGCGGAATGTGTGACGCGCATCTGTTTATCAAAGACAAGACTGATGGCTTTCCGCAGGTTTTTGTTTTTGCCCAGAACGGGATCGGCGAAGTTGAACCCGATGTAATTCGTTTGCAGTTCCGGGGACTGTTTCAGGATGATACCCCGTTGCGATAACGCAGGGGCAAGGGTCCGGTCTTCCCGTACAACGGATTCAAAATGATCGCCATCCAGGGCGTAACAATCCAGTTCTCCCTGCAGGAACATGAGCCAGGAGGAGACCGGCTGTTTCACCAGATAACAGGTGATCTTATCCGCAAAGGGGAGCGGGATATTCCGTTCTTCCGCACGTTCCGCGAAGGCAAATGTCTCATGACGGAATTCCGGGTTCCGCACCATTTCCAATACATAATCCTGCTCCCAGCGTCCCAGAAGGAACGGTCCGCTGCCTGCCGGTGTACGGGCAAATTCTTCGCCGTAATACCGGACGGCACAACGGGAGACCACGGCGCAATAGGGCAATGCCAGGGAATAATGGAACCGGGGATTGGGGGATTCCAGATGGATCTGGAACGTATAATCGTCAAGGATGGTGAATCCTTCACAGGGTGCATCGTAAGGGGTGTCATCCCCCTGCTCTGCCTTTGCAGTCAAATCCCGGAACGCAGCAATGTTTTTCACGCGGTCACGGATGACCCAGTAGCCCGGCGAATTGATCCGGGAATCCGCCAGACGTTTGATGGAGTAAACCACATCCTTCGCCGTGACATTCCGTGCGGAACGGTCTTTCCCCGCAAAATGGGGTCCGTCGGTAAAATAAAGATCCTTCCGCAGACGGCAGGTGTACGTTTTCTGATCGGCAGAGAGTTCCGGCAGAGTCGTGAGCATGGAGGGTTCCAGCACATATTCGCCGGAGGTATAACGGTATTGCAGAAGGGTATCGTAGAATGCACCGATCACAGCCTGACTGGTGGTATCGGCGGCGAGTGCGGGATCCAGTGTGGCGATCCTGCTGCCGAGACTCATCACAACATGACTGCGCAACGGCGTCTGCTGTTCCGGGGCACAGCCCTGTATCAACAGTATCACAAGAAGAAGGAACGACAGAAAATACGTTATTCTTCGCATTGTTTTTCCCATTGTGCAACGACTTGATAAACGGTATCGGCAGTGAATCCGCGGGACGCCAGAAGCCGCAATGCTTTGGCATGACGTTTCCGCAGATCCTTTTCCGCAAGGATACGGCGGGCGTTTTTCTCCAATACCCGGAGCGCATCCCCGGAAGGATCGGAAGACGTTTCCGTCAACACCGAATCCAGGATCTCCCGGGGGACACCTTTTTGAATGAGCCGGTTCCGGATCCGCATGGGACCGTATCCCCTGCTCCGGAGAATGGCGCAGGCATCTTCGCAATACCGTAAATCGGAAAGGAAGCCCATGGATTCCAGTTTCTTCACCGCCTGTTCGATTTCAAAGGGCGGGTAAACTTCTTTCCGGTAGAGCTTCCTGCGGAGTTCCAGTTTGGTATACGCACGGGCGGCAAGGAGTCCTGCCGCCGTTTCCAACGCATTCTTTTTGGGTTTCCGTTTCGGTGCGGGTTCTTCCATCGCTTACTTGGAAAGATCCTTGATCAATGCCACGGCCTTGCGAATGGCATCTTCGATACCGTCCCAGTTTCCTGCGGCGATATCGGTGGCTTTTCCCAGCCAGGTACCGCCGACGGCTGCGACTTCGGACATTCCCAGATAATCGGAAACATTGGAGCTGGTCACGCCGCCGGTGGGCATGAAACGGATTCCCAGATGTTTGTAAGGCGCACTGACGGCTTTCAGGTAGGAAACACCGCCTGCAGCTTCCGCCGGGAAGAACTTCATGAACCGGCAGCCCAGTTCCAACGCCTGTTCGATTTCAGACGGCGTGCAGATCCCGGGTGCAAAGGGGAAGTCATTGGCTGCGGCTTCCCGTACCACATTGGGATTCAATCCGGGTGCTACGGCGAACTTGGCACCGGCATTGAACGCGCGATGCAGGTCTTTGGCATTGAGAATGGTTCCGGCTCCGATATAGAATTCCGGGAATTCTTTCGATGCCGCACGGATCACTTCTTCGGCTTCCGCGGTACGGAACGTGATTTCTGCGGCGGGGAGACCGGCATCCCGGAGGATCCCCAGAAGGCGCATCCCGTCGGAGACGGAGTTCAAAACGAGTACGGGTACGATCTTGACAGCGGCAAGACGGTCCGCTGTTTCTCTTCCAAGCTGTTCAAAAGACATGTTACTGCTCCTGTCAATTATTTTTTGAATACATCATCGAACTGAAGTGTGGAGGGTGCAAAGTTGATATTGCGGGTGAACGCAAGGGCATCTTTCGCCCCGAATTCGCGATCCATACCGCAGTCTTCCCATTCCACGGAAAGCGGGCCGTTGTAACCGATCCGGTTCAACGCACGGATGATTTCTTCGAACTTCACCTGTCCGCGACCCGGACTGCGGAAGTCCCAACCGCGACGGCCGTCGCCGAAGTCGATGTGAGAAGCCAGGATCCCGCTCTTTCCGTCGAGGGTGATGGCGGCATCTTTGATGTGGCAGTGGTAGATGCGATCCGGGAATTCCTGAATGAATTTCACGGGATCCACGCCCTGCCAGAACAGATGACTGGGGTCGAAGTTGAAACCGAATTCTTCCCGGTTGCCGATGGCATCCAGCGCGCGTTTTGCGGTGTAGAGGTCGAACGCGATTTCGGTGGGATGCACTTCCAGTGCAAACTTGATGCCGTATTTTGCGTATTCATCCATGATGGGATTGAACTGATCGGCAAAGAACTGGAATCCTGCATCGATGGTGGACGGGGGAACCGGGGGGAAGCTGTAAAGAAGGTGCCAGATGGAAGATCCGGTAAAACCGGTGACAATGGAAACGCCCAGATTCTTCGCGGCTTTGGCGGAGTCCTTCATATTCTGAACAGCCCATGCGCGTTTTGCTTCGGCATTACCGGCACATGCAGCGGGTGCGAAGGCATCGGAACGGGCATCGTCATTGGGATCGCAAACGAGCTGTCCGGGACAATGGTTGCTGATTGCCCAGAGTTTGAGGTTGTATTTATCCAGCATTTTGAGAATGGAATCACAATACGCGGGATCATTGGCTGCTTTTTCCACATCCAGATAACCGCCGCCGGATGAGAGTTCGATTCCATCATAGCCGCATGCGCTGACAAATTCGCAGAATTTCTCGATGGGCATGTCGCTGAACTGGGCGGAAAAGAGTGTGATCGGTCTTGCCATAATAATATCTCCTGTTGTTAATAATATGGTTTGATCATGGTATTTTACCATTTTTTTTCATGATTTCAAGAGAAAAAAGCGAAAAAAACTTGATTTTTTGAAAAAATGGCGTATATATATGGTGAAATAATAAAATTTAACGGTTAATGGAATGGTTTTTATGGAAAAGAAATTTCTGCTCTCTATCATCGTGCCGGTTTATAACGAAGAAAAATATATCTCAAACGTATTCGAAAAAATCCGTGCGGTTCAGTTTCAGGAAAACGTGGAACTGGAAATCATTGCTGTGGATGACTGCTCCAAAGACAATACCTGGCAGCAGCTTCAGGAATGGGAGAAGAAAGGAATCCGTATTGCACGCCATGAAGTCAACGGCGGGAAAGGTGCCGCGCTCCATACCGGATTCGCCCTGGCTACCGGAGATGCTGTCACCGTGCAGGATGCAGACTTTGAATACGATCCCAACGAACTGCCCGCGGTCCTTCAGCCCGTTCTGGATGGCAAAGCGGATATCGTCTTCGGTGCCCGTAAAGATTTTCTGGGAGATGTCCCCTTTGTGCAGAAACTTCATTGGCATTATGTCATCAACAAGTTCCTGACGGTGTTCAGCAACATCTTCTCCGGTCTGGGACTCAATGATATGGAATGTTGTTACAAATTGTTCCGCCGTGACATCATCCAAAGTGTCACGCTTGTGGAAAAACGGTTCGGATTCGAGCCGGAAGTCACGCTGAAAACGGCGCGGTTCAAACGTCCGACGGCGGAAGTCCCGGTCTCCTACGCGCCCCGGACCTATGCGGAAGGGAAAAAGATCAACTGGAAAGACGGCGTTTCCGCATTGCGCTGTATTCTGAAATACGGGTTGTTGCGTAAATGAATAAACTTTTGAATATTCTGTTCCATTGGATATTTCTTATTCTGATCGGCTTTTTTATCATCAGCCTGGTCATCTTTTTCCTGCCGATCATTTTGTTAGTGATCATCTTGGCGTTACTGTTCGGGCGCAAGACGTTGCACACCCAGTTCACCCGGGTCCGCAATGCCGGATTCCGTTATACCTCCGGAGCAAAACAGAAAACGACACCGCAGAACGATAATACCGTCTACGATGCCGAATATACCGTTGTGGATTCCAAAGAAATCGATCCGAAATAACCGTTCCGGTTCAACCAACGAGTTCCTGATATAATTTGAGGTAATCTGCCGCCATACCTGCATGACTCTGCAGAACATCCCCTTTGCTTCGTCCGGCACGGAGCATAGCAAAAACGGCATCCGCCATTTCTTTTCCCTCATAATCCCGTTTCATGTTTACCAGCCGGTTCGCACCGTGATATTGCGCACAGAGTTCCGGCAGGGAATCCACGCGGGAGGTCACCACCGGGAGTCCAAGTGTCATTGCTTCTGCCAAAGCCAGACCATACCCTTCGTACCGTGACGGCATGATGAACACATCAAAAAGCGACATCAACTGTGCGGCATCGCTCTGAAATCCGCCCAGCCGGATATCCAGACTGGCAAGATGCAAACGATCTATGATCTGCTGTAAATTCTCCCGTTCCGGGCCGTCTCCGAGAATCATCATCAGCCAGCGTTCGCCCGGCGGGATCCGTTGATCGATCGCCCCTGCCCGTTCGATCAAACGGTCAAACCCTTTCTGATAATCCAGACGTCCGATAGTCCCGATCACTTTGTTGTATTGCGCCAGATGCCATTCCTTCCGGATCTCCTCCACGCGTTCTGCACTTGGCGGTTGAACCTGTTCCGTCCCGTTGTAAATCGTGCGGATGGAATCGGAAGGGATCCGGCAGAGTCTGGCATGGAACCGGGCGGAAGCATGAGAGACAGCCGTCATGGCATCTGCCAGACGGAATGTCAGATGATCCATGATAAAGAAAAACTTCTTACCCTTGCGACGTTCGGAGATGTGGATCGTATTCACCAGTGGGATATGAAGTCCCTTCATGGCAAGGCGGCACAGGATATTGGGATGCATCAAATGGGAATGAACGATATCGGCACCACTTTCCCGGATTGCTTTCCGTAACAGAAAAACACTGTTCCATTGCCATTTGCGAATCCCGAGGTATGTCACGGGCGTTTGCGATGCTTCCAACATGGCGGGGATCCGTTTGTTTTCCGGCGGTTCCTGCAGGGAGATAACGGAAACCGAATGTCCTGCTTCCTGAAATTCCCGGGCGAGTACAGCGAGAATCTTTTCTGCACCGCCTGCGCCGAGACTGGTTATAACTTGCACTATTTTCACAAAAAAACTCCATGATTAACGTTCTTCTTCCATAATTATACGCATTTTTTTGAAAAAAACAATAGAAAAAGAATGGAAAGTTTCAAAATATATGCTACATTACAGAAATGTCAAATCAATTATCAGGAAAAAAACGATGAAACGCTTATTGATTGTACTGTTTTGTATCTTTTCCGTGTTTGCGGCTTATGCAACAGATGCGGAAGCCAATGAATGTATCAAAGAAGCCGCCGAACTCCATAATAAGAAATCCTTCCGTAAAGCAGCCGCGCGTTACATGGATGCCGTCCTGCTCGCCGACACCCCCGCTCTGAAAGCCAATGCGCTGATCGCGGCTTCATTGAGTTACCGGAATGCAAAACTCTACGGCAAAGAATTTGATTGCATCGAACGACTGATCAAAGAACATATCGCTCACGTTGATTTTCAGCGTGCCATCGACCGGCAGTTCGAAATCGCAGATACATTCTTTGACGGACATCGTGATACCGCTGTTTTCTGGCTCCCTTTCATCAAAGATTCTGACCGCACCAGAGAATTTTATGAAACTGCTTTGCAGAATGCTTCCTGCGCGAAACAGGCTCCCAATGCAAAACTCCGTCTGGGAAATATCTATTTGGATGATAACAAACCGGAACAGGCTCTCCCGTTCTTCCGGGAAATCATTTCCATGCACCCGGAAACGGAAGCGGCACGTTATGCCTCTCTGGAACTCATGTATACTTACATGCAACTCGCCCGCAGAGGTGATGGCGATGGCGCATGGAGCCGCCTGGCAAAGTCCGCATTGACCGATTTTCTTGCACAATATCCCAATGATCCGGAAGTGCCCTGGGCAAAAAAAGCCCTGGATGAAATCAATACGCTGGATGCAAAACGGATGCACGGACTGGGAGCCTATTATCACCGGACCGGACGGGATGACCTGGCGGAACGCTATCTTGCCCGCGTGATCCGGGATCATGGCGAAACGGAAGATGCAAAACCCTCCGAACGTCTCCTTGCGCAGATCGATGAAGATTACACTCCGCCACCCCCCGATGCTCCCCGTAAAGAAAAGTATGTTCATACCTTCAAACGCAATACGATTCCCATTGAACGCAATCCCATTCTTGTCGTTCCGGAAAACAGCGACGGAAAATGGTTGCTGCCCATCCGCGATCTGAAAGCGGATATTCATTTGGATTCCAATAAAGATGTACCGGAAAGGATGGTCAATAAAGATGAATTTTAAGATGAAACATGCACTTATCCTGTGCGGAATGATCGCCGCATTTTTCCTCTCCGGCTGCGGATACCGTATGGGGAACATGATGCACCCCCAAATCAAAACCATTGCATTCGCCGAGATCCGCAATGACAGCAAAGAACCCTTGCTTACGCCCGTCATGCGCAATCAACTTGCCGCCCGGTTCCAGTTTGATAATTCTCTCTCCATTAAAACAGAGAAAACCGCAGACTGCATCCTTTATTGCCGGATCATCAGCACAAAAACACGGACGATCCGGGAGGACAGTACCGATGGAGACCGCACATATCGCCCTACCGAATTTGAAATCACGATCAAAGCGGAATTTACCGTTCTGATCCCCGGCAAGAGTGAACCGTTGATCCCGACACGGCAGGTTTCCGCTTCTGCAAAATATCAATACAACGCAGACCCGAATGTGGGAAAATACTATGGTATGCGCCAATGCGCATTTGAACTGGCAAACCAAATCGTTCAGTACACGACGGAAGCCTGGTAAGATATCCCTTTACTTGCAGAGTGCTGCAAGATAACGGCAGAACGTTTTTAAAGAAAAATCGTTCCGCATTGCACAACGTAAATGTTCGCGGATCACTGCGCCGGACATCTTTTCTTTCTTTGCTTCCCGGGCAAGCTTATTGTGCAGATCCGCCCGGCGGCGGTTTATTGCTTTCCCGTATGCACCCGGATGTGCGGCAACAAATTCTTCAAATACCTCCAGCATGTTAGCGCTTCCACGATAAGATGCCGCAGATACGTTGCTGTTATGACGTCTGCGCAGAAACACAGGAGATGGTGCAGGGTAAAACGGTGCGATCAGGGAAAGTTCCAGAGAGAGTTTCCAGTCGTGTCCATGTCGCAATGATATATCATACCCGCCCAGCTGACGATATAATGCAGTCGGGATCAATGTCCCGCAGCTGTTCACAAGAACATGGCGGATCAGTGATTCCGTAATCATACCGGAGGGTAATGTCGAAACTTTTGATTTTGTCGGCATACGGTTCCCGTCTTTGTCAATCGTGATATAAGATCCGTATGCGCAGGCACCCGGATGATCTTTGATCTGCTCATACAAATCAGTCACTGCTGTCGGCAGGAACAAATCATCGGAGTCATTGAACACGATGTATTCCCCTTTTGCCAAACGTGCGGCATGATTCTTGGCAGCAGCATCCCCCGCATTTTCCTGCATGATATACGTCACGGAAGGAAATTCTTTCCGGACCATCGTTTCTGTATCATCACTGGAACCGTCATCCACTACAATGATCTCACAATTCGGATACGTCTGGGCAAGGAGAGACTCCAGAGACAGTCGTAAAAGATCTTTCCGGTTGTATGTAGACACCCCGATGGTGATAAGCGGTAATTCTGTCATATTCATTTATCCTGTTTGTTTGCTGCATAATTTACAGCACGAACAAGTATATTTCAAGCTGACAGAATAAAAAAAATGTATTTTTCAGGGATAACGCAGACAGACCGTATTCCGGGTCAAACCCGCCAACAGAATGAGTATCGCCGCTGCCAATGCCAGAGTCGGATAATATTCTTTCCAACGGACCCGGAGCGGCTGTTCCGCGCTGGTCTTTTCCAGTTTATCGATCTCATTCATTGCGGCTTCCAATCCGGCGGCATCGGCGGCATGATAATATTTTCCCCCGGTAACGGCTGCCATCTCCTGCAATAACATCTCATCATATTGTCCGGAATACGCCATGTACTGGGACCCGAAAGGCGTACGCTGTTCGATGACCGCATTCCCCGATCCGATCCCCACGGTATAAATAGTGATCTCGAAAGAATCCGCCAGTTTCGCCGACTCCATAGGAGTCACCTGAAGATCGGCAGTATTGGCTCCATCTGTAAACAATACCACGATCCGGCTCTTTGCTTCACTCTCTTTCAACCGTTTCACGGCACTTGCCACGGGACCGGCGATCCCGGTTGCACTCCCGATCTGTGCCGGTTGCATCCGCATAAGATTCGCCAGAAGAAAGGCGTGATCCAGCGTGGGCGGACAGATCACATAGGGGCGGTCCGCAAATGCGATCAGCCCGATCCGGTCATTGGGACGCAGCATCACAAATTTGGCGATTTCGTCTTTGGAAATCTCCAGACGGTTCTTGATTTCCCCGCTGGAAAGTTTCCGTTCCAGTTGTTTCCCCGATAAATGACCGGGGACATCCATCGCAGCCATACTGTCCGAAAGGTCAACGGCAAGGATAATATCGATCCCTTCCGCTCTGGAACGGATCAGCTCCAAACCCTTCCGCGGACGGGTCAATGCTGTAATCAGCAATACACCCGCCAGCGCGATGAAGAAGAACGGGATCGCCTTCCGCCAGGGGAATGGGACGGCAGTATTCCCAACTCTGCGGAATGGTGTAAGTGACGGGACTCTCAATGCCGGTTCCTTTCTGCGCCAGAGGAAGAAAAGCAGCACGGCATAGGGGATCAGCAACAGAAACAGCCAGGGATATTCAAAATGGATGTGATTCATTGTCTGCCTCCTTTTTCTGACGGCATGGATTCCCGTACCAGTTTCTCCGCACGGTTCGCAGCCTGTTCAAATACCCCCATATCCGCTCCCGCACGGGCAAACTTGATCATGTCCGCTGTCTCCAGAAAATGCCGCAGAAACTTCCGGTCACTTTCCGGCAGAAGAGAATCATGCTTATCCAGTTCACGGAAAAACTCCGTCGTCGTCTGACGCTGTGCCCGGATCTGATAACGCTGTTCCAGAAAACGCCGGACAACGTCGGTAAGGGTCGTCACGGCTTTTTCCGGGGTCACAAGTCCCCCGGCAAGGTGTTCGCGCAGGAACTGAATGGATTCCAGCGCGGTCTCCCAGAGCGTTTTCTGTTTCTGCTGTTGTTGTTTTCTGCGGAACTTCCGGAAAAGGAACAGACACAAAACGATCACAAGCAGCAGAACAAGCCCTGCGATCACATACAGCCAGACACGGGATTTCTCCGGCACGTTCATCAAATCTGCAAGACGGATCTCATCATCTTCTGCCGCCGTGACTTCTTTCCCCGTTACGGCAGGGATCGGTAACGAAAACTCCTGCACTTCTTTCCCCGGGACCGCAAACGAAACATACAGCGTGCCGGACTTGATTTCGCCAAGGCGATACGCCAGCATCTCCAGATCAAGAGTCCAGCGTGTTTCTCCCCAGTGAAAATAATCCTGCGTGAATACGGGTTCCGCCGCAAGTTGAAGTCCATCCCCTGCCGTAACATCTACGTCCCCCGGCACAGCGCACCAGGGCGCGGAGAAAACGACCCGGCAGACCCGTTTTTCGCCCAGCGGGATCGTTTGATCGGGGATGAAATGCGGTTCCTGTACCACTTGACAGGCGGGCGGATTTTTTTTCTGACTGTTGTATTTCAGTCCGGCTGCGATACACAACACGGCAAAACAAAACAGGAACACACCTGCAAGGATCATGATCCATTTTCTGATACTCATAACGCCCTCCTTTGCCGCCTGCACTGAAAGAACCGGATCAATGGCGGAACGATGTCCTCTTCACCGGGAAGATCCACCATATCCACACGGGCATGACGGAATATGGATTCCACGTCTTCCCGCAGTTCTTTCTGTGCGACGGCATATTCTTCCGGGGAAGCCTGATACACGGCATACGTCCCGTTCTCCGCATCCACAAGCTGCAACGCGGCTGAACAGGGCAAAGCGTATTCCAACGGGTCAAGGGTACGGAACGCGGCAACATCGTGTTTCCGGGAAAGATGTTTTAACGGACGTTCCCAATCACCGCCATCCATGAAGTCACTGAGCAGAAAGATCACCGCGCTCTTCTTCTGGGAACGGGCGAGAAACTCCAATGCCTGCGCCAGATCCGTCCCCTGCCCTTTGGGTTCGCACCCCACCAGTTCACGGATCACACGAAGCACATGACGTTTTCCCGAACGGGGCGGCAGGTAAAGTTCCACCTGATCCGTGAACAGGAGCAATCCCACTTTGTCGTTGTTGCGGATGGCACTGAATGCCAGAAGTGCAGCGGCCTCCGCGATCCGTTCCCGTTTCACAGAACAGGAACTGCCGAACGCAACGGAACGGGAGAGGTCAACGGCAAGGATGACCGTCAATTCCCGTTCTTCCACATATTTCTTGATAAACGGCGCCCCCATGCGGGCTGTGACATTCCAGTCAATATCCCGCACGTCATCTTCCATGGCATACGAACGCACCTCGCTGAACTCGATCCCCCGTCCTTTGAACATGCTGTGATACGCGCCGCCGGCAATATCTTCCACGATCTTCCGTGTCTTGATCTCTAATTTTCTTACTTTTGCGATCAAATCCCGGGTAAGCATAGGCGTACCCCCCTTTCTGTTACGGCGTGCGCAGTTCGTTCAGGATCCGGACGATCAGGTCATCCGGGGTCACGTTTTCGGCTTCTGCTTCGTAACTGGGTACGATCCTGTGGCGAAGGACATCCGGCGCGACTTCTTTCACATCCTGCGGAACGACATAAGCTCTGCCTTCCAGGAATGCGACACCCTTCGCCGCCAATGCCAACGCGATCCCGGCACGGGGCGATGCACCGAACTGAATGAGTTCCGTCAGGTCATTGAGGCGTATCCCATGCTGCCGTTCGGAAAGATGTTTGAGATATCCCGGGCGGGTTGCCATCACGATATCAAGGATGTATTCCAGGATCTTGTCATCAATATAAACTTTATCCACCCACTGACGGGCATTTTCGATATCGGCGAGTTTTGCCACCGGCATGGCTTTCACTTCCAGATGCGGGTGCGCCATCCGTTCGATCACCTGTTTCTCCGCCAGACGCGCAGGGTAATCCACTTTCAGCTTGAACATGAAACGGTCCACCTGGGCTTCCGGCAGAGGGTACGTCCCTTCCTGTTCAATGGGGTTCTGGGTCGCCAGAACCAGGAACGGTGACGGCATGAGACGGGTCTCACCGGAGATCGTTGCCTGACGTTCCTGCATACATTCCAGAAGCGCGCTCTGCACTTTCGCAGGCGCACGGTTGATTTCATCCGCAAGAACAAGATTCGCAAACACAGGTCCCTGTTTCAACTGGAATGTATGGTCATTCTGATTATAGATCATGGTCCCCACCACATCGGCAGGCAGCAAATCCGGAGTGAACTGGATCCGGGAGAACGAGCCGTCAAGGGCCTGTGCCAATGTTTTGACCAGCAGCGTTTTCGCCAACCCCGGCACCCCTTCCAGCAGAACGTGTCCATCCGCGATCAACGCCAAAATCATCCGTTCCATCAACTTTTCCTGTCCGGAAAGGATCCTGCCCACTTCCGCCTTCAATGGCCGTATGAATGACGCCGCATCCATGATCTTTGACTGTAAATCTTTTAATTCTTCCTGCATCATAAAGTATGCCTCCATTTCCTGTTAATGGTTCCCGTTTTGTGCAGTTAGACACTCCAAAACGCGAAATGTTCCCTGATTCACCGACGGTTCAATTCCCATAAGTGAAGCGTAAGAAACCCCATACGTTTATCTTCAAAAGAGCGGACACGCTGAATGGTCCATGTCCCGTTCAAATACATTCCAAGCGGTTTATCCCCGGAAAAAGCGGAGAAACGTCCCCCCGTGATCAGATGTATACGACGGTATCCCTTATGATCCGCGTACGCTGTCAACGCGCCCGGGCCTGCGGGATCACCCGTGAGATAAACAACTGCCGTTCCGTCCGGCACTCCGGCAAGTTCCTCGGGCACAAAGAAAACATCGGTGGCAATGAGCGGGGTATTCAGGATCCGGCAGGTGTGCACCACTTCATGACTGAACTGTTTCCGTGCTGTCCGCAAGTGTAAGCCGTATAACTGGGAAAAGACGGAACATAACAAAAGGAGAGAAAGTGCGATCATGGTATGCCGCGGGAATACATTCCGCATACGGCAGAACGCATATACGGCAAGCAATGCTGTCACCGGAAGGATCAACATATAATGTCGGGCACCGAAAAAGATACCGCGCAACTGATATTGCAGGGAAACCGTGATCCCGATCACAGAAAGGATCGTCAGGACCAGAAGGAAACGGACCCGTTTATCCTCTTCCGTAAAGAGGGTACGCCCGAATAATGCCGGGATGACCGCCAATGGTGTTGTCGCCAGCAGAGACTGGTAAAGCAGTACCGACTCCACCGGCTGATCCATCCGCACCAGCAGCAGAAAATTCACCAACGCACAGAGTGCCGTCAGGATCCCGATCACCGTCTTCACCTGAATACGTTTGACTCCGTTATCCGGAAGGAAACCATAGACCAGAGAGGCGATGAAGATGACACCCATCACCAGGCCCGCATTCCCGGAAATATTGGGCTGAAACACGAAGTAGTACCAGGAATAAAGACGTTCCAGCAGACCGGGTGCATCCCCGGCAAGAGACTGGTATACCAGATGATGCAGTCCGAAGATCGTTTCGTAAGCCCGGTAATTCAATATCCAGAGCGGGACCGCACACAAAAGGAAGCCCGCCGTAAATGATACCGGAACATGCCATTTCACCCGGCAGAAAAGGAATGCCGCGATCGCCGCGATGGCAAAAACATACCCTTCTTCCCGGAACCAGACGGAGATCCCCAGCAGGAGTCCGGCAGCACCCGCAAGCAGAAAACGGTTCCAGTCCGCAACGATACAATACACCGCACCGGCGACCAGTGCCGCCGCCAGAGAAAGCTCAAACATCAACCCGGAGTAAAACACGAGCGGTGTCCCCAATGCCGCAATCAGGATCGTTGCCGCGTGCATCAACGGGTCGTCGGAAAGACGCCGTGCCGTAAGCCAGAGAAAACAGACACAGAGAAGTCCGGCAAGCAATACCACGCACCGGACAAGGGGGAATCCGCCCCATTTGTAAAGGGGAGCCATCACCCGGGGGAAGACGGGTGAATAGGCACTGATGACTTTGCCCGATGCGGGATCAAGTACAAAATAACTTTCCGGACAATAACTGTATACCCCGGGGAGCGGAGTCTCACGCAAGGGGTCACGGACGAATCCTGTGTTTTCCGACCAGGCTTTGACCGCAAGCATCCGGTTGCCTTCGTCGTTCACCCAGATGCCGTCAGAAGTGATCTGCGCAGCAAGAAAATAGACCAAAACGGCGACCAGGAAAGTCGCCGCAGGAATATATTTTGGAAAAGAGGAAGTGTTCATCTCACAACCCGGTGGGACAATCAATGAACTCGCAGTCGATCTGGAATTTCTCCCGGATCGTATTCATTACGGCGAACACACCCGGCGTTTCGGAACGATAGTGTCCCAACGTCAGGACCGGGGTCCCGGTTTCCAGCGCATAGTGAAATGCCGCGTGTCCCATTTCTCCGGTGATGAGGCAATCCACTTTACCTGCTGCGATCTCGGAAAAGATATCGGGCCATGCGCCGCCGCCGGAAACGATGGCGGGATGCCGGACTTTTGCATCGGGATCCCCGATAACCTGGAAATCACCTTCGGAAGGCAATTCTTTATCCATGACCTTGGCAATGGCTTTCAGCGTCATCGGCTTTTTCAGTTCGCCCTGGAATCCGATTTTGATCCCCCGATACGTCCCGATCCGGTCAAGATCCTGCAAGTCAAGCATCCCCGCGAGCAAGGCATTGTGCCCCATGATCTCATGGGCATCCAACGGCAGATGTGCCGCATAAAGCGACATACCGTTGGCGGCAAGAGTCGTGATACGGCGTGCCGTCACATCCCGGAACCGGCGGATGCCAGGTCCCCAGGAGATGCCGTGATGCACAAATATGAGATCTGCATTGATGTCCGCCGCCATATTGAAAACGGCTTCACATCCGTCAACCGCGAATACCGCTTTGGTGACTTCGGGAACCCCTTGAAACTGAAGTCCGTTGTTGGAGTCATCGGCCGCATAGCGGTCCAGTTCGAGCAGTTCATCAAGAAATGCGGAGATCTCATACAGGGATGCCATATCAGGCTCCTTTCTTTTTGGTGAAAAATTCGTACACTTCTTCCGGCTTACGGGATTTGAGCAGGGCTTCTACATCTGCGTTCTTGGAAAGCAGAGATGCTGCCGCTGCAATAAATTCGATGTGCGGACCACTGGAATCTTTGGAACTCACACACAAAACAAAGATCTTGGTCGGCTTCCCGTCCATGGAGTCGAAATCATATCCCTTCTGGCTGATCCCGATCGCCGCACAGATCTCCCCTGCCCCTTCCGTACGGGCATGAGGCATGGCGATCCCGTTCTGCATACAGGTGGTGATGATGTTTTCCCGTTCCATCAGGTCATTGCAACACTGTTCTTTGTTGATGATGGACTTGGTGTTTTTCGCCAGACAATCCAGCATTTCCCGGATCACGCCATCTTTTGTGGTGGCTTTCAGATCCATGATAATGGAATCCTTATGCAAAGCCTTTTCCATGATACTGTATTTGCCTTTGTTCTTGTCTGTATCTGCGATGGAAGAGGATTTAAGCAGAGCCTTCTGGGCTTGTGCCGGACTGCTCAATTCTTTGAGTTTTCCCATTTCCTGATGCAGGTCCACAAATGTTTCGTACATGATCGCATGGATAAACGGCACTTCACAGGGATTGGATTCGAAAATAAATTCGTTGTCCTCACGGACGAGTGCGAAGGAAAGGTTGTCCTTGCGGATCTGAATGATCCCGGAGTTTTTATCGACCGTGGAGAGCATGTATTCTTCCTGTTCAAATACTTCGATCATACGCTGCAATACCAGGTCGGTAACATAGGCAGAGGGGAAGTGGAACGGCGTATGCACGATGGTCATGTCTTCCGTTTCCTTGCGAACCCCTTTGCGATCGCCCAGGACGGCAGCCAGGAGCGGCGGTGCGATCACCGTCGTTGCCAGCGTCATAATGATCGCCACACCGAACAGTTTGGGATCAAGGATCGGAATCTTGTCGCCATTGAGTACCATCATGGTGGATGCCCCGATACCGGCAATGATCAATGCCACTTCACCACGGGGAACCATCCCGGCACCCACACGGAGCGCACCAAGCAGGTTGAAGTTCATGAACAATGCGGGGATCGCACAACCGATGATCTTGGCAAGAATGGCAAGAATGGAGTAAAGGAGCCCCATTTTCAGCACATCAGCATCTTTGAACACACTGATATCCACCAGCATACCCATCACCACGAAGAACACCGGAACCAGGAAATTGTAAACCGGATGAAGTGCGTGCTGGATCGCAAAAGAAAGGTCCGTCTTGGAAAGACTCAAACCCATGACGTATGCACCGATGATCATGGCAAGCCCGGACTGTTCAAAAAGCCCGGCGAGCAGCAGAGAGAGTCCGAACGCCAGCGTGGCAAACACAGCAGGAGAACGGAACAGATGGAGAAATTTGGCGATCCAGCGGGCAAGAAGGAGTCCAACAACCGTAGCACCCAGCCAGATGGAGAAACATTTTATTGCGATGATCCCGATCTTGCTCCATGCGACAGCTTCCCCGCTCGCCATGGCACCGACAAGCCCCATGACGACCGCAAGACAGATGATGCCCAGCACGTCGTCGATCACGGCAGCCGCAAGAATTGTCACCCCTTCCGGAGAGTCCACTTTCTTCTTTTCGGAAAGGATACGGGCTGTGATACCGACAGAAGTCGCAGTACAGAGGATCCCGAGGAACATACACCGGGGATCAGAGAACCCGGTTTTCAGCATGAACATCCCGATTCCCGCACCGAAGGCAAAGGAGAAAATCACCCCGCCGACCCCGACCATGGTACCGGCGACAGAATAACGGAAGAACATACGCAGGTCCGTTTCCAGACCGGAAATAAAGAGCAGGAGAACAGACCCCAGCGTTGCAATGGCATACAGAGAGGAGTGATATTCGCCGAAGGATACCGTTTTGGTTGTTACGACACCATCGACCACGACCTGAATTTCTTTGGCAAAAGCAAAAAGCCCATGTTCAAGCCCGTGGAAAGGCAAAGGAACAGCACCCAACACATAAGGACCGATCAGGATCCCGGCAGCCAATTCGCCCAGCACGGCAGGCATTTTCAATTTTTTGGTAAGATCTCCGCAGAATTTCGCGGCAAAGATGATCACGCCCAGCTGGAGCGCAAGGATCGCAGTTTGCTGCGCCATAGACAACTCAAAGTTCAACAATGGTACGCCTCTTGATGTTAAAATTTGTTACATGGTATTGCTCTTGCTGAAAATTCAGCACATATCCTTATAATATACACCATGTATGGCTCTTTTTCAACCCAATTTCTTAAAAAATTTTATCAAGACGTTTCAGCAGATGCGCGACTTCCTTTTCCGAAGCAGATGCACCGGAAGTCACACCCAGAGTTTCGACCGCCTGAAGTGCTTCCGGAAACGGATCATCGCCCCCCATCAGAACAGCCCGGGTGCCAACGGATTCTGCTGTTTCACAAAGCCGTTTGGAATTGGAACTGCCCGGGGAACCGACAACGATCACAAGATCACACTCCACCGCCAGTTTCCGGACAGCCTCCTGCCGCATGATCGTGGAGGGACAGATGGTATTCTCCACATGCAGATCCGGGATCTTCTTTTCCAGGATCCGCCGGATCGCCGCAAAGTCATTGGTAAAAAAAGTAGTCTGGCTGACCAGCGTATAAGACCGGGTGGGATCCGGAATGAACTTCTCCGCATCGACGGGTGAGGTCAGCAAATGACTTTCACCTCCGATCCTGCCCAGGATCCCTTCCACCTCACGGTGTCCCCGTTTGCCTGCCAGAAGGATCACATCCCCTGCTCCGGAGCGTGCCGCCGCAAGGGTATGCACATGTTTCACCAGCGGACAGGTGGCATCGATGATATTCAGCGGGAGGCTGCGTGCGGCATTTTCCACTGCACTGGAAACCCCATGGGCACTGAAAATAAGTGTCGAATCATGGGGAGCCTCTGCCGGATCCTCAACGATCACAATGTCATGTTCTTTCAGTTCCTGCACAACGGCATCGTTATGAACCAGTTCATGAAGGATCACGACCGGTCTTTCCCGTTTTTCCGCTTCGGAGAAAGCCAATCCGACTGCCCGTTTTACTCCGGAGCAGAATCCCCGTTTTTTCGCAAGGATGATATTCATTGTATGCACTCCTTCACAAAAAGGCGATGTGCTTCTTTGTCGCCATAAGGATCCGGCGCATCGGGCAACAGTTCCTCCGCACTGTAATTGCTCTGTACGGATTTCACGCGGATGACATACTGTTCTTGGAACACATCCAACGCCATTTTCCAGGTCCGGCAATGCAGGTAAAGACATTCTTCCGTGCCGGAAAGACGTTTCCGTTTCCGGTTCAACGGGTCAAACCGGAGCTGGACATGACAGAAATTTTCCAGATCCAGTCCGGTGTACGCTTTCACAAAAGCGAACGCGGCGGTTACCTGGGGTTCATACACGATCTGCCATTCCTCCCTGGGAATGTGATCCCGCCAACCTGCGGCGGAATCCGGGAAACATTCGATTTCAGGGATGTAAGGCTTTACATCCAGGATCGGGGTCCCGTCCAGAAGATCGGACTCCGTTACTGTGAGTATGTTTTCTTTTATAGCCAGCAACCGTACACAGCTTAAACCGATGGGATTGGGTCGGTGCGGGGATCGGGTGGAGAAAAGGCTGTGATGTTCTTTGCCATCCGTGATCGGCGGAGCGACAAAAGGCTTCCATTGTTCGCCCTGCACATGATGAAACACAAAGATGAGCCAGATGCGATCGAAACCTTGTAAGTCGGCAAGCGCAGCGGCATAAGGACCATCCTCCCGGAAAACAACCGTGCCGGGCAGACGGGAATACACGCCCTGTCGTGGAGCTTCGTATGGATATTTAGCCGCGGAATGATAAACGGCAACAGGCGTGAATGTAAAGGGTTCCGTCATAACGCAGTCTCCGTTTCCTGCTGCACGAGAGGCTTGCGGGTAATGAATTGTCCCGGAGAAACGCGATAGAATTTCTTGAAGGCATGACAAAAATGAGCGGAGTCAAAGAAGCCCCATTTCTGCGCCACTTCATCGAGAGAAAGTTTTCCTGCCAGAAGATCTTTTGCGGCATTGGACATGCGGACCCGGATGGCAAATTTTCCGTAACTTACCCCCATCGCCTTCCGGAACAATTCGGAAAAACGGCTGGGGGAAAGACTGCACAAAGCGGCGGCTTCCGTCAGCGAAGGCGGTCTGGTCTCTGCGCTCCAAACATGGTTCAGCGCATACCGGATCCGGGTAAAAGTATTCTGATTCCGGATGTCGCCGAGACTGCTTGCTGTATTCCAGTGTTCCATCCGTTGAATGGCGTGCAGGAGGAGTTGATGGATCATAAGCCAGCAGGAGATCTTCCAGTTTGCCGGTTTCTTCCGGCTGGCATGATAAAGACTGCGCCCCGTTTCCAATACAAACTGACAGTCATCCCAGGATTCCGGACAATACCGTTTCCGTGATTCCGCCACGAACGGGGTGAGCCAGTTGCAACCACCGAACGGACTGCATGCGCCCAACTGCTCCACATCCAGATTGACGGCGACGATGAACGTATTCCGTCCGGCGAACCGGTAAGCGTGAGGTTCCCAGCACATATTCCACCAGATCTCGCCGGGTCTGTATATGCGTGAGAAATCCTCGAAGACGAGTTCCGCCGCGCCATGCAGAACGATACAGAACTGCAAAGCATAATGGGAGTCGCCGTGAAAATCTTCATCGGGCAGACGGGAATACTCTGCCTTGATGTCGAATGGGGTCAAGATGGAGAGTTCCGGTTGTGTCTGCTGCTCCACCTTGATCCGGGAGAGATCTGCCATAGACTTACTTCACCAAACCTTCGCGATCCCGTTTGTATTTGGAATCCTTATCCATGCTCTTTTTGGTGTCATCAATGATCTCATGGCTTTTTCCTTTGACCATATTGACTCCGCTTTCCGCAGAATCTTTCACGGTTTCCAGATGTTTTTCCACTTCATCTTTGTTGTTGATGTAATAGTAATACCCGGCACCGCCAAGAGCAAGCAGAATGATCACAATAATGATCGCACGGACCTTTGCTTTCCTGTTATCTTTCGCTTTGTTGGCAAGCACACCCTGAGAAACAGCGGCGGCAGCAGCACCGCGTTCCCGGCATCCCTGGGAACAATAAGATCCATCAGGGCCGGGCACGATACATTGCACACAGATCGGTTTCCCGCAAGCGGCACAGATGGCGGCGGCAGGAACACTGGTGTGATTCAGACAGACTTTACCTTTTGTTGCAGACATGCGGGACTCCTTTCATTTTGTTGATCGTACGGTTAATTATTCGAACCGGAATTCGCCGAAGCAATCCGGTTGATGAAAATCAAGAACAGGCAGATACTGCCAGGAAAGCCAGACGGGATGACTGGAATCATCCGCGCACTTGGAAACATTGCCGCGCCAGACCTGACCGGAGAGTTCCGTGGAGACGTAAGGCAATTCTTTTGCAAAAAGTTCCGCCGGGATAGCAAAGAAGAATTTCCATGTGACAGGATCCGGGTTTTCCGGCATGACACGGGCGGGAAGCGTGGACTTACGGATAACCATGGAGCAATTTTCATCGGAAACGGGAGTATACTCTTTCCCCCGGAGATCAACGATGTTATAAAGCAGCATGGCTGTTCCGCCGCTGAACTCAAAATTCATATACCGGCTGCCCCCCTGGGGCTGCAGGAAGATCTCCACACAGGAGTCTTGACAAACCGACTGCTGAAATCCGGTACGGCTGATGGTGATATACCGGTCTTCCACGCGGAACATGCCGTAAACGGTGGAGCCGTCATGGAGCAGTTTCAATCTGCAATCCGGGGTGAAACGATCTGCAGGATCGCTGTCCGGCTTATGAAAAACCTGTTCCAGTTTGAGTTCTTCCGCCTGTGACCAGAGCGGTCCGGTGAAAAAATCGTCCTCAAAACGCGGTGCTTCCGCCACTCGATGGATCAGATACTGACTCATAATAAAATCCTTTCTCTTCTATAGGTATTCAGGACTGCGGGCTGAACGCAGGTCCCTTGTATTGCAAATCAATGACACCGGTCCCATCACGCCGTAAACCGTCCTCCAGCGCCGGGATCAACCGTTCAAAAATATCCTTGAATTCGAGATCAGAGATCTCAAAGGGGAGTTGGATACGGAAATGTTTGGAGTTGGGGGCATTTTTCGGGTAATCCAGTTCACACTGAATGTATTTCTTTCCGCTGTGATTGAGACAGATGATCTGTGTCAATCCGATCCGGGCGATCTTCGGGTCATCCGCAGTATCGATCCGGCGCACCAGTTTCAGCGCGGTCATAATGGCAGTGGAATCCACTTTTTCACCGCGTGCCATTCCTTTCAGCGTATTAGGAAACTCGTTGAGAATGGGAAGACTGTTTCTCGGAAGGGAATAATAAGAGGCAAGCAGGATCACACCGTCATCGTCAATGTAAAAACCATTTCCTGTATCTGCACGGGGGATCCGGCTCCGGATGTCGATACAGAGCATATCGGGCAGCGTACGGCGTATGGCAAGGCTTCCGATTTCCGGTTGATCCCGGAGAATGGAGTTCCGCAAGGCCGCAAGATCCAACGTAAATGTATTGACATCTTTATCGTCCGGATGGAAGGATATTCCGATCCGTTCGCCGAATTCAGCAGCCCGGCGCAACCGTTCTTCTTCCGTATTTCCGCTCCAATAACCGGTATCACAGGTCAATTGCAGTTCCCGGATGATAAACCGTGGGTTGTCATAAAAGAGAACGCGACCTGCAAACCAATATCCGGTGATAAGAATTGCGGCGAGGAGGACACAAGCCGTTAATGCGATAATGATCTTTGTTTTTTTTGAAAATTTTTCAGCCATGATACGATCATACTATGTTATAAGTTACAGTTTACAGCGGAATATATCGTATATGAGCGGATTTTTCAACCTCTTTTTTGCAGAAAAATGAAAAAAATCCCGAAAAAATGCTTTTCTGTTTGAAAACACGGGTTTCACAGAGTATGTTATAACCGTTTTTTTAACAGAATCGGAACAGGATTATGGATGAACAGGAACAGGGCATTGCCCTCGGAAAATTTTTGAGTACTTGCGGCATCGCATCACGCAGACATGCCGTGGAATTGGTGAAGGAAGGTGTCGTCACCGTCAATGACGTACCGGAAACGAATCCGGCAAGACGGATCATGCCCACGGACTGTGTCCGGTATCAGGGGGAAATCGTCAGGCCTCCGGAAAAACGCCATTACATTCTTCTGCACAAGCCCAGAGGGTATATCTGCACATCCGAAGACCCGCATGCGAAAAAGAAAGCCATCGATCTGATCCGGCATCCGGATTCCCCGCGGCTTTTTTCTGCAGGACGTCTTGACAAGGACAGTGAGGGCATGATCCTGTTTTCCGATGACGGCGATTTCGTGAATCTGCTTACCCATCCCTCTGGCGGGATCCGCAAGGTCTATGAAGTCAGTATGGAATATGAATTAACGGAACGGGATATCGCCCGGATGAAAGAAGGGATCCGGGATGAAGGAGAAACGCTTCGTGCGCTCTCCGTACGGTATTTAACGGGAAATAAATATGAGATCATTCTGGGGGAAGGAAAAAACCGGGAGATCCGCCGGATGTTGACTGCTGTGCGGAACCGGGCATTGCGTTTGAAACGCATCAAAGTGGGGAGTCTGAAAATGGGTTCTCTCCCCTGCGGCGAGTGGAGAGAACTCCTGCCGGAAGAAGTCCGGGCTCTTATTGCTGAAGCAAAAGACGGAAGAAAAACAACGAACTGCTGTCGGACGGAGTCTCCCCGGAAGTATACACGCAGTCCGGAAGGTAAAACACCCCGTTCAGACGGAGTCCCGACTGGGGAAACAACCCGTAAAGCGTTTCGCAATGGTCCCAGGCGGAACGGGTCCGGTCTCCGGAACCGGCATAGAAGCGATCGACAAGCATCAAAGTGATCGTGATGGTGCGGACCGGGTTCTGCTGCCGGAATTGGATTCCTTCCAGGAACATTACCACTGCCGGCAGGGAAGAATGACTCAATGCCTGGATCTCGTTTGCGATTTGTTCCGGAGTCCGTGCGGTGGAATACCGGATTTGCGGGAATGACCCCCGGATATGCTCCCGGATGTCATCGGCGATTTGCGTCAGTGTGCGCATACAGTTCTCCTTGATAAAAAAAACACTCTCTACCCTGTTGTAAAAAGGGCAGGAGTGTTTCAATTATTTTTGGAAATCCTGTGGTCAATCCACGCAGGTGATCAATGCCGATTGCCAGGCATAAAGTGCCGGGATCTCAAAGATCAATTCCTTTTCACCGCTCTTCAACGGTTTCAATTTCACAGGCTTTTCCCCCGCACGATGAAGTACGAACGTCTTCTTCGCCGGATTGCGCACCGCAACTTGCAGCTGTGATGTTCTGCCGCACGAGGGATTCAACAGGAAGACGGCACGGGTGAGACCGGTTTTGTCATCCGTTCTGGACTGGATCGTGACGGAGAAACCGCCGATAAGAAGTCTGGCGGCATACTTTCCGGGCGTGACATCATCCAGTGTATCCAGCAGGGTTCTGCGCATGGGGGTTGTCATGTATTTGCTGAAATGCTGGATCAGGATCCAGTTCCCGCCCTTCCCTGTGGGGATCACGCAGGTTCCGCATGCCTTTTTCATATTGAGAATGGTGCTGTAAGGTTTCACATCCTTCTTCAACGGGATCACAGGTGCAAGGTTGAGGAAACGGTGGATCTCTTCCTGTGATCCGAAACATTCGGCAGCGGGGAACGCTTCCGTGGGATACCCCACTTCATCCGCGAACCGGATCTTCCGATACACTTCCCTGCCCGGGAACATGGTCTGCAAGGCTTGGAATGCAGAGGTGTCGAGAAGGACATTCCGGGTGAGAAGTTGTTCCAGATCGTTCTCCGTGAGATACTTCACGCTTTCTCCGGTGACCACGCAGACATCCGGGATGGCAGCCGTATTCGTCATGGGGATGCCGCGGAACAGCAACGATTCATCCAGATGTTTGGTGAGCAGACAATAGGACGGATTCTTCACCACGTTTTCCCCCTGATACAAAGCGGTACCGGTCATGGATGTTCCTGCACAGGCATTCCGGATCGCTTCGAAATAGGGCTTGAATTCCGCCACCGTATCGAAATAGAACCGGTAATTTTCATAGGATTCAAACGTGGCGAAACTGTACCAGTAAAGCGCAATGCTGTCCATGCCGCCGAACATGGCAAGGGCACACTCCGTCATCTGGGATTCCGGGGTTTTGAATGCGGAAATGTGGGGCCAGTTTTCCGTTTCATAACACATCTGACCGATCAAGCCGGTCTTCACACTGCGATGGGCTTCCCGGGAAACAACTTCCGCCTTTACATACATATCCCTGGGATCACTGTCATTGTAATACCCGGCCCCGGGGCGGATCCCGATCAACTGACGGTCCGGTCCGGCAAGGGATTCGTAAAGAGCATTGTTATCCACGCCATTACATAAATCACAGGCAGAGATCAACTGTATCCCGAGCCGACAGGATGACATGACATCATCCACTGCTTTCCGGTATGCACGGGCGCAAGTCGCCAGAGCCTGACGGTTACATTCCGACCAGATCTTCCGTGCTTCCACATCACATTGATTCCAGAGAAGATCGACCAGTTGCGCACGATTCACGTTCCGGTTGGCAGCTTTGTTGAACGCACGGACACATGCCGGACAATAACAGGATGTTTTACAGTATCCGACCCGAAAGTCATCATCGGGCCAATAGGAATCCGGTTTCAATTCCTGCAGGGCATATACGGTGAGGTCGTAAAGACGTTTCTGTGTTGCTGCAGAACGGGGACAGAGCAGTCCGTACTGCCGTTTTCCATCCGCAGAAACGAGCCAGGCAGATTCGGGCATACTCTTACGGAAATCCGCGCTGGCAGTTCCACCGGGATGTCCCAGGGTGATCCCCTGCTGCAACGAGAACCGTATGTTCCGTTTTTTACATTCCGCCACCAACGGTTTTAATTGTTTAATCTCTTTTTCTGCATCGGATAAGGTACGGGAAGAATAGCCGAACCAGATTTCATCAATCAAACCGGGGTGTTCATCGAAGATGGCAAAGAGTGTTTTTAAATGATCGCCGGGCAGACGGGGAGAACCGTAATCCCGAAGAATGAGAAACGGCCATTTGCAGTTTGATTTCCTGCTCATTTACGACTCCTTACATGTTGTCAAGTTCCTGCTGAATACGATCATTATTCTGCTGTTCGATCCCTTTGATCTGCTTGTGTACTTTTGTGGGAACGCCGACAGGTTTATCACTTTTGGCCGGTGCGACGGCAGGTTCGGAAGCGGCAGCAGGAGCGGGTTTCTGTTCGTTGCATGCGGTGAACGCGGCAATCATACCGGCGGCGGCCAGGAAGAGGAGCGTTTTTTTCATGATCACATTTCCTTTCTGTAGGGTAGTTAATGTCAAAACCATTTGACATTTTTTAGTTAAATAGTTCTAAAAATCAACATTTTATCAAAAAATATTGATTTTTCCTTATATTTTTGTTGAAAAAAGGGTAACAAAAGAGTCT
>JAZNVL010000020.1:0-113396 GCA_045592785.1 Victivallales bacterium | reverse complement strand
ATTTGTGTGTTTTTTTGTTTTTCATATTTACTCCTTGTGTTTTTTTATATATTATACCCGTTTTTTACAAAAAAACAATAGCAGTGTTAAAAAAAATACAAAAAAAATGGAAAGTACGGATCGGTACGGATGAGTACGGATCCGTACGGAGGTGTTATACTCTTGTTCGTTCCTGTCCGTTATTGTCCGTTGCCGTCCGTCCATGGCGAGAAGCAGTTGGACCCCGCCCTCCACATGGTCCTGTGTTGCTTTATCAATGCTTCCCGAATTCTGCAGTTCCTCGTTTTTGAAATAATAATATTGCAATCCGATTTCCGGCGATGTCCCCAGGGAAATGATGGGACGCCAGGTGTTGGGTATCCCATCGTTGTTCATTCGCCGGTCCAGAAGAACACCGAGAAAAGAAAAACCAGTCTTTATCATAAGAAAAAAATCCTGCGTTTATGAGAATAATATCTTGTTTCAGGATAATATACTCTGCATTTTCAGAAATGCAAACGGGATACAAAAAAAGACTTGCAGACCCGGAAAAGTCTGCAAGTCATATTGCTTATTCAGAACGGGAACGGCTTATTTCTTTGCCTTTTTCGCCGGTTTCTTTTCGGCTTTCTTTGCTGTTTTCTTTGCGGCGGCTTTCTTCGCCGGTTTGACTTCTTCTTCGTGACAGCAGCAGTCGTCATCGCAGCAGCAGTCGTCATCGCAGCAGCAATCATCTTCGCCGAAGAGCAGGATGGCATCTTCTTCGGTCTTCACTTCCAGACCATCCAGCTGGAATGCGCTCCAGAGTTCCATGTGAACGATCTCTTCGCCGGGTTCCAGATATTCCAGCGGACTCAGCGTTTCGGCTTCCAGCATGTCTTTGTTTGTGTAGACTTCCACGGAACAGCCGTTATCGGGATATTCGCTGCCTTCGTCATAAAGGAACTGTTTGACGAACGCCACGCCCTTATTGATGTAGCTGATCCAGCCGTCTTTGCAGTTGAACCCGACTTTCAGCGGAGTTTTTGCCTTTTTATCCTGACGGACGATCAGGAACTTATCGCCCCAGGTGATCCGGGGATCGTTCATCTTCGTGTAGGGCCAGACCGCATAGAACGTGGTGGGGAGGAGCTGGAATTCGTCCTGATTCTGGGGGACGACAGCGGTCCCGCCGGGAGCCATGACGGAGAGAGCCCATGCTGCGGCTTCGATGGGCCATGCGCCATCGTTGCGGATGATGTGGATGATCTGGAACGTTTCGTCTGCATTGGGGATCACAGAAAGGACTTTGCTGATCCCGGTCACCGGATCTCTGGGTGTGATGAAATCGCAACCGCCATCTTCCCGTTTCTGCACCGTGACAGGATATTCGCCGTTGTCCAGTTCATAGGTCCGGGGTTTGGATTCCGGAGCGTGCCAGAGACGGTGTCCGCCGTAATTGACCCAATCGCCTTTGGGGGCTTTGCCCGCCAGTTCGGGATCCACATTGAAGAGGTTTTCGCTCTTGCCGTAGAATGCGCCCATGACGCGGGGTCCGATTTCGGTCGTAACGATGACTTTGAATTTGCCGCTGGTAAGTTCAATACAGTTCTTCCAGCCCTGGAATGTCACTTTCTTCATGACTTGTTCCTTTCTTTTATGGTTGCGTTGTTATACGGTTCTCACTGTCAAGCCTTCGGCGAGCCCGGCGAGGAGATCCCGGTATACGGAGGCGGGGAATCCCTGAAGACATTCCGCCGCGTTCCGGCTTCTGGTCCGGATCTCATCAAGTATCGCATCTTCGGCTCCGGTCTTCCGCAAGATGGTGCGGATCTCTTCCACCGTTTCCGGCGGGTAAGACTCCCGATGGAGCAGGGAGGTCAGCTGTTCTTTTTCTTCCGGAGACGCGTTTTTATATGCGGCAAGATAAAGAAGTGTGGGCTTGCCCTCCTGGAAATCGGAACAGAGGGGCTTGCCGAATTTTTCCAATTCCCCGAAGATGCCCAGCCAGTCGTCCCGGAGCTGGAACGCCATGGCGAGTTCACCGGCATAGGTCGCGATCTTTTGTATTTCCGGCGCGTCGAATCCGGGGGTGTTCGTTGCGATGACGGCACCGGTTTTGACACAGAAACGGAACAGTGCGCCGGTCTTGCCTTCGATCATGGTGCGTACTTCGGCTTCCGTGATGGTATCGTTCCGGACTTCGAACGCCACGTCAAGGGCTTCTCCGGAAATGAGATCTCTGCCCAGTTCCTCCTGCATTTTCCGCAAGAGGAAGACAAGCAGCCGGGGATCCCGGTCTGTTTTCAGCATACAGTTTGCGCTCCATGCCTGTTGCAGATCACCGGCGAGAATGGCAAAATCCGTTCCGAATTTCGCCGCCGTTTCCTGCTTCAGACTGTAACGGGTCCGGGCTTTCGCCGCAAGATCCGCATGAGTCGCCGGCTGATTCCGGCGCATGTCATCACAATCAATGATGTCATCATGCACCAGAGTCCAGTTGTGATAGATCTCCACCGAAGCCGCGGCGGGCAATGCCATCGCCGGGTCACCCCCGAACAAGCCGCAGGACCACATGACCAGTGCCGGACGCAGCCGTTTGCCGCCCATCATGGGGTATGCCCGAACGGCATCCCGGAGCAGATCCGGTTCGATCCCATCGGGGAAATCATCCCGGCGGATATAATCATTGGTCATTTCTGCGACATTGCGCAACGCGTTTTTCCAATCGGACATGAAACTGCCTTCCGTTATTGAATTCTTTTCTGTACAGCATACTATCGTACAAAAAACGTTTTTTTCAAGGTGAAAAACGGAATTTTTTGCGTTTTTTTATATGTTGCAGCTGTATTCTGCTTCCGCCGTTTGCTGTTCACAGGTGGTCCCGTCGGGCAGAACGACCGTACAGGGTACACCTTCCGGAATGGTGAGTTTCATGTTGAACACGCCGTTGAACCGGGTCCAGGAGACAGAGACTTCGCCGCTTGCGAGCTTTGCCGTCACGTTGAACCGTGTCAGGTCTTCGGGGGCAAACGGTGCGATCCGGAGCTTACGGAATCCGGGATTTTCAATATCGGGCGTGATCCCGCCGAGATACTGGATCATCCACGCGGTCACGTCACCATACATGATATGATTGAGCGAGGCTCCGCCGTACCAGTCTTCCCACAGATTGGTCGCTCCGCGGTCAAGCCAGTTGATCCAGCCGGGGAACTGCCGTTGTGTCAGCATACGGTACGCCGTTTCCGCGTATCCGTTATCGGCGAGGACGCGGAGTGTATATTTTGCGCCCAGGATCCCGAAATCGGGCTTGTAATCATTGGCAATGATGATCTCATTGAGTTTCGCGGCGACTTTTGCTTTTTCGCTTTCCGGACAAAGTCCCTGGAACAGAGCGCAGGCAAGCGCGGTCTGTTCGCCCTTGGCATATACACCGTCCCCGCGATAAAATTCTTTGTTGAACGCATCCCGGATCGCCGCGGCGAGGATACGGAGTTCCGCGGCATCTTCCTCTTTGCCCAGAAGTTCCGCGTACTTGACCAGTGCCATAGTGTCGGCATAGTAATATCCGGTGGATGTGACACGGCCTGTGACCATGCGGCTGTGTGAGACATGACACCAGTCGCCCAGACCGTATCCGGTGATATACCCTTCGCACATGGTGCCGAGGAATTCCACATACCGTTTCATCCGTTCGTAATTTTCTTCGATGATGTCCGTCTTCCCCGTGTAGATGTAAACATACCAGGGAATGAGGATGAAGGCGCTGTCCCACGCCGGTCCGTTCCCCCAGTTGTAACCCCAGCCTGCGTTGGGAACGATCCCGGGGAACTGTCCGTTTTCCCGTTGCGTGTCCGCCATGGTGCGCAGCCAGTCATGATAGGAAGACGCGATATCAAAGTTGAAAAGTCCCACTTCGGCGGCACAGAGTGCATCCCCGGTCCACCCGTTCTTTTCCCGGTGCGGACAGTCCGTCGGGATCCCGACGAAGTTGGATTTGAAGCTGTTCATGGTCGCCTGGAAGAGTTTATTGAGGTCGGGACTGGAGGTGTTGAATTTGACGAGCTGTTCGAACGCGGTATAAACGACACAGCATGTGACATCCAGGATCTCCACGCCGTCTTCCGGGGTGATCTCCATATAGCGGAACCCGTGATATGTGAACCGGGGTTCCCATTCTTCACCTTCGGGATCGCCTTTGAGGATATAAACATCGGTCTGGAACCGGTCATCTTTCACCAGCTGATTGATATTGCGCTGATTCGTTTTTGCCAACCCGATCTCTGCCAGTTCGGCGTATTGCATCGTGACCTGTTTCCCGGCTTCCCCACGGACTTTGATCCGGCACCAGCCCGCCACGCTTTTGCCCATGTCGTAAACATACGCCGGGTATTCCCGGTCGCGGGCACGCAAGTGGCATACCGGCTTGAATTCCTCCATGATCCGGCAGGGCGGCATGGTCTGGGCAACAAGAACGCCGCCGGGACCCGGCATGATGGCAGCCTTGTGCCAGGCGGAATCATCGAATCCGGCATCATTCCAACCCGGCATTTCCAAACGGGCGTCATAGGTCTCCCCGTTCCGGAACTGGTTGAACGTGACGGGACTCTGTTCCGACGTGATGCACTTCCAGCTGCTGTCTGTAACAAGGGTGAAGTCATCGGTCACCATTTCCAGAATACATTTCGGATAATCCGCCCAGTTGGCATCTTTGAATCCCCACACATCATCGGAATTGGTGTCATACCACCCGTTCCCCACGATGATCCCGAAGACGTTTTCGCCTTTCCGGAGCAGGGCGGTCACATCGTATTTCGCATAATGCACCCGCTTTTCGAATTGCGTGACAACGGGGTCCAGCACGCGGTCATCCACTTTTTTCCCGTTGAGATACAGTTCGCCGAACCCGGCACTGCTGAAAAAGACTTCCGCTTTGGTGGGGAGCTTCTCAAGCTGAAATGATTTCCGGAAATAGGGCGCGGGCCTGCTGTTGCAATGAAGTCCGTGACAATATCCCTGATTGATCCATTTTGCCTGCCATTTTCTGTCGTACTGTAAAAGCATATTGGTGTTTCCTTCTGTGATTGAGGTTGAAGTTTCAGAAACTATATCATAATTCCGCATAAATGCAAAGAATTTTCAAAAAAAATACAAAAAAAGTCTTGCAAACTTGCATAGGCATGTTATATTAACCCAAAGAGACCTGAACATTTATTGGAGTTTTTTGCTTTATGGCGCTTGCAAATAACAGATACCGCAGTATTTGTGCCGAATTGGAACGGCGTATCCGCGGCGGGGTGTACCTGCCCGGAGATGCGCTTCCATCCCGTTTCGAGTTGATGGAGGAATTCTCCGTTGCCCGTGCGACGGTGGACCGTTGTATCAGCGAACTGCGGAAGAAACATCTGGTGGAGTCCCGTCACGGCAAGGGGACTTATGTCTGTGAGGGGATCGACTGCCGCCGTTATCACATTGCCTGGATCGGGAACATGATCTGCAACGGACTTCTTCCCGCCTGGTGGCGTGCGGATATTCTGCCCGAATCGGCGTTCACCGCCCGTTCCGACTGGGGAAAACTTGCGGAGTATGACGGCATTATCTGGTCCATGCCCGGCGGGAAACTTCTTCCGGCGATCCGGGAATGTCAGGGACAGGTCCCGCAGGTGGTGATGAACCGGACATATCCCGGGATCGCCTGTGTGTCAACGGATCATCGCGGCGCCTACTACGAGATCGGTCTGGAACGTCTGCGTGCTCTGCCGGAAAGTCAGGTGTATCTGTTGCGGACGGGATATTTGAACAGTGCGCCGGAGGAATACCGTCAGACGGGATTTCTGGATGCCTGCCGTCAGGAACAGCGTTTTTATGAGATCCTGACCATGCCCGATGATTTTGAGGGGAAACTTGCCGTACTGGAACGGCTTTCCGGTACAGAAGAACGTCCCCTGCTGCTGTTCTCCACCACCTGTGCCAATACGGGCGCCGTCATGTGCTTTGCCCGCAGTCGGGGTTATCAGTGGCAGAACGATATTTTTTACAGTGATTTTGACAATGAATACCCCGACCATGTCTGGGGTACCCTTGTCACCAGTTATGTGCAGGATTACCGGGAACTGACACTGCGTTCCATTCAAACCCTGCAGGAGCAAATGGATGGCGGCGAACCGGACCGTGTTCCGGAGCAGACCCTCATCTTTCCACAAAAACAAAACGGCGGCACCTGACCGTCATAACAATCAACAGAAGGAATATTATTATGGAGCAAATTCTCCGGATCGCGATCGCAGGACAGGGCAGAAGCGGACATGACATCCACGCCAATGTACTGCGGAAAGACCCCAGATTCAAAATCGTGGCAGCTGCCGATGCCCTGCCGGAACGCCGGGAACAGGCAGCACAGGAATTCGGTTGTCCCGTGTTCGAATCCTATCAGGAAATGCTGGACAAAGGACCCGATTTTGACATCTTTGTCAATGCAACTCCCAGCCGGTTCCATGTGGATGCCGTCATGGCTGCCGTCAAACGGGCGAAACTGGTCGTCTGCGAAAAGCCCTCTGCGCCCACCGTGGAGATCTTCGACAATATGGTCAAGGCGGCAAAAGAGAACGATTGCATCCTTTATCCCTTCCAGAATGCACGGTTCGCCCCTTACTTCCGGAAGATGAAGGAAGTCATCGATTCCGGCGTGCTGGGCAAGATCATGTATATCCGTTCCAACTGGAGCGGGTTCGGACGTCGTTGGGACTGGCAGACACGACAGGATCAGATGGCGGGCAATCTCTTCAATACCGGTCCCCATCCGCTGGACCACGCCATCGTGCTTTTCGGGGACGCCTATCCCCAGGTCTCCGCAGTCCTCGATGCGTATCACTGGGACTTCCCCGGGGATGCCGATAACCTGGTCCTGGTCCGGCTCACCGGCGACGGCCCCGTGATCGATCTGGATATCAGCAGTATGCAGGCATACAAGATCGGAACCATGTATAACGTCTGCGGGACCCACGGCGGGTTGATCGTGGACGGCAACACCGTCAAATGGAAATATTTTGATCCGGAAAAGGCGCCGAAACACGAATTCTGGCAGCCCTGGAGCCGGAACCGGGAATACTGTTCCGAACAGCTCGAATGGATCGAAAAGGAATGGACCTATGAAAACAAGGACAGCAATCTCAACGGTTTCGAACAGATCGTGACTGCCCTTTACAGTGATGTGTACGAAGTTTTCTGCAACGGCAAAGAACCCGAAGTCAAACTGGATCAGGTACGCCGTCAGGTCTATGTGCTGGAAGAAGCTCACAAACAGAACCCGCTCCCCGTGAAACCCCTGAAGTAAGGAAATCATATCATGTTCAAAGTAGCAATCATCGGACTGGATACCAGTCATTCCGTCGAACTGCCCAAACTCATGCAGGACCCCACCGTCAAACCGGAACACCGCGTCGAAGGGCTCATCGCCACCCGCTGTCTCCGGTTCGAAACCCCGTTCCAGCTCAAAGACGGGCTGGATGCCAGACAGAAATATCTGGAATCCATCGGCGTGATGGTCACCGAAGATTTCGATACCGCAGTGGCGGATTGTGACGGCATCATGATCGAGATCAATGACCCGGATGTGCATCTGGAATATTTCGAAAAATGTGCGAAACTGGGGAAACCCATCTATTTGGATAAACCCTTCGCCGATACCATTCAGAACGCACGCCGTATCGCCGGGATCGCAAAGGAAAATAACGTCCGGTTCTTCACGGCATCCTGTCTCCGGTTCATGCCCGAACTGGATGAAGCGCTCGCCGATTTCAGTTCCACTCCCCGGAAACTGAACTGCTGGGGTCCCCTCGGACAGGCTCCCACCGGATGCCATGTTGTCTGGTACGGATGTCACATCATGGAAGTCTGCCAGCGGATCATGGGCAAAGGTGCCGTCATGGTCCATACGGTAAAGGACAGAAATGGTTCTGTTTCCATGATCCATTACGATGACGGACGCCGTTGCATCATGGAACTCACCTGGGGCTGTTACCGTTACGGCGGGGTGATCCGCGACGATGCCGGCAAGGAAACCTTCTTTGCCTTCCAGAACCGCGTGCCGCTCTACAAGTCTCTGATGGATGAAGTCCGCGACTTCTTCATCAATGACAAGATGCCTGTCACCGTCGAGGATTCGCTGGAAGTCATGGCGGTCCTGGATGCCGCCGCCCGGTCTTACGATTCCGGCAAACCGGAACCTGTTTATTACAGCTGATCGGGTCATACGCCCGGATTTTCAAGCTCCGGATCCTTGTGTTCCGGAGCTTTTCTTATTTTTTTTACGGAAAAAATTTGAAAAAGGGGAATGATGCTGTATGTTACAGGAAGAAGAAGCCGCCGGAGGGGAATCCGGAGTCGGAAAAAACAAACAAAAATCAGGGAGAAATGGTTATGTACAACAGTTGTTATTGCAGCAAGGTGCACATGATGGAAAACGAAACAACATCGGGGGTGGATGAAAAGCGGATGCTTGCCCGTTTGCGGGAAGGAAATATCGCCTCATTTGACGACTTTGTTGTTTGTTATTCGCCGAAACTGCTCCGGATCGCTTACGGATTGCTGGGGAATATGCAGGATGCGGAAGAAGTGGTGCAGGATTCTTTTGTCCGCGCCTATCGTGCGCTGCCCGATTTCCGCGGCGATTCCAGTTTGGATACCTGGCTTTACCGGATCACGGTGAACCTTGCACGGAACAAATTTCACTGGAATCAGCGCAGGGGAGGCGGGAGCAATATCAGTCTTTCCCAGCCGGTCAATGCAAAGAACGAGGTAACGGAATTGGATACCGACCTTCCGGACAGCCGTTTGCAGCCGGGTCAGCAGCTGGAATCAGATGAATTGAACGCAAATATTACGCAGGGGATCCGTAAATTACCTGGTAAATTGCGTGAAACAATGATGTTACGTCATATTAACGATTATTCCTATGAGCAGATCGCCTCCATGCTGGATTGTAAGATCGGGACCGTGAAATCCCGCTTGGCACGGGGTCGTGAAATGCTTCGGGAATATTTGAGAGCCATAGAAGAAGGAAGAGTTCCGGAGGCGTTCCAAACGCATCCGGACGATGAAGAATAAGGAAACATTGCGTATGGAGTCATCGGAAGAAACCCGCACCGAATGTCCGGATTTTGAAAAGCTTTCCGCCTGGTTCGACCGGGAGGGATCCCTCACACCTGAACAACGGGAGCATATCCGGACCTGTCCTGCGTGCATCCGCCGTCTGGAAGATTACAACGGGATCCGCAACGGGGTACAGGATAATATCAATGGTGCGTGCAATCCCGATGTCGTCATGGAGCGGATCCTTTCCCAGACCCGCAGTATGATCCGCAGTCAGAAGATCGATGCGGAGAAAGTCAACCGGACCGCCCGGTTCCGTAAACGGTTTGTCTGGGGGGTGCGGATCGCGCTTCTGCTGATCCTGGGCGGAGCTTTTATGTTTCTTTTCCTGCGGGATCGTTCTGCCGGGAAAGCGGAGAGTTCCGCCCGGCGGACAACGGCAGTCTCCACACATTTCGGTGCTTCTCCTTATGCGGAATTTCACATGCCGCGCAAGATCGTCACCAGTCAGACCGCCAACGCGTTTTCCTCCTCCGGCTCGATTCTGGAGATCCAGTTGTCCCCGGGGATCTTCTGTGTGTTTGACGGCAAAGACCGTTTCCAACTGCATCCCCCGGCCTTCATCCCGCTCACCCAGGAACAGTTCTGGTCCTGCAATTCCTTCAAGCAGGAAGATCTGATCAAACATCTGGAAAGCGTGGCGAAAGCATCCGGCACGGAACATTGCCGTGCGGCAGCAATGGCAGATGATCTGGTTGTCTGTGAGTTCCGCGGATCCGCCAGACAGCTCGCCGTCACGGTCAAACAGCTTGCATCTCTCGGATTCGTTCAGAAAGTATCTGCTGTACCTGCGCCCGATCAGAACTTCTTTACGCCCACCGGCGAGTACGAGGTGTTCTGCCGTTTCTATGTCCAGACTGCATCGGATGCCGGACACATCATCCCGGTCTCGGTGAAGTGATGGAAGAAACACAGCCCAATTTGCAGAAACTCCGCCGGAAAGCGGATAAACTGGTCCTTTGTATTCTGCTGCCCATCATCATCGCAGCCGCATTGCTCCTGATCTTTTCCGGTGATCCCAAACTCACAATGGGGGACGGCTATCTCTTTTGTTCCGCCGGGGAAAACGGGGAACTGTCACGACTCGTGGAACCCGGGGGGAATCTCCTGCTCGGTCCTGCCCGGATCCGGCTCTGGGGTGCGTATCCTTACGTCTACGGGACCAGCGACGACCCCGCATGTGCGGCATTTATCCTGGATATGAAGGAACATGTCATGACCCGTTATCCCGAAGAGAAAAAAGCGGAATACATGCGGTTTCTGTTGGAACAGAAACTGGATCCGGCGTTATCGGTGAGCTGGTACGAACTGTTCCGGGATCCCGGGGACCCGGACGTGCGGAAAAATCTGCGGGATCTGGTGAGTTATCCCGCCAGACCCGTGTTTGCCAGATAAGGAATGTTTCCCCGGTCAGTTGATGGTCGGGAATTTCTCTTTCACCACATCGAACGCCAGCTTCGGACGGCGGAAATCGTCCAGAATACCCTTGTCGTTGATGGTCCGGGGACGTCCCAGTGCGTAAGAACTCGTATAGGTCCGGGCATCGGCAAAATGCCAGAGCGCGATCCCGGTCATCCAGGGATTTTCCTTCATGACATCCAGGACCGTTCCCAGGTAATCCGCCTGATATTCTTCGGACCAGTGCGCCCGCATCCGGTCGCGCCACCCGTAGATGGCACCGGCGCCGATCTCACTTAAAATGAACGCCTTGTTCTGGTGTCCACCGTCAATGATCGCAGTCCGGATCCTCTCGATGGCTTCCGGGATCTCGTGAAGCGGGCGGACCTCATCCGGATTGTATGCGTACCAGGCGGGATACTGGTTCATGCTGATCACATCCATCAGGTCAAGGACGCATTGATCCTGGAGCTTGCCCATCAGGGCGCAGGTCACCAGACGGGAGGTATCCTCTTCTTTGATCGCTTTGACCAGTGCTTCATAAAGCGGACGGTTCGCCGCTTCCCAGCTGCAGCCTTCGTTCAGGAATCCCCACAGAATGATACAGGGATGATTGTAACTGTTCCGCACCATCAGCCCGGTCTGACGGACCTGACTGTTGAAAAATGACGGGTTTGCCATCTGTTCGGTCCGGTTGCCCCAGCCCAGAGATTCCTCCCATACCAGGAACCCCAACTGGTCACACAGATCCAGAAATTGCGGATCCTGCGGATAATGACTCCCGCGCACAAAATTACAGCCCAGTGTACGCAGGTTCTGCAAGTCCTCGATCAACAGCTGACGGGGTTGCACCGGGCCGAACTGGGGATGGGATTCATGACGGCAGAACCCTTTCAGCCGGATGGATTTCCCGTTGATGTAGATCTTGCCTTCGCCCGTTGTGACCGTGCGGATCCCGAACCGTTCCGTGATGCCGTCATCTGCTGTACGGAGTGAGACCGTATGCAGATTCGGCGTTTCCGGACTCCACAGTTTGAAGTCGGGAACGGGAAGCGAGAGCAGGATCCTGCCGTTCACCGGTTTTTCACAGAAGGTTTTGTATGCGCCGGTATCAAAGGCAAGGTCAAAGGCGAATGTTTCCGGCACGTTCCCGCCCAGACGGATATCCAGTTGGACCTGTCCGGTGGTCAGGTCTTCCGTGGTGACACGGACCCGTTCGAACCAGCAATCGGGGAGGACATGGAGTTCCACGCTCCGGTAAAAACCGCCGTAGCAATAGAAGTCATAGTACTGATGGAGCAGGGGGGAGAGTTCCTTATGGAAACGGTTGTCGATCTCGAAAACGAGTTCATGCGTTTCCCCGTTCCCGGAATCGAAAACGAAATCCATGCCGGAATAGGGCAGATCATCCACCCCGACTTCCACACCGTCCCAGAAGATCGATGCACGGAAGCCGAGACCGCCGATATGGAGCCGGATCTTCCGGTTGGCAGGGGCAAGGACTTTCTTCCGGTAATAGGCGAAGCCGCGTTTCCCGATGTAACGGGGGGACATATCGAATACGCCGGGGACCGGCATGAGGTCGTCATAGGGCACATTGGCGATGGCACAGGGGGTATCTCCGGCAAAATGGAAATCCCAGAGTCCGTCAAGCAGTTCGGCGTGACGTTGGAAGAAAACGGGGTAGGGGACAGTTGTGATCATGATGATATTCTCCATGTTGATAAGTTTTTGAGTAACATAGCATACCCTGTCCGATTTTCAAGTGAAAATATAAGAAAAAAGTCTTGCATTTACGGGAAACAGCGTTATATTATGCGTAATTTTTTTCAGGAGTACGGAAATGATTCAACAATTACTGGATTTGATACATTCGATCCCCTTTTTTTCTTCCATCGCCTTCGGCATCACTGCCATGATCCTGGTGGGGACCAGCTGGTGTCTCATCGGGTATGTCATGGGACAGGCTCCCAAGAAACAGTTGAACGTGGATACCGTGCTGCTTGCCGTCTCGGCGGTGAGTATCCTGGTCTCCGCGATATTGTTTGTGAGTTTCGGGAATCACTTTACCGGAACAGGACGTGAACTGCTGTTCTGTCTGGGATGTTATTTCGGTTGCGGCGTACTGAACAACATCATGCTGTACCTCATGTCCAAAGCCATGCAGCGTGGTCCCAACGGGATCATCTGGGTGTGCATCCAGTCCGCCATGATCTTCCCGTTTCTCGTGGGGATCCTGTTCTACGGCGACATCTTCAATGTGTTCCGCGGGATCGGGATCGTACTGCTGCTGATCGCGCTTTTCATGTTCGGATTTCTCAAAGACAATACCGTACAGGGCGGCAAATGGCGACTTATCACGTTCAGTGCATTCCTGATAACCGGGTGCATCCAGACCCTCGCCACAGCCCCTTCGTTCTATGATTTTGCACGGTCGATCGACAGTGCATTGCGTGTGCTTGCGACACAGACAGGCGGCTTTGCCAGCGTGATCCTGATGTTGCTCATCCGCCGGGAAAAGAACTTCGGAACCGCGATGCGTGAGACACTGCGTCGTCCGCTGCTATGGGGTTATATATTGATAATGCAAGGGTTTGCATTGATATTCTCGTACATGCTTCTTTACCCCGGCCTTGACGTAATGGCAGAACATCATCTGGGCGGGATCGCGTATCCGCTGATGGTGGCATCCAGCATTATCGGGTTCTCTCTTTTCAGTGTGATCCAGTTGAAAGAACGGTTTTCTGTGCCGCAGTTGATCGCCCTGACGATCTGCATTCTGGGGATCATTTGCTGCTGTTGTTGATCCCGGACAAGTTTTTTTGCGTAAATTTTTCGTTCAAAACTTGATTTTTTTGAAAAATACAGTATAATTACTGGTACAGTAAGAAATAAAAACAATAATACATGGGGCTTGTGAAAGAGTATGGAAAAATTACCAGGGGGAACAGAAACAATTTTGATCGTGGATGACCAGGAAACGGTGTGGGACTTTTTGATCGAAGCCCTGCAGAACTTGGGGTACTCCGTGCTTCTTGCCGAGAACGGCGAAGATGCCGTGGAGATCTACCGCGAAAATCCGAACCAGATCGATCTTGTCCTGTTGGATATGGTGATGCCGAAAATGGGCGGTCACAGCGCGTTTTACCACTTGAAAAATATTGATCCGAATGTGAAAGTCCTCCTTTCCAGCGGGTTCGTTTCCGCTGCCTCCGTGAAAGATCTTCAGGATAACGGGGCAGTTGGATTCCTTTCGAAACCCCATCGGATCAAAGATCTTGCGTTGGAATTGCGTCGGATATTCGATGCGGCTCCGGCAGAAAGCAGTACCGTTTCATGAATTTTCTTTTCGTTATGGCAGCGGCGTGTGCCGTCGCAGTCGCAGGAGCAGAACCGGAACAGAAAGAGCCGTTCTCCGCGCAAATCAAACAGGTCTTCCGGAACAAAACAACGCTTATGCTTGAAAAGCAGGATGTTGTCAGTGAATCAAAAGCCCGGTTGATCGGTGCGTTCGTCGCGGAAAAATTCAAAGAAAAACGGGTCGCCGTACTGGTCGCAGGTCCTGCCGATGCCCCCTGGAATGTTAACATTTTGAAATGGTACCGGGATGCCGTTGGCATCAACGTGATCACCGAAGTCATTTCCGTCGAGATGCCGGAAAATGCACTGCCCGTCCCGGACGACGAGCCCGGTGTGGAGGCACTGAACAAGTCCCTGCTGGCAAGCATTGAACGCCGTGCCGATGTGGTGGTGAACTTTGCCGGTCTGCCCTTCCGTAATTCCGAATGTAAGAAACTCATCTTCTGGAAGTGGGCGGAGAATGATCCCCGGGTCATCCTGGCAGATCTCAACGATCCGCTGCTTCTCAAACGGAAGTTTTTCCCGATGCCCATTGCTGCCGCCGCTGTCAGCGTACCGGAGCGGGACGAATTCATTTTCATCACCAATGACAATGCGGACGGGATCGTAAAATCCCGCCAGCTGATCCTTTCCAACTGATACACACGATTTTACACACCATTTTCCGGAGCTGCTATGGACCTCTTTTTTCATGATATGACCGTTATTCAGATCATTCTTCTTACCTTGAGCGCGATCCTCATCGGGATCAACAAGACCGGGATCCCCGGACTGGGCCTTGTCCCCGTCATGATGCTGATCTATGCGTTCCCCGAAGCCGTTGGGCTTTCCACCGGGATGCAGCTCCTCATGCTTTGTGCCGCTGATGTGATGGCGGTGGCGTATTACCGACGCGGTGCGGATTGGAAAATGGTGTTCCGTCTGCTGCCCTGTGCGCTCGCCGGGCTCGGTGTGGGGTATCTCACCATGGAATATTTCGGCGATTTGTATCTGGATAAAGCCATCGGCGTGATCATTCTTCTGCTTTCCGCGTTGAACTACATCCGGCGGAAATACTGGAGCGCGGATAAAGTGCCCACGTCCATTTACTTCACCATCGGGGTCGGACTGGCTGCCGGATTCACCACCATGGTCGCCAATGCCGCCGGGCCCATCATGGCTCTTTACCTGCTTTCCATGCGGTTCTCCAAAGAAAAATACATCGGGACCGCTGCGTGGTATTTCATGATCATGAACTGGTTGAAGCTGCCCGTATTTGTGGCGCAGGACCGGATCACCATGGATGCGTTCATGGCGTGTCTGCCCATGATCCCGTTCCTGATGATCGGTGCGGTGATCGGGATCATCTTCCTGAAGAAGGCATCCCTTGCCACCTTTGAACGGATCATTGAGATTCTGGTGATCCTCGGCGCATTGAAACTTCTGCTTCCCATCTGATTCCATTAACCAAGGAGACCTTCTCATGGCACTGTTTGAATCCTCTTTCTTTTCCGAATCCCTCGGTATGTGCGTCACCGTCAATATCGTGATGCCCCAGTCCACCCTCGGTCAGATCGGCATGAAGGGTGTCGGTACCCCCGACGGCTGCCCCGTTCTTTATCTGCTCCACGGACTCTCCGATGACCACAGTATCTGGCTCCGCCGGACCAGTGTGGAACGGTATGCGGCGCAATACGGACTGGCACTGGTGATGCCCAATGTCCACCGCAGTTTCTACACCAATATGAAGAACGGACTGCGTTACTGGGATTTCATTTCCTACGAACTGCCGGAAGTGGTCGGATCCTTCTTCAAAGTCTCCCGGAAACGGGAAGATACCTTCGTTGCCGGACTTTCCATGGGCGGTTACGGCGCACTGAAACTGGCGTTCAACAAGCCGGAATGTTTTGCGGCGGCGGGTGCATTCTCTGCCTGTACCGATATGCTTACGATCCATCAGTCACTGCCCGGATTCGAACCGGAATACCGGAACATTTTCGGCAGTGAAGAAGAGATCCGCGGCTCCATGAATGATCTCTTCCACATGGTGGAAAAAGCCGCGGCGGAGAAAACCGTTCTTCCGCAGATCTATATGGCGTGCGGTACCAGTGACTTCCTGTATCAGAGAAATCTGGAATTCAAAGCCCATCTGGAAAAGAATAACATCCCCTTCCAGTGGACCGAAGGACCGGGCAGTCATGAGTGGGGATTCTGGGATCATTACATTCAGGAATTCCTGAAAACGCTGCCCATTCAGAGAGGGTGAGACTGGATCTTTTCCAATACGGCTTTCGCCCTTTGACCGTCACGGGACTCCGGAACGTATGTGCCGGGGTCCCATTCTTTTGCCAGCAGAGCAAAATGGGGATCGTCATACAGATACGCCGCCGCCGTTGTCCCGTAACAGGCGTACACCCGTTCCTCCGCAGAAAGACTCTTGCTCATGGCTCCCAGAAATTGATGATACGCATACACCAGTTCATCCCATTTTTCTGTATCGTAACCGCAATGCTTCGCCGCACAGATCACCAGCATGACACAGGATCCCTGTGACGGCAGATCCGGGAATGTGCCCCAGGTGTTCCGCGGATGCCGCCAATGGTTCGGTGTTTCCGGCGTATAATTCAGGAACGCGGCACGGAATGCCCGGCAGAGTTGATCCAGCCGGGTCTTCGCCCGTCGGTTGCCTGCGAGGATCTCTTCCGCAAGGGATAATGCAGTCTGTTGATAATCACGCATCTTCTTCCGTCCGGTCAAGTGCCTTGTTGATCTTGTCACGCAGACGCAGATACCAGGCGTTATCCATGAGATACCAGCTGATATCGAAGGGCGTTTTCTTCGGCATGGTGCTGTGGATCAGACGGATGACTTTCTCCCGTCCGATCCGGCTTTCCAGTAATCGCATGGCACGGTAATCCTGTACCGCTTCAAAAAAGACTTCATGCCGCAGGGAATCCACCGGTCCATCGTCGCCCGGATAGACCAGGAACGCATTCCCCGCATCCGCGACGGTCCCCCAACAGGGATCCAGATACACATTGATGTCGAATGTCCGGGAAAGTTGCGTGAAATACGCATTGTATCCCCAGTGCAGAAACCCGCCGTTCAAGTCGTAAAAATACATCAGAAGCCCCAGAATACGATTCCGCAATGAGGGCGTCCCGAAGGCGCGTGCCGGCAGATACCCCGACGGATTTCCGCAGAAATACACCCAGCGTTCTTTGATATCTTCTTGCAGAAATTTCCGGAATGACTGCACGCTGGGGACCGGGATCTTTACGGCTCCGGTCTGGAAAAATTCCACGTTGGAGAGTGCATCGATGACCGGGAATTCTTCGACAAGCGGCTGGAATATTTCCGCCGCTTTGCTGTAATTGCTTTTGAGTGAGGGTTCGTCGGAGATGTGGAAATAGACTTTGTCCTGCAAACCCTTATTCCGCAAATACGGCAGAAGATTCTGCATCAACTGACGGAGAAATTCCGCGTAGGAGGGATCACACGCCGGAACATCCCAGCCGAACCGTTCTTCCGTTACGCCCTGTTCGTTTTCGATCAGGATGCAGGGCGCACTTTTCGCACCCCACTGACTGAACGCGTGCACCATCTCAAAGGTTTCCACACCGCTGCGCTGTGCCGTTTCGATCCATCGGTCCAGCAGACCGAAATCAAAATGATACACCCCGCCTTTTTCCCGGATCTTCAGAAGCTGACAGTACGGACGGTGTGCCCCGACTTCCACATCCAACGGTATCGTCCACAAGGGCGTGAGCAGCATATTGCTTCCGTGAGCGGTGAAGTTCCGCATGTATGCTTCCAGCAGCTGCCAGTGTGCTTCGCTCCAACATTCCACCTTGTGCTGCTTCATGATGGAGTCCGCATAAAACCAGTTGGTGAACCGGGCCGACTGTGTCACGGGCATTTCCGCTCTGTTTACGGTGAGATCCAGTGTCACTTCCTGACGTTCCCCATTCACCACCGGGTAATCCCAGGAGCCTTCCACTGCCAGCTGCAAACGGTATTTCCCCGGCTTGGCATCCCGGGGGATCTCCACCTGCACGAAAAAGCCATGCCAGTTGCCGATGGTCAACTTTGTGAAAAGTCCCTGTTCGTACAACGGATCCGGAAATACGCCGGGCGTGGTGGCGAACGCCTGGGGATCGGAGGGGGATGCCGGGATCAGCGCGGGCACATTTCCCACGAACCGGATCTTCATTTTATCGGCGAAGGGAGATCCTTTCACGGGTTTGCACAGGGCGAAGTAAGATGTATGCGCTTTCACTGCGATCTGGAAGGAGATGCGTTCCCCCCGGAGTGCAGTGAGATGGCGGATCGTGTTCCAGTTTTTTTCGGGTCTGCAAAGGATTTTTGCCAGCGAACTGATTGTTTCAATGTGAAAAAGCATGATGATTCTACCTTATGAAAACGTGATATTTCAAGACCACCTTACTATATCACTGATTTAAGGGAAATCAAGGTCTTACGGTATAAAAAAGCGATGTATTTTTTATTAGGATTACCTGATTCGATATTTTTTTATTCTTTTTCCATTTTTAAATTTGACTTTTTGCCAAATGTGTGATATGTTATGACATATAAAGCTGGAAGAAATATGAAACAAAGCAGCGCAGCGGGAAACCCCGGGCCGTTCGTATTGCAGGGAATGGTTCAAATGCCGTCAGAGAACAACGGCAGAGGGGATCTCTGTGGGCGTTGACTTGCTGTTTTTTCCGGGGAACAGTAAGAAAAACCGAGAAGAAAGTAGAGGTGTAACGAACAGGAACGCAACTGCAATAATAAGGATATGGCGCCACGCATGAGACAGCGTGGTACAGATTGATTTTTCGACAGCAGCAAACAATTTATATTAAAGGTAAAAGCAAAAATGTGTTGCCAAAATTTATCGGAAGCAGCCGCCGCAAAATTCGCTGAATTGGATGCGTTTATTGACGGACTGGGCATTGATCGGGCAGATGAACGCCGCCGTGGACGTTTGATCCAGGTGCTTCATCGCGCACAAGCCATTTTCGGATATCTCCCCCGGGAGGTACAGATCCACGTTGCAAATAAAATGTTCCTTACGGAAGCTCAGGTCTCCGGGGTCGTCAGTTTCTATAACTACTTCTCCACGGAACCCAAAGGGAAATACGTCGTTGACGTTTGCCTCGGTACCGCCTGCTATGTGAAGGGCGCAGAAAAAGTCATCCAGGAACTGGAACGCGTTCTGGGTGTTAAAGCAGATACCAATCCGACTCCGGACGGTCTCTTCTCTCTCAACGCACTGCGTTGCGTCGGTGCCTGCGGACTTGCACCGGTTATGATGGTAAACGGTAAAGTCTATGGTAAAGTCACCCCGGCTAAAGCCGTTGAAATTGTTAACGAATATAAAGCACAAGGTTGATCCCATGGATAAAATTACTTCTCAGGCAGCTCTGCTCGATCTGTATAATGCCTCCAAAGGTAAACTTGTTCTGCGTGCAACAGCTGAACATGATATCAAATCTGTAAAAAAAGAAATCCTCTGCTGCGGCGGTACCGGTTGCCATGCATCCAATGCTGCAGAAATGATGGATAATCTCAGAAAATATATTGCAGAAAACGGTTTGGAAAATGACGTTAAAGTCGTGCAGACCGGTTGCTTCGGTTTCTGCGCACAGGGCCCGATCGTCAAGGTCATGCCTGACAACGTCTTCTACGTTCAGGTCACTCCCGATGATGCAAAAGAAATCGTGGAAAAACACATCGTCGGCAAAGAACTGGTCGAACGTCTTCTCTTTGTTGAACCGGCTCTGAAAGAACGCATTCATGATTATGCAAAAATGGCGTTCTATGCAAAACAGCAGCGTATCGCTCTGCGGAACTGCGGTTTGCTGGATCCCGAAGATATCACCGAATACATCGCCAACAAAGGTTACCAGGCTCTCGCAAAATGTCTCTTCGACATGAAACGCGAAGAAGTCGTTCAGGAAGTCCTCAACTCCGGTCTTTGCGGACGCGGCGGTGCCGGATTCCCCACCGGTCTCAAATGGAAGATCGCTGCCGGTGTCAAGGCAGATGAAAAATACATCGTCTGTAACGCGGACGAAGGTGACCCCGGTGCGTTCATGGACCGCTCCATCATGGAAGGTGACCCGAATACGATCATTGAAGCTATGGCGATCGGTGCTTATGCCATTGGCGCACAGAGCGGTCTGGTCTACATCCGTGCGGAATATCCTCTCGCCGTTTCCCGTTTGCAGAAAGCGATCGAAGAAGCCCGTGAACTGGGCCTGCTCGGCAAGAACATCATGGGTACTGACTTCTGCTTCGACATCGAAATCAAACTCGGTGCCGGTGCTTTCGTCTGCGGGGAAGAAACTGCTCTCATCCACTCCATGGAAGGTATGCGCGGCGAACCCACCACGAAACCTCCGTTCCCTGCCAATATCGGCGGCGGTTACTGGGGTTGCTCCACCAACGTGAACAACGTGGAAACATACGCTATGGTCCCCGTGATCATCCTCAACGGTGCAAAATGGTATGCCGGTATCGGTAACTGGAATGCCGAATTCGACGAAAACGGCAACTGGGTCAAGACCATCAGCGGCAACGCCGGTACCAAGGTCTTCGCTCTCGCCGGTCAGATCAATAACGTGGGTCTGGTGGAAGTCCCCATGGGCACCACTCTCCGCGAAATCATTTACGAAATCGGCGGCGGTATCTCCGGCGGTCGTGAATTCAAAGCAGTGCAGACCGGCGGTCCCTCCGGCGGCTGTATCACCAAAGAAAACCTCGATACCCCCATCGACTATGCCAACCTGGGCAAGATCGGTTCCATGATGGGTTCCGGCGGTATGATCGTGCTGTCTGACAAAGACTGTATGCCCGCCATGGCGAAGTTCTACCTCGACTTCACCAAAGACGAATCCTGCGGTAAATGCACACCCTGCCGTATCGGCACGCGCCGTATGCTGGAAATGCTGGAAAAGATCTGCGACGGCAACGGTACCGAAGAAATGCTGGATGAACTGGAACGCCTGGCAAAAACCATCACCGATACCGCTCTCTGCGGACTCGGTCAGACGGCTCCCAACCCCATCCTCAGTACACTCCGCTACTTCAAGGATGAATACATCGCACACGTCCGCGATAAAAAATGTCCTGCCGGCACTTGCCAGAAACTTTACAACCTCAAGATCACCGATTCCTGTATCGGTTGTACCAAGTGCAAACGTTTCTGCCCGGTCGGCGCGATCGACGGCGAACTGAAACAGAAGCATGTGATCGACGTCAGCAAGTGTATCAAGTGCGGCGCCTGTATTGACGGCTGCCCGAAAAAAGCCATTGTAAAGGAATGAGTGTGACACGATGAATACAGTTACTCTTACCATTAACGGAAAACAGGTTTCCGTTCCCGCAGGGACCACGATCCTTGATGCCGCGAAACAGCTCAACATCAAGATCCCGACCCTTTGTTACTGCGAAAAACTCGGCGGTTGCGAAACACACAATATGCCCGCTTCCTGCCGTATCTGCGTAGTCGAAGTCGAAAAACGCAGAAACCTCGCTCCCGCATGTGCCACTCCTGTTATGGAAGGCATGGTCGTCCACACCAATACACAGCGCGCTCTCAAAGCTCGCCGTACCGTGCTGGAACTCATGCTCTCCGACCATCCGCAGGACTGCCTGACCTGCCCGAAGAACCAGGATTGCGAACTGCAGAAACTCGCTTCCGAATTCGGTATCAGCGAAATCGAATACCAGGGCCATGTCAACAAGTTCGACGTGGATGATTCCAGCGAAGCCATCATGCGTGACCTCTCCAAATGTATCATGTGCCGTCGTTGCGAAACTGTCTGTAACAAGATCCAGACCGTCGGCACTCTCACCGGCGTGGGCCGCGGTTTCGCCGCAAAGGTCGGTACCGCAAGCATGATCCCCCTGGCAGATACCTCCTGTACCTTCTGCGGTCAGTGCGTCAACGTCTGTCCCGTGGGTGCCATCTCCGGTATCAGCTATGTGAAGAAAGTCTGGGCTGCCATCAACGATCCCTCCAAGACTGTCATCGTGCAGACTGCTCCCGCCGTCCGCGTGGCTGTCGGTCAGGAATTCGGATTCGAACCCGGTGCACCTGTCACCAAGAAACTGGCTGCCGGTCTCCGTGCGCTTGGCTTTGACAAAGTGTTCGACACCAACTTCTCTGCGGACCTGACCATCATGGAAGAAGGTCATGAGATCGTGGAACGCATCAAAGCGAACAAAGATCTGCCCATTCTGACAAGCTGCTGTCCCGGCTGGATCAACTTCATCGAACACAACTTCCCGGATCTGCTCCACATTCCGTCCAGCTGCAAATCTCCGCAGCAGATGTTCGGTGCCATCGCAAAGAGCTTCTACGCTGAAAAGATCGGTGTCAAGCCGGAGGACCTTATCGTGGTCTCCGTCATGCCCTGTCAGGCGAAGAAATACGAAGCTGCACGCCCGGAATTCGCTCCCGGCGGCGTCCGCGACGTCGACTACGTTGTCACCACCCGCGAACTCTGCAAGATGTTCAAGGAAGCCGGTGTCAACCTGGCAAATATGGACGATGAAGAATTCGACAGCCCCCTCGGTATGTCCACGGGTGCCGCCGATATCTTCGGGGTCACCGGCGGTGTGCTGGAAGCAGCCTGCCGCAGCGTGTACTTCATACTCAACGGTAAGAACCTGGAAGGCGATGCTGTCAACTTCCGCGCAGTCCGCGGTCTTGACGGTGTGAAAGAAGCCATCGTGGAAATCATGCCCGGCAAGACCATCCGCGTTGCGGTCTGCTCCGGTCTGGGTAATGCCCGTAAGGTGCTGGAAAAGGTCCGTCAGGAACCCGGTTACTTCCAGGCAATCGAAATCATGGCTTGCCCCGGCGGTTGTATCAACGGCGGCGGTCAGCCCTTCCTCCATGGCGATGCTGCGCTCCTCGAAAAGCGCATGAAAGGTCTCTATCAGGAAGATGAAAGCAAGACTCTGCGTCTTTCTCACGAAAACCCGGATATCCAGGCTCTCTACAAGGAATACCTGGGTGAACCCGGCAGTGAAAAAGCACATCATCTGCTGCACACCACTTACCACGAAAAATAAGATTTTCCGGTAAAATGCAAGCCCGGTCAGGAATTTTCCCGACCGGGCTTTTTTCATTGCTCAAACTTGCCGTTTGAAATCAGACTCAGTGTTTGGTCCCCTGGATCCTGCCGGAACTGTCCCGGTACGTCGTACGGCTGCCATGTGTGGTGGAAGTGCCTTCGAGCCGCCCGGATCCATCCCGGTATGTCGTCCGGTTCCCATTGGTGGTGGATGTGCCTTCAATACGCCCGGAACTGTCCCGGTAAGTGGTCTTATTCCCATGCGTGGTGGCAGTCCCCATGATCCTGCCGGAACTGTCCCGGTAAGTGGTCTTGTTACCATGCGTGGTGGCAGTCCCTGTGATTCTGCCGGAACTGTCCCGGTAAGTGGTCTTATTTCCGTGTGTGGTGGAGGACCCGGAATATCTGCCGGACCCATCCCGGTATTGTGCCCGGTCGGACGCATGGAGCAGACAGAAACAAAGAGCGAACGTCAGAGTCAAAAGGATTTTTTTCATGATACACCTCCATTGTGATTGATGGAATAATGTAATCCATGAAGAACGGTTTTTCAAGCGTGGAAACGTGAGAAATTATTTTTTCCGTTTCTTCAGCTGTTGTTCGGCGAACGAATTCCGTTCCCAGAATACGCCGTCGGAATACCCCTGAATGGCGGAATCGGTCTCCGCTTGTGCAAGCCGTTTTGCCGCCCAGCAACAGTATTCCTCATTGATCTCCACGCCCGCATAACGACGGTTCAGTTTCTTCGCCGTGACGGCAGTCGTTCCGCTGCCCAGGAAGGGATCGAACACGATATCCCCGGGTTTGCTGCTGGCAAGGATGAGTTTCGCAATGAGTTTTTCCGGTTTCTGGGTGGGATGATCGGTGTTTTCCGGCATGGACCAGTAGGGCACACTGATATCGTCCCAGAAGTTGGAGGGATGTGTCAGACGGAACTTGCCTTCTTCCGTTTCTTCCCAGTCTTTCGGGGTGCCATTCTGCCGGTAGGGAGCTATGACTTTCCGCCGCATCTTCACGGCATCCACGTCGAAATAATACGCATCGCCTTTTGTGCCGAACCAGATATCTTCGCACCCGTTTTTCCAGTTCGTCAGGGAACCCCTGCCTTTTTCCCGCTGCCAGGTGATCCGGTTCCGCACTTTCAAATGACGGCTCATGATGATATAATCGGCGGCGGAACACCGCCAATCGCCGCAGAGATAGAGGGATCCTTCCGGTTTGAGCAGCCGGACGAGGGCAGGGAACCAGGATTCCAGATACGCCATATACTTTTCATTGTTCATGCTGGAAAATGTATTTCCGTGGAAGTCTTTGAACAGATTATACGGCGGATCGGCAATGATGAGATCCGCAAAGGAATCCGGGAGCAGTTCCAGGGCATGGAGAAGATCGCAATGAAGAATACGGTTTTCCAGTTCTTCCACGGTCAAAGGGGACTCCGGAACGAGCAGCGTTTCCGCGTACCGGGAATATTCTTCCGGTGTAAGTGTGAGTGTACGGTTCCGTTTTGCCCTGGGTTTCGTCGTCATTGTCGTTACGCCAGCGGAAGATCGGAATCCACTTTACAGATCCGGTCGTGATATTCGGTGACCGGGGAGGAAAAATCGGGACCGTAAGTGCGGATGAGACGGCACACCGCGTAATCCATGCTTTTGCCGTCATATTCAGCCAGCCATAAGGAGCGTTCCATCTCTCTCTCTGTATCGTAGGGAAACTTGAATTTCAATGCCGTACGCATGGCGATCCGCGCCGGTTTCGGTGTGAGACGGGCACGGTAACAATTCTGCCGGGCACAGAGTGTGGCGTAAAGTTTATCCACATGGAAGTGATACATGAGACGTTGTACCGCATAGGAATACGCCGGGTACATGGAGAGCGAAAGCAGGATCCGCACGCCTTTTGCCGTGGCGTAGACACGGGCGCCGGACTTGCTCAATTCAGCATGGGACTGGAAGACTTTGTCCACCATGTCAAGGATCCGTTCCTCTTTTGACCGGATCTTACCGCCGAACAGGGCGGAAATGCGTTCCCCCAGTGTCGGGGGAACATCATCGATATCAAGGAATGTATGGTCTTCGGAGTTGAGGACAAGCGCACCGTACCGGTTCCGTGTGACAACGTTATGTTCATCCAGGGCTTCCACCCATTCTTCGCAGACGGGGACCTCATATTCGAGGTTTTCCTTTTTCTCTGCGAAGAAAGCATCCATCTCCCGGATCGTTTCTTCGGGAACATCTTCCCCGCTCTGCCACATGCGGTAATATTCGATCTTCCGGTCGATAATGGAATCCGCATGGGCCTCCGACTCATTGGAGCCGGCTTTGAAGAAGATGGTCGTCCCGTTGATTTCTTCTTTCCGCTGCTGCCAGAAACGGTAAATGCGCATGATGTCTCTCCTTCCGGTCAGCGCAGTTCCACGCCGAGACCTTTTTCCAGTTTTGTGCGCAGTTTTTCGTGCGCCGTATTGACTTCGTTATCGGTGAGCGTGCGTTCGCTGGAACGGAAGACAAGGGTATAAGCCATACTCTTTTTGCCTTCACCCAGAGAGGCATCACAGAACAGGTCGAAGAGTTCCACCTTTTCCAGATTCGGCACATGGGCATTTTTGATGAAGTCCATGACCTTCCGGTTTTCCAGATCGGCGGGCGCAAGGAACGCAACGTCGCGGGTGGTCGCCGGGAACTGACTGATGGGCTGATAATCCGTGTTCTTTGTCTTGGCGTTGAACAGAACATCCAGCTGCAGGATCGCGGCGTACAACGGTGCAGTCAGGCGCATACCTTTGGTGAGTTTCGGATTGACTTCACCCAGATATCCGCACAGTTTGTTGTCGATCTTGACGGCGGCACAGACACCACGGAGGAACCGGGGATCTTCCGCAGCTTCAAAAACAACCCGCTGCAGACGGCGCAGTTCGAAGAGCTGTTCCAGCATCCCTTTCAGGTCAAAGAAGTCGTAAACTTTCCGGCGTTCCGCACTGTAGGATTCCGGATGGACTCTGCCGGTCAGCATGATGCCCAGTTCGTCCCGTTCTTCCGGGAATTTTTCCGGATTCGCGCAGAAAACGTGTCCGATTTCAAAGAACGCCAGGTCCGGATTCTGACGGGAGACATTGCAACGGATCGCTGCCAGCATCCCGGGGAGCAGAGAGGGACGGGGGATCGCCAGTTCCAGACTGATGGGGTTCACCGGCCGGATCAGGTCATCCGCAGTAAAGATGCCGTCTGCCGTCGCGGATTTTTCATCGATCAGGCTCATGGAGAGGATCTCATCGGCACCCAGCGCACAGAGCTGTTCCCGGAGGATCTCGATTTCAGCGCAGGCATCCTGCGTATAATCGGCATTGAGACCGCGGATGGGCACATCGGGCAGCTTGTCCAGACCGTGGATACGGGCGACTTCTTCTGCCAGATCGGCTTCGCAGCTGACATCATACAAACGCCACGGGGGAACACCGAACACACCGTTCCCTTCTGCGGTGAAGCCCAGCGCAGTCAGGATCTCCGTCATGCGTTCGTCGCTGACATCCATCCCGAGAAGTCCGCGGATCCGGTCGAAATCGGCAGCGACTTTCCGCTGTTCCACACTGCCGGCAGAGGCTTCGCAGTAATCGGTATACGTTCCGCCTGCCAGTTCCAGGATCAATTGCAGCGCACGATGTCCGGCAGCGATCACATGAGCCTGGTCCACACCGCGTTCGTAACGGTAGGAGGCATCCGATGCCAGCCCGAGACGGCGGGAGGTGAGGCGGACACTGTCCGGCATGAAGTATGCGCTTTCCAGCACAACGGTTTCGGTATCGTCCCGGATCCCGGAATATTCTCCGCCCATGACCCCGGCGATCGCCACCGGTTTTTCATCGTCACAGATACAGAGATCTTTTTCCGTAAGATCGTATTTTTTGCCGTCGAGTGCCACAATGGATTCCCCGGGCGCAGCGCAGCGGACCGTGATTTTGCCCCCTGCCAGGTTCCGGATGTCGAAGGCATGGAGCGGCACACCGTGTTCCATCATCACATAGTTGGTGATGTCCACCAGATTGTTGATGGGGCGGATCCCCACGGCGGAAAGGGCTTTCTTCATCCATTCGGGTGATTCGCCCACCTTGATCCCGCGGATGATCCGGGCGGCATACAGCGGACAGAGTTCCGGGTTCTGCAGGGTGACCAGACCGGGCGCAGGCTGTGCGGACGCATTGTCTTCCTTCACGTTCACGGCATCGGCGTTGAGTTTTGTTCCCAGCAATGCCGCCAGGTCACGCGCCACGCCGATGTGAGAAAGCCAGTCCGGACGGTTCGGTGTGACGGAGCAATCGTAAACGGTATCGGAATCCATCATTTCGCCCAGGGGTATCCCCAGAGGGGTATCGGCGGGAAGGATCATCAACCCGTCATGATCGTTGCTCAAGCCCAGTTCCCGTGCGGAACACATCATGCCGAAGGATTCCACGCCGCGGAGCTTGCCTTTCTTGATGGTGAATGTGCCTTCGCCGTCTTTGAATACGGTGCCGATGGTCGCCAGCGGAACAACGTTCCCGGCATCACAGTTGGGGGCACCGCAGACAATCTGCAGGACTTCATCGCCCTTATCGACTTTGCAAACGGAAAGGTGATCGGAGTTTTCGTGTTTATTGCGTTCGAGGATCTTCGCGGTGACAACGCCATCGGGAATGGACCCGGTTTTTGTCACACCTTCCACTTCCAGCCCCGCCATGGTGAGCGTTGCGGAAAGTTCTTCATCGGTCAGCGTGAAATCCACATATTTCTTCAACCAGTTTTTGCTGATATTCATGATTCGCACTCCTCAGAATTGATAAAGGAAACGGACGTCGTTGTCCGAGAAAAGACGAAGGTCATTGATCCGGTGCTTCAGCATGGTCAAACGTTCCAGTCCGAACCCGAAGGCATAGCCCCGGACATCTTTCGGATCGTAGCCCACATTTTCCAGCACTTTCGGGTTGACCATACCGGCACCCGCGATTTCCAGCCAGCCGGAGTTCTTGCAGACGTTGCAACCTTTCCCGCCGCACATCACACAGGAGAAGTCACATTCCACACTGGGTTCCGTGAAGGGGAAGAAACTGGGACGCATCCGCACTGCCACTTCCCGTCCGAAGTATTCGGAAGCAAAGGTCATCAGCGTGCTTTTGAGGTCCACCAGAGAGACTTCGGTATCAATATACAATCCTTCGATCTGATGGAAGTGCACACCGTGTGTCGCATCCGGCGTATCCCGACGGTAGCATCTGCCCGGAGAAATGATGCGGACCGGCGGTTTCTGCTTGGTCATGGTACGGATCTGCACGGCAGAAGTCTGTGTGCGGAGCAATCTGCCATCGGGCAGATAGAAAGTATCTTTGGCATCGCGGGAAGGATGGTTCAGCGGTGCGTTGAGAGCGTCAAAATTGTGCCAGACGTCTTCCAGTTCGGGTCCGTTCACGGCAATAAAACCCATACGGCGGAAGATCGCGCAACATTCTTCAATGGTCTGGCTGACGGGATGACGGCGTCCGGCATGGGGACGGCGTCCCGGCATGGTGACGTCGATGGCTTCGGCGGCGGCGGCGGAACCTGCGGCTTTTTCGCGAGCGGCTTCGAGGGCTTCGGTGATCGCGGTTTTGACTTCATTGAATGCCATACCGGCCTGCCGTTTTCCTTCGGGGGGGATCTTGCCCATCATGGGGCTGAGTGCGGTGATGGCACCGTTTCTGCCGATGGTCCGGTTTTTCACGGCTTCGATATCGGCATCATTTTTTGCGTTTTCCAGCGCGGCAATGGCTTCCGTGCGGATCGCATTGAGTTGTGAAAGCAATTCTTCCAACATAAATCAGTTTCTCCGGTAACTTGATTGTCAAAAAAAAAGTGCGGAGCCGCCTTTATGGGACGGTCCGCACAGGAATCAGCAAATAGAACTTGCTCAGCAGACCGCTTTGGCTTTTTCGACCAGAGCGGCAAATGCGACGGCATCATTGACAGCCATGTCAGCCAGGACCTTACGGTTCAAGCTGATTTCAGCCTTTTTCAGACCGGCCATCAGTTTGCTGTAAGTGAATCCGTTCATACGGCAAGCCGCATTGATACGGACCGTCCAGAGGCGACGGTACTGGCGTTTTTTCTGTTTGCGGCCGCGATATGCGTGCGCATCAGCTTTGTCAATGGCATCATATACGGTACGGATGCGTTTGGAACTTGCACCGTAAAAACCTTTTGCGCGTTCTAAAGCGCGTTTTCTGCGTTTTCTCGAAGGAACAGCGGATGTAACTCTCATGTCAGTATCTCCAAATTGATGTTGTTCAGTTTGTCAGCGGTCAGGCTCAGCCGTAAGGCATGGCCTTTTTCAAACGCTGTGCGTGTGCGGCGGGCAGGAGCCCATCCTGACGCATGTGGCGTTTCCGTTTGCTGTTCTTGCTGCTCATGAGGTGGCGGCGTCCGGGCTTGCTGATCATATACTTCCCGGTCGCTGTCCGTTTGACCCGTTTCGCAATACATTTGCGAGTCTTCATTTTGGGCATCGTTTCATCTCCTTATGTTGATGGTTTACTTCTCTTCCGGAAGGGCAGATGCCAGCCGCCCCCGGCGTTATACTGTACCGGTCCTCCCGGTCAGCGTTTGGGACTGTAAGTCACGCAGATCGTCTTTCCGAACAGTTTCGGTGTTCCGTCGGCGACTCCGTTTTCTTTCAAGTCCTCTGTAATTTTTTCGATCAATTCGTAACCCATATCCTGTCTCGCCATTTCGCGACCTTTGAACATGAGTGTGACTTTGAGTTTGCTGCCTTCGTTCAGAAATTCGATTCCGTGTTTGATCTTGGTTTCGTAATCGTGCGTATCGATGTGAAGCCGGAATTTGATTTCCTTGACTTTCTGCGTCGCAAGATTCTTCTTCTTCTGATCTTTCAGTTTCTTTTTCTGTTCGTAACACAACTTCCCGAAGTCCATGATACGGCATACCGGAGGTTCACTCGTTTCTGCAACAAGCACAAGATCCAGTTTTGCTTCCTGAGCCGCCTGACACGCAGGTCCCAATCTCATCTTACCGAGCTGTTCACCTTCCGCTCCAATCACGAGCAGATCACGGTCCGCATAAGCCCAATCATTCGGTTTCAGCAACTTAGCGATGGTCGTATCCTCCAGTTAAATGCCGTTTCATTCTTATTTACGAAAGCGTTCAGTCACCCGAACGCCTTTTAAAATAGCACGTTAAACTTTATTTTCAAGTTCCATTTGCAATTTTTTCAAAAAACTTTCCATATCGAGCTGGCCCAGCTGGTCTTCCCGACGGGAACGGACTGCAAATGTATTGCTTTCCATTTCCTTGTCACCTGCCACTGCCAGGAACGGGATACGCTGTCCGCGGGCATCCTTGATCTTTGCGCCGATGCTTTCGCTCCGGTCATCCATATCCGCCTGGAATCCGGCTTTCCGCAGGACTTCCACCGCCTGACGGCAATATTCATGCTGCCGTTCGGTGATGGGGAGCATACGGACCTGGATCGGGGCAAGCCACAGCGGGAATGCGCCGGCGTAATGTTCCACCAGGATCCCGAAGAAACGTTCGAGAGATCCGAAGAGTGCACGGTGGACCATGTACGGCTGATGCTGCTGTCCGTCGGAACCGATGTAGTGCAGATTGAAGCGTTCCGGCAGGTTGAAGTCGAACTGGATGGTGGAAGTCTGCCATTCGCGTCCGATGGCATCCTTGATCTTCAAGTCGATCTTGGGACCATAGAATGCGCCGCCGCCTTCATCCACTTCGTAAGCCAGTCCGCTGGATTCGATGGCACCGACCAGGGATTTCTGGGCCTGTTCCCAACGGGCGGGATCACCCACCGCTTTTTCGGGACGGGTGGAGAGATATGCTTTGATCTCACTGAATCCGAAGGTCTTCCAGATAAAGAGACAGAAGTCGAGAACTTTCTTGATTTCGCTTTCGATCTGTTCCGGCGTACAAATGATGTGGGCATCGTCCTGTGTGAATCCGCGGACACGCATCAGACCATGAAGGACGCCGCTCTTTTCGTAACGGTACACCGTACCCAGTTCCGCCCAACGGCAGGGGAGTTCACGGTAAGACCGGATGCGGCTCTTGTAAACTTCGATGTGGAACGGGCAGTTCATGGGTTTCGCATAGTAATCGATCTCATCGATTTCCATGGGGGAGTACATGCTTTCCTTGTAGAAGCCCAGATGTCCGCTGGTTTCCCAGAGCTGACCGCGTCCGATATGGGGCGTATAGAGCAGATCGTACCCGTTGTCCAGGTGTTCTTTCCGCCAGAATGTTTCGATGACGTTACGGATGAACGCGCCCTTCGGATGCCACAGCACGAGGCCGGGGCCGACGGTTTCGGAAACGCTGAAGAGGTCCAGTTCTTTCCCCAGTTTGCGATGGTCGCGTTTCTTTGCTTCTTCCAGCTGGGCGAGATACTGCCGGAGTTCTTTTTTGTCGGCGAATGCGGTCCCGTAGATGCGCTGGAGCATGGGATTTTTTTCATTTCCGCGGAAATAGGAACCTGCCACGCTCATCAGTTTGATCGCGCCCACGTTGCCGGTGTGTTCCACATGAGGACCACGGCACAGGTCGATGAAGTCGCCGCATTCGTAGAAGGAAATGGTTTCATCGCCGGGGATATCGGCGAGACGTTCCAGTTTGAATGGCTGATCTTTTTCTTTGAGCATTGCTTCGGCTTCGGCGCGGGACAATTCCTTGCGGACGAAGGGGATCTTTGCTGCGATGATGGCTTCCATCTCTTTTTCGATTTTTTCCAGGTCTTCCACGCTGAGATGAGTGGGGATATCGAAATCGTAGTAGAACCCGTCAGCCGTGGAGGGGCCGATATCGAATTTGGTTTCCGGGTACAGTTTCTGCACGGCGGCAGCCATGATATGAGCCGCGCTGTGCCGGATCGTTTCCAATGCAAATTTCGCCATGTCTTATACTCCTTGATCTTAAACAACAGAATAAGCTATACAATACACCATGATTCCCTGTTTTTCAAATCAATTTCGGAAAAAAAAGTGAAGATTTAACGCGGTTTCGGAAGTGTCATGGCAAACAGCGAATTGAAGACCGCCATCACTGCCGCAAAGGAAAACAGCATCCCGATACCGAACCGGACCCAGATCCAGCCGCCCAGCGGTGCCGCCAGAATGGAGATCAGATGGTTGATGGAGAGTCCCGTGGAAAGAGTGGATGTCAGTTCATCCTGATTGTCCGCCAGAGTCTTCACATAGATATTGGTCGCCAGAGAGGTCGTGCTGATAATGGCATCCAGAAGGAAGTTGATGCAGACCACGATCAATGCCGTTTTCGCAGGGAAAAGATCCCCCGCAAATCCGTACAGAAGACACACGAAAAACAGGATCACGGTATCCCAGATCATGGTGTTGCGGTATCCCCATTTATCGGTCAGTTTCCCGATCAGCGGCGCGGCGAAGATGTTGATCGCGGCACAGACCCCGAGCAGAAATGCCATCTGCGCGGTCGTCATGGCGTATTCCCGGATCAGCACATAGGGCGCAAAGGTGAGAAAGATCTGTTTCCGGGCACCGTAAAAGAGTTCCAGCGCATAGAACTTGGAAAACTTTTTATGGAAATACAACCGGGGCCGTTTCGACGGCTGACGCGGCGCATTTTTACTGAAAGAACAGATCACACTGATCATCATCAGCAGAACAATGATGCTCCACACAATGTTGTAAAGCGTTGCCCCGCTCTGGTTCAGCCATTGCGTCCCTGCAAAAAAGATCCCGGCGACCACCAGACTGCCTGTCACACTGCCGATATTCATGACACTGGTGAGGAACCCCAGGGATTGTCCCGTATGACCTTCTTTCGCGATCTGCATGGCAATGGAGGCGCGGACCGGCATGACCAGGTGTTCCCCCGTACTCCACAGCATGATGATCGCGGTGACGAATATCTTGTCGGTGGGGATCAGGAGCAGAGCCGCGCCCGCCATGGAGATCACCGTTCCGATCCGCATGACCTTCCAGTCACTTGTCCGGTGGAGCAGAGCCAGGATGAAGACCAGTGCCAGTCCGGGGAGTTCCCGGAAGAATTCCAGCCATCCCCGGTCCACACTGTTCATGTGGTAAATGTCAGAGAGGAAGTTATTCATTGCTGCCATGAAGCAGCCGACCCCGATACCCCAGACGAGGATACTGAAGAAGAAAGCGAACGCCCCGGACGCGGGACGGAATACAGCAGAGATCCGGTTCATGTGATATACCTTTCATAAGTGAAACTATAATATATCACGCGAAACAATGATTTACAAATCACAATTTCATTTTCCGCAGACGTAATGCGTTCAGTACCACACAGAGGGAACTGGCGCACATGGCTGCCGCGCCCGCCGCCGGGGGAAGAAGCCAGCCCGTGACCGGATAAAAGACACCCGCCGCCAACGGGATCGCAAGCACGTTATAAGCAAATGCCCAGAACAGATTGATCTTGATGTTCCTGACTACGGCACGGGAGATGCGCACCGCTTCCGCCGCAGGGGAGAGCCCTTTCTGCATCAGGATGACTCCGGCGGATCCGATGGCGATATCCGTTCCGCCGTTGATCGCGATCCCGGCATCGGCACGGGCGAGGGCAGGGGCATCGTTGATGCCGTCACCGGTCATCGCCACGATTCTGCCTTCCCGATGCAGCTGACGGATGTATTCCTCTTTGCCGTCGGGGAGGGTGTTCGCCTGCCATCGGGCGATATGGAGTGCCGCTGCAGTTTCCGCCGCCGTTGTTTCGTGATCACCGGTGAGCATAACGGGTTCGATGTGCATTTCTTTGAGTTCCTGAATGGTCTTTGCGGAGTCGTCCCGGAGTTCATCCGCCATGACCAGACACCCCAGGAACTGTGTGCCTTCCGCAAAATACAGGGCGGAAAGCGGAGTCCCGCTGCCTTCCTCCGGCAGGACGATCCCCTGTTCCAGAAGGAACGCCCGGTTGCCTCCGTAACAATCTCTGCCTTCTTTCACGACCCGGATGCCTCTGCCGGGGACAAGTTGGAAGTCATCGGCATTCTCCGGGGTGATTTTTTTCGTTTCCGCGTGATCCAGAATGGCGCGGGCGTAAGGATGTCGGGATTTCGTTTCCAGTGTCGCGGCTGTGGATAACAGATGTTCCTCCGTGATCCCGGGGGCAGGGTATACCGCTGTCACCGCCGGTTTCCCTTTTGTCAGCGTTCCGGTCTTGTCGAACACCATGACGTCGATCTTGCCCAGGGTTTCCAGCGTTTCCCCGTTGCGGAACAGGATCCCGTGTTCCGCGCCTCTGCCCGCGCCCGCCATCACCGCCAGAGGCGTGGCAAGTCCCAGGGCACAGGGACAGCTGATGAGCAGGACCGTGATCCCGGTGGAGAGCGCGAAGGGGAACCCGGCACCCAGCAGCATCCAGACCGTAAAGACGATGACGGCGAGGATCAGGACCGCAGGGACGAATACCGCGCTGACTTTATCGGCGATCCGGGAAATGCGCAGCTTGTTCGTCCCGGCTTCTGTGACCAGTGCAATGATCTTTGCCAGTGTGGTGTCTTTGCCCACCTGCTGCGCTTCGAACCGGAAGAACCCTTCCACATTGACCGTGCCCGCGCAAACCCGTTCCCCCTGCTTCCGGACCACGGGCAGACTTTCCCCGGTCATGGCGGATTCATCCAGTACCGCAGTACCATCCAGAATGATCCCGTCCACCGGCACACGGTCTCCGGGGCGCATGATGATACAGCAGCCGGGTTTCAGATCTTTCACTTTGCAAATGACTTCTTTGCCGTCTATTTCCACGCAGGCTTCATCGGGCGTGAGACGGACCAGTTTCGCAATGGCATCGGCGGCATGCCGTTTCGTCCTGTCCTCCAGATATTTGCCAACGGTCACCAGCACAAGGATCATCCCCGAGGCATCAAAGGAAAGGTGTTCGACCCCGCCCGGCGCAATGGAAAGAAGACGGAGCAGACTGTATACCGCACCCGTCCCCGAACCCATGGCGACCAGGGTATCCATGGAGGGCGCACCGTGACAGAGCGTTTTCACCCCGTTGATGAACCAGGAACGGTTCCAGTAAAGAATGGGAAGAAGGAGTCCGAACTGGATCCAGCCGGAAAGACGGGGATCCAGCCCCGTCCGGCACATGGCAAGAACGGTCAGCGGGATCAGACAGAGCGCGGGAAGGATCAGGAGCGTCCAAAGAGACGGCTCAGCAGACTCTTTTTTTTTTCGCCTTCGGCAGAGACACCGAACCCGGCGTTCTTCACGGCAGCCTTGATGTCATCCACCGTGACGACCGATTCGTCATATTCCACGGTCATTTCACCGGCGGCGAGATTGATTGCGGCGGACGTCACCCCGTTGAGCGCGGTGACGTCTTTTTCGATGTGCGCGGAGCACCCGGCACAGCGCATACCTTTGATATGGAAAAGCGTTTTCATTCGTGATATACTCCTAATTAGGTTTGCCTTACTATATCACGTTTTCCCGGAATTTCAAACCGGTTTCTTCATTTTTCTTTCGATTATGATCAGAAATGTCATCACAATGAAGCATAACGGTGTCAGGAAAAAGGAATAACGGATCCCCACCAGGTCCCCGGCTGCTCCCATGAGCCAGGTGAAGAATCCGCAGCCCGGCACTCCGGCGCAGGAAAGCAAAACATAGATCATGGTGGAATCCAATTGCGGCATCCGGTCCACCGAATAACTCTGTACGCTGGGCCAGAAGGGGCCGGTGGCAACGCCGGAAAGAAACAGGAGCAGGAAAAAGAGGGGCAGGGAGGTGAGCCAGGGGAACGGGAGACTCAAAAGAGCTGCGCCGATCCCGGTGACGATGACCAGTGCAGGGAGCTGATGCTGTTTGATGAAAAATCCGGGTCCGCATCTGCCGACGATCATCCCTCCGGCGAAACATGCAGTCCCGATCCCCGCCAGAAGCATATCGGACCCCGGGAATTCCAGACAGATGTAGCTTGCCGTCCAGAATGTGAGACAGTATTCGCCGCCGCCCGCCAGGAACATGGCGGCATAGAAAAGCCAGAACCGGGGTGTTTTCAGGATCTTCACGGTGTGCTGCAATACCCGGGAAAATGATTCCCCCTTTGTCCCTTCCTTCAACCGTTTTTTCCGGTCCGGGAGAAGATAGATCATTGCCGGAAGAATGGCGAATGCACCCGCACCGATCACCAGATACCGCCAGGAGACGCCTTTCAGCAGCAGCCAACCGGCGACAAGAACAACGCTGAAGATCCCGATGGACCAGAATCCGTGGGTGAAGTTGATATATCTGCCCGGTTCGTCCGGGTGCTGATCCTGAATAAAGGGCGTCGTGATCCCTTCCACCACACCTTCCCCCAGTCCGGCAAAGGCGATAAGGAAGAACAGAACCACATACCCGGGCGCGATGGAGCAGGACATGATCCCCACCGCCATGCAGAGCAGGGAGATTCCGATGGTCCAGGCTTTCCCGATTTTTGCGGCGACGAAACCGCATAAGAGCATGGAGATCACCATGGGGATGCTGCGGCCCAGCTGCAATGCACCGCCCAAGCCCAGTCCGCCATCCTGCAACGGGAAGTGCATATCCTTTGCCAGTTGATACAGGACCATGGGAATGATCATGGAGGAAATGGCATACGCCATCAATGCGAGGAACGAGGCGTAATCATAACGTCCGAGGCGCAACGGTGTTTTCATGACTTACTTCTTTCTCAATGCGGGATCACGCAATCCCAGTTCTTCGAACGCCCGCATCCGCAGGAAACAGCTGTCGCAGTGTTCGCAGGGATAGCCTTCGGGATCCGGGTTGTAACAGCTGTGAGTCAGGCCGTAATCCACGCCCAGGGAAAGTCCCTTCTGAATGATCTCGGTCTTCTTCATGTTCTGAAGCGGGGCATGGATGCGGAACCGCCAGTTTTCATCCACGGCTTTGGTCCCCAGCGTGGCAGTTTCCTCGAAAGACTCCACGAATGCGGCACGGCAATCCGGATATCCGGAGTAATCCATGGTGTTCACCCCGATGAATATATCTTTTGCAGGCAGTGTTTCCGCATAGGAGATCCCGAAGGAGAGAAAAATGAGGTTCCGGGCGGGGACGTACGTCACCGGTGCGGAATCGTGTTCCGCCACACCTTCCGGCACATCGATCTGGTCGGAGGTCAATGCGGACCCGCCCCAGAGACGCATATCGAACCGGATCGTGAGCAACGGGATCCCGGCGGCATCGGCGATTCGCTGTGCCGCAAGGAGTTCGACGTTGTGACGTTGTCCGTAGTCAAAGGTGATTCCGTGGACATCATAGCCCCTGTCTTTTGCGATGGCGAGACAAGTGGTGGAATCCAGTCCGCCGCTTAAAAGTACGACTGCTTTTTCTTTCATGAATTATACTCCTTCCCGGTCCGGACCCCAGATGATCTTATGAAATTGCAGATTGATCCGGACACGGAGATGATCGTTCAGGATCCATTCGGTGAGAAGAGCCGGATCCATCGAGCCTGCCGCCGGGCTGAACAGAACGTGTCCGCAGGTATCTTCCAGCGCGAACCGTTTGACAGCTTCCACGGCGAAATCGTAATCGGCGCGATCCTGAATGACGAATTTGACTTCATCACAGGGGCGCACACTGCGGAAATTCTGATCCAGCATGGCTTGGGATTCCCCGCTGGAGGGTGTCTTCATATCCAGGATCCGGATCACGCCTTCCGGCAGTACGCTCACATCTGCCGCCCCGTTTGTTTCGATGAGGACCTGAAAGCCGTTCCGGAGCAATTCGCTGCAGAGGAACGGAGTCTCTTTCTGCGCCAGGGGTTCACCGCCGGTGACTTCCACCAACGGGATCCCGGCGTTTTGTGCAAGCCGGATGAGTTCGCTGACCTTACAGGGTTTCCCAGCGCGGATATCCCGTGCTTTCCGGGTATCACACCAGGCGCAGTTCAGGGGACATCCCGCCAGCCTTATGAAAAAGCAGGGTATCCCGGCGTAAGAGGATTCCCCCTGAATACTGGAGAATGTTTCGTAAATGAAAAGTTCCGGATCGTTCATGCAAGTTCCTTTCTGAATATCATCATGCCCTGGGTCAACAAGATACTGCGGATCCATTCTTCGTGAAGAAGGGGGTATCCGCCCGCCGCTTCCCGCACTTCACCGAAGGTCAACGGCCGTTCATCAGGGAACCGCCAGAGATGCAATGCCTCGGCACATCCGCGGACCGTACGGTAGGAGAATGAATCTGCGGGGAAAAGAAACGCCGCGGTGCCGCCCGGTTTCAATGCGTGGAAATGGGCTTGGACTGCTTTCCGTGTGTTTTCAGGGGAAAAGTGTTCGATCAGCCCGGCACTGAATACCAGATCGGCCTGGAAGTCGGGTATCCCGCCCGTGACATCCAGCATGATCGCCTGTTTGGAACAGGGAAGCGGGATCTCTTCGAACCGGCGGAGTCCGGCATCACTGGTGTCGGCGGCGATATATTCGCGGCATGAAATGTTTTCGGTGAGATACTGTGCGAAAGAACTTCCGCCGCCGCCGAACTCCATGATCCGGCAATGAGGCATGGGCATGGCATACCGCCGCAGGGCACGGAGAAGTCTTGCCGACGTGATCTTCCGCAGTAAATGAGCGGTGGGGAAGGGGGTACGGTAATATTCTTCCCAGTTTGTCATCCGTTGAGATGTCATGCAGTATGCCTTTCCACAGGTTGTTTACCATTCGCCATATTATAGCATGAAATCCTGTTTTTTCAAATCATTTCCGGCTTTTTTTGTAAGGTGTTTCGCCGAATCCGACCAGACGGGGATCCCGGGTTGTCACGGCGGGGACGTGGTCATCCGGGAAGTTCATCAGATTCGCGAGGAGATAGATCATCCGGTCCGTCTGCCAGGGTTGTTTCTCCATCTGACGGAGGAACGTCATTTTCTCCGGGAATGCTTTCCGGTATGCTTCGTTGCAGTAGAGAAACATCGGGATCTCATAATAAACAGCTTCGGCAGTCCGCAGGGAACGGTTTGAGGGAACGGTTTCGCTGTGGTCGGCGGCGTACAACAGGAATGCGGGATCCGTCCGTCCATCGATCTCCGCTTTCAAATCACCGAGGATGTCATCCACATACACAAGGGTCCGGTCATACATATCCAACCCGTTCAGCACTCCCCGGTTGCGTTCCGCCCATTCCGGATCGATCCGGTAACGCTGTTCGTAATGACTGCCCATGAGTTGCGCACAGACCAGAGCGGGCGCAGGAGTCTTCTGTACCCGTTCCTTCACATGCGGGAGCAGAGCGATGCGGTCATAAGTGTTCTCCGTTCCGTCGGAATAGAAAATGCGTTCATCGGCTTTGGCGAAGAGCAGGGCGGCAGTGGAAGACCAGGCACCGTGCGCCCGTTGATTGGAAAGCCAGTGTACGGTCGCCCCTGCCGAACGGAACCATTCGCAGAGCCCGAAATTGAGAGGTTCGTATTTCTTTGCCACAAGCCCGTCTGTGAACATGAAATAAATGGTGTGCTGTGTGGATGTGGTGGCACTGATCACATCTTCAAACAGGAAGAATCCTTCCCTGCCGAGGGCATCTTTCATCCGGCGGTCCGTCGCTTTTTCGTAACCGTAAAGAGAGTGATGCCACCGGTTGTCGCTTTCCCCAAGCACAAAAAGTCCGAAAACTTTTTCCCGGTCCGCCAGAACCTGTTCGCTCCCTGCGGGCAGGTTATGCTGTGTGACGATCTCCCCGGCACTGCGCAGGAAGAAATCCTTTTCCGAAAGACGGTAGAGAAAATCCACCGCCGGAAGATCACGCCAGAATGTGAAATCATAACTGTACGGCGGGAAAAGATAGAACAGCAGAACGAATCCGGCGGTCCCGCCTGCGATCACTCTGCGGTGTCCCGGAGCAGGCAGACGGTGCAACAGGAATCCGAAGGCAGCGGGCAGTGCGAACAACAGGAGTCCCCCGCAGACAAGAAACAGGGGATTGTTGATGAACATGGCGGAAAAGTATTCCCGTACTTCCTGCACGTCCGCTGAGTTCAGGATGACCACCATTTCCGCCGCCGGACAGGAATAGCGGAACACCAGATAGGAATTGAAGAAGGAAAATAACCCGACTGCGGCGAGGAATATGGTCAGGAGCAGAGTCCGCGCCAGTTTCGGCAGGAAAAGTCCGGCACCGTAAACACACATCATCAACGCCCATTGCCGGAACAATGCGCCCTGAAACGAAAACGTGAAAATGCGGTCTGCCAGTTCATGCAGAGAGGCGAAGGAGGAGGAATCAAAATTCCAGTAGAGTTCCGGTGTACTGAATAATGCTGTCAGAAATGCCGCAACGGCATAAAGAAGAAGCTGGTACATACGGTCACTTTTTCAATGCTCGCAGGACCATGTCTTCAAATACATTCATGGCGCGTTCAATGTCAATGTTCTTCCGCTCCATCAGGAGAAAACGGAATTGTCCGATCAGCGATGCCCGGATGAATGTCACGGTATCTTCCACGGGGACCGGACGAAAAACTCCGCGTTCGATCCCGGACTGCAAAATGCAATTGAGCATTTCGATCCCGCGGATATTCCGGGGGAGAGCGGGCAGCCCGCTGCTCCGGATGAATTCGGTGCGCAAATGCCGGTTTTTCTGGAATTCCTCCATCATGATCCGGGCGTAAAGGCGGAGTTGTTCCTCCGGGGGATCGGTGGTTTTTATCATTTCTTCGATTCGCGCGAGCATGATTTCGCGGTTTGCATTGAGTACATCCCGGATGAGTTCCAGTTTCGTTTTGTAGTAAAGATAGATCGTGCCCTTGGCGATCCCGGCATCCTGTGCAACGCGTTCCATGGAGACATCGCCTGTTTCCGCACAGAGACGGGCGAAGCTTGTCCGGATGGCGGACCGCATCTGATCGGTCAGTTGTTCACGTTTTTCTTTACTGTATCTCGGCATCAGGAACGGACTTTCTTTTTGCGGCGATAGAATTTTGCACTTTCGATCAGCGAATACAGGGCAGGGATGAAGAACAGCGTGATCAGTGTGGAACTGCTCAAACCGCCGATCACCGCACGGGCAAGAGGCGCCTGGGCTTCCCCGCCGTCACCCAGTCCCAACGCCATCGGGATCAACCCCAGAACAGTGGTGAGGGTGGTCATGAGAATGGGGCGCAGACGGCGCCGTCCGGTTTCCCGGATGGCTTTGGAGAGGGAAAGACCATCTCTCCGCCGGAGCAGATTGGCGGTATCGATGAGCAGAATGGCGTTATTCACCACGATCCCGGCAAGCATCACGCAACCGATAATGGACTGCATATTGAACGTGGTATACGTCATGAGCAGCATGGTGATCACCCCGATCGCCGCCAACGGGACCGAGAAGATCACGATCAGCGGGTCTTTCAGCGATTCGAACTGACAGACCATGACCATATACACCAGCACAAGAGCCAGAGTGAACGCAAAGATCAACTCCTGGAATGTTTCCTGTTGGTCTTCGTAACTGCCGCTGAATACGATGGAAAATTCCGCAGGGAGCGGTTCCAATGCTTTCAATTTTTCACGGAATTCCGCCACGGCGGATCCCATGTCACGGTCAAGCAGGTTCGCTTTCACCGTGAGGACACGCTGCTGGTTTTTCCGTTCGATGGTGACGGGACCAAGTGTGGATTCATGAGCGACCACGTTCCGCAGTACCACGTTCTCGCCATTTTCGTTCTGCACGGTCAGGTCCAGAATGTCACGGGGATCCAGTTTGTCCGCATCTTTCACTTTCACACGGATCGTGTATTCATCCCCGGCTTCCCGGAAATTCCCGGCTTCACTTCCCGCCAGGATCGTACGCAATACATCCGCGATCTTTTTCACCGATATATTCATGGATTCCGCTTTGTCACGGTCAATGATCACACGGCGTTCCGGCGTACCGGCATCGCGGCTCAGTTCCACGTCCGTCACCCCTTCGATGGTCCGGGCGATATCCGCGGCACGTCTGCCGAGGGCATCCGCTGTTTCGAAGTCATACCCGCGGATGTCGATACTCATTTCGTCGTTGCTGCTGCCGCCCGCCATGAAAGAACGTCTGGGGCGTACCCGGAAGGTCAGACCGGGGAAATCGCTCAATGCCTTGTTCAGTTCCTGACAAATGGCATCGGTGGAAATATCCCGCTGTGTCCGGGGCGGAAGCTCCAGATTGAAGTTCGTCTTGTGTCCGCCGTTTGCGCGCCAGTTGCTTGCCCCGGAGAACATGGTCATGTTGATCAAACCGGGTGCATTCTGCCGGATCACGGGCAGGACGGTCATGGCGGTTTCATCCATGAACCGGGGACCCGTCCCCACGGCATCTTCCATATTGATCCGGATCTCGCCTTCGTCTGTGGGCGGCATGAGTTCCGTCCCGATCACGGGGATCAGGAAGCAGGATGCGCCCAGGATGATGAGTGCGAGCAGAATGGTGACGATGCGGTTCCGCAGCACAACTTCCAGCAGCGAAGCATAGAAATCACTGAACTGGTCGAAGGCGTGAATGATCCATTTACCCAACCGGTAGAAGATCCCGTGTTTGGCACCTTCCCGGTCTTCCGAAAGGAAATGGCCCGCCATCATGGGGACCAGGGTCAACGCGGAAATCAGAGAACACATGAGAGAGAACACGATCACCATGGCGAGCTGACGGAACATGATCCCCGCCATCCCTTTGGTGAAGATCAGCGGCAGGAACACGGCGACGGTGGTCAACGTACTGGCGATCAATGCCCCGGTGACTTCGGTGGTCCCCTGAACGGCGGCACTTCTCCGGTTCATTCCGCCGTCATGGAGTCGCACGATATTTTCCAGCACCACGATGGAGTTATCGACCAGCATCCCCACACCCAGCGCGAGCCCGCCGAGTGTCATGGTGTTGATGGTGTATCCGCAGAAATAAACCAGCACGAATGTGGCAACGATGGAAAGCGGGATACTGATGGCGATAATGAGCGTACTGCGGAAATTGCACAGGAAGATGAAGAGAATACAGATGGCGATCAAACCGCCGGAAATCGCGCTGTCCGCCACGTTGTTGATGGCACGCTGAATGTATTTTGAAGAGTCATTGACCGGGGCGATGGAGAACTGCGAGCCCATGTCCAGATTGATGCGGTCCAGTTCTTTCCGCACTTCACGCGCAACTGCCACGGTATTGGCACCGGACTGCTTGTAGATCTCAATGAAGATACCCGGTTTCCCGTTCACGCGCACATAACGGGTCCGTTCTTCGTAAGTATCGTTGACTTCCGCAACATCTTTCAGCCGGATGTTCTTTCCGTCTTCCCCGGTGGCAATATAGAGTTCCCGAAGCTGGTCCAGATTCTGGAACGTACCCAGGGTACGCATACGGATCTCCATGGCGCCGCTTTTCACGTTCCCGGCGGGAGTCGTCACGTTGGCATCTTTCAGCTTGGAAAGAATGGTGTCCATGGGGACTTTCAGCGCACGGGCTTTATCCACATCGATCAATACCTGGATCTCACGGGTCATACCGCCGCTGACGTTGGCGGATGCAACCCCTTCGATACGTTCAAACCGGTATTGCACCTGGTCTTCCAGGAGCTTTTTGGCTTTCAACAGGTCCATCTGGGTACTGACACCCAGGCGCATGATGGGCATTGCCGCGGAATTGAACCGGCGCAGAGAGGGACGGTCCACGTCATCGGGCAGCGCGCGCATGGCGCGGTCAATACGGTCACGCAGGTCGGAAACGGCTTCATCCAGATTCGTTTCCCAGGTGAATTCCACGGTGATGGAACTGATTTCTTCCGAAGAATTGGATTTGATCTCTTTGATCCCCGTCACCGCACTGATGGAGCGTTCCAGCGGGCGCGTGATGAGTTCTTCCACTTCTTCCGGGCTGGCATCGGTGTACTCCGTCGTCAGGGAGACCGCAGGGAAGTCGATTTCCGGGAACAGGTCCACCGGCAGATACCGCAGGGAGATCCCGCCCAGCACGATGACGATACACGCCATCATGGTGATGAACAACGGACGTCTTACTGAGAACTCGGCGATATTCATTTCTTATTCTCCGGGGCGGGTTGCGCTTTTGCTTTCCCATCCTTCAATTTCTTTTCCGCCATTTCCTGACGGGAGAGTTCCGAGATCTCGACTGCCATCCCGTCATTCAGCAGGTGATTCCCGACCGTCGCCACCGGATATTTCAGTTCCGGCGAGAGGATCTCCACCGATTTTCCATCGGTCAGCCCGGTCTGCACTTCCGTCTGTACGGCTTTCCCGTCGACATACTGGAATACGATCGTTTTGTCGTCTTTCTGTACCAGAGCACTCAGGGGGACCGTCAGGGCATTTTTGTGTTCGGCAAGCTTGATGCGTACCCGGAGGAACATCCCCGGACGGAGCCGCAGGTCTTTGTTGTCGATGGAGATGATGGCGGTGGCACTGCGTGTTTTTTCGTCAAGGGTATTGTTGATGTGAGAGATCTCACCGCTGAATACTTCGCCGGGATAGGCATCTGTTTCAATATCCGCTTTCTGTCCCACTCTCAAATACGGGTAATCCCGTTCGATGATCTGCACATTCGCTTTGATCCGGTCCAGTTCCACGATCGTGAGCAACGAGGTGCTTCCCACTTTCAGAAGGGCACCTTCATCCACAAAACGCTTCCCGATATGACGTGCTTTATCCGCCCCGTGCCATTGTGCATGGATCCGGGTGTAAGAGAGTTTCAGTTTCGCATTTTCCAGTACGGCTTCGCTCCGTTTCACATCGGCGCGGCACATGGCTTCTGTTGCCAGCTGGGAAAGCATTTCGCTTTCCGCCTGTTCGAAGTCGGACCGTGACACAGCGGAAAGGTCGATCAGTGTCTTACGACGTTCAAATTCGCTTTTCTTCAATTTGGAGACTTCACTTGCTTCCCGCAGTTTCGCTTTCGCATAATCCAGATTCGCTTCCGCTTCCTGTACCTGCTGACGGAATTCGCGATCATCGATCTCCGCGATCAGGTCCCCGCGTTTCACGGTGTCGCCAATGTCAAAATGAAGACGCATCAGCCTGCCGTCCACTTTCGGATCCACGGTAAAGTCGCTCCACGCCACACTGGTCCCGGAGAAACGGCGTTCATCCGTCATGTTCTTCCGTTCCGGTTCTGCCATGTTCACCACGACATTTCTGACCTTCTTGCCAGCCTGCATTTTCTGGTTCTTCTGATATGCTTCATAGCTGCGGTACCCGGCGTACAATCCGAACGCCACCAGCAGCACCAATGCGGTGATCCCGGTAATGATCTTTCCCATTTCCATGTCCTTCCAAAATAATAGTGATAAATTGATTTCCGGATAATATAATGACCGGAGAGTCATTTTTCAAGTCCTCTTTTTACTTTTTTTCACTTTTTTTTATGCTTCTTACTTGAAAACGGAAAGATTTATGCTATTTTTACAGAAACCTTTTAATTTAATCAAGGAATAACACCATTATGAAACTGAGCAGTATTTTTCAGTCCGGCGCCGTTCTGCAGCGCAACATTTCCATTCCTGTCTGGGGCTATGCCGAACCCGGCCACTTTATCAAAGGCGAACTTGCGGGCAAAAAGGCAGTCACAAAAGCCGCGGCATCGGGCGCATTCACGCTGCGTTTTCCCGCATTGGAAGCGGGCGGACCTCATACGCTGACTGTAACGGATGCCGGCAATGGCGAAAGCGTGACGCTTGACGATATTCTGATCGGGGAAGTGTGGATCGCTTCCGGTCAGTCCAATATGCAGTACTTTCTCGACAGCACCTGGGCTGTGTTGGATAAGGGCGGTCTGCCGGTGTTTGATACCTACGTCAAACAGTTTGAAGAATACAAGGAACTGCTCAAAGAAAATTCCGATATCCGTGCGATCAACGTGCCGCAGATCTCCACCGGGATCCGGGAAGATTCTCTGCCGGAAAGCTGCAAATGGAAAAACATGACGCCGGAATCCTGCGGTGATATTTCCGCCGTTGCCGCCTGGTTCGGACTTCGTTTGAAACAGAAATTGAACGTGCCCATCGGGTTGATCTGTTCCAGTTTCGGCGGGACCCGCGTACAGGCATGGATCAGCCGGGAAGGGTTGATGCGGAATCCCCAGAGTTACTTTGAAGCCGATCAGGTGGACTCCTTCTTCGAAAAGGAAGACCGTTTCAATCCGCCCAAAACGGCGGAGGAAGCCGGCTATCCCGCCGATACCGAAAACAAAGGCTTTGCCAATGGCTGGGCGGCAATTGATTTCGATGATTCCCAGTGGTATCAGTTCCGGATCCCCGGCAGCTGGATCCGTCAGAATATCGCCGGAAACGGGATCGTATGGGTGCGTAAGAAAGTCACACTCCCCGCAGATTGGGCGGGAGAAGATCTCATCTACACCTCCGGTCCCGTGGATAAACACGACGTTGTTTACTTCAACGGAGTGGAAATCGGCCGCTCCGGTGAAAAATATGAAACAAAATACTGGAACCTGCCCCGGGAATACCGGATCCCCGGCAACCTGGTGAAAGCCGGCGAAAACGTGATCGCGATCCGCGCATTTTCGTTCGTGTACGATGGCAGTTTCTCCGGTTCCCAGCAGGTCTATGCACTCAAACGCGTTTCCTCTCCGGAAGATGAGATCTGTTTCGCCGGACAGTGCAAAGCCTTTGCCGAAACCGATTTCGGTATCGTTACCGCCGTAACCGAACCGTTGGGACCCGGCAATCCCCAGACTGCCGGCATCCTGTATGACTGCATGATCAATCCCATCGTTCCCTACGCCATCCGCGGTGCCATCTGGTATCAGGGCGAAAGCAATGCCGGTCAGTACCAGTCCAAACAGTACGCCGGACATCTCCGCTGCATGATCGAAGACTGGCGGTTCCGCTGGGGACAGGGCGATTTCCCCTTCCTGCAAGTGGAACTTGCCGGATACACCAAACCGGAACTTTATCAGGAAGGCGGGTCTTACTGGAGCGAAGTCCGTGAACAGCAGCGGATCGTCCGTGACACCATGAAAAACTCTTACATGGCAACTGCCATCGATGCGGGCGAAGAACTGGATATCCACCCCCAGGACAAGAAGACGGTGGGCGATCGTCTCGCCGCAAATGCTCTGAACAGAGTTTATCATTTCGATTGCGTGCCGGAAGGTCCAGTCTATACCTCATACACTGTGGAAGGCGATGCCATCCGGGTGTCCTTCCGCAATGTCGGAAAGATCGTCCTCAAAGAAAACGCCGTACGCAGTTTCTTTGTTGCGGAGGAACTCACTCACGAATTCTTCCCCGCAGACAGCGTTACCATCGACGGTGACAACTCTCTGCTGATCCGCTGTCATGCCGTCAAACTCCCCGCGGCTGTGCGTTATGCCTGGTCTACGAATCCCGACTGCACCGTTTACAACGATGCCGGATTCCCCGCGTCTCCCTTCCGCACGGACAGCTGGTAAGATGGAGCGTTTGCAATGATGAAACTGGCATCCATTTTTCAATCTCACGCCGTCCTGCAGCGGAATATCACCATCCCTGTCTGGGGCGATGCGGAACCCGGACACAATATCAAGGCGGAACTCGCCGGTGTCACGGCGTACACCAAAGTCAACGGGACCGGTTCTTTCCTGCTCCGGTTCCCCGTGATGAGTGCGGGCGGACCTTATACCCTCACCGTTACCGACATGGACAACGGGGATCAGGTCGTACTGGAAGATATTCTTATCGGAGAAGTCTGGATCGCATCCGGACAATCCAACATGGATTATTCTCTCGATACCGACTGGGCATGTGGCGCACCCCAAGATCAGGTCAAATTAGGCCGGATCCAGAGCGATGAATACAAACAGCGTCTCGGCAGCCGTACGCAGATCCGTGCCATCATCATTCCCAGAAGAGTCACCGGGATCCCGGAAGATTCCTTCCCCGTGGAAGGGCTCAGCCAATGGACTGTTGTCACGCCGGAGACCGCGGGCCCTGTTTCCGCCGTTGCCGCCTGGTTCGCTCTCACCCTCAACGATGAACAGGATATCCCTGTGGGTGTCATCTGTTCCAGTTGGGGCGGGACCATTGTGGAAACCTGGACCAGCCGGGGCGGTCTGCTCCGGAATCCGGAAACGGCATTCGAAGTCCGGCGGTATGATGACGTCTGTAAGTTCGAAGATCTCCATCTGCCCCAGACTGCGGAGTATATGCCTTACCCCGCCGATCCGGGAAACACCGGGTTCGATCAGGGCTGGGCGGCAATTGATTTCGATGATGCCTCCTGGAAGACCATGAAGATCCCCGGCAGCTGGATCCAGCAGGGAATCGCCAAAAACGGGTCCATCTGGGTCCGTAAGGAAATCACACTGCCGGATGATTGGGCGGGCAAAGATCTCGTTTATCATTCCGGGCCCGTGGATAAGCATGATGTGACCTACTTCAACGGCGTGGAGATCGGCAGGACCGGGAAAGATCTGGAAGAACACTACTGGGGCACGGAACGCTGTTATGCCATCCCCGGCGATCTGGTGAAAGCCGGGAAAAATGTGATCGCGGTCCGCGCGTTCTCTTATGCCTATGACGGCAATCTCAGCGGAAAAGCAGAGATGTTCCGCATCGAACGTGCCGATGGGAACGGGGGTGCGATCCCCACAGACGGCGAATGGAAAGCCACTGCCGAACACGACCTCGGGATCACGGAAACGGTCCCCGGTGCCACGGTCGGTGCCGGCTGCGTCAATGGTCCTGCCGCGTTGTTTGACTCCATGATCCATCCGCTTATTCCCTACGGGATCGGCGGTGTCATCTGGTATCAGGGCGAAAGCAACGCCCCGAAAATCCGGCGTTCGGTCCGCTACGGAAACATGCTTGCCAATATGATCGAAGACTGGCGGTTCCGTTTTGAACAAGGGGATTTCCCTTTCATTCAGGTGGAGCTCGCCAACTTCAGAGAACGTTCTCTCTACGATGCAAAAAGCGCCTGGGCTCCGCTCCGCGAACAGCAGCAATCCGTCTGCCGCAAACTCAAAAATGTCTATATGGCGACCGCCATTGATGTCGGGGAAGCCAATGACATCCACCCGCAGGATAAGAAATCCGTGGGGTGCCGTCTTGCTGCACACGCGCTGAAATCGGTGTTCCGGAAAGAACGTGTTGCCGGCGGTCCGCAGTATGAATCATTCCAACTGGAACCGGGCGGGGTCCGCATCTTCTTCCGGAACGAAGGCAAACTTGTTCTGAAGGAAAACGCAGCCCGCTGTTTCTATGTGGCGAACGATACAAAACGGGAGTTCATCCCCGCCGACAGTGTGGAAGTGGACGGCAATTCCATTTTCGTGCGTGCATCTGCCGCAGGGAATTTCCCTTCCGCTGTCCGGTACGGCTGGTCGGATAACCCGGAATGTGTGCTGTATAATGATGCCGGGTTCCCCGCGTCCCCGTTCCGTACCGATTGCTGGCAGTTGACCGACTGACCGCCTTTTACGGCAGTTCTTTCACTACAGGCAGGAGCAGCCGTGCCGGGTACGTCTTCCCGTGATGCACGGTCTGTTCCGCTTTCCGGAACGATGTTTCTTCGTGGAACGGGTTCCCCGTATTGGGATTCCGTGCATACATGGGAAAATTGCTGCTGGAGATCTGCACCCGCAAACGGTGTCCCTGCCGGAATGTCATGGCTGTCACGCCGCAATCCACGGAATAACATACCACTTCCCCGGGCGTAAGCGCAGGGGCTTTGCAGTGATTCCCGTTACGGTGCGCGGTCCCGATGATCCCGTCACAAACGTTCCAGGAGGAACCATCCGGGTGAACGTCACAGATCTTGACGGTGAACGCGGTTTCCGGCGCACTGCTTTCCGCATACAGGACCGCCCGGATCCCCCCGATGATATGCAGGTCTTCCGGCAGGACTTCTGTCGTATAGACCAGAACATCCGCCCGGTTTTCCACCGGGCTCTGTTCCTTTTGTCCGCAGGAGAGAAAACCGATGCTTGCGCCGCCCGTCGTCGGGACCGGATCCGCCGGATCATAAACGAACGAACGTGTTCCGTTGCCGCCTGGAGCCGGGGTGAGTTTTTCCCCGTTCAGATAGAGCGTATACTGTTCCGCAGGGATGGGCCATTCCGCCGCATCGATCCATTGATTGGACCCCATGAGGAAGAAACGGATCGGCGGCAGATCGGGCAGGGGATCCTCGTCCGGTGTCAGCAGACGGTTCCGGAGAAATTGACTGCGGAGTCCGATGAGCCCGGCACGGAAAAACTTTCCGTAATCCCCGCCGCCCGGCGTCATGGTATGTGTCACCGGTTCGATGATGAGCCGGGTGTATTCTCTTGCTTCCGGGGTGGCGGCAGAGTTCCGCATGGCAGTGAACGCCCGGAGTGTCTGCCGGATAAAAGGATCGAACCAGCCTCCGGTGATGAACGCGGGCACTCTGATTTTGGGAATGGCGTTATAAGCGGAAAGGGATTCCCAGTACGCATCTTTTTCCGGGTGTGCGAGCCAGTGTTGAAACGCATCCCATCTGCCGGGCCCGGTTTTCTCATCCAGTGCGCATAAGGGGAGTGAATGAAGGGTGCTTTCCGGAACCGAAAGTTCCGTCCCGTGGAGCCGCAGATGACGTTGCAGCAATGCCCAGTATATGCCGCCGTCGTAACCGAATACGCCGTTGGGATAATAGACTCCGTCATAACAATCCAGCGGTGCGTTATTGGGTGCGAACCCGGCAATGACACCGGCTTCTGAACTCCGCAATGCCTGCCATTGTACCGCCCCGCAATAGGATTCCCCGGACATCACCAGGTGTCCGTTGAACCAGTCCTGTGTTTTGAGCCAGGCGAAGAGATCGGCGGCATCCTGCACTTCCTGACGCCAGTAATCTGCCGTCCCCTCTGATTTCCCCGTGCCGCGACAATCCTGCAGCAGATAACCGATCCCCTGACGGAGTATGTGTTCCACACCGGGCTGCGGAGTCCCGCAGACACTGTAAGGGGAACGGATGACCACCAACGGGAACGGTCCGCCGCTGTCGGGGAGATAAACCTCTGCGGCAAGAAGGACGTTATCCCGCGCCGGGAATTGATATTGCCGGATCATGGGATCAGACCAGTTCCGCCTGCACGCCCAGGGTCTGGAGTTTTTCCATCAGATTTTCATAACCCCGGAAGATCATGTCGGCATTATGGATCACGCTCCGGCCTTTGGCACAGCTTGCCGCCAGAACCATCGCCATCCCTGCACGGATATCCGGACTGGACATTTCCAGCGGGCGCAATTTTGCCGGACCGGAGATCACCACGCGGTGCGGGTCACACACAACGGCGTTGGCTCCCATGGCGATCAGACGGTCTACAAAGTACAGACGGCTCTCGAACATCTTTTCGAAGAACATGACCGTACCTTTTGCCTGGGTTGCCGCAACGATCATACAGCTCATCATATCACTGGGAAATTGGGGCCAGGGTCCGTCCGCCACCATGGGGATGGCGTTCCCGGCATCCATCTTCACCCGGAGACGCTGTCCGCCTGGCATGGAGATGTGTCCGTTTGTCAACTTGAAATGGATGTTGAACCGTTCGAAAACGCGTCGTGTCATCCAGTAATGATGGAGCTTGATATTGCCTTCGAATTCCACACTGCCGCCGGTGGCAGCCGCCATGGAAAGAAAACTTGCCACTTCGATGTGGTCGGCTTCCAGTTCGTATTCACAGCCGTGGAGTTTCTCCACGCCCTTGATGACATAGGTATTGGTATCGATTCCGGAGATTTGTGCGCCCATGGCGTTCAGAAATTCCGCCAGCTGCTGAACATGCGGTTCCGCAGCCGCATTCCGGATCACCGTCGTCCCTTTCGCCAGTACGGCTGCCGTAAGGATGTGTTCCGTTGCCGTAACGCTGGCTTCATCCAGGAAAATGTCAGATGCCGTCAGATGGCTCTTTTCCATCTTGAACGTGACCGCACCGGCGCCCAGCGTATTGGAGATCCCCAGCTTTTTCAAGCCGTAATAATGGGAATCCAGCCTGCGCCGTCCGATAAAGTCACCGCCGGGCAACCCCACAGTGGCTTCCCCGCAGCGGATCGCCACCGGCGCACCGAACAGCACGGAAGCGCGGATGGATGCGCAGAGGTTCCGCGGGAGATCGGAACGGTTGAGTGTGGCGGCATGAATGGTCACATCGTTGCCGTTCCGGGTCACACTTGCGCCGATCTGCCGTGCCAGATTGAGCATGGCATCGGCATCCAGGATATTGGGAACGTTATGGAGTACCACGGGTTCATCGGTCAGCATGGCGGCGGCGATGATGGGCAGAGCCGCATTCTTGTTGCCGCCGGGCCGGATGATCCCGGATGTCTTGGCAGGTCCTTCGATAATGATGTCACGCATAACGCATCAATCTTCCAGTGTATCGAAGAATTCTTTCAGCGGGTAGATATGATCCACCGCACCCACATTGGAACCGCACATGTAAAGTCCGTTTTCCGTGTCGCCCTGCCAGGTGGCGATCAGCGCACGGGCAATACAGAACAGTGATTTCGCCGGGTTGCATGTCCGCAGACAGCGGTAGGGACAGGTGAATGGTGTCCGTTCGCCCGCAAGCACGCGCTGGACCAACGGGGTTTTGAGTACGCGCACGGGGAGTCCCACGGGACTCTTGATAATGACCACGTCTTCGGCTTTTGCCTTGACGAGAACTTCTTTTGATTTCCGGTCGATCCCGGCTTCTTCCGAACAGATGAAATACGTTCCGATCTGCACACCGTCATACCCCATGGCAATGATCCGTTCGATATCGGCGCGGTTGGAAACCATTTCTGCGCCCAGCACGGGGATATCGGGACAATCGTATGCCGCCAGAACTGTCTTGATCTCTTTCAGCAGGATCTCCAGGGAACAGCTGTCCGGATTTTCGATCATTTCCATGGTGAAGCCCAGGTGTCCGCCATTGCGGGGACCTTCCACGATCACGGCATCCGGTTTCCGGTTGTATTTCCGTGCCCAGGTCTTGAGGATGACTTCCAGCGCACGACCGCCGGAGACCACGGGGATCAGCGCGATATCGGGATCCGGAGCAAATTCCGGCAGGTTCAGGGGAAGTCCCGCACCGGAAATGATGAAATCCACGCCTTCTTTCACGGAAGTCTCAACGATTTCTTTGTAGTTGGAGAGTGCGACCATGACGTTTACGCCCAGAGGTTTTTTTCCTTCGCACAATGCGCGGGCTTTCCGGATCTCTTCGGCAAGTGCATTGCCGCAGACATTCACAAAGTCATGCTTTGCGTCGTTGATGTCACCCATTCCCACGCTGGCGATGGTTCCGTAGCCGCCCAGCCGGATGGTTTCCGCAGCCAGAGTGGCTGACCCGATTCTCACTCCCATACCTGCCTGAATGACAGGAAACTTTGATTCAAGACGTCCGATTTTCAATGAAGGCAATTTCATCGTTTCTCTATTTTTCTTTCTTGTGTGGGGCTGATGCCGGTGCAGTGGCGTTCCGTATACAGTCCCGATCCGGATTACAATGCAATCTCATGTCTAAATATACGTTTTATTCCGTAATGTAACACGGTTTCTTTTATTGTCAAATCCATAACCTGCTTTTTACTTGATTATTTTACATTTTTTTTTTTGCGTAAAACTTGACTTTTAAACTTTCAGCATTATATTATTCATTACAGTTCCAAGCAAGAAAACATATAATCAGGAGATGAAATGAAAAAAGCATTAGTGTGCGGTGCAGGTGGTTTTATTGGTGGACATCTTGTATGTCGTTTAAAAGGCGAAGGCTATTATGTAGTTGGGGCAGATATAAAAGCTCCGGAATTTCGGGAAACTTCGGCAGACCAGTTTTTCCTTGGTGATTTGCGGGATCCTGTTTTTTGTGACAAACTTGCTTCTGTATGTCAATTTGATGAGCTTTATCAATTGGCAGCCGATATGGGCGGTGCCGGTTACATTTTCAGCGGTGAGCATGATGCTGTGGTGATGCATAATTCAGCAATGATCAACCTGAATATGGCTGAACAGGCATACCGGAAAAAAATCAAAAAAGTATTTTACAGTTCCAGTGCCTGTATTTATCCGGAAGCAATCCAGCGGGAAAGCGATAACCGCGGATTGAAAGAGAGTGATGCGTATCCGGCAGGCCCTGACAGTGAATATGGGTGGGAAAAACTGTTCAGTGAACGCATGTGGTTTTCTTATGCAAGAAATTATGGGATCGAAGTCCATGTGGCAAGATTCCATAATATTTTCGGTCCGTTTGGCACCTGGTGCGGCGGTAGAGAAAAAGCACCTGCCGCAATGTGTCGTAAAGTTGCCGAGGCAAAACAAGGCGGTACGATTGAGATTTGGGGCGATGGCGAACAAACACGGACATTTCTGTATATTGACGAGTGTCTGGATGGCATCCGTAAGCTGATGGAGTCAGACTTTTCCGGTCCGGTAAATATCGGCAGTGATGAACTGATCTCGATCAATGATCTTGCGAAAATGGTGATGAAGCATGCCGGAAAAGATTTGAATATCGTTCATATTGAAGGTCCTTTGGGTGTTCGGGGGCGCAGCTCGGACAACACCCTCATTCGGGAAAAACTTTCCTGGGCACCTGTGCAGAAATTGGAAGTCGGTATGAAGTTGACTTACGACTGGATCAAGACAGAGGTCGAAAAAATGAAGTGGCAGGCATGATGCAGCAAAAATTATCTGTATTCGGTTTGGGTAAACTGGGATTTTCCATGCTTGTTTCTTTTGCATCGAAAGGCTGGAAGATCATCGGTGTATGATGTTGTTTTACTTCCTCTGCACAAAGAAAAAGTTCTTTCCATTCTGATTTTCCGGGCATGGTGATTGTGAAAACAGTGTGCCTTTTTATCGGGGATATCACCCGGTGCGGCGGTACGGAACGCATGACATCACTCCTCGCCAATGAACTGGTGAACCATACCCCATACCGCGTTCTTATCCTTTCCCTCACGGAACGAAGTCAAACCGCGTTTTTTGAACTCGATCCCCGGGTATTTCGGTTTGCGCTCTACAAAAAGGATCACCACTACCGGCTTATGCTCCCGTTCACCCGGCGCCGTCTGGCTTCTTTCCTCTGCAAACAGCAGGTGGATGTGCTGATCGATGTGGATGTGATCCTTTCCACGGCATCTGCCGCCGCGGTCAATAAGGTCAAATGCAAATGGATCGCCTGGGAACATTTCCATTTTTACGAAAATCTGGGTGTCCCGCTCCGGGACCGGGGCAGGACACATGCGAAACAATACGCCGATGCCATCGTGACACTCACGAAAGCCGATGCGCTGCAATATCAGGAAACACCCGTCCGCGGGAGCGTGGTCCCCATTTATAACGCCCTGATCCCCCGTACACCATCCGACAGCGGATCACCGGAAGACAAACCGTTTATTTTGAGCGTGGGCAGACTGGATCACCAGAAGGGATTTGACCGGATCCCGGCGATGGCGGAACACATCCTCGCCCGTTTCCCGGAATACAACTGGATCATTCTGGGGGAAGGCAGATATCGCAGGCTCATCGAAGAGGAATTGCGCCGGCGCGACCTTGCGGACCGTGTGAAACTCCCCGGCAGATGCGATCCTTATGACTATTACAAACACGCATCTCTCCTGGTGATGCCCTCCCGGTACGAAGGATTCGGACTTGTCTTGCTGGAAGCCATGTCGGAGGGTTGTCCGGCGGTGGCGTTTGACTGTAAGATCGGACCCTCCGAAATGATCCGTGACGGAGAAAACGGATATCTTGCACCTGCGGAAGATATTCCTGCGATGGAAGAAAAGATCCTTGCCCTGCTGAACGATCCGGAATTGCGCCGGACTTTCGCCGACAATGCAAAGAAGATCAGCACGGAATTTTCCGTTCAAACGTTCACGGAGAAGTGGATGAAGTTATTGGAACGAATTTTATAATCCGGAGTAATTTTTATGGCAGAAGAAGCAAACAAGATCTGGAATATGTGGACGGATGAAGAAAAGAATCTCGTTATGCAAGGGAAAGGCATTGATATCGGCTGCGGCACTTCCCCGATCCGTCCCGACTGCAAACGGTTCGACATGGAAGACGGGGATGCCAATCACATTACGGAGTATGTGAAAGACTCCTTTGATTATGTATTTTCCTCCCATTGTCTGGAACACATGATCGATCCGCCTTCCGTGCTGCGTGAATGGTGGTCGCTGGTGAAGCCCGGCGGTGTCATGATCATTTTTGTTCCCGATGAAGATCTTTATGAGCAGGGACTCTGGCCCAGTCAGTTCAATCCGGATCATAAATGGACTTTCACCATTTCCAAGCGTAAAAGCTGGTCGGAGAAATCATTGAATCTGCTTGATCTGGCGCAATCGCTCCCTGATGTAAGTTCCTTTCATATTGAGTTGCAGGATGAAGGCTATAAACGCAGTTGTACCTGTTTCCGTCGGTTGTCGTTTTTCCGACGTTGTTTCCGGTCTTTCAAGTACCGCGTGCTGGATCATCTCCCGTTCCGCGAAAGTGCTCTTTATGAATTTTATTCTCACTTTTTCCCGGTGGACCAGACCAAAGGCGATGCTTTGGCGCAGATCCAGCTGATCCTTCACAAAAAATAAAGGTCGATGACGGAATATGAAACGGTGTCTTGTGTATCATGTGGGCAGTATCGGCGATACCCTCGTGGCAATGCCGTCCTTTGCCGCACTCAAAAAGCAATACCCCGATTGCCGTTTCGATTTGTTGAACCTTTCCATCGTCCGCAACCGGGTCCATGCAGAACTTTATGGCAATGACGACCTGTTTGAACACAAAACCTTTCTGCTTCCGCCGGAAAACAAATGGGGAAAACTGCAGCTGTACTTCGACTTCCTCCGGGCGGTCAGACGGGAGAAATACGATGCCCTTTATTGTTTTTCGCCGGATGTCCCCCGGGTATTGACGAAATGTTTCCGCATGTTCTGCGGCGGGACGATCCATCACGCATTTCTTACGCCGGAAATGGGCGATATTCCGCTGTGGCGGGCGTACTTTCGCGCACTGGATCTGCCCGAAGAAGAATATACGTTTCCCCTGACACCGGAAGAACTGGAACAGGGCAGCCGTGCTGCGGCTTCGCTTGAAAACCCGTTATTCGCCTTCGGGATCGGCGGGAATCAGCAGGCATGCCGTTACCCGCTGGAACGGTACGAAGCATTGATCACGGATTTGAAGAAAAACGGTTCTTTCACTCCGGTGTGGCTGGGCGGGGAAGCCGATCTTCCGGCAATGGAACGGATGCAGAAAATATGCGGCGGCATTCTCTTCCGCGGGACTCTCCGGGAGACGATCGCATTTCTGCGGCAATGCCGTTGTTATATCGGGAATGATACGGGCAGTCTCCATCTTGCGGCGGCGGCGGGAATCCCCTGTGCCGTGATCGGATCTGCCCATAACGTGCCGCCACACATGTGGCATCCCATGGGAGACGGACACCTTGTCTTCCGTCATGAGATCGCCTGCGCCGGCTGCAAAGAACGTATCTGCCCGAAAGGGGATCCCGCCCCTTGTATGACAGGGCATTCACCGGATCGCATACGGGACGAAATCGAGCAATGGTTGAATCCAACGGAGATGAAATGAAAAACGTTCCATTTTTAATGAAATATTATATTCAGAAAATATTTTTTACGTTTTGTTTTTTTTTGATGGCTTTCAAACGCAGAAAAAACAAAGAAAAATGGGTTTTTTTGTTTCGGACAGACCATCTGGGGGATTTGCTTGCTTCGATTTCTGTCTTACGTCATTTTACAGCCTGTTACCAACAAAAGGGGTATCGCGTGGCAATTGTAGTGGATGCCCCGTTGCAATGGGTGATTGAAAAATCAGTACCCTGCGATAAAGTTTATCCCATTCTTGTTCAAAAAGTGCAAACAGATTTGCGATACCGGATGAATGTTCTGCTTGATTTTTATCGATATCCGATACAAACCATGATTTCGCTGGTCAGTTCTCCGATCGCTCTATGCTTTTTGGAAATTTTTCTGTTTGCGAAAGAGTCACATCGGTTTATCGGCGATTGGAGCGAAGTACCGTTCTTCTTTGATTTTTACAAACGCCGGTATGATTACACATATCGAATAATGTACAACCGTTCCATTCATGATCAACTGGAAGAAGTCTTTCAGAAAATAACCGGGCAAAAATCAAAATATGAATCTCCTGATTTTTATCAAATCTTTGATGAAATCGGGGTGCCACCACCCTGCACGGGAAAATACTATCTTGTATTTCCCGGGGCAGCGGCTGCATTTAAGTGCTGGGGACGGGAAAAGTTTGCAGAGTTGATTGCGCAAATTCGCAATGAGTTTCCGGAATATACCGCTGTGATCATGGGATCAAAAGCGGATAAAGAATATGAGGCGCAAATCATGAAGGCGTTGCAGGGATGCACCGGGAATGTTTTGCCGCGTTGCGGTTCTACAGATTTGAAAACACTGTTTTCATGGTGCCGGTCAGCTTCATTTGTCGTGTGCAATGATTCCGGCGGAGCCAATCTGGCAGGAATGTATAATATTTTGACTTTCGTTCTGCTGCACGGCGGTTTTTTTGGATTTTTTATGCCCAATAAGTATTACAGTAACCACAAATATATATGCCCCCATTTACCCTGTTATCCCTGCCAGAATAATTGCATTTATGCCGGGCAGACGGATGAGAATCAGGAACGCGAATGTTTGAAAGCAATCAGCGTTAAAGATGCTTTTGACGTCATAAAAGACAACCTGAATAAAATTTGAAGACGGATATATTTATGAAGCCTTATAAGATCTCGGTCATCCTTGCCGCCTATCACGGGGAAGCCTATATCGGGGAACAGTTGAAAAGCCTGTTCACTCAAACGCGTCCGCCGGATGAGATCGTTATCGGGGATGATTCCGCCGATGATGCCACCCATCTTGCAATCGAATCGGTGAAACACGAATACAAGGGTGAATTGCGTTATATCAAAAACGAACCCCGACGCGGTTTTCTGCAAAACTTTGTGAATCTGGCGCGGGAGGCGACCGGAGACATGATCTTTTTCTGCGATCAGGATGACGTATGGCTGCCCGGGAAGATCGAATTTCTCTCCGGTTATCTGGAACAGAATCCGGATGTTGAGGTCGTTGCCTGCGAAAGTGAAATGGTGGATGCGGAACGGAAACCATATAACCGTACAGTGCTGGATTGGGTTTCTGATCTACCGCAAAAAACAGCAGAGATCAATGCCGGCGGCGGAATACAATACATATTGAATTCCACGATCCTGTTTTCCGGACATAATATGGCGATCCGGCGCAGTTTCCTCCCACTGTTTCTGCAGATCACCGATATCTATACTTATCATGACTATTGGATCGCATTGGTCGGAATTTATTTTGGTTCATTCCGCTTCATCAATAAAGTTTTTACTCAATTCCGGGTCCATTCAACCAATGCGGTAACTCCTTTTCTCCGTGAAAATAATCAAACACTGTGGTCCCGTTTCCAAAATATATGCAAGTCATCGGACGATATTTTCCGTATTGAAACATTGCTGGGTGAGTTTTATAAATTTGCACAATCCCATTCCGATAATCCTAATTTCCGGATGGTGAAAAACTCTTATATCTTCTATTCTATCCGGGCAAAAATATTACGCAAAAATCGTTTTGTCAGATGGTTTTTTCTTTTGATTTACGGACCAGTGTATTTTTCCCGTGGAACAGGATTGCGTTCTTTCATTCGGGATTTCCTGGCATCGGAAATAAGAGAGCAGAGAAAATAGTGTTTCCCGATATTAGATTATTTTTTTTGTGCAGGTTGACTTTGTAAAAAGACGTGATATATTTACGGAATATCGTTCGCTGTATGTTTGATCCTCTGGCATGCAAAAAATGAAATGCGTTATTGCGTTTTTCATGCAATAACGCTGAAAATAAAGCTTTTCATGGAGAGCAGAACAATGAAACATAAGAAGATTGCCATAATAGGCGGTTGCGGTCATGTCGGTATACCGTTGGGACTGGCTTTTGCATCGAAAGATTTTGACGTTACTTTGTTTGATAAAAATCTGACGAATATCGAAATGATCAATCGTGGCGAGTTGCCCTTTGTTGAGATGGGTGCCGATGTGATCCTGCAAAAGCATATCGGTAAAAATCTGCGTGCATCCCAGGATCGCAATTTTATCCGAAATGCAGAGATCGTGTTTTTTGTGATCGGGACACCGGTCGATGAACATTTGAATCCCAAAGTGCGCGATGTCGTTGCCGGGATCGCGGAATATGAATCCTGTCTGTCAAACGGACAGCTTCTGATCATGAGAAGCACTCTGTTTCCGGGAACATTGCGTATCATTCAGGAACATTTGAACCGGAACGGTTTGCATCCCGGACTGGCATTTTGTCCGGAACGTATTCTGCAGGGAAAGGGGATCGAAGAAATATTTCAACTTCCCCAGATCGTTTCCGGGGTGGACGAAGATTCCGTTCTTGCGGCGGAGGAACTGTTTTTGAATTTGACCGCACAGGTTATCCGTACAACGCCGGAAGAAGCCGAATTGGCAAAACTTATGACGAACTCGTGGCGTTATATGAATTTTGCGATCGCCAATCAGTTTTATATGATGGCAAATGATTCCGGCGTGGATTTTGACCGGGTATATGAAGCAATGACCGCGGGATATCCCCGTGCAAAGTTTTTTGCAAAACCCGGGCTCGCCGCCGGTCCCTGTCTTTTCAAAGATACCATGCAGCTGGCTGCTTTTTATCACAATAATTTTTTCCTTGGTCATGCAGCTATGCTGGTCAACGAAGGATTGCCGGATCATCTTGTAAAAAACATGAAGCAAAAGATGAACGGGTCACTTTGTGGTAAAAAGATCGCGATTCTGGGAATGACTTTCAAAGCGAACAATGATGATACCCGGGAATCATTGTCATTCAAGTTGAAGAAATTGCTTGAGATCGAAATGGCAGATGTGATCGAATCCGATCCTTATCTTTCTGACAGCGTATCACTGGATGACGCATTGAAAGCGGCGGAAGGAATTATACTGGGCGTGCCTCATGATGAATACCGGGGACTGAAAATCGATGTTCCTTTTATTGATTGCTGGGGCTTATGGAATAAAGTAAATAATTGAGGAAAATAAAATGAACATTCTCGTTACCGGATCGGCAGGTTTTATTTGCGGTTATCTTGTGGAAGAATTGTTGAATCACGGACATCATGTATACGGGATCGACAATTTCTCCAAGTATGGAAAAGTCGAAAAATCTTATGATTCGCATCCCCGCTATCATTTTGTGGAGGGCGATGTGAAAAATGCGGCATTGATGAATGAGCTTGCTGTTGAATGTGACCAGATGCTTTGTGCCGCTGCAATGATCGGCGGGATTTCCTATTTTCATGAATTCGCTTATGATCTGCTGGCGGAAAATGAACGGATCATTGCCGCTTCCTTTGATGCCGCCATCATCGCGAAAAAACATGGAAAAATGAAAAAGATCAATGTGCTGAGTTCAAGTATGGTATTCGAAAGCGCATCGACTTTCCCCAGTAAAGAGGGGGACGAACATAAATGTCCCCCGCCGTTATCAACGTACGGTTTCCAGAAACTGGCATGTGAATATTTCGCCCAGGGCGCATGGGAACAATACAAATTGCCTTACACCGTGATCAGACCGTTCAATTGCGTCGGTACAGGCGAAAAAAGAGCACTCTGTGATCATGAAATCGCAAGCGGTAATATAAAACTGGCAATGAGCCATGTCGTACCCGATCTCGTTCAGAAAATCGTCAAAGGGCAGGACCCCCTGCACATCCTCGGATCCGGTAATCAGATCCGCCACTACACATACGGCGGCGATCTGGCAAGAGGTATCAGATTATGTATCGAGAACGATGCTGCTGTCAATCAGGATTTTAATCTTTCCACGCCCGTTTCCACTTCGGTCATCGAACTGGCAGATATGATCTGGAAAAAAATCCATGGTGACAGCAAGCCGTTCCGTTATGTTTCCGATGAACCGTTTATGTATGACGTGCAGAAACGGGTCCCCGATGTTTCCAAGGCGGAACGTCTTCTCGGGTTTCAAGCTGATACATCGCTGGATGCAATTCTGGATGAAGTGATTCCCTGGATCGTGGAACAGGTGCGCATGGGAGGGATTTGAATAATGGATGGGGCACACCTTAAAAATATTTATCGCAATCGCTTTCAAGATAAAGAGCAGATCGTCAAAGAAAAAGTCTGGAACGTTTTAGGAGATTTTTTTTCCGATTTGATTTTTAAATTGACCGGAAAAAAGGATTTTTCAATTTTAGATTTTGCTGCCGGCTCCTGTGAGTTTATCAATAATGTCAGGACTGCCGGAAAAAAAACAGCGATCGATCTCAATTCGGATATCTCCAGGTGTGCAAATCCGGATGTCGATACCATCTGTGCTTCTGCTCTGGATGTGTCATCTCTTGTTACTGAAAAGTACGATGTCGTATTCGTTTCTAATTTTTTTGAACACTTAAATTCGCCGGAAGAATTGTTGCATTGTGTCGCACAGATCAGAAAGATCCTGAACCGGGACGGGATACTGATCGTGCTTCAACCTAATATTGATTTGCTGAATACAAAATACTGGAATTTTATTGATCATAAATTGCCAGTGAATGTCCCGCGGATGTTGGAAGTTGCCTCTTTGAATGATTTGACCCTTAAAAAGCTGATAGTACGTTTCCTTCCTTACTCTACCTGTTCAAAGATGCTTAAATGGCCGTGGTTGATCAAACTTTATTTGTTCTTGATGCCTTTTTCCGGATTCCTGTTTGGTAAGCAAACCTTATTTGTGTTTGAAATGGAGAAGGGTATAGATGTACGATAAAGTCACTATTGTTATTCCCGTTTACAATGAGGGGGAAAACATCATCCACTGTTTGACTGCCATAAAAAATGAGGTCAAAGCAGAATATAAGATCACTGTTGTTTATGATTCTGAAGAAGATACTACTCTTCCTGCATTGGATGAGGCGGAAAAAATCCTGGATATAAAAGTGGCAAGGCTCCGCAATAAATACGGACGCGGTGCTTTGAATGCGATCAAAAGCGGACTCGAAAGTGCGGATACGGAATATGTCATCGTTACCATGGCGGATCTTTCCGATCCCCCGGAAGTCATGAATGATATGATTGAAAAAGCCGATCGTGAACAGGCGGATATCGTTTGTGCTTCACGATATATGCGCGGCGGACGGCAGATCGGCGGCCCGCTGTTGAAGGGGCTGATGTCCCGTTGCGCCGGATTGTCACTGCATGCTCTGGTCGGGTTCCCGACTCATGACCCGACCAACAGCTTCAAGTTATACCGGAAACGTTTTTTAGAGCAGGTGAAAATCGAAAGTACCGGCGGGTTCGAACTCGGCATAGAACTTGTGGTGAAAGCGTGGGAATTGGGATATAAGGTCGTGGAAGTCCCGACGACATGGCGTGACCGGACAGATGGGAAATCGAATTTCAAATTATGGAAATGGCTTCCTCTGTATCTGCGTTGGTATTTCGCGGCATTGTCCGCCGCCCCAAAAGCAGATGCCAGTGTCCCCAAATATCACCGTCTGATATCGATCACAGCATGGACGGTTCTTTTTCTGGCAATGTGCTGGAATTTTTTCAATGTTCACAAGTATGCAATGAATGTACCATATTGGGATGAATGGGATTATATCTCCGCACTTGAAAAATTCAGTTGGGAAAATATTGTTTCGGTTCATGTACAGCATCGGATCATATTTACAAGACTTCAGTTTTATCTTGGTTACTGGCTGAACGGTCTGGATTTCAGACAGATGATATTGTTCAACTGGTTCCTGTATCTGGCAATGGTCTTTTCTGTGATGCGTCTTTTCTGGAAAAACATAAAGACCATACCATATTTCCCTCTGTTCTTTCTGCCGTTTTTTTCGGATTTAGCGGCAGAAAATTTATTGTGGGCAGGACAAAGTCAATTTCACTTCCTGTTGTTGTTTTTTATGTCCGCTGCATATTATGGATTTGTAGCAGAAAGAACGTTGAAAAACAAGATACTCTTTTGCCTGTTTGCGATATTGAGTATCTTTTCCATGTCTCCGCTGCCCGCGATCATATTGCTGATGGCATGGTGTATCAGAGAAGCATTGTTTTATTGGAGCGCCGACTGGAGTGAGCGGAAGCGGATCACCATTTCCGCATTGGGTGTCGTCAGTACTGTTTGTCTCGCGGCAGGAATATTCTTTATTGATTATATTCCGGGAGAAGTGCAGCCTGTAACGGATCTGAGTCGTTTTATGGAATGTGCCGAGACCAGTTTCAGCCGTGCATTCAGACTGCAAACAAGAGGAATGTCTTTGAAGGTATGGGACTTCCTGACATTGTTATATGTGATTCCCGTGATTTTCTTCCTGTTTGCGGTTTTTACCTGTAAAAAACGGATCATTACTGAAAACGGGGCGGCTTTTGCAATGATCCTGTGGTCCGTTTTGTTTGCGCTTATGGTCAATTATACAAGAAACGAAGCGCTTGCCGAAAGACACATGGAGGCTGTACTCGTGCTTACTCCTGCGATCGCGTCGATCCTTGCAATGTTGCCGAATCGATTCATGAGAAACAGAGCGTTGATATGGTTCCTGGTATACATGATCTTTCCTTTGTGTTTTTCTTTTACATTCAATGTTTCTTTCCGGGTATATAATTTACGCAGTAAAGGATATGAAATTTTGATGGACTGGCATAACGAAACGCCCCGAACGGACTGTCTGAAAAACCCGCATCTGTATCACAGTGATCTGTCTGAAAAAGCCGGATATGCAGAACGTATCGGATTGTCGTATACCAGAGATCCCAAAAAAGAACAGAATACTGCCGGACAATAAATGGTCGTGCCGGCAATCAAACATTTTCACTGCCTTGCGGATCAGATACAGACCGCAATCAACGGTTGTTGTAAGGGTAGGGCAGAAATTTCAGATCGTCTTTCCCCAATGCCGCAGCAAGCGCGGTCCCGATGGTATACATGTAACGGAATCCGTCGGAGGAGACCGCTGCCTGGAACAGCATGGCGGCGATCATACGCAGAACAGACGCGTCATACACTTCCGGCAGAGAACGGGTGTAGTCGTCACCCGGGATGACACGCCAGTATTCGCCGGGGAGCAGCAGATTCCCATCCACATCCCGGACCGCGAAATCCAGTCCGCGGCGCACGATCTGCAACGGTTCTTCGGAGTACGCGGTCAGTTGGGAAACGATGAGCGAAAGCATCAGATCGGATCCCGGCATGTGATCCAGAACACATCCGATGCAATAGGATTCCGGTTCCAGATCATCCCGTCCGTCTGTACAGCGGAAGTTTTGAGCGACCATGAAAGCGGCGAACTCCCGGAGATCGCCGGGCGCGGCATCCATAAATGCACTGCACAGTTCGTTCCATTGTACCGCCACATTGTCGAACGTGTCATTGTCGAACCAGCAGAGATGAAGCCGGATCGCGCCATCCAGCAGCGTGATCGAGCCGTCACGCAGGGATTGTCCCAGCATATAACGCAGATATCTTGCGCCGATGGCGGATTGCAGCTGATGGATCCGTTTCCGCAGTTTGCGGTTGGGCGTTTCCTGAAGATCGCAGAGCATCTGATTGACCAGATCCGGGCGTGCAGACTGAAGCAGTTCCGCCATGATATACCCGGCGGATTGCTCATTGTCGCTGTCCAGCAGCTCCAGAAGGGATTGGATCTTCTCTGCGTCGTTCATCTTGCGTATTATTCCTTCACGGGGAATTTGCCTGCCAGAGCATCGGCAGCGATCTTCTTGACATCGTCAGGAAAATCCGCCTTGATGAGCCAGCGGAGGAAGTCCGGATTTTCTTCGGCGAGTTTGCGCAACGGGGTCCCGTTATGACGTCCGAACGCCACCACGGCTTCGTTTTCCCGCCAGCGGAATCTGCCGTTTGCATCCACGGCATCGGGCTGGGATGTCTTACAGAATTCGTGCATTTCGTCCAGTGTTTGGGGGAACGCCTCAATGGATTCGGGGAAATCGCCCTTCTTCCAGTCGGCATACTTCCGGAGCTGTCCTTCGTAAATCTCCACGGTGGCGAGGGTATCGGCTTCGGCACTGTGGGCATTGGTCATAGTCTTTCCGCAGAAGAACCGGTACGCGGCGGAAAGGTTTCTGGGTTCCATGCGGGAGTAAATGACAAAGGCATCCACCACGCGCCGTCCATCGGTGGAGAAGTTCAATCCGGCGCGGGAGAATTCCCGGATCAGCATGGGAATGTCGAACTTGACGATGTTATACCCGCCCAGGTCGCATCCTTCCAGATAGATGTAAAGATTCTTGGAGATTTGACGGAAGGAGGGCGCATCTTTCACATCTTCGTCGGTGATGTGATGTACGTCTGACGCTTCCTTCGGGATGTGCATCCCGGGATTCAGACGGCGTGTCTTGACTTCCCGCGTGCCATCGGGGAAGACTTTGACCACTGTCAATTCCACAATGCGGTCCGTCTGAATATTGGTCCCCGTGGTTTCCAGGTCAAAAAATACAATGGGACGTCCATCCGTCAATTCCATAGCAAAACCTCACAAGTAATAATGATTATTGTTATCCGGGAGAGAATATAGACCCGTTTTCCGAAATAGCAAGGAAAAATCGGAAAAAAACGGCGATTTCAACGCAATTTCAATGTCGCCAGCCCCAGAAGTGCCAGCAGTCCCGCGATGATCCAGAACCGGATCACAATCTGCGTTTCCTTCCACCCCAGAAACTCAAAATGATGATGGATCGGCGTACAACGGAATACCCGCTTTCCCGTCAGTTTGAACGATGCCACCTGGATCATGACGGAAACGATTTCCATGACGAATACCCCGCCCACCAGGATCAGCAGGATCTCCTGTTTCACCAGAACCGCGATCAAGCCGATGATCCCGCCCAGTGCCAGACTGCCTGTATCGCCCATGAACATGCTTGCCGGGAAACAGTTATACCAGAGGAATCCGATACATGCCCCCGCGATGATGGTGGAAAACACCACGATCTCCGATGCCCCGGCAATGTAATACAGGTCCAGGTGATCCGCAAAAATACGGTGACTGCTCATATACGCGAACGCGCCGTAAGTCAGTACACAGAAAATGGTGCAGCCCACAGCCAGACCGTCTTTCCCGTCCGTCAGGTTCACCGCATTGGAACTGCCCACCACAACCAGCAGTCCGAAAAGGAATGCGATCACGGCAGGCATACACCATACCGGAGCCTTCACAAAGGGGACCATCAGCTGATAAAAGGAATCTTTGAGTTCCGGAGTCCGCGAGATGAAAAACAGCGCAAGGAATGAAATGAGGACCTGTCCGGCGAGCTTCACTTTCCCGGGGATCCCGTCGCGATCCCGTTTGGCGACTTTCCGGTAATCATCCCAGAATCCCAGCGCACTGAACGCCACCAATGCCCCCAGAAAGATCAACAGAAGTTGATTATCCAGACGACTCCACAGCAATGTGGAGATCACAATGGAAAACACAATGAGCAGTCCGCCCATGCTCGGTGTCTTATCCTTCTCCCGGTTGATGAATTCCTCATCCACAAGTCCTTCCAGACGGGTGGGTGCCGTCGCCCGCAGATTCTTGAGAAAACGGACTGTGAACGGACCGAGAAGGACAGTCATCGCCAGAGCCGTGATCAGCCCGGCACCGGCGCGGAACGTGACATAATCGATAAGCCGGAGCGGGGTATCGGCGTAATTTTCAATACAATGAACGATAAAATAATGCAGCATGGCAAACTCCTGGATTGGGGGGTGAAACTTGATACCGGAATATAGCGTATCTTTCCGGAAAAACAAGTCCCCGTTTCAAAAAAATTAAAACATTTTATATGTTTTACGCTTTCATGCGTAAGCAAAAAAGATCAAGGCGATCCTGGCACCCGCAAAACAAAGTTGGAATTGCTTTTAGCGGCAGCGATAAAAGCAATTCCGGGAAAAGTTTTTGGAAGATGGGGTGCGGGGAAGACACCTTTTTGAGAAAAGGTTATCTTCCCCGCAAAGCCGTTTTTTCTGTCAAATATAGTTCCGCACCACACGCGGGCCAACGGATGTCAACAGCGTATAAACATGCGTTCCGCACCGTTCCGCAACATCTTCCCAGGTGACTTCGTTGCCGCCATCCGTGCCGATGCAGGTCACCACTTCTCCCGTCTGGATCTCATCGGTGAGGAATCCATCCAGCGAAATGGCAGTGTAGTCCATGGAGATCCTGCCCAGTACCGGACAGAGCCGTCCACGGAAGAGAAACTCCGCGTTATTGGAAAGTTGAAGCGGCAATCCGTCGGCATACCCCAGACTGACGATCCCCACAAGGGTATCCTTTTTCAGCTTACAGGTACAATTATATCCGACGGTGGAGCCGCCGGGCAACACTTTGAACCCGGCAAGACGGCTGTGCAGGGTGACCGCGTTCTTTAATCCGAACGCCTTGACTGCGGGCGATGTGACACCGTAGAGAGCCAGTCCGGGACGGAGTCCGTTGTAGGGAGCCTGCCGGATCTCTTCGTAGGAAGTAAAGGCATCGCTGTTGCCGAAATGGATGTTTTTGAAAGTGATCCCGTTCCGTTCCAATACGTTCAGCACCCGTTTGAACCGGGCGATCTGTTTTTCGGAATACGCCTGCGCGGAATCCTCTTTGTATGCCATGGGGAAATGGGAATAGATCCCGGTGAGATCGATATTCGGCAGTTTTTTGACGTACCGGATCACGTCCGGGGCGTGCGCGGCGAGAGTCCCGATCCTGCCCATTCCGGTATCCATTTTGAAATGACATTCCGCAATGACGCCCTGTTTTTCGGCTTCCGCGTTGATCTTTTCGGCGGAGGCAATGTCAGAAACACCCAGAATGACCCCGTTCGATACCGCTTTTCCCAGTTCAAAATCCAGAAAATGCCCCAGCATTTGCAGTTTCGCTCCCGTATGAAGCAGGGATTCCGCTTCCCGGTATTCCGCCACACAGAACGTCTCTGCGCCTTCTTCCCGCAGGACCGCGGCGATCTTCTCTGCGCCCAGACCGTAGGCGTTCGCTTTGATGACGGGCCGCAGTACGGCATCTCCCGCCGCCTGTTTCAAACAACGGTAATTATGCCGGACGGCTTCCAGATCCACATTGAGCCAGGCTCTTGCTTCGGGGTGTTTTGTTTCCATTTTCTATTCTCCAGATAAATTTGATTTATAACATGTTCAGTGCATCCACATCCGCGTTGAACGTCACATCTTTGTGCTTTTTGCGCCAATCCATTACGGCTTGCCGCAGATATACCCGGAACTTCCCCGGTGTTTCCCCTTTCGCGATACTCATGAAACGGTATTTCCCCTTGATCCGTTCCACGGGTGCGGGCATGGGTTCCGTGATCTCCATCTCCGGACATTGCGCCGTCAGATCCTTCGTAAGCTGTTCGGCGGCAGCGAAAACGGCGGCGGAATCCATCCCCTCGAAATGAAGTGCCGTCAACCGGGTGAAAGGCGGATACTGCATCTCCTGCCGGATCTCCATTTCCTCTTCCGCAAAAGATAAATAATCGTGTCCCGTGGCATGTACGATCGCCGGATTGAACGGGCTGAACGTCTGGATCAATACTTCGCCCCCGCTGAAGCCCCGTCCGGCACGCCCTGCCACCTGGGCAAGCAGTTGGAATACCCGTTCCTGCGCCCGGAAATCCGGCAGATACAATCCCATATCCGCGTTCAGGATCCCCACCAGAGTCACGTTTGGAAAATCCAACCCCTTGGCGATCATCTGGGTCCCGATGAGAATATCCGTCTCCCCGCGCCGGAACTTTGTCAATACTTCCTCATACAACGCCGGATTCGTCATGGTATCCGAATCCATCCGCGCGATCCGGGCATCCGGAAACAACGCATACGCCTGATGTTCCACACGCTCCGTTCCCGCTCCGCTGTACCGGATGGCGGGCGAGGCACATTCCGGACAACTCCCGTGGGCGGGCAGCATGGCACCGCACAGATGACAGGTCAGTGTCTGCATCTTCCGGTGATAAGTGTATGGAATGGAGCAATCCGGACAGGATGCCACATAGCCGCAGACTTCGCACAGCATTTGCCTGGCAAAACCGCGCTTGTTCAGAAACAGGATCGTCTGTTCTCCATGACGGAGACGTTCCCGTACCGATTCCTGAAGCACCCGGGAGAATAACGGCGTTTTTTCGTCTTCCGTTTTTTCCATTCGCATGTCAATGATATGGACCGCAGGCAGACACATGGCGGGATCGCTCCGGGTATACATCTTTGCCAGCGCATATTTCCCGGTCTGCGCATTCCGCCAGGATTCCAGCGAAGGGGTCGCCGAGCCCAGGATCACAAGCGCGTTTTCCAGTTTTCCGCGATATACCGCCACGTCCCGGGCGTTGTACCGCGGGGACTCCGACTGCTTATAAGAATTCTCGTGTTCTTCATCCACGATGATGAGTTTCAGGTTCCGGAACGGAGCGAACAATGCCGACCGCGCACCGACTGCGATCCGCACTTTCCCCGTGTAAACTTTCATCCATTCGTCATACCGTTCCCCGTCAGTCAGGGCACTGTGCAGGACACTCACCTGATCGCCGAACCGGGACCGGAACCGCATCACCGTCTGGGGCGTGAGCGAGATCTCCGGGACCAATACGATGGCATCGCCGCCCGATTCCAATACATGGGCGATGGCTTGCAGATAGACTTCCGTCTTCCCGCTGCAGGTGATCCCGTGAAGAAGCAGAACATGCTTTTCCTTTTCCGGGCTGTCTGCCATCCGGAATATGGTCTCCAATGCCGCCGCCTGATCCGGTGTGGGCGGTAACGGTTTCGAGGGCTGTACCTGCGCTCCCTTGAAGGGATCCCGCAGGATCTGGACTTCTTCCTTCTTCACCAGTCCCAGCGAAACGAGTCCGGCGAGTGCGCTTTTTGATGCGCCCGATGCCGCCAGAAGGGCATCGGCTGCCTGTCCGCCGCGATGGGATAATTGTTTCAGGATCTCCGCCCGCGCCTGCGTGCGCTTATCGGCATTTGCCACATAATCGGCGGCGGCTGCCGGATCGTTCAGGTAATAGCGGGGTTCTTTTTTCGCCTTGACTTTCCCGTTCCGGACCGCGCCGGGCAGCAGATTCCGGAGTGACTGTTCCCGCGTACAACAGTAATATTGGCTGATCCAGTCTCCCAGTTTCAATAACTTTTCCGGGATCACCGGGCGTTCTTCGATGATGGCAAGAATGTATTTGAGCTTTTCCGTTTCCGCTTCCGGCAATTCTTTCACGAGAGAGACACACGCCGTGCATTTCCGGTCATTCCGTCCGAAGGGCACACTGACCCGCACCCCCGGGGACACCCGATCCGCGATCTCATCCGGGATCCGGTAATCGAAGGGACGATCCAGCGCGATGTCCATCAAGACTTCAGCCACACGGCAGCTCATATACACAAAACCTTTCCTGCTTGGGGACTCCGGTCATCCGGGAGTCCGGCAATGGTGGGTACTGTAACACGAAAAGTTGTTGATTTCAACCGGAAACGGAAAAATCTTCTATTTTTTTTCATTTTCCCGCTTGCATTTTCCAAAATGAGTGATATATTAAAGGAATGAAAGATGAAAACGCTTTCGTATGTGCATCTATAGCTCAATTGGATAGAGCAGCTGACTACGGATCAGCAGGTTTGGGGTTCAAATCCCTATGGATGCACCATTTTTTTTGTCTTTTTTTCACCTCCGCACTTGTAAATTCCGAAAAATGGCTTATAATGTGTGTAACCCCGTAATGATGCGGACGGAAGGAATAATCATGAGCGTACTTTCATTTCAAACTTTCTGCATAGAGTTTTACAGCCGGTATACACAGAAAACCGGACCGGAAATTTACGCGCTGTTCCGCCGGAGCGGGTTACTGGAGCTTCTGAAAACGGATTATGATGACCTGCATGGAATGGGACTGGAGGCTCTGATGCAGTTCTTCGATGAATATCTGAAAAAAGAGAGGGCACAATGAAATTGTATCACGGCAGCGTTGTCCCCGTGGAGTCTCCGCGGATCATTCACAGCGAAATCGGAAGAGATTTCGGACCCGGCTTTTACACGACCGATATCCGGGAACAGGCGGAACGATGGGCTTTGCGGCGTAAACGGATCGCCATGCGCAACGGAGAACAGGAAGTCCGGGCTGTTGTTTCGGTTTATGATTTTGATATGGGATCCGCCAGACGGGATTTATTACTCTGTGATTTCCCCGCCGTGACTCCGGAGTGGCTGGCGCTGGTGCTGAAATGTCGTGCCGGAAAAGGATTTGTCCATTCCTTTGATATCGTTACCGGAAAGATCGCCAACGATAATGTGGGGGAAACCGTCGCTTATGTTCAGGCAGGAGTCATGCGGAAAGAGGACGCGTTGGAACGGTTGAAATTTCAGCAGATCAACAATCAAATCGCTTTCTGTTCGGAACGTGCGTTGCGATTTCTTCAATTCGAAACCCATTATATCGTGGGGGAGGTGTGACCGTGAATGAACACACTTTGGTCCGGGCGACTGTGATCCCGGAGATCGTCCGGATCATTGCCCGGTATTATCAGATTTCGGAAGATGATGCGTTGGCACGGTTTTATCAATCCGGTACCGGGGCGGATTATGCCGATGACGAAACCGGATTATACGGGCAGGGCGCACTGCATGTCGCCGGACTTTTCATAGTGGAACAGGATGGCGATATTGATCTCTCCCGTTTGTGAGATCGTTTGTTCCCCGCAATAATTTTTCCGTTTTTTTTCACCTCCGCACTTGTAAATTCCGAAAAATGGCTTATAATGTATGTATAGAATAGAATACATACAACGCAGGAAGGATATTGATTATGAATGCACAACTGGAAACCGGCTTGACTGTGGCTGCCGTGGCTTTGACTTCGTACCTTATCGGGTCGATCCCCTTCGGTTTGATCATCGGTAAACTCAAAGGAAAAGATATCCGCAAGGAAGGAAGCGGAAACATCGGCGCCACCAACGTGACCCGGGTCGTCGGAAAAGGATGGGGCAAACTCTGTTTCGTGCTGGATTTTCTCAAAGGTGCCATCCCCGTCCTGCTGGTCTCTTATGTCACCCCGAAAGAACTCTTTCCCTTCCTGACCGGACTCGTTCCTGCGGCATGGCAGCATTTCATGGACAGCGTGCCGGACCCCTTGAAGGTATTGCCGTCACTGGCAGCATTTGCGGCGGTCGCGGGTCATATCTGGCCCGTTTACCTGAAATTCAAAGGGGGCAAAGGTGTTTCCACGGCGGCGGGAGCGATCCTGGCATTGAATCCCTTTGCGCTGATCGGTGCCGCGATTATCTGGGTCGTCACGTTCCTGATCTCCCGTTATGTTTCTCTTGCCAGTATTCTGGCTGCCGGGTCCATGCCGGTGTTTGTGATCCTCTTTACCCTGCTTCACATTACCAGGGCTTCTCTGCCCGAGGTCCTTCTCTTTTTCCTGCTGGCTCTGTTGACGATCGTGAAACATTCGTCCAATATCCGGCGTTTGAGACAGGGGACAGAGAGCCGGTTTGAGAAGAAGGAGAAATCAGAATGAGCAAGACAAAACCGCAGAAGATGTGTGTGCTCGGTGACGGTGCCTGGGGTACCGCGCTGGCTCTCAACCTTCATCACAATAAACATGCCGTGACCCTCTGGGGCGCGTTCGAAGAAAACGTGCAGGCGATCAACCGCGAACACGAAAACAAACGGTTCCTTCCAGGCGTCGCCATCCCTGCCGGGATCACCGTCACTTCCGATATCGCCGCCGCCGTGAAAGATGCCGCGATCATTGTTCTGGGCACACCCTCCCAGTATCTGCGCGGGACTCTGGAAAAACTTAAACCCCATCTGGATGCGGAAAAACAGATCATTGTGGATATCGCCAAAGGGATCGAAGCCGACACTCTCCTCCGTATGAGTGAGTTGTGCGAAGAGGTCCTGGGCAGGACCCAGTACGTCTGTCTCTCCGGACCCAGTCATGCGGAAGAAGTTTCCCGCGGGATCCCCACGCTGGTCGTCGCGGCTTCCGGAGATCTCCGTATCGCAAAAAAAGTCCAGAAGGCTTTCATGAACGAACGGTTCCGGGTCTATACCTGCCGTGACGTCATCGGTGTGGAACTGGGCGGTGCTTTGAAGAACGTCTTTGCCATTGCCGCCGGGATCCTGGACGGGATCGGCATGGGTGACAACTCCAAGGCTGCGCTTATGACCCGCGGCATTGCGGAACTCGCCCGGCTCGGCGTGAAACTGGGCGGGAAACGCCAGACATTTTCCGGTCTGGGCGGGATCGGGGACCTGATCGTGACCTGTATGAGCCGTCACAGCCGTAACCGGTATGTGGGCGAAGAATTGGGAAAAGGACGGAAACTTGCCGAGATCATTGAATCCATGAACATGGTGGTCGCCGAAGGGGTGCGTACCTGTGAAGGTGCGAAACTTCTGGCGGAAAAAGCCGGGGTGGAAACTCCGCTGGTCAATGGCGTTTACGAAGTCCTCTTCCGGGATCGTCCTCCCGCTGAAATCATTTATGAACTCATGACACGAAAGGCAAAATCCGAATGAAATATTTCTTTCTGCTTCTGCTTGCCGTTTTCTCTGCCGGTATTTCCGCCGCAGAAACTCCCGCGCCCCGCAAACCTACCGAAGCCGAACAGCGGTTCATGGATGCCATCGGCGCAAAGATCGATGACAAGGGAAATGTCCTGCTGGATCAGCTGGTGATCGACCGGAAGACACGGCAGATCTCCTTCCCTGCCACCGTCAACGTGACCACCGGAACCATCGAAGTCGTGGTCTCCACCAAACGCGGCAGAATGCACGAAAGTCTGTTCTGGACCGAAGTCGATCCTTTCCGGCTTCAACAGGCACTCATCCTCACCGGATACCGCAATGGTCCCATGGTGGAAGGATTGGAGATCCCCCAGGGTGCAAAGTTTGATGTCATGGTGAAACTTCCGGACGGCAAAGTGTTCAAAGCCGATGAATGGCTGGAAGACGTGAGTACCGGCACCCATAAGTCCGATGACGGCTATGTGTTCGTCGGCTCCAATTTCTCTTCCAAAAAGTGTATGGCTTCTCTGGATGGCAACCTCATCAATATCAATTCCGGGGATGCAAACACCATCCTCAATGCCGTCCTCAACGCCTCCAACATCAACCATGAATACGCCGCAGTCACCGAAAAGATCCCCGAAGAAGCCATCAAGGGCGAAATGAAAGTCACCCTTTTCTTCACCCCGTTCAAGGCAACGGAGAAATCCGGGAAGAATCCCCCGGTCCTGAATCCGCCGCCCCCCAGCGATGCCGCCATCCTGGCGGAACTGGAAAAGGTGCAGTTCCTCAAAACGAATATCCTGTACGACTTCCAGCGTCTGGAACCGGTGAATCAGTATGTGATCCCCGCCAGTGACCGGGTGAAAGCATTGAAGATCATTGATATGAAACTGGATAAGACCACACAGTTCCTGAAGATCTACGAACGGGAAAAATCCAGCGAATATTATCAGAAAGCAGATAAGATCCGGGTACGTCTCCTGCGGATCCGTGAACTTTATCAGTGAGATTACAAGCCCCGTTCCGTGCGGGAAAATTCACAGCCGCAGAAGTTCTGACGGTATAATTCCAGCCGTTTGCTTTCCGCAATGGAAAGCGCGAACCCGTTTTCTTTCTTGAAGTCCCAGGGTTCGAAATGCGCGTATGCTCCCCCGATGGAAAAGATCAGACGGGAGTTTTTATGCGGACTCACGGTCAGCGTGGTGGCAAAGTGCATCCCCAGTTCCGCTGCCTTTTCTGCTGTACGGGATAACGACCAGGCGAAACATGCGCCGCAACGCAAGCCCTTTTCCCGGTATTGCGCCGGATCACCGTGGGCGGCTGTCACATGAGCAAGCCAGCTTTCGTGATCGTAGGGATCGGTCAGCAGTTCCCTGCCGAAGGCTTTGGCGACACGGCACGCGGAGTCCAGACGTTTCTCATATTCTTCCGGACTGCACAAGTTGGAATTGGAATAATACAGCACCACTTCCCGGTCTGTCAAACGGGGAAGACATCCTGTGGCACATGGCCCGCAACAGATATGCAGCAGCAGCGGGACTTCTTTCTCATTCATCGTAATAGTCGAACTTATACGCGGAATGGGGCAGGTCTGGTTTATTGTATTCTGCGTTGGCATCTTTCTGCAGTTCCTTGCCCGATTTGACCGTCAGATGTCCATCCAGCCAGATTATGCTGATCTTGCCGCCGTGACGGCCTTTTTTCAGGTCGTAGTAGAGTTGTTGGGCGGAGGCGTAATGCATGTGATTGGTTGCAGCTGTGGTGTTTCTGTTGTTGGGACGCCAGTGATCCCAGGAAAAATTCGATTTTCTGGCATCGGTAAGACAGTGTCCCGGGATCGCGGAGCCGAACATGCCGAATCCGCCGATATTTTCGCGGATAAATATTTTGGAGGAAGCGCGTTTCACCCGATTGAAATTGTATTTCCCCAGTTCGCTGTATGAGATCTGGTACTGATAATCGCCGGTGTAGACATAGTGAGGAATGCGGAAGTAGACCCCCGGAGTACACAACGAATCATATTCATGGGCATCACTGTAGATCCGCTTTTCATCATACCAGGGGCAAACCAACCCCAGCAAACTTCTTTTCTTACTGGCCGGGAGGCGCGAATCTGTGAATTGTTTATTGTAATAGGTCGCAAGTACCCATGTGCCGTTCCAGGACGTATAACCGCCCTTTCCGTTGGGAATGACGGTCTTGTGGGGCAGGATCAACCCCCCGTGATCATTGGCGTAGGAATACAGAACCATGAAATACTGTTTCAAGTTATTGGAACACAAAGTTCTTGTTCCTGTATCCCTGACCTTGCCCAATGCAGGAAGAAGCATCGCCGCCAGAATAGCGATGATCGCGATCACAACCAGTAGTTCGATCAGCGTAAAACGACGGGACGGTTTATATTTTCTCATTTTCTTCCTCCATGGGTTTGTTATTCCCGTAATAATATATCTTTTCTGCAAAATCAATACCGGAAAATATCGTGGCGTCCTCCGCGAACGATCAATGCGTGTAATAACCGAACTGCTGTTGTGCCGGTGTCAAGGTCGTATACGGTTCGTGTTCCTTATTCCATTCTCTTTGCAGTGCTTTCCCGTTTGCGGAGGAAACATGACCATCCAGCCAGACGGTGTTGTTGACTCCGCCATGTCTGCCCTTCATCAGGTCTCTCATCACCTGTGCTTCCGGTGCATATCTCTGATTGAGTTCCCCGGGGAAACCGCTGGACTGGACAAAGGGATCGTCAAAATATTTGACCCGGTTGTCCACAACCCAATAGGCGATATTTTTTTGCTTGTCGATCGCCGTGAGGGCATGACCGGGGATCGACTTGCAGAACTGGCCATATCCGCCGACGAATTCCATGATGTAGGCCTTGCTTGCCGGTTTCTTCACCCGGTTGAAGTTAAGATCACTCAAACTGTGACTTTTGGGAACTCGCTGGTATGTCCCCGGAGTGTAGCCGCTATCAAAGTCGTGACTGTTGTAATAAAAACGTTTTTCATTATACCAGGGGCAGACAAGTCCCTGCTGCGAACGTGTCTTTTTGGGGGAATTGGCAGCGAAACGGCGCTGATCACTGAAGAATTTGGAGTAATTATCAACCAGCTGTCTTGTAATGTGAAGATACTGCGTTGATGTGGTTCCGTTGCTTTCCAATCTCTTATAGGAGATCATGTGCGGCGGGATCAGATCGTTATGATCACTGCTGTACGCATTCAGTGCCGCAAAATACTGTTTCATGTTGTTAATGCACACGGCGCGGGTGCCCGTATCTTTCACTTTGCCCAGCGCGGGGAACAGCATAGCCGCCAGAATAGCGATGATCGCGATGACGACCAGAAGTTCGATCAGGGTGAAGCAGTACTGCTTCACCTGCCCGCGGGCAGGTGAACAAAAGATGTGTTCCGTGTTCCATTTGTTCAGCATATTTCTCTCCTGTTTAAAAAGCTGTTTTCCTATATGTAATATAATTATACACTATTTTTCAAAAAAAGCAATACCCGGATCGAAAAAAAATGCGATTTATTGTATTTTTTTGCTGGAAAAGTTGCAAAAAATCAGAAGTTGGACCGTCAAAACGCAGGAACTTTTGTTTTCAACGATTCAAAAATATACTGCATCCCTTCCGGTGTCGGATGCAAGCCGTCACCGAAATACTTGTCATCACAGGGCAGAAGTTCAGTCCCTTCCACAACGGTCACGTTATCGTACCGTTTGGCTTCCTCCCGGAGGATCTGCCGGAACTGTTCCAGACTTTCGCCCAGTCCCTGCCGTATTTTCAGGGGGGAATGGAGCGGAGTCATGACGACGACCGGACCTTTTTTTGTCAGGATCGCCAATGCATCGGCGGCGTCTTTGCGGAATTCCTCCGGCGGCCGTTTCCGGGAACAGTCATTGACCCCGAACGCCAGGAACGTGATATCCCGTTTGACGGCATCGCTGGCAGACTGGATATCCTTTTCCGGCGGCATGGTGGCTCCGCCGATCCCCAGATTCACAAGATTGGCTTTCCGGCTGTGGGCAAAAAGACTTGCCCAGGTCCGGATCCCCTGTCCGAAGAAGCCCTGGGTGATGGAGTCGCCCAGAAACAGGATCGTTTTTTCTTCCGGCGCGGCGGGCTTGACCCGGGCATTTTCCGCCAGATACAATCCCGTGATCGCGGTCCTTCTGCCGAAGGGAAGCCAGATCTCCACCCGGTGCATGAGACCATCGCCCGGCAGTTCCATTTCAAACGCGAACGTGTCGCCGCCTTTTTCGTGAGGCGGGGCAGGGGCGTTGAACGTTACGGGCACACCATGATCCACCACAACAGACGTCGTCCCCGTGAAATCAACGCTGTCCCGTTTGTAAAACATCTGTTCCAGTTTCAAACGGGGACTGTCCGTTTCCAGCAGGATGCGGATCCCGGCGGAACAGGATTTCATATACTTGTCGAATCCCATGAGGTTTTCGGGCATCCGGCGGGGTGAGATCCTGCCGTCTTCCGTGATGTATTCCAGAATTCCGGAAAAATAAGTCTGATCGAGAGTGATTGGTGTCATTGTTACCTGTGCTTTCTCTGCGCATGCGCAGGATGTGAAAAGTTGCAGTCCGCCAAGAAAAAGTGCGAGGGTGAAAAAAACGCGTTTCATTGCTTTCAGTTCCGGACCGCACGGGGTTTGCTGTTCATTTCCAGAATGGTGGTATCCGGCATCTGGGGCGTGGTCAGGCTGTCAAATTCCTCCTGCGTGAATACGGGCTGGGCGGAGGGCGGCTCCAATGCGCCCGGATCGGCAGCGGGTGTGGACGGCGTTCCGGACATCTTCACGATGGCGAAGATCGCCCAGATGACCAACAGGATCAGGACGGTGACCGAGCATATTGCGATCCGGAACACTTTCTGCACGCGACGGTCTTCCGCCTCATTGACTTTCACATCTTTTTCCAGTGTTTCCAGCAATGCGGTGGGAATGTCGGATGCCGATTCCTCATGCTGCTTGTCGAACCGTTCCCGGATCAATGCCTTGCTTTTTTCATCAAGGGCATAATACACACTCAACGTCTGAATGTACGATCTCACATACACGGCGGGCGGCAGACGGTCCGCCAGAGAATCTTCCATGGCGTAAATGTAATACGCCCGCAAACGGGTGTGCTGCGCCACATCTTCCACCGTAAGTTTCAAATGTTCACGGGCTGCCCGGAGCATATCGCCGTATTTCGCATCATGCGCAAATTGATCCGCTTTCAACACCAGTCCGTTCCGGTGAAAATTGCCGCCGGCTGCGGGAACTGTATTCCGGTTTACCGCCGGTTTCGGCGCAGGCGCAGATGCCGGGACAGGGGTCGAGGCGGAAAGGGGCTTCGGTGCTTCTGCCGCAATCACGGGCGGGGGCACTGCGACGGCTTCCGTTTTCTGCATCATGGCGGCGGGCGGCGGCGGGGGTGGAGCAAATTCCGTATCCGCGCTGAACAGATCGTGGGGTTCCGGCGGGGGCACGGTATTGTTTTCGGGGGTATTATCGTTCATCAAAGGGATTCCTTCCGGTTACATGTCAATGTGATTTTCTTCCAAGCCGTCGGTGATGAGGATGTTCCGTTTCTGTCCGCCGGGGAGCGGCGCACTGATAATGCCCCGGTCTTCCAGCTGATCCATCAATTCCGCAGACTTGTTGTATCCGATACCCAGACGCCGTTGCAGATAAGACGTACTGGCCTTCTGTTCCATAATAATGATTTCCAGTGCTTTCCGTAAGAGATCGGAGTCGCCCGGACGCAGATATTTCGCCGCGCAGGAATTGATGAATTCATCACCCGGAAGATCCCCGATGATGTCATCCACATCTTCCCCGTATTGATCTTCCCGGCTGCTCCGGCTGACCGCAGGTTCGTCATCATTTTCCCCGCTGTGGACCTGCACATCTTCCGCCATGACCTGTGCATCGAAGTGCTGTTCCACCTGACCGGAAACGAAGTCGGTGACTTTCTGGATCTCGGCATCGGAGACCATGGCGCCCTGAATACGGACCAGTCCGGCTGCCCCCGGCTGATTGAAAAGCATATCGCCTTTCCCCAGAAGACGTTCCGCACCGCCGCAGTCCAGGATCACGCGGCTGTCCATGTTGGAGCCCACGCGGAACGCGATCTTGCTGGGCAGGTTCGCCTTGATGAGACCGGTGATGATGTCTTTTCGCGGTGTCTGTGTGGCAATGACCAGGTGGATCCCGGCGGCACGTCCCTTCTGCGCGATACGACAGATACTGGTTTCCACATCGCTCTTGGCTTCCGTCATCATGATGTCCGCCAGCTCGTCGATGATGATGATCACCAGCGGCAGTGTCTGCGGGATCACATTGCCGTCTTCGTCCAATACCGGGGCAGGATCCTGCGGACGGCGGTTGAAACTTTCCAGTCCTTTCGCTTTCACCTTCGCCATCACGCGGTAACGCCGTTCCATTTCGTTCACGCCCCAGCGCAGTGCCAGAGGCACTTTCTTCGGATCGTTCACCACCGGCGTGATCAAATGGGGGATGGGACGGTACATTTCCAGTTCCACCACTTTCGGGTCCACCATGATCAGGCGCAATTCCGCCGGAGAGAACTTGAACAGCAAACTCATGATGAGTGTATTCATACACACCGATTTCCCGGACCCGGTTGATCCGGCGATCAGAAGGTGCGGCGCTTTTGCCAGGTCGGCGACCACGACTTTACCGGCAATGTCACGTCCCAGCACAATGGGGATCTGACACTTGTTTTCCCGCCATGCCGCGGATTCCATGAGTGAACGGATATACACCATACTGGAAACTTTGTTCGGGACTTCGATCCCCACCATGTTTTTCCCCGGGATCGGCGCAAGAATACGGATACTTTCCGCCGCCAGATCCATGGCAATGTTGTTCTGGATCCCCGAAACTTTTTCCACTTTCACCCCGGCTGCCAGTGCGATCTCAAAGCGTGTCACGCGGGGGCCGACCACGATCTCGCCCACATGTCCTTCCACATTGAAACTTTCCATCGTCTGCTGCAGACGTTCCCGGGACTGCTCGATATGGGCGGTGTCTTCCTTATGGTCTTCCGCCTGTTTATCCAGAAGGGCGACCGGGGGCAGAGTGTAGTCCAGACCGTTGGAAAAATGATTGCCGCCATCCGTGCCGGTGGAGACAGCCGGTTTTTCGTTGTCATATTTCTTCTTCTCGTCGGAGAATTGAGTAACACGGGGAGCCGCCGATTGTGTCACTGCCGGGAGCGGGCGGACCGCTGCCGTATTTTTCACTGCCGGGGGCGGAGGCATGATCACCGGTTCTTCTTCCGGAATATCTTCGGCAACGGCGGGCGGTTCTTCTTCATAAGGTTCTTCCGCCGGAATCGGTTCTGTTGTCATTTGCGCGGGCTCCGGAACCGGTGTTTCCGTGACTTCCGGGGCAGGGACTTCGCCGACCGGTTTCCCGGTTACAAGCACTTTGAAACGGTCTGCGAAACTCAATTTACCATTGGATGCCGGGGCAGGCGGGGGGGGCGGCAACGGTTCCGGTTCCACCACAGGTTCCGGGATCGGTTCCGGTTCCTCTTCGGGTTCCGGAGGTGCTGTCTGCATCGGCTCCTTACGCAAACTCGCCAGGATCATGGGGAACCAGTCCTGCATGAATACAAAATACGATCCGGTGAGCAGAAATGCCAGGGCAACGACCAGTGTTCCGGTCTCCCCGATATGCCTGCGGAGAAGTCCGGCTTCCAGTTGAATACCCCGTTCCACCACTTTCGGCGCGGCGAAAACGGCACCCATAGTCCCCCCGGTCAGACACATCTCCGGATGCAGCATCCTGCCGATCCCGACCCGTTCCGCTTCTTCCTGAAATTGGGCGGGGTACATCGCCATCAGAAGGATGATCCCCACGGCGATACTGAGCAGACTGCCCACATATCCCTGGCGTTTCAGGGGGAAGGGCAGTACGGTACGGATCCCCGCGATCACCAGGATCACGGCGACGGGGTACACCGCCAGACCGAAAAGATAAAACATTGCGCGTGCGATATGAGCCCCGATATTTCCGATCCAGTTGGCTTCGGTGCCGTCATTGCCCAGACCGCCTTCGATCAATGCCAGGTCATTGACATCGTGAGAGATGATCGCCAGAATATAAAGCAGAAGCAAAACCAGTCCTGCCACGGTCAGCAGGCGCATCCCCTTCTTCGGTTTTGTCTCTTCTGTGATTTGTTCCGTATTCTTTTCCGTCATGATTTTGTCTCCGGTTCTTCACTTCGTTTTATTACTGTAAGTAATAAAGCACACTTTCTCGATTTATAAAGTCCAGAATCAAACTTTTTTGCGTTTTTTTTCACTTTTTTTACCGGAACCGCCCCCGTTTCACTCAAATTTCGTCCGCAGATGCCAGATAACGACGGTAATACGATTGCGCACGCGCTGTTTCCGCCGGATCCGGAACGGGCAAACGGTCCCTGTGGATCATGTTCGTTTGTGCTTCCCCGAAGGTGGAAAAGACCCCGAGTCCGATCATGCCCAGCATAGCTGCCCCGAGCAGTGAGGCCTCCGGATTCCGCGGAAGTTCTTTCGCTTCCTGACGGAACAGTGCGTTGGCGGCACGGCGTACCGCTGTCTCCCGGTTCGCCAGTGACTGCAACACCACACTGCGGTACGGGTGGATACTTTTCTCCAATATGTCGCAGGATTGCCGCAGGGCGGAAAGTACGCCATAAACCGATCCGGCTGCAATGTCTTGTGATGTATGATGTGCGGTCATGCCAACCCATTTCGCACAAGGCTTGTAATCCATGTACGGCGCACCACGTCCCAACAGATAGGGCAGAAAAACCGGCAGTGTCTCCGCGCTGTGATCCGCCAATGAGAAAAATTCGTCCAGCGTACACCGGAACGTGTTTTTCGCCAGCCATTCAAAAGAAAATCCCCCGCCCGGAACCGAGCCGAGATACAGATCCAGCGCGGGATCCGCATGAACAAATGCAAAAAGTTTTCCCGCCAGAGAGCCGTAATGACCCCGTTCGCCCGCCGCAAGAAGCTGTCCCGCCGTCCCCAGCGTGAGCGAGACCGTGTCACGATCCGTTCCCGCGCCCAACGCCGCGCTCGCCAGATCCCCGCAACCGATCACCACCGGAGTCCCGGCAGTGAGTCCGGTTTCCTGTGCGGCTGTGCGGGAAACATTGCCGCAGATCTCCGTGGATTTCAGGACCGGCGGCAGTCGATCCAACGGGATGTCAAGTTCCTGTGCAAGTTCTTCATCCCAATGTAATTCATCCAGACGATACAATAACGTGCCGGAGGCATCCGTGCCGTCAGTCACACATTCTCCGGTCAGACGGTATGCAATATAATCTTTAACTTGCAGAAAACAGCGGACCCGTTTCCAGTCTTCCGGCGTGTTCTTTTTCATCCGGAGCATTTTCGGCAGAGTGAAGACGGGCGTCACAGGGTTCCCTGTCCGCGCCAGAATGATCCCGCCGTGATCCCGTGCCAGTTCGTCCGATTCCTTCCCCGCCGCCGTGGAACACCATAATTCCGCATCCGCCACCGGGAGTCCGTTTGCATCGATCCCCAGCAGGGCGTGCATGTTGCCCGTCAAAGCCACACCATCCGGCGTAATTCCTTTTCCCATAACACGTTTGATGCAGCTTGCGGCGATCCCGTACCAGGCTTCTGCGGATTGACGGTCAGGCGAATCGGTACGGCTCACGCTTTCCGATTCCAGGGCACACAATGACCCCTTCCGGTCGATCAATGCCGCTTTCACCCGGCTGGTTCCGATATCAATGGCAAGAACGTGAGACATCCGGAAAACTCCTTACGGCAGCAAATACGCTTCCCGGATCTCCGGACGGCTCAATAACGCTTCGTTCCGTTCTTTCCCGCCGGGCGCATTGGAACTCAAAAAGACCGGCGCATCCACGCCCCATTCCCGGAGTTTTTCCACCGCAAGACCGGACAGCGTGTGCATGATGAAGGATCCGGCGATCGTGGAAACCGGAGCCATGGGCGTGTCGCCGCAGACCGTGACGGATGCATCCCCGCACGGCACATGATTATCGAGAATGGTGATCTTTCCTTCCAGTTCAAACAGATTTCCGATCCGGCTGTGATTCCCCTTCTGGTCTTTGTACGCGCGGGAACTCACCGCGATCACATGCAGTCCCTTCTTCATCGCCGTTTCCGCCACCGCCACCGGTGCTCCGTTCTTCCCCGAAGTGGATAACACCACCAGCACATCTCCGGCGTTCACCCGGGCGCAATGGATCATATCTTCCCCCAGCTTTTCGTTATGTTCCGCCGCACTGGTCAGGAATCCGGGTGTGGTCGCAATGCTCATTCCCGGACCCCACAGCGGACGCCAGAATGCGGGCGCACCGGCACGGTAGAACACATCTTCCGCCAGGATCGCGGAATGGGTACACCCGAAAACGTAGATCCCTTTTCCGTCACGATATGCCGCCGCGATCGTTTCCGCCGCCTGTTCCAGAGCAGCCTGTTCCTGTTCCGCGATAAGGGCAAGCACGTTGCTTGCCGACTTCAAATATTCCTGTAAAAACATAACTCATTCTCCTGATAAAATATTGTTACAGATAACATATCACATATTATTGGAAAAGCAAATCATTTTTACACAAAAAAGACCGGTCGGTTACCACCGGCCGGGCTCGGGATCATTGTTCTGAATTCAATCAGCCAAGTCTTTCTTCCAACGCTTTGCGCTGTGCTTCCAGTTCAGCCGGGAGACGGTCGAACTTCTTGAAGTGTTCGCTGATGGTTTCCAGTTCTTTCTTCCAACCGTCTTTGTCAACGGTGAGAAGTTCTTTCATGTCTTCTTCGGTCACATTGGTACCGGTGCGGTCGATGGCATCGAGAGTGGGCAGATAGCCGATGGCAGTTTCCTGGGCTTTGCCTTCGCCGTCGCAGCGTTCGAAGACCCATTTCAGAACACGGCTGTTATCGCCGTATCCGGGCCAGAGCCACTTGCCTTCGGCAGTCTTGCGGAACCAGTTCACGCAGAACATTTTCGGAAGGATTGCGCCTTCCTTCTTGCCGATGTCCAGCCAGTGTTTGAAGTAGTCACCCATGTTGTAACCGCAGAAGGGCAGCATGGCGAAGGGGTCACGACGGACCGTACCGGCCTTCACGTCGAGAGCAGCAGCCGTCACTTCGGAACCGACAGTGGAACCGATGAACACACCGTGTTCCCAGCTCTTGGACTGGTAAACAACAGGCAGGGTGGAGGGACGACGTCCGCCGAAGAGGAATGCGTCGATAGCAACACCTTCGGGATCTTCCCAGTTGTCAGCGATCGCCGGGCAGTTGTAAGCGCGGGCGGTGAAACGTGCGTTCGGGTGAGCAGCTTTCACCGCTTTGCCGTCAGCATCTTTCATATCGGGAGTCCAGTCATTGCCCTTCCAGTCGATCAGGTGAGCGGGAGCTTCGCCATCCATACCTTCCCACCACACGTCGCCATCATCGGTCAGAGCCACGTTCGTGAAGATCGTGTCTTTTTCGCAGGAGCGCATTGCGTTGGGGTTGGAGGTGTAGTTGGTGCCGGGAGCAACGCCGAAGAAACCGGCTTCCGGGTTGATGGCGTGGAGTTTGCCGTCAGCAGCAAACTTCATCCAGGAGATATCGTCACCGATGGTTTCCACTTTCCAGCCGGGGATGGTGGGGACCAGCATCGCGAGGTTGGTCTTACCGCAGGCGGAGGGGAATGCGCCGGTCACATATTTGACCTTGTTGTCCGCTTCGCGGGTAAGTTTCAGGATGAGCATGTGTTCAGCCAGCCAGCCTTCGTCGCGGGCCTGAACAGTTGCGATACGGAGAGCCAGACATTTTTTGCCCAGCAGAGCGTTTCCGCCGTAACCGGAACCGTAGGACCAGATTTCGCGGGTTTCCGGGAAGTGGGAGATGTATTTCTTGTCGATGGGAGCGCAGGGCCAGATACCGTTATCGGATTCGCCGGCTTCCAGGGGTTTACCGACAGAGTGCATGCAGGGGACGAATTCGCCATCGGTGCCGAGGACTTCGAGGACCTTTGTGCCGACGCGGGTCATGATGTGCATGTTCACCACAACGTATGCAGAGTCAGTGATTTCCACACCGATCTTTGCAATGGGGGAACCCACAGGGCCCATGGAGAAGGGGATCACATACAGCGTTCTGCCGTGCATACAACCCTTGTAGAGTTCCAGCATGGTCTTTTTCAGTTCAACGGGATCGATCCAGTTGTTGGTCGGGCCGGCTTCTTCTTTGGTCTTTGCTGCGATGTAAGTACGGGCTTCCACGCGAGCCACGTCAGACGGGTCACTGCGGAACAGGAGGGAGTTGGGGCGTTTCGCAGGATTCAGGCGGATCGCGAGACCGGATTCCACCATTTCGTTGCACAGACGGTCATATTCCGCCTGACTGCCATCACACCAGTAAATTGCTTCCGGCTCGCAGATTGCGGCCCAGTTGTTCACCCATTCCACGAGTTTCGCGTGGTTGGGAGCGGCATTCAAAACTTTCATTTTTTTTCTCCATGGTTATATTGGTTTAAGTTTCGATTGTTTTCGAGCAAGTCCGCTTTCGGGGACTGTATAATATAACACTCCATTTTAAAAATGCAATCCCTTATTTGTAAAAAAATCACGGTTTTATGAAATTGGCAATAAGAAAACGTTCTTTTTTGTGAAAAATATGTTTTCTCTCTTGAAAAATTCATTATATGTGTTATGTTACAGTTTTAATGGGGAAAACGAAAACACAGCATTGAGGAGGCTGAAGTGCCGGATTTTGAACCTGTTAAGGTGAATGAGCGGCTTCTGGTCATCGATGATGACCCGATGATCCGCAAGATGTTGTCAGATGTGCTGACCGCACACGGGTATGTCGTTGACTCCGTACCGGGCAGCAGCGAAGCGATGGAGTCCCTTGCCGGACACAGTTATCATCTGTTGCTTCTTGATGTGAAGATCCCCGGAATGTCCGGGTTTGAGTTCCTCCGTTACTGCAAACGGAATCATCCGGATATGGAGATCATCATCATCACGGGGAAACCGGATCTGGAAGATGCCGTTTCTTCGGTGAAAGACGGCGCGTTCGATTATCTGGCTAAACCCTTTTCCAATGAAAAACTCCTCTCCCAGATCCAATCCGCTCTCGCCGCACGCAACCGTAAAATGGCAGAGCTTGCCGGTTCATTCCTTTCCGAATCCGGTGCGCATTTTCAGACGGAAGCCTGTCCGCTGCCCGATTGCCGGGTGATACGGCAATTGGGCGCCGGTGCCATGTCAACGGTATTTCTGGTGGAACGGGAAGAACATTTGTATGCGCTCAAAATACTTCGTCGTAATATGTTCAGTGGAAGTCATGCGGAAGAATCCAGGTTGGCACGCTTTATCCGGGAAGCTGACATTCTTTCTAAAGTGAATCATCCCAATGTCGTGCGGATCTATCATGCCGGTTTCTCCCATGACGGCAAGATCCCTTACATCCTTCTGGAATATGTGGAAGGACGCCCGCTGACGGAATTGATCGAGCAGAATGTCCTGACTCTGGAAGAGAAACTGCATATCCTCCGGCAGATCGCCCAGGCACTGGATGCGGTCCACGAACAACAGGTATTGCATCGGGATGTGAAACCGGGCAATATCATCCTCATGGCGGAAAATAAAGTCAAACTCACTGACTTCGGCATAGCAAAACTGGCGGGATCCTCCCTCACGCTCCCGCATGAAATGTTGGGATCGCCCGCATACATGCCGCCGGAAGCGTTTGAACATGATGTCCGTTTGACCCCGGCATCGGATATTTTCTCGCTGGGGATCCTGGCGTATGAACTCATTACCGGCGTGAAACCCTTCCACGGCGATACAGTGCCCGCCATGATCAAAGCGATCCAGGAACATCGTCCTGCCAAACCCGAAAAGTATGTGCCGGGCCTGCCGCAATCGGTGGAGGATTTCCTCGCAAAACTTCTGAAAAAGAATCCGGAAGAACGGTATCAGAATATGAAACAGGTCGTTCACGGATTGAATGTGATCCAGGGGAACGGGCAGATCGATTCTCTGGTTTCCACCACACTCAAACAGATCTTCAATATCCAGAAGGACTGGGAATAACCGGGTCGGTCACGCGCCGTTCTTTTTCCGGTATTCCCGGGGCGAACAGTTGTATTGTTTACGGAATTGCCGGGAGAAATAATTGGAGTCTGCAAACCCGCAATCGGCGGCGATTCCGGAAATACTTTCCCCTGATTGCAACAGTTGTTCTGCCGCCCGTGCAAGACGTACCCGCATCAGATAATCAATGGGGGAAAATCCGGTCACTTTTTTGAATACCGGGATCAGCGTAGTCGGTGCCATGGAAGCGATCTTGGCGATCCGGGCGATGGTCCAGTTCTGACGGTATTGATTTTCCAACTGACTGATGACTTCCCCGAGACGGAATAACGGACGGGTCATTGCAGTACGACGCTGCGAGTATTCCCGGGAAATAAAAACGAAGATCTCCAGGACTTTTGACAGCATGATGAGGTCGCTCCCCGGCTGCGGTTCACTCATTTCATTGGCCATTTGCAACAGAAGATTGTTCAGCGGCAGCATTTCACCCGGCGGGATATGCAGATGACTTTTGAACTTGTGATGCCGCCGATAGGTGGGTTCAAACAGAAAAAACGCGTTGAATCCGGATAAACTGCGGAGACTGCGCATGTGTTCTTTCAGATAATGATCATCGAACATAATATTATACATATTGAGGTCATGCCGTTCCAGAAAATAATGCTCGGTATTCCCCTGGATCAAAAAAATATCCCCGGCTGTAACCGGATATGTCACCCCGTCGATCCAGTGTTCACCGCCGCCGTTTGTGATCAGAATGAGTTCCGAAAAATCGTGGGTGTGCCGGATGTCTGTCAGGTCACCTTCGTGCTGAACTGGCATATCTCCGCGGATGGCGCGGAGTGCGATGGGACAGGCATTTGCGGGAAAAAAATCATTTCTGTTTGCGACAATTGTTTTCATAATCCACCTATTTCGTAATATTGTGCTATTATTTCGTAATATAGTCAAGGAATTTTAAATTGCAACATGTATATTAGAAATAATTCACAACTTTTAACCAAAGGAGCAGAAATTATGCAAGGTACATTCCGTTTCTCGTTCGGTCCGTGGAACATTCACGAAGGAGCCGACCCGTTCGGCCCTGAAGTCCGTAACACGATCCCCTTCAATGAAAAACTGGCAGCATACAAGAAAATGGGATTCGATGGCGTTCAGTTCCATGATGATGATGCCGTTCCGAATATGGAAAATCTTTCCCCCGCAGAGATCATCAAAGAAGCCTCTGAACTGAAAAAAGTTCTGGATGATCACGGTCTGGTCCCCGAATTCGTCGCGCCCCGTATGTGGTTCGCGCCCCAGACCATCGACGGCGGTTACACCAACAACTGTGCGGAATGCCGCAAGTACGCCATCGAACGCAGCAAACGCACCATTGATATCGCCAATGCACTCGGTACGCGTAATATCGTGCTATGGCTCGCCCGCGAAGGGACCTATATCCGGGAAGCCAAAGATCCGGTCGTCGCAACCGAACGGATCGGGGAAGCATTGCAGACCATGCTGGATTATGATAAAAACATCCGCATCATGATCGAATCCAAGCCCAATGAACCCATGGATCATACTTACATCCCCACCATCGGACATGCCATCGCCATGGGGCTGATGACCAATGCTCCGGAACGGGTCGGTTGTCTGATCGAAACTGCGCACGCGCTCCTCGCCAATCTCTCCCCCTCCGATGAAATGGGCTTTGCTCTGGCACACAAGAAACTCTGGAGTGTGCATCTGAACGACCAGAACGGTTTGAAGTTCGACCAGGACCTGACCTTCGGTGCTGTGGATCCCCGTCGCGCGCTCAATCAGGTCCGCGTGCTGGATAAACACGGTTTCGGCAACAACGGCGAATGGGTCGGACTGGATGTGAAAGTCATGCGTACCCAGAAATCCGGCGTGGATATGAAACATCTTGATTACAGCCGGAAGATCTTCCTGAAACTTCTGGAGATCTCCCGTTCTATGGATGATGCCATGATCGACAAGCTGGTGGCGGAACGCGATTACGAAGAACTCAATTTCTACATTCTCAATGCCATGCTCAAAGGCTGATGTATTTCCCGTTTCATCATTGAATCTTATCATAAGGAGAACTTGCTGTGAAGAAAAGACTGATCCGTATGGGTATGGTCGGCGGCGGGCCCGGGGCATTTATCGGGGCCGTCCATCGTATGGCTGCACGTCTGGATGACGGTATCCGTCTCACTGCCGGTGTGTTCGGTCGTGATCCGGAAAAATCCCGTGCCTTTGCCGAAGAATTGTATCTGGCGCCGGAACGGGCATATCCCGATTATCAGACCATGATCGAAAAGGAATTGGCTCTGCCGGAAGAGGAACGGATCGATTTTGTTGCGGTCTGTACCCCCAATCTGTATCATTATTCCATCTGCAAAGCCTTCCTTTCTGCCGGATTCCATGTGCTGTGCGAAAAACCCATCGCCATGAGTTCCGCGGAAGCGCAGGATCTCAAAGAGACCATGAAGAAAACCGGAAAACTCTTCTGTCTCATGCACAACTATACCGGTTTCCCCATGGTGCAGCAGGCAAAACAACTCATCGCCGATGGTGTCCTCGGAACGGTCCGCAAGGTCAACGTGGAGTATTCCCTCGGCTGGCTTGCCGCCCCCAATGCAGGAAAACAGGCTGCCTGGCGTGTCGATCCGAAACAGGCGGGTATTTCCGGTTGTATGGCGGATATCGGAACCCATGCGCAGCATCTCATTGAGTTCGTTACCGGAATGCACATCACCGGTGTCAGTGCGGACCTCGCCACGTTCGTGGAAGGACGCGCCCTCGATGATGACGGCAGTGTTCTGCTCCGTTTTGACAAGCCGGATGCACGCGGCGTTATTTTCGCCAGCGAAGTCGCCACCGGGGAGGAAAATAACTTCATCCTCAAGATCTACGGCGACAAAGCTGCGATCGAATGGCGCGAACAGACACCGGAAGATCTCATCATCCGGTCCAACGATGCCCCCATTCAGATCCTGCGCAGAGGCTGGCCCGGTACCGGCAGTGCCGCTGCTGCATGTTCCCGACTTCCCGCCGGACATCCCGAAGGGTTTATCGAAGCATTCGCCAACATCTACCAGTCATTTGCCGACGCGATCCGCACCGGTATCCCCGGTGATTATCCCTCGGTGGATGACGGTATTTCTGAAATGCGTTTCCTCGAAGCCATTGTCAGAAACTCCGCCGGAACGGAGAAGTGGACAGAACTCTGATCTGCTCTTTCTGTGCTCAAAGGACAGTTGCCGGTTTCCCCGGTCGCTGTCCTTTTTTTTGTAAATATTTACAGAAAATGCTTGACATTGTTTCTGTGAAGTGCTATATTATTCATGTTGCCATCGATGGCAAAAAAACAGAAAAATAATGATGATAAGGAGTTTCAAATGGCAAAAAAACGGTATGCTGTATGCGGCGTTTCCTCCCGCGCGATCTGGATGTATATCAGCGCGATCGCGAAGAAATTTCAGGATCGTGCGGAACTGGTCGGGATGTTGGATATTGACCCGATCCGGTTCAAAGTGTGCAAAAATGTTTTTCCGGAAGTAAAGGATGTGGCGGAATATCTTGTCACGCCCGAAAACTGGCAGGATGGATTCGACCGGATGCTGGCGGAACAGAAACCGGATGCCATTCTTGTGGTCAGTCAGGACTGCTATCATGTGAATTATATTTGCCGCGGACTGGAAAATGATCTGGAAGTCATCAGCGAAAAGCCCATGACCACCAACATTCCCGATGCGCTCCGCGTGATGGAAGCCGAAGACCGTTCCAAAGGCAAACTCATCTGTACGTTCAACTACCGTTACAATCCTGTTCACGTCAAACTGCGGGAATTGATCCTGAACGGCAAGATCGGGCGTGTCACCCATGTGGACCTGAACTGGTATATCGACATCCATCACGGTTCCAGTTATTTCCATCGCTGGAACCGGATGCGGGAAAATTCCGGAAGTCTCTCGATCCACAAATCCAGTCATCACTTCGACCTTGTGAACTGGTGGGTGGACGGGATCCCGGAATACGTTCATGCGTTCGGTGCGCTGAATCACTTCGGTCCCGATGGCGAGTTCAACCCGTCCCGGAAAGACGGACGTCATTGCGGCGAATGTGCGGAACGCATACGTTGTCCGTACAAAAAACGCTGGGATACCCGTACCGCCGCCATGTTCGTCAAGGATGACCATTTGAACGCATTTGATTCCAAAGAGAAGCTGTTCACCACATACCGTCCGGATATGTGCATGTTCGACTCTGCCATCAATATTCACGATACCTTTGTTGCGAACGTGAAATACCGCAACGGTGTCCTGCTCAATTATTCCGCTAATTTCTCCACGCCGTACGAAGGATATTCTCTGGCGATCAACGGGACCCGGGGACGTCTGGAAACCCGTGAATTCGGCGGGGCAGGGGCAAGTGCGCTGCCGCCCATCCATGAACCCGGCGGACAGTATATTGATTACTTCCCGATCTTTGAAGGACGGGAACGGATCCATGTCACGTTGGCGGAAGGCGGGCATGGTGGCGGAGACAACCGGATCCAGGAAGACATATTCCTGGGAGAAGATCCGGACCGCAAGTTTGATATTCTGGCGAAATCGCAGGATGGACTCCGTGCCATCTCCATCGGCGATGCCATCTACAACTCCATCCTTGACGGCAAAGTCCAGGATCTGACTTCCTTCATCCGCTGATACGGTGCCGATTCGATGAACCGTTGGCTGTTACAGAGAGTCAACGGTTTTTTTTGTTGCAGAATTGTTTGCGGTATTCGCTGGGGGGAAAACCGGAAAGTTTCCGGAACTCACGGCTGAAATGAAACGCATCGGAAAATCCAAGCTGTTCCGCACATTCCGCAAGGGTGAGACCGGGATCCGTCAGGAGACGGCATGCCCGGGTGAACTGGATCTTGCGGAACAGATTGCCGGGGGTGGTCTTCATCTCCTGACGGAACAACGTTTGAAAACGGGAAATGGAGAGATGCACGGCTGCCGCCAGTTCCTGTAACGACGGCTTTCTGTCAGAGCGATAAAGCAGATTCAGTGCCGGAAGCAGTTTTTTGTATTCGGACGAGATCTGCGGGGCGGTGTCATGTGCCGGATCAAGCCCGGCACGTTCCATGAGTTTACAGCAGAGCGTCTGCCCGTAGAGTTGAAACCAGGCTGCCTGGACCGTATCCAGTTTGGAGGGAAAGGCGATGATCTTCCGGAGCAATGCTTCGATCTCTTCAATATGTTCTGTCGTAATAAAGGGCTGTACGTTGTAAAGGGAGAAGAGATCCTGGTCCGGCATAAAGAGAAGCCGGAAATGGATCCAGATGCTTTCCCTGGCGGGGCCATGATCGTCCAGACGGTGTGTGACCCCTGCCGGAATAAAAATGACAGATGGTTCCGTGCAGGTGATAGCTTCCTGATTCTCAAAGTAAAACGAAACGCTGGCTCCCTCCGGCATCGCCGGCGCGACACAGCACAAATGAAAAGGCATTTTCCGCCAGAGCGTGGAGTGTCCTTCCGGGACCGGTGTCACGTTCCCGACGATGAATTCGAAATGCAGTGGGCAGGCGGTCCCCTGTTTCCCGCTGTTTCTGTCCTGTGTGAGACAGAAAAGATTGTTTTCAGTCAGATTATTCATGGAAAAAGTAAAATATGGTATTGTTTTTTTCAGAACTTGCAGTAATATATCTGTCAAACAGAATAATGCAAGTCTTCCAGGAGAAAACAATGGTATATTTTCACATAACTCTTTTTCTGGCGTGCCAGATAGTGGCAAATCTGCTCTTCAAGTGGGGTGCAGTTTCCCCTTCCCATTACTGGTGGGGGTTCGCCCTCGGGAATGCCGTGGGGATAACAAGTATTTTGTTCATGATAGGGATGTACCGTCATCTTCCCGCGGCAAATGTGGTGGCGATCAGCACCGGCGGCACATTTATCCTGATCCAGCTCGCCATGTATCTTGTATTCCGCGAAAAGATTCAGCCGATGGCGATCCTGGGATTCGTCCTGATCGTCGCGGGTGTTCTGCTTGTGGCGTATTATAACAACCCGCGGGAAATCGATAAAAAGAAAACGGAACAGACGATCTCTGCCGGAAATCCTTCTGCGGCAAACTCTACTGGATGACCCCGGGAGTGTCAGCGTGATCTTTTATCAGAAAGTCAAATAAAAGAAGCCGCATGGTATCTGCCGTATTCCGGTATGGCGGATACCATTTGACAAACGTAAAACTTGTGTTATATTAACCCCGTATATCGCAACCGTTGCCGTGATAACAGTCACGGTGCTTTGGAATTATTTATGGGGTAAATACTTATGATCGAAATCGTTGTTCTCGTTCTTCTCGTTGTCAACCTGATCGTGACCGGTATCCTTCTGGTCAAAATCTCCGCCGCATCTTCTTCCGACCGCAGCGGAGAGAGTTTGCAGGAATTGAAAAATGAATTCACCAGGCTGAACGGAGAAGAATCCGCGCGGAACCGGGAGGAACTCAATAAAAACTTTTCATCCGCCCGCATGGAAACCATGCAGTACTTTACCAATCAGCAGGAGCAGATGAAAAATTCCTTTGGTGAGTTCATCAAGTTTCTGCAGGAACTCCAACTGCATTTGCAGACCGTGAACGAGAAAACGGAGAAACAGCTGACCGATTCTCTGCAAGTCTATGGCGATCGGAATGATGCGAAAATCAAACAGCTGATCCAGATGCTGGATGAAAAGATCAAAACCTTCAATCAGACCCTTTTGGAAGAAAACCGCAATTCCCGTCAGGAACAGCTGACATTCCAGAACAAGTTTCAGGAAAGCATGAACCAGCAGCTTGTGAAAAACCGGGAAAATCTGGACCTGCGTCTCAAAGAGATCCAGGATGCCAATACAAAGAAACTGGATGAGATGAAGAAGACCGTGGATGAAAAATTACAGGAGTCCATGGATAAGCATTTCAATGAATCGTTCAAGCTCATCAGCGAACGTTTGGAGCAGGTCCACAAGGGCCTGGGCGAAATGCAGAATCTTGCTGTCGGTGTGGGCGATTTGCGGAAGGCTTTGACCAACGTGAAAGTGCGCGGAAATATCGGCGAGATCCAGCTGGCTGCTCTCCTGGAACAATATCTCGCCCCCGATCAGTACGAGAAAAACAAGTCCATCGTTCCCAACAGTTCGGAACTGGTGGAGTTCGCGATCCGTCTCCCGGGACACAAAGGCGAAGAACCGGTTTTTCTGCCAGTGGACAGCAAATTCCCGGTGGAAGATTATTTGCGGCTGACGGAGTGTTACGAACAGCACGCCAGTATGTCCGCGGAAGTGAAAACAGCACAGAAGAACTTCGCACAAACGGTGCGGAAATGTGCCGCAGACATCAAGTCCAAGTACATTTATCCGCCGGTTTCCACCGCGTTTGCCCTGATGTTCGTTCCAAGCGAAGGTATTTACGCCGAGATCCTGCGTCAGCCCGGATTGTTTGAAAGTTTGCAGAACGATTATCAGATCTCCGTGGTCGGCCCCTCCAATCTGGTCGCGTTCCTGAACTCGCTGCAAATGGGGTTCAAAACGCTGGCGATCGAGAAACACTCCAATGATGTCTGGCAGATCCTGGGCGCGGTAAAATCGGAATTCAGCAAGTTCGGTGCCGCTATGGATGCTACACGGAAAAGTCTGGAATCCGTCGTGAATCATGTGGATAAGATCGGCGTGCGTACCCGGGCGGTGGAACGGAAGTTACGCTCCGTACAGGAACTTACGGAAGAGGAAACGATCAAATATTTCCCCGTCAACGCAGAAGACGAAAGCGCAGAAGACTGATCTTTGCTGCCGTGCAGAACGGCGTGCGGTTCTGCACCCGTCTCTCAAATCCATGATGACTTTTTTGGGGATTTATTTGCTGTACCGGCTTGACAAACATCCGGTCAGACAGTATATTACTTTCCGTTACCAGTGATGGTGATGTGTGCAGAAATATCAACCTTCAAAGAGTTTGCAGAGAGATTTGCAGCTTTGAGAGTAAAAAAGAAGAATCAGACTATGAAACTTGGTGTATGTACTTCCCCCGAACAGCTCGCAACCGCAGCCGCCTGCGGCTATGATTATATCGAGGCCAACTTCTGTTGGGTGACCGAACTCTCCGATGAGGAATATCGCGATTTTACGGCACGCGTGGAAAAATCTCCCATCAAGGTGGAGGCTTACAACTGTTTCTTCTCCGGTGCCTTTCCCATCTACGCCGAAAACGGCGATCAGACCGACATCCTCGCCCAGGTCGCCGATTACTGCGAAAAAGGCTTTTCCCGTGCTGCCGCATGGGGCGGAAAGATCGCCGTGATCGGCAGCGGCTGGGTGCGCCGGATCCCCGAAGGTATGACCCGTGAACAGATCGAACCCCAGTTCGTACGCATCCTGACCGTTTGCGGCGAAATCGCACAGAAGTACGGGATGCGCGTGGTCGTGGAACCGCTGTCCTGCAAGGATTGCAACTACATCAATCTGGTGTCCGAAGGGGTGAAAGTTGCCGCACTGTCAGGACATCCCGCCGTAGGCGGTCTGGTGGATATCTATCATCACCATGCGAATGGTGAGGACCTTGCCGCTCTTCCTGCGTTCGCCGATCTTCTTTACCATGCCCATTACGGAACCCCTGTGGAGCGCGTCTCTCCCCGCCCCGGGGACGAAGAGCATCTGGCAGCGGTCGCCGCCGTCCTCCGGCAGTGTCCCCACCTGGAGCGAATAAGTTTGGAATGTACGATCAAGCCTGACTTTGAGACGGGATTGAAAACAGCAAGACCGCTTCTTGAAGTTTTCAAGTGATAATTGATCGCGTTTCCTGCTCCAGCAGTGGCATTTATCAGGTTCAGGCTTTCCCGCACAGATAGTAGTGTTTATCCGCAACCACGCCCCGCAGCATTCTGCGGCAGACGTAGTACAGGATCAACCCGTTGATTCCGGCAGTCAGGATCCAGGAAATGGGATAAGAAATCATCAGACATTGCATCGTGCGGTACTGCGGGAAGATGCAGAGGACCCAGAAGATACGCAGGACACACGTCCCCATGATCGTGGTGACGGTGGGCTTGACGGAGTGTCCCAGCCCGCGCAGTGCGCCGGAAATGGTGTCCATGGTGGAACACAGAAAGTAGGAACACATCATCACAGTAAATCGTTCCATTCCGCTGCGGATCACAAACGGATCCGGGTTATACAAACCGAGAAGCGGTTTCCCGAAAGCCAGCATGACGCCGCCCATGATCATGGAAAATGCAATCGTATAAAGCAGACAGATCATAATACTCTGGATGATCCGTTTGTATTTCTTTCCGCCCAGGTTTTGCCCGGTGAAACTCATAGCTGTCTGATAATAAGCTCCGCTCGCCATACTGGCGATCCCTTCCAGACTCTGGGATGCTGAATTCCCTGCCATCACACTGCTGCCCAGGGAGTTCACGGAAGACTGGATGAATATATTGGAGATACTGTAAAGCGCGCCCTGGAATCCGGCGGGGATCCCGATCCACAACACTTCTTTGAGCGTAGCCCAATGGATCCGGAGTTTCTTGTATTGCAGCCGCAGTGCGCCGTCAGCATGGAGCAGGGTGCGGATGATCAGCCATGCGGAAAGAACGTTGGAAAGTTTCGTTGCCAGAGCGACCCCGGCGGCATCCATCCCGCAGACCGTGACGAAGAATATGTTGAGCAGGACATTGAATACCCCCGCGATCGTGATGTAGAGCAGGGGACGCTGCGTGTCGCCGATGGACCGCAGAATGGCGGCGCCGATGGTGTAGATCACGGTGAAAGGCAGCCCGATACTGCAGATCTGAAGGTAAAGCGTGGCTTTCCCCAATACATCATCCGGGGTCCCCATCCAACGCAGTGCGGTCCGGGAGAACAGGATCCCCAGGATCCCGATGAATACCCCGGCATAGATCCCCAGCGTGAAAGAGGTGTGGACCGTCCGGGAGACTTTTTTATGGTCTTTCGCCCCCACATACCGCGCGGTGATGGCGTTCACCCCGGCACCGAATCCGAAGAAGAAGACCAGCAGCATGACATGCAGAGCGGCGGTGCTTCCCACGGCGGCAACGGCGGCAGTCTTGACTTCGGGAGCTGCAAATTGTCCCAGCACGATCAGGTCGGCAGCCTGAAACAGAATGACCATCAGATTGGTGCAGATGATGGGCAGTGAGAAACGGAAGATCTGGCTGAACAGTGAGCCATGACACATGTCGATCTGATATTTTTTATTGCTTTGCATTGCAATGCCTTGATTTTAGATTTCGTACATGCGGTATAATATACACCTGTTTTTTTATATTGCAATCCGGTAACCGGAGTTTTTTTTATTTTTGGGGTGCCTGGAAAAGAAAAATATCAAAAAAAATTACCGTAAAATGCAATGTTTTACCATCAATTTTTTTAATCAATGTGCTTTCGCATCTGCAGTGTGAAATAAGATATGAATTCAATGGTAAAAAAAGTCAGCAGTGAAAAGACAATATCGGAATGAAGCAGTGGATTTTTGAAAAATATCCGGAATATTTTGCTTTGATCAACGGAAATATGGTGTTTCCGGCTGCTGATCCAATAAAGATTTTACAATGACCGGATCAAGAAGACCAGCGCCGAATTGCGCAACGCGTTCCCATTTTGACGTGGCACTGCGGCGAACCGGCAGAAATGTTATGCGTTATTTTGCCATTTTATTTCGTTTTTATGACAAAATGAAATAAAGCACTTGAATTGTGAAGTGTATGTGCTATGGTATTCAAAGCGCAGGGAAATATGATTCCTGTGTGTGCTTTCACCATCAGAAAAACACGCACTGCAAACCAAGATCATGGCGGTAAAACGAACCCGCCGGAACAGGAGTATTTTTTATGCAGACAGCAACGACAAGAGTCGTCAATTTCACCCCGCCCTGGGATGATTCCCCCATCGACATCTCCTTCATTTTCGAACAGGAAATGCCGGCTGGAAAACATGGTTTTCTCACCTGCAAAGATGGGAAAATGGTTTTTGAAGACGGGACCGAAGCCCGTTTCTGGGGTACGAACTTCAACAGCGCAGCCTGCTTCCCCTCTCATGAGTACAGCGAGATGGTGGCGAAACGTCTGGCAAAATTCGGGCTGAATATCGTCCGTATGCACCAGATGGATGGCGACTGGTCCACTCCCAATATCTTCCAGTTCACCAGAGGCAAAAGACTGGAAAACACCCGTTCGCTGGATCCGGAAAGTCTGGATCGTCTGGACTATCTGATCTACGCCCTCAAAAAGAACGGGATCTATGTGTATCTGGATATGCTCACCTATCGCCGTTTCCGCAGTGGTGACGGGATCGAAAACTCCATTCACATGATCGATTCCGCCAAGAAACTCAGTATGCACGTTGAGGAAATGATCGAACTGCAGAAAGAATTCTGCGACCAGATCTGGGGCCATTACAATCCCTACACCAAACTGGCGTACAAAGATGATCCCGCCATCGCGCTTACCGAAATCACCAACGAAAGCGAGATCTTCAATAACTGCGACTGCATCGTGGAACCCTATCTCACCCGCCTCAAAGACAAGTATCAGGCGTGGAGAAAAGAAAACGCGTATCCCCCGGCGGAAGAAATCAATTTCAGCGACAACTCCACCCGGGAAATGACTCTTTTCAAGATCGGGATCCAGAAGAAATACTTCAACGAAATGCGTGAACACATGATCGGAAAGAGCGGCGTCAAGATCCCCATTACGGGGACAAACTGGAATTATGGCGCAGGCGGACTGCTCCGTGCAAGTACCGATATGGACTTCACCGACAGTCACACTTACTGGTACGGTTGGAGCTGGACTCCCCATGCAAAACGTGTCAAAAATGAATCCTTTTTGGGCAATGTCTGGCACTGGCTGGATCCGTTCCCCTACTTCCGGACTGCCGACCGTCCGTTCTTCGTTTCCGAATGGGACGATCCGTGGCCCAATCAGTACCGTGCAGAAGGTACGCTGCACATCGCCGCATGTACCGCACTGCAAGGCTGGAGCGGATGCACGATCCATACCTATCGTTATGACAACCGTCCCAACATCGATATGATCGCTGCACCCATCACCGGGGAAGCACTTTCCGGCGTTCCGTACCGCAGCGGTATCTTTGATGCGTTCAACGATCCCTGCCGGTTCTCCCTGTTCTATCATGCCGCACTCATGGTCCGCAGACAGGATATCCGCACCTCCGACTGCATTTCTGTGGTCCCGGTAGATTCGTTCATGCGTGCCGATGCCCAGGCGCATTACGAAGAAAAATACCCGGGTCAGAAGCTGATGGAAAGCACACCCGGCGTTTCTTACTTCTACGACTTCCCGGCACTGCTCAATGTGACGGAACGCACCACCGTCGCCACCATGCTGGAAGGCATGAAACTCCCCCCGAACGCAAAGATCGTGGATCCCCGTGACCGCATCGTTCCGGAAGATCCGGATCAGATCGTCTCCGATACGGGCGAACTCACCCGCGATATGAAGAAACGGATCGGGCTGATCGATTCTCCCCGTACCAAAGGTGCCTACGGGTTCCTGGGTGCCGTCGGCGAGATCGAACTCAAAGGTGTCAAGATCCGTTGCCGCAACGCGTACGCAGCCATCATAATGTCCTCTCTCTCCGATGCCCCGATCACGGAATCCGATAACATTCTGCTGACCGTCATTGGCAACTGCGACAATACCGATGCGCAGTACAATGACGACCATACCATCCAGTACTCCAAAGGACATGGTCCCATTGAAGCCGAGGTCATCGAAGCAGAGATCGAGATCGAAAACAATACCGGTATCTTCCGCGTGGATGCCATCGGCGACAGCGGTATGCAGGTCGGCAGTGCCTTCCCGGTCACGGAAAACGGAAAGATCATGTTCAAGACCGGCGGCGACTTCCCGTCTGTGCATTATCTGATCCAGAAGATTTGATCACCCCAAACTTAACATAAGGTTTCGTTTTTATGGAAAAGAAATTTTTCTCCATCGGATGGGCTGCCGCTGATGTCTCCACCACGGATCCCGTCAATCTCCCCGGACAGTTTTACATGCGTATCTCCCAGGGGGTGCTGGACCCCATCACCGCCACTGCTCTCTGGATCAGTGACGGCAAGGATGACGTCTGCTTCCTCTCCATCGACCTGGTGACCCCCGGTCAGGGACTTACGGATGAAGTCCATGCTGCGGTGAAGGCACGCAATGCCGCCATTCCGGTGGAAAAGATCGTGCTTAACGTGACTCATACGCACGCCGGTCCCGCGTTCTTCACCAGTAACATCACCACCGCCGACGGCGAACTCAAGGGCGATGTCCCTGTTCCCACCTCCATTGATTTCGTGGATGGTCTGGAATACCGGAAATTCCTGGTGAACCGTCTGGCGGATATCGTTTGCGAAGCATACGACAAACGTGCCAACGGCGGTATCGCTTACGGTTACGGATTCGCTGTCGTCGCTCACAGCAGAAGATGTCTGTATCACGACGACCTTTCCAAACGTCCCGGCGCAACCAATAACTCCACGCACGGTGTCAACGGGCACGCCGCCATGTACGGCAGCACCGCCGATGCCAAATTCTCCGGGTATGAAGGCGGTTCCGATGCGTTCGTCAATCTGCTTTTCACATTCGATGAAAACAAGAAACTGACCGGTGCCATCATCAACGTGCCCTGTCCCTCCCAGAATACGGAACACAGTCTCAAGCAGACTGCCTCCTTCTGGGCTGAAACGAGAGCTGCCATCCGCAAGAAATTCGGCAACATCTATATTCTCTCCCAGGCGGGCGCGGGCGGCGACCTGTCACCCCGTCAGCTCCATTACTACAAGGCGGAAGAACGCAGATACATGCTGAAATACGCCGGCGAAGAAGAACGTTATGCGGAAGAATTCCGTCGCAGAGACATTGCGGAACGCATCGCCGCCAGTTTTTCCGAAGTCTACGCCTGGGCGAAGAAGGACATCATCAATTACGCTCCCATCCATCACGACGTGCTGGATCTCAAACTTTCCAAACGCATGATCACACAGGAAGACTATGATCTCTCCTGCCAGCGTCTGAAAGATTTGAATGAATTGTCTTATGAGCCCGAAGTGGAAGGCGAAGACAAAATCGCGATCTTCAACAGAAACTGCCGTCTGAATGCGGAAAGAAGCCGTTGCAAGGGCGTGATCGCAAGATGGAAAGCACAGGAAGAAACCGACAAGTACAGCACACAGTCCCATGTGTTGTGTATCGGTGATATCGCCTTTGCTTCCAATCAGTTCGAACTGTATGTCGACTTCCAGCACCGGATCCAGGGCAGAAGTCCCTTCGTGCAGACTTTCATCATCCAGCTTTCCGGCGTTACCGGAAGGGGCGGCGGCTCCTATCTTGCCACCAAGCGCGGGTTCCTCAACCGTGGATACAGCGCATCCCGTTACTGCAACCTGGTTTCCTGGAAGGGCGGTAATGAACTGGTGGAAAAGACCGTGAAAGCCCTGAAGAAGCTCTGGAACAAAGAGCATAAGGGAGATGAAGGGATCTTTTTCAAGCCGATACGGTAATACGGTAATCCGATAACAGAAACGCACGGGTGACTTGCAAAAGTCATACCGTGCGTTTTTTTTGTGCCGTGAAACTGTGACTTATTCTTCTTTCGCCTTTTCGATCTTCAGGACCTTTTTGATGGTCTTGGAGCGGCGTTTCAGATAGTCCTTGCTGTTCAGGTTCATGAGTACAAAGAGGATCCGTTCCTGTCCGGTGAGGATCGTCACTTTACACCCTGACCCGAACCGGATAGGATAAGTCTCATCTTTCAGGAGCAGTTTGACGGGATAATAACGGTGTCCTTCGATAGTGACAGGGAGCTGATACACGAACTCGACTTCCCCGGGGAAATAACCGAAGTCCAGATAATTGTACTGACTGCTGCTGATCCGGGCAGCCTGACCCGGTTCCACTTTATACACCACATTTTCGCTGATGAGCGCGATGATCTTCTTGGTCTTGTTTGCGGAAAACTTGATGACCACATCGCCTTTTGTGTAATAATTCCCGGGACGCGGCGGAATATCGGTCACGATCCCGTCGTCCGGCGCGAGCAGGATATAATCTTCCAGATGCCGTTCTGCGCTTTTGAGTTCGGTGAGTTTTCCGGCGAGCTGCTGCCGGAGCAATTGCAGCTGATACGCGGCTTTATCCAGGATCTCCTGCACAAGTCCCTTCTGCAGTTTCGTCCAGTCTTCTTCCAGCCGTTCCGCATTCATCTTGTTGGAAAGGTGTTCCATTTCCACCCGGATGAATTCCTTTTGCGAGATGGCGTTCTGCTTGTAAAGCGTGGAGTATGCGTTCAACTCGATCTGTGACCGGCTGAGTTTTTCTTTTGCTTCCCGGAGCAGGTTTTCCGTATGCCGGAAATGAGCGGGAAGGGGATCTTTCTGAAGGATATCCAGTTCCTTTTCTTTGATCTGGATGGCAGTTTCCAATTCCTTGATCTCGTGTTTGATCCGTGCGATCTCGTCCCGCTGGTCCCGGTCGTCAAACCGCAACAGCAGTTCCCCGGCTTTGACTTCCTCCCCGGCATGTTTGCAGATCTCAACGGTGTTCGCGCTGACCAGTGTTTTCAATTCATATTCCCGGATTCCGGCGACCTGACCATCCCCGGAGACTTCGTCATCCATTTTGCCGAAGATGGCGGCACCCAGCATGGCAAAAAGCAGAATGACAATGACTCCGATGATCCGGCGGAATGTTTTCAACTGACGTTGTAAATTGATCTTTTCCTGCATGATAACCGTCTCCTTGCCTTACATGTTCTTTGCTATCTTGCGTTGTTTTTCGTAAAGGGTCTGATAGACACCCGGCACATTCACCAGTTCGTCGTGCGTTCCCTGCTGCGCTATGTTGCCGTTCTGCATTACCACGATGACATCCGAATTCCGGATGGTGGAGAGACGGTGCGCGATGATGATGGTGGTCTTTCCTGCCATCATCCGGTCAAGGGCTTCCTGCACCAGCGATTCGGAAAGCGTATCCAGCGCACTGGTCGCTTCGTCAAAGATCAGGATGGACGGATTCTTCAGGATGGCGCGGGCGATGGCAAGACGCTGTTTCTGTCCGCCGGAAAGCGTGGCACCGTTTTCCCCGACCATCGTTTCATATCCATCCGGCAGATCGTTGACGAATTCCTCCACATTGGCAAGGCGTGCCGCGGTTTCGATTTCTTCATCGGTGGCATCCGGTTTCGCGTAGGCGATGTTTTTCCGGATGGAACCGGAGAACAGGAACGGCTCCTGCAGGACCACCCCGATCTGACTGCGGTATTCTTCCAGATTCAGCCGCCGCAAGTCGATGTTGTCCACCCGGATCGCACCACTGTTCACGTCATAAAACCGCAGCAGCAGATTGAGCATGGTGGATTTTCCGGATCCGGAGGGGCCCACCAGAGCGACTTTCTGCCCCGGTTTGATGGTCAGATTGAAATCGTGGATCGTCGGCACCCGGTCATCGGGCTTGTAATAGAAGTTGACGTCCCTGAATTCGATATGTCCGTTGAGCGGTTTCGGGAGCGGGGTGGGTTTTTCCGGATCTTTGATCTCCGGCACCTGATTGAGCAGATGGACTACGCGGGAGGCTCCCACCATTCCCTGGGAGAACGCCCCGGACATCGTGGAAAGGACCGCGACAGGTTGGAGCATGAGCGCGACGTAGCTGTAAAAAGCCACGAATTCCCCGATGGAGATCATATCCATCTGAACGTACCGGATCCCGAATCCGATGGTACACAAGTAGGTCAAGATGGTCAATGTATCATTGATCGCCCACAGATAGATCCCGTCCACCGTGACCTGCATCTGCAATTCGATGATGGGGCGCAGATTCCGGAAGAAACGGTGACTTTCTGCATTTTCCCGGGCAAAGGATTTCACCACTTTCACCCCGGTAAGGGATTCCGTGAGATTGGCGGAGATCTCGGAGAGTTTTTCCTGCACCAGCATCCAGTCTGTTTTCAGTACCTTGCGGAAATAATGGAAATTGATATAGTGGAGCGGCAAGGTCAGCACGACGACCAACGCCATCTGCCAGTTGATGAAGAAGAGCAGCATCGCCACAAGCAGAAGTTGGAATATCTGTTCGCAGGTCTGCTGAATGGTACGCATCAGCATCTGCATCAGAGTCACGTCGTTGATCACGTTGGAGATCAACTTGCCGGTCCGGTATTCCTGATAAAACCGCAGGGAGAGGCTTTGCAGATGCCGGAACAGTTTCTGCCGCATATCCACCATGATGCGTATGCCGATATAATCGACCAGATACCAGGCCACATAACGCAGCAGAAAACGGATCAGATAAACGATCGCCAGCGCACCGCAGAGAAAACCGAACAGGAGATAGTCTGCATTGGGCAGTACACGGTCAATGGTGATCTTCATCACCCAGGGCATGACCAGTCCCACGGTATTGAACAGGATATATACGGCGATGGTGGAGATCATCAGATATTTATATTTTGCGAAGACACCGAATATTTTGTCAAGCGGCTGTTTTTCATAACGGTTGAGAATGTCACGTTCCGAACTGTTCTGTGTTTTTGCCATGATATGGGAATCCTTTTCTTCTCCTTCAGAATGCAGATACAATGCTGCTCTGAACGGGTTCTATTTTGTGGGTGGGTGATTTCAAAACAGATGAGTAGGTAAAGGTTGGATCAGGTATGAATCCGTATGTTAGTTTTGCGTGTTAGTTCTTGCATTTGCTATAAGATACATTACCGGAAATAAAATGTCAAGTAAAAAAAGAAAAAAAGTGAAAAAAAAGAAAATCTCTGTAAGAGGATCCGGAAAATGCAGCTCTGTCATGCATCCGGACTTGACATTGCGGTTTCCGGCTGTATATTTTACGGTATCCGTTGAACATTTTAACGATCTTACGGCTTTTTATATGGAAAACGTAAAATTTTATGACTGGAAGCTCGATCGGAAACGTCCGCTCTCCTGGCTTGTTTCTGTGCAAAAAGCGGGATATCACCGTTCGCCACCGGATGTGCACAGTGCATTGCATCTGATCATTGTGCAGGAGGGGGCCAGTTCGGCACAATACAATCAAAGTGTGCTGACCTTTTCCGTTGGCGAAGTCTTTGTCACAGCGCCCTGGGAAGTTCATTCGTCCGCCGCTTCCTGCGCACGGATATTGTACGTCCTCAACATCGACCCCGTTTCCCTGCAGGAATTCTTCTTCCACGGGTATGATGATCTGGAACGGCTCTTTCTGCTTTCTCCGGAGGAACGGAAACGTTGTTTGAATTCGATGCCGGATCTTGCCCGTTACCGGGAGAACATCGCATCGCTTTTCGCACTGCCCGATTCCGAAGAGAAAGCACTCCGGCTCTGGTATGCGGTCCTGGGCTTTTTCATGCAGGTCAAAGTCCCCAATCATCACGGCGTGAAAGAAATGAATACATTCCGCCGTCTCCGTCCGGCACTGTTGAAACTTTCCGGGAACGTATTGACCGCAAACGAAGCGGCGAAGGCATGTCATTTGAGTGTCAGTTACTTTTCCGCCCTGTTCAAACAGACTTTCGGGTTGAGTTTCGCGCGTTACGAACGCATATACCGTCTCAATGGGGCGGCGGGTGACATCCGGCGCGGCGTGTCACTGAAAGAAGCCGCAGATTCCTGGGGATTCTGCGATAAAAGTCATCTGGCACGCCTGCTGAAAGACCGCAGGACCCGTTCCCACTGATCTCTTCCCGTTTCTTACCACCAACGGTTCAGGATCCGTTCCACCAGCGGCGCAAGAGCGTGTGCGGTCCGGTAAGTCCCCAGATCGGTGGCATGGGCGCCGTCCACGGTACATTCTTCAAAATCCGCGCCGTATAACATCCTTCCATCCAGAAAATAAACGTTGTCATCGCCCTGCTGCCGGAGGAGATCCTGCACTTCCTGATGAATGGCGTTGTATTTTCCCCGTTCCTTCGAAGCGTATTCGGAATCGAAGGGTTCAAATGCCTCTGCTGATTTCGGTTCCGTGGAAAGTGCGAGAATGGGGACAACGGGATATTTCTCCCGCAGGATGTTGAGGAAGGGCAGCAGTGTTTCCTTCAACAGATCCGGATGGGCATTGTCATCGTAATCCAGAATATACATGGCGGGATCTGCGATCTCCGTCAGCTTGTGCGCGATTGGGGCTTCTCCTTTGCCGCTGCCGGAAAAACCGAAGTTGTATACCGGACGTTTGACCAGACGGCTCAGGATGTTGCTGTAAAGCATCCCCGGACGGGAGACACAGCCGCCCTGTGTGATACTGGTTCCGTAGACAACGATGGGCGCATTATCCTGCCAGGGCGTCGGCGGTTCCACTCTGGCTCCGGCGGTCACGGCGATCTCCACAAACTTCACCTCACTGTAAAGAGGGAAATAAATGGTGAAGTCCCGCATGATCCGGTTGGGGGATTGGAAGAGTACCGCTGTGTATTCATCATCCGCCTGATTCATGACGGAGCTTTTCGCAAAGACCTGTGTCTGCCCTTTGCCCACATAGAGGTCGAACCCGCGGCTGCCGACAAATGCCATGTGAGACATCCTGCCGCCTTCCACGCGGGCATGGACTTTGATGCAGTCCGCATCGGAACGGAAACGGAGGTGTCCCCCGGCAGAACAGCGGGAAAGATTCTTCACGCCCTGATTGAATTCCATATCCATGGAAGCGGGGAAACGGTGAAGGGGTTCCCCGGGTTTCCGCCAGTAGAAGCCGAAGAGTTCCATATTTCCCGCATCGACGGAGTAAATATCCATGCCTTCGGTCAAAGAGTTTTTGACTGCCAGATTGGAATCGAGTTTGCCGATATCTGCAGAACTGCTCATATTGCATACCTCATGTTTGTTGCGTTTCATGTATTGATAACAAGGGTAATATAGTGCAGTATGTCATTCCGTTCAAGAGAATATCCGGAATTTTTCAAGCGTTTCTTCATCGGGTGCGGAGAATCGGGCCCAGTCCGGTTCCGGGACCCCGCACATAACGCCTTTCCCTTTGCCCATGTCATGATACGGCAGGATCTCCACACCCCGGATCCCCGGAAGACGGGCCAGTTCTTTCAGTTCGGCAAGCAGGTCTTCTTCGCAGTTCGCTCCATTCACCAGCGGCACACGCAGGATCACCGGCTTTTCCGCCGATAACAGTCCCAGCAGGTTGTGTTTGACCTGATCGTGATCCGCTCCCGTCAATTCATGATAGCGGGCAGACGAAGCTTTGATGTCGAAGAGCCAGAGATCGCACAGAGGAAGAAGTCCGGTAAAATGTTCCCACGGGACCGCGCCGGATGTTTCCACTGCCGTATGGATCCCTGCGTCTTTTGCCGCTTTCAGAAGAGCTGCGGAAAATGCAGGCTGCGCCAGCGGTTCCCCGCCGGATAATGTCAACCCGCCGCCCGATTCCTGGTAATAAAACAGATCCTGTTTCACCGTTTCCATCACGGCAGAGACGGTGACACGTTCTCCCAACAGTGTCAGGGCACCGGCGGGACACATCTTTACACATTCTCCGCAGCCCGTACAGTTTTTCTCCGGTGCTTTCCGGCATTGTGCGCCGGGGTTCAGTTCCCGGCAGAAACCGCAATTCAGACACCGTTCCCGCTGAAACGAAACCCGGGGCTGAAACGATCGTGATTCCGGGTTATGACACCACAGACAACGGAGCGGACACCCCTGCAGGAAAACGGTGGTCCGGATCCCGGGACCGTCCCCGGAACAGCATCGCTGGATCTGGAAGATGCGCCCGTCCGGCTCATTTGCCATGAGAATTTCTCCGTAAAATATCCCGCTGTACTGCCGGATCCAATTTTGTGAAGATGGCGGAAAAACCGCTGACCCGCACGATCAGATCCCCGTAGTTTTCCGGATGTTCCATGGCATCTTTCAAAACATCATCCCGGGTGACATTGAACTGGATCTCGTGTCCGCCGCCGGCGATAAAGCGTTTCAGCAGAACGGTCAGACGGTCATATCCGGCTTCATCCTGAAACATATCCGGCAGGAACCGCATATTCACCACGGTGCAGTTGGCGTTGGTGTAGTCGGACTTGACCACAGAATTGATGAATGCGGTGCTTCCGCTGCGGTCCATTCCGGCATTGGGGGACGCAGCATCGGATAACGGGGTCTCTGCCAGTCTGCCGTCGGGTGTCGCTCGTGTTCTTTTCCCGACGCTCACATTGGAGATGTTGGACGCCATACAAATGCGCAGGTATCCGTGATCCACCGTCATTTTGTTCATGGTGGATTCACTGCACAGGGCCACGATCTTCGTGAAGAATTCATCCACATAGGGATCGTCGTTCCCGTATTTCGGCGCACAGTTGATCAAGGTCTGCCGCAGGACTTCGTACCCTTCAAAATTATTCCGCAGTGCCGCAAGCAGCTGATCTTTCGGGATCCGTTTCTCCTCAAACACCAGTTTTTTGATGGCGGCAAGACTGTCCGCAATGGTCGCCGGACCGCCCATGCCCACCCCGTGCTGACGGGGAAACTCTGCGCCGCCGTTATTGATGTCAAGTCCTCTGGCAATGCAATCCCGTGTGAGTGCGGAAAGCAGGGGGTCGGGACACCGTTCCGCCGGATATTCGAGGAGCATCTGATTGTATTTTTCCAAATGTCTTTCCATACCGGTCCTGACGGATGCGGCAAAACGATCCCACAGTTCATCGCAGGTCTCAAATGTTTCCAGGTCTGCAATGGTTTCCAGAAAGGATTCCACCAGGCTGAACCGGCTGTCGCTCCAGGCAGGGGCGCGGCCGGGAATATTTCCTTCCACACAGCCGAACAGCGCGTAATCCCGTGCCGCTTCCAACGGGATGGAACACCGCATCATGGAGGGGATATACACTTCATCGTTCATGATGGCGGGGAACCCGATCCCCGTGGCGATCAGTTTCGCACAGGCGCGGATGAATGGTTCCGGGGAATCCTTATGCAGGCGTGCGCTGAGATTCGTGGAGGGACTGTGGACCCGTTCCACTGCTTTCAATACCAGATAACTCAATTCGTTCACCGCATCGCTGCCGTCCGGTTTCACACCGCCGATACAGATGTTGCTTACGGCATGGAAGCCTTCCAACTTGCTGAAAATATGACACAGCTGATTCAATGCCTCGGTCCGGTCGATGGTGTCGCGCTGGTACAACGGGTACAGATACTGGTCGATCCGTGCCAATGCCATGTGATGCCGCGTCTGGGACGTCAGCAGCACAAAAAGAAGCCACATCAATTGGAGTCCGTCGGCGAAGGTCCGGGGCGGTTCCGTTGCAAGATGACGCAGCCGTTCCGCTTCCACGGGACGGCTCTCCCGCCAGGATTCGCCCGCCCTGCGGAAGTAGTTGGATACCGCCTGCAATGCGATCAGCATGGCTTCGCTTTCCGGTCTCTGCAATTCCTCTTTTGCCTTTTGCGCACGCCGGATAAAGTCACCGAGTCCCCGTTCCATCAGCGTATTGTAGTCCGGTGCCGTGTGATCCCAGCCCACCTGGAAGAACCGGCTGCCGCGCTGACTGACGATGTCGGAATATTCCTGATATTGTTCCGGCGTGATCCCGTCGGGAAGTTCCTGGACCTGGAATGTCTCCACACCGCCTGTGAAACGCTGATCGGCGGGGAAATGCAGCGGGAGCTGTTCCAGCGCATAGGCGAATGCGTTTGCGTGAACGATACATTCCGGAGTATTATCTGCCGGGTGTTCCGCAAAATATTTTCCGGTGAAGTAACGGACCAGATTATAACCGGTCAGACAGACATAGGGCGCGCCCGGCTGAATGGTGGCGGCTTCCCGCTGATAAACACTTTCGAAATCCTGCAGTCCGGAGACCGATTCAAAGATCTCTTTCATACAGTGGAGCGGAGAATCGTGATTGCCCTCCGGGATCACTTTGAACCGGGCATGGGGAAACGTTTTCATCTTTTCCTGCAGGTTGAGCATTTCCGTGACGGGCATGACGTAATCCGCTTCCCCGTGGTAATAACACAGCGGCATTTGCAGTTTGTCAAAGTGCCGGATGACGTTATGTTTCTCATAATCTTCCGGCGTATAATGATCGGCGATCGCCTGCGCGATCTCCTGAATGATCTTGTTTTCATGTCTGGAACAGTATTCCCGGTAAGGCTGCAGGTAGGTGGCACCGCCCATGACTCCCAGAGCCGAAACAAGTTCCGGATGCTGTGTCGCGAAGATCAATGCGCCGGTCCCGCCCATGCTTCCGGCAAGGAAGATGTACCGGGAAAATCTGTATTTCTCCTTACAGTCAACGAGAATATCCCGCAGATCTTCCACTGCGGTACAGGACATCCAGGCATTATCCCGCAGGTTGGGGGTGATCAAGCTCAGATCATACTTCCGGATTATGGGAAGAAGGAGCTCCGCCACATCTTTCCGGGTGAACGGTTGATCTCCGTGAGATCCGTGTCCGTGGAGACTCACGACACATGCCGTATTTTCTCCGGCATTATGCAGAAAATAATAGTCCTGCAAGCCGTCCACTCTGCTGCTGTAATCAATACGCACCGGTTCCATTTGCTGTTCCTTTCGTTCGAATGGGGTTTTACTTCATTCCGAAGACCGCTTTGATGCTGTCGCCGGATTCCGCCGAACGCATCGCTTCATCCGCTTCGGAAACGGCAAAGACTTTGACCAGATCGCGGAACTTCTTCTGCAAATCCGGGTTCGCCTGAAGAAATTGAACATAATCGCCCAGATCTTTCATGGTGTATTGTCCGCTGCCGATGATCTGCAATGCCTTGAATGTGATCAGATGCGGAGGGATACTCACATTTCCGCGATCGGAATACTGACCCGGCACAAAATATCTCCCGCGGGTACGCAGCAGGGACAGCCCGAAGGGGAACGCATTGGCGCCGCCGCTGGTCTCGATGACCACATCGGCACCATCTCCCCGATTCCATTCTTTTGCGTATGCCGCGACCGCCGCCGTAATGTCCTCCGGACTGTCCTTCCGGAAATCAAAGAATTTATCCGGCTCTATCGTCATGGTCTGTTTCACCCGGTCTTCATTGGCTCCGGATCCGATGACCACCACCCGGCAGCCCTGTTTTTTTGCATAAGCCGCCGCAAAGATACCCAGCGAACCGTTCCCCTGGATCACCACCAGTTCGCCCGCTTTCAGACCGCCGCCGTAGGCGCAGGCGCGGATCACCGTCGGACCGCCGCAGGGAAACGCCGCCGCCGCCAGCGGGTCAACGTCCGCAGGCAGTTTCACCAGATTGGCAAACGGACTGTAAAGATATTCGGCGAATCCCCCATGGAAATGAGGGGCTTCCTCTGCATTTTTGACATACGTCACCTGAAACGCAAGACAGCTTGCGGTTTCTCCTGCCAGACAGTTCAGACATTTCCCGCAGGGGGTCGCCACACAGGCAATGGCACGGTCACCGACCGCCAGTTTATTGCCCTGCGCATCCACTGCTTCGCCGCTGCCAAGCGCATCGATCTCCCCGATGAATTCGTGTCCGATGATCAGCGGAAGATCGGGCATCCCCAGACGTCCTTCGTGAATATGGACATCGGTCCCGCAGATCCCGCTGGTGATCAGGTTCAATCCTGCATTTCCTGCGGCAGGTGCAGAAACGTCATACTCCCGGATGGAAAAATCCTTTCCCGCTCCCTGGTAAACGGCACATTTTTTTTTCATAATCGTATCTCCTTTCGGTTGATTTGTTAATGTCAAAACCATTTGACATTTTTTAGTTAAATAGTTCTAAAAATCAACATTTTATCAAAAAATATTGATTTTTCCTTATATTTTTGTTGAAAAAAGGGTAACAAAAGAGTCTCTTAATTGAAGGTTATCCTGT